>JBJMKZ010000025.1:0-221271 GCA_045805565.1 Solirubrobacteraceae bacterium | reverse complement strand
CAAGAGCCTCGTGGTTCACGCACTCGATGGCCCGCCAGGCGGCGGCACGAGTTAGACGAGCAGAAGATCGTAGGCCGCGGCAGCGAGATGCGGGCGAGATACCTGGCGCTGACCTGGATCGCGATGTTCGTGGTCGCGGTGCAGCCGTTCGGCGCCGCGGCGCGCGCGGTCACCCCGGCACCCGCAGCGATCGTCTGCAACTCGCCGCTGACCGGGAACCCGCTGGTCCGACGGGCGCCTCTGACCTGCACGGTCCTGCCGCCCCGCGCGTCCTTCTCTCAGGGCGTCAACCTGGCGGGGCTTCGCTGGCGCTCATGGGGCCGACCGACCGCCTACGCGATCGGGATCGACCGCGGATTCCACCTGCCCTTCGCGCATATCGCGGCGCGCGTAACTGCCTTCGGTCTTCGCCCGGACTTCTGTCACCGGCGGCTCTATACGAGCGTTCGGGTGACGACGGCTTACGGGACCCGGCTCGCCCATCCGCAGCGAGTCTGCGAAGACTGACCTGTTGGCGGCTTCTAGGCCGGACCCGAGAGATCTAGTTGCCCGTCGCGGGATCTCGGCCCTATGCCAGAGTGGGGGCGAGCCATGCGCCCCCTCGACGAGTTTCGCGGTCAGCCAGCCGAGTTCTGGGCGGTGGTCAAGCTGGTTCCCGGATCCTCGGCTACTCAGAACGCGGCACCGGGAAGCTAAGCGGTACACCGCCGAGCCGGTCGCCGGAGAGCGGTTGCCGAACCGCTGCCCGCTAAGGCACAGCGTCGCGCACCAGAATATTCCCCCGAACGAGAACCTGGGCAGGCGGTGGTGGTATAGGCGCGCAGAACACCCCTCCAGGCAGGGGCGGATCGTTCGTGGGATGGACGGCGTAGGAGAATCCGTCTGGCTGGTGGGGGCCATTGTCCTGGACCCGGAACTCGAGTGTCTCGGCCGGGATGCCCTCGGCGCGCGTGACATCGCCGAGCATCCCGGCGACGTTGCCGAGCACGGCTAGACACGTGACGCGCGCCTCGACCGTGAAGGCGTTTGTCTGGAGCGACATAGTGCCGGACGGATCCTCACCGAGCGGCCCACTCCGCGCCGCAAAGCGGAATTTGCTGGGTGCAATAGGCCCCACCTCCCCGGCCCCCCTCGCAATGTCAGATTGGGCCGCGAGCGCGCTGCTAGGACAAGCGCAAATTACGAGCAGCGCGAGAACCCCAATCAGCCGCCTCATCAAGTCTCCTCCTTCGGTGGACAACCGGGTGCCCAGGCGTGTCCCTCCGAAGACACGCTGGCGCACACTCCTGGTACTCCGTTTCGACCGTGATTTCCCAGAAGCGGACGAATCAAACGGCTAAGGCCAGCAGCCCCGTCCATCCGACTCTCTGCCAAGTGGCGATCAATAGCCGCCCTTGCTTCGCCCTTATCGCTCCGGAATCTCCCGGTCCGTAGCGGCTCCTAGCGGCAGTTGAATCACCTGCTAATCGGGCGCTTTCGGCCGGTAGCGGTCCCTCGCGGATATGGTCGGGATCTCCCTACGGAACCGAAGGTCACAGGTTCGAATCCTGTCGGGCGCGCCTGGCGCAGGCTGCCCGCGATGACGACGATGCGCGTCACCTCAGGCCGGCTCGAGCAAGAAGGCCCGAAACTGGCGGTCGGTGCGTTCGGTGTAGGCCTGCCACGGCGGATATAGCTCCAGCAGCGTGGGCCACAGCGCCGCCTTCTCCTCGTCGGTGGCCAGGCGCGCGGTGACTTCCTGGCGGCGATCGCGTATCTGGACCCAGGCGTGAGGGTCGGCCAGCAGGTTCGCCGACCAAGCGGGATGACGGCCCTGGCCGAAGTTGGAGCCGACAACCACCAGCTGGTCGTCATCCTGGAGGTATAGGACCGGGGTGGTCCTGGGGTGTCCGCTCTTGCGCCCCCTCGTGGTCAGCAGCAGGGTCTGCAGCGCCGGCTCGCGCCGGCGACCGAAGTGCAGCAGCGAGAAGCGCCCGCCGCTGCGCCGGTAGCAGAAGCGGTCGATCGGTACCAGCAGGTGAATCGACAGCCAGGAGAACCACCGGGCTCGCCCCAGACGGATGAACAGGTCGCGGTAGAGGCGCATCGGCACTCGATCATAGGATGAGTCTGGGAACCCAGCAGCGCCCCTTGCCCCGCCCTGGTCGGCAGAGCTCAGGAGGGAGTCCGCGCTTGCGCGCGTGCCACAAGGCCGGCGTAGACGAGGGCGAGGGTCTCGCCGAGGAGCTCGGGGCGAACCGATCCCGGCTCGATCAGCTCCTCGACTGTGAGCCCGCCGATGATGCTCATCACGATGCGAGCGACGTCTTGCGCCGGCATCGGGAGCTCGGGGGTTCCGAGGTGGCGCGCCCGCGCCTCCAGCGCGCCGGCGAGGGCGCCGCGAAGCTCCCTCTGGCGCTCGGCGTAGCGGGCGCGCAGCTCGGGATCGCGGATCGCGAGGCTCCAGTACTCGCGCTCGAGCAGCACGGCGTCGCGCCGCTTGCTGAGCCGCCGAGCGAACTCCCGGCTTGCCTCCACCGACATGTCGCGTTCGGGCGGCGCCGACTCCAGCAGCGCGACCATCTCGCGCATCGGCGCGTCGATGTGCTCCTCGAGCAGCGCCACCAGCAGTTCCTCCTTGCCCCGGAAGTGCCAATAGAGCGCCCCTTTCGAGTAGCCCGCCGCGGCGGCGATCTCGTCAACGCCAGCATCCCGGTAGCCCCGGGAGGCGAACACCCGCAGCGCCGCTGTCAGGAGCTCGTCACGACCCTCACGGTCCTGCGCCCGAGCGGCGCGAGTGCGCCGGTCGAGGCGCGGCCCACGAGGTCGTCCCGCTCTGGGTTTTACCCTCTGGACCATCCGGGTAGCATACCGACTGGCCAGTCAGTATGTACAGGCTCTACGTCATCCCCGGCTCACACGCCTGCCGCTCGGCGATCCTCATGCTCGAGCACAAACAGGTCTCCTACCGACGCGTCGACGTGGTCACCTTGCTGCATCCGCTGGCGGTGCGGTTGCGCGGGTTCGACGCCGGCGGGGAGACGCGCACCGCGGGCACACTGCGCACGCTTGGGATCCGCATCGGCGATCTTCTCGCGACCGTCCCGGCGCTCGCCTGCGACGGCCAGCGGGTCTCGACCAATCGCCAGATCGCCCGCTTCCTGGACGATCGCCACCCCGAGCCGTCGCTGTTCCCAGCCGACCCCGGACGGCGGCGCGCGGTTGAGGAGGCCGAGCGCTGGGCGAACGAGACGCTTCAGATGGCCGCCCGCCGGATCGCCCTGGCCTGGGCGGTGCGCGACCCGGCGGGGTCCAGCCGCTCGGCCGCGGACGGCCGAATGGGCTATCTGCTGTACCGGCGCACCCTCACGCGGCGCCTGATCATGCCGCAGATCGGACGCGTGTTCGCCGCCGGCACCGCCGCGGAGCGCGAGCTCCTCGCCGACCTTCCCGCGATGCTCGACCGGATCGACGCCTGGATCGCCGACGGGGTCCTCGGCGAAGCGCAGCTAAACGCCGCGGACTTCATGGTTGCGCCCAGCCTGGCCCTGATCCTCTATCGCCCCGACGCCCTGCCCCTGTTCGAGGGCCGCCCGGCCCTCGAGCTCGTCGACCGGCTGCTGCCCGAGCCGGGGTAGGCGCGCGCGGGCGACACAGAACGGCTCACAGGTACGTACGGACCGAAGGCCAGAGGTCGATTCCTCTCGGGCGCGCTCCCGAAGATGGATGAGGGGCCCGTCGGCAAGAAAAGAAAGCGCGACACTTGGGCGGCGCCCTCGGTAACTGAGACCTGCTACGGGCCTCGGATTCGACGCCCATCGAAGGGGCACGCTGCGCACTGGACTGACGCAGAGCTGCCAGGCGCCCCGATGCATGCTCGCGGGGTCGTCAAAACCGTACTTTCTACCGACCCTGAAACCGGGCGTAGCTCGGATGTGGATGGCCCAACCGGCGCATAGCTTGCATGCGTAAGCAGTAGCCACCGCGACAGTCGGCCCACGCTTTTGACTGAGTACGACCGAGGCCGGAGACCAGCCGCACACCCGCTCCAGTTCGACGAGCGCGGGTTTCCGGTTCCCCAACCCGACCGCGAAGGGTTCAGCGAGCGGATCGGACGTCTCCTCGCGGTCGCCCCTCAGCACTACACCCCCGAGCAGAGGACGGAGAAGCCATGACGCTGGAGCAGCGCGTAGCGGCCCTGGAGGACGCGATCAGGCAGCTCGGGGCGGTGGTCACGGCTGACATAGAGAGCCTGCGCATCACCGATGCCGAGGTGGCGCGCCAAGCCCACTGGCGGCCTTCCCGCGCGGGTTGGCGCACATCCTTGGACGGTCAGCGATGACCCTGTCCCCGTCACCCATGACCCTGCCCCACAGCCCGCGGACCGGCGGGCAGGCCCATGCTGACGCGATCCGGCGTCTGGACGCTGCGCGCAACGATCAGGACCGCCGGCGCCAGATCGAGGAGGACGCCCGAGGCAGCGCGCAGAAGCTGTGCGCCACGGTCGAGCTATCTGCGGCCGACGAACAGGTCGCGGCGAGCGAGGCTTGGCTCAGCTACATCGAGCGCGGCTACTAAAAGCCCAGCGGCGATTCGCGCTAGCGAGCTGTCGAGCGCCGCGTTGCCTGAATCCGGACGTGGGTGACCAGGGGTCGGTGGTCGGAGACCTGGGGCAGGTAGATGACCCGGGCGCTCAGCGCCAGAACACGCTGCGGCGGACCATCGATGGGAGGGCGGGGGAGGAAGATGTAGTCGAACCGGACCGGCGTCCCGACGGCGTAGGTGCGCAGGTAGGGGCGCCCGGCCACGGACGGCGCGTCGCGCACGACCCGGCGCAGGCTGACCATTTCCGGGAAGAAGGGACGCGCATTGAAGTCACCGGTCAGGACGAAGGGCCGGCGGTCGTGGCGCACCAGGTTCTGGATGAACTCCACCTGGCGCGGGCGCAGGGAGTTGATGTAGGTGAGATGGGCGTTGAACAGATCCACGATCCGCCCGCCCACGTTTATCGAGATCCGGGCCAGGCCCCGAGGCTCGGCGCGAGGGACGCTGGGGAGCGAATACAGGCGGGGGCTGGTGCCGACGAACGGATAGCGGCTGAGGATGGCGTTGCCGTACTGACAGAAGCCGTCGCCGGACAGGTCGGCCGAGACGCAGTTGAGGTTGGGCTGAAAAAAGCTCTTCATGCCCAGGGCCTGACCCAGCACGGCGGCTTCGTCGACGTTCCCGCTGCGCGACCACGAACGATCGACTTCCTGCAGGCCCACGACGTCGGGGTGAGCCGAGCGGATGACGGCAGCCACCCCGGCGACTCCGGTCGGTGACAGCTTGGCGTGCTTGATGTTGAAGGTCATGACGGTCAACTCGCGCGCGCCGATCGCCGCGACCGACGAGGACGGGATCACGCAGAGCACGACGGCGATCGCCGTGGAGGCGGCGATGAGGTTCTTCAATCTCGGGACGAGGCCGCGGGGCGGCGGGATTATCTCCACCGCCGCCTCGGGGCCGGCCGCGCCGACGGCGGATGCCGCTTGCGCTCGGCCGGCGTCATCTGGCGAACGGTCAGGGTCCCGGCCTCGATCTGCTGCCTCATGTGCTCGAGCTTCTCGCGCTTGCGCTCGGCCGCCCGGTCCCAATGCGTCTTCGGCTTGTCTGTCAAATCCCAATCTCCCTGCGAACTAGCGTAGCGCCGACCCCCGTCGCCTCCTCCCGGCGAAGCCCTAGCTGCCACCCGGCAGGCCGCGAAGCATCCAGCCGGTGTGGTCGAGAATCCGCTCGGCCGGGTAGCGCTCGGGGTCGCTGAGCGTCAGGCGCACCGCCTCGTCGGCCAGCACCGAGAGCATGCGGGCCGTGAGCTCCGGGTCGGGTGAGCCGAGGCCGCGGCCGGGGGCGGGCTCGACCGCCGCGGCCAGCTGGGCGAGCACCGCCGCCCGACCGCTGGCGATGGCCGAGCGCAGGCTCTGCGGCGCTCCCTCCGGCGGCATCAGGACCAGGCGCCAGGTCGCGGGGTCGGAGCGCGCGGCTTCGAGGTAGCCCTTCATGGCGGCCATCAGGGCCCCGCGCGAATCACCTTCGCTCAGCTTGCCGGGCAGGACCGTCTCGAGCTGGCGCAGCGCGCGCTCGCCCTCCCGCTCGATCAGCGCGTCGAGCAGCCCCGCCAGATCCTGGAAGTGCCCGTAGACCACCGGCCTGGTGATGCCGGCTTCCCGCGCGACCGCCTCGATCGAGACCGCATAGAAGCCGCTGCGGTCGATGATCGCCTTGGCCGCGTCGAGCAGCTGCTCGCGACGCTCGGCGGCGCTCATGCGGATGGCGGCGGCCACCTTGGCGCTCATGATGCTATGTTACAGGCCTGTAACTTACGGGTACGTAACCCCCATGTCAGCCAAGCGCCCGCAGCCCAGCCAGCTCGACGTCGCCATCGTCGGCAGCGGCTTCTCCGGCCTGGGCACCGCGATCCGCCTCAAGCAGCAGGGCGACGACGACTTCGTGGTGCTCGAGCGCGGCGGCGACGTGGGCGGCACCTGGCACTACAACACCTATCCCGGGTGCGCCTGCGACGTGCCGTCCCATCTCTACTCGTTCTCCTTCGCGCCCAATCCGGAGTGGAGGCGCACCTACTCGCGCCAGGCCGAGATCCGGGATTACCTACGCCGCTGCGCCGACCGGTTCGGCGTGCGCGAGAACATCAGGTTCGGCTGCACCGTCGAGTCCGCCGCGTGGGACGACCAGGACCGGCGGTGGACGATCGAGACCAGCGACGGCCCGGTTCGCGCCCGGGTGCTGATCGCCGGCATGGGCCCCCTCGCCGAGCCCAGGTTTCCCGAGATCCCGGGCCTCGCCGAGTTCGAGGGCAAGACCATGCACTCCGCCCGGTGGGATCACGACTACGACCTGAACGGCAGGCGCGTCGCCTCGATCGGCACGGGAGCCTCCGCCATCCAGTACGTGCCCTCGATCCAGCCGGACGTGAAGCAGCTCTACGTTTTCCAGCGCACCCCGCCGTGGGTACTCCCGCACACGGATCGGCCGACCACCCGCCTCGAGCGCTGGCTCTATCGTCGGCTGCCCCGCACGCAGGGCCTGGTCCGCGCCGGGATCTACGCCGCGCGGGAGACCAACGTGGTCGGCTTCGTGAAGAACCCGAGGCTGATGAGGTTCCTGGAGGCCCTCGCCAAGCGCCACATGCGCAAGCAGGTGACCGACCCGGACCTGCTCGAGAAGGTCACGCCCGATTACACGATCGGTTGCAAGCGCATCCTGCCCTCGAACCGGTGGTATCCCGCCCTGGCCAAGCCCAACGTCGAGCTGGTCACCGCCGGGATCGCGGAGGTGCGGGCGAACTCGATCGTGGACGCGCAGGGCGTCGAGCGCGAGGTCGACGCGATCATCTTCGGGACCGGCTTTCACGTGACCGACATGCCCGTCGCCAAGGCGGTACGCGGAAGCGACGGCCGCACGCTCGACGAGGTCTGGCGGGGCAGCCCGCGAGCCCACCTCGGCACCACCGTCCCGGGCTTCCCCAACTTCTTCCTGCTGCTGGGGCCGAACACCGGGCTGGGGCACAACTCGATGGTCTACATCATCGAGAGCCAGATCGCCCACGTGCTGCGCGCGCTGCGGGCGATGCGCGAGCGGGGCGCGGAGACGCTCGAGGTTCGCCGAGAGGCCGCTGACGCCTTCAACCGCGACCTCGACCGGCGTCACGCCGGCACCGTCTGGAGCACCGGCTGCCAGAGCTGGTACCTGGACCGAACCGGCCGCAACGCCACCCTGTGGCCCGACTGGACATGGCGCTTCCGCCGGCGTTCGGTCGGTTTCGACTCCGCCGACTACCGGTTGGCAGCCTGAGCCGCAGCGGCGGCCCGGTCCGGCACCCCGGCCCGGAGCGCATGAGCGACTCCGGCGCCGGGTAGTCGGCCAGCATGCGAATCCTGCCGGTGCTGCTCGTCGCGATGGTCGTCCTGTTCGTGACCGGATTGATCGCTCCGCGCGCGTCGAAGCGCGTCGAGCTGTGGATGGACAACCGCCTCGACAGGCTCGAGGCCGAGGGTGATCGCCGCGCCGGTTTCCTCGGCGACTGGACCGCCAAGCTCCTGGCGTGGGGCCAGCGCCTCCTGAACGCCGCGGTGACCATCGGGCGGGGGCTCCGCGGCAAGCTCTCGGGCGGCTCATGAGCAAGGCGACCGACAGACTCGCCGAAATCCCGGGACGAGTGGAGGAGCGCCGCGCCGGGCATCGCCGGCGGTCCAAGCCATACCGCATCGCGTGGGTGGTCGCCGCGCTGATCATCATCGCCGCCGGAGTCGCGATGGTCGTCCTCCCGGGGCCGGCGCTGGTCGTAATCCCCATCGGGCTGGCGATGCTCTCGCTCGAGTTCGGCTGGGTCTCGCGCGCGCTGGCGGCCGGGGCCCGGCGCGGAGCCACCGCGGCCGATGCCGTCGAGAAGGCCTCGCCGGCGCAGAAGTTCGGACTGGCGGCGCTGACGCTCGGGTTGGCGGCGGGCATCGCCCTGCTGCTCGTCGTCCTGCTCTGAAATTGATCGAAGCGAGACCGCCCCAGGCGGCGGTGACCGCGGCCCGCCCTGCGCCCCCTCCCCGGAGGTGGTCAGGTCGCCAGGGCCGCTTCCAGGCTCGGCTTGACGCTGAAGGTCCCCATCAGGTTGGCGATCTCGAACGCTCGGCGGACCGGGCCACTGGGGCAGACGACGACGAAGCGGCGGTGCAGCTCGCTCAGGCGCCGCTGTGCGTTCAGCAGCGCCTGGAGGCCGGTGGAGTCGATGAACCTCACGGCGCAGAGGTCCAGGACCACCCGGTTGGTGCGGACGGTTATGGCGCTGCCCAGGGCGCGGCGTACCTGCGGAGCGGTCGCCACGTCAACCTCGCCGCGGACGCGGATGAGGTAGGCATCGCCGAGCCTTCTGGCCACCAGCGCGAAGTGCTTGTCAGTGGTTCCGTCCAGGTCCGGCACGAGCGCAGCGACGAGGGATTCGGTTCCATACGGCCGACCGCGACCACCCACCGAGACCTTGCGCCAGGGCGAGGGCGACCGGACGATCACTGCCGCGAATCTGAGCGTCGAAGGTTGTTCCGCGCAGATCCGTCGGATCGCGATGATAGGCGGCGTCGGAGGATGCGTCTAATCAGCGCTCTGGGATGCGCCGCTCGCGCCCCGCGGGGGATCCCGTCGCCCGTTCGGTCAGATCGTCAAGGCTGCAGGAGGATCTTGATGGCGCCGTCCTCCTTCTTCTGGAAGGTCTCGTAGGCCTGCGGCGCCTGGTCGAGTGCAAGCTTGTGCGTGGCGAAGCCGTCCACGCCCAGGGGGTCGCGGTCGGTCAGCAGGGGCGTGATGTCGTCCACCCAGCGCTTGACGTTGGCCTGGCCCATGCGAAGCTGGATCTGCTTGTCGAAGAGGGTCATCATCGGCAGGGGGTCGGCCATCCCGCCATAGACGCCGATGAGCGAGATCGTGCCGCCGCGACGGACGATGTCGGTCGCCAGGTAGTAGGCGTGGAGCCGATCCATTCCGGCTTGCTCCATCACCTTCTCCGCCACCGAGTCCGGCAGCAACCCGGCGATCTGGTGCGCGATCCTGGCGCCCGGCGAGCCGTGAGCCTCCATCCCGACGGCTTCGATCACCGAGTCCGGGCCGCGGCCGTCGGTCATCTCCCGGACCGTCTCGGTGAGGTCGTCCTGGTGCTCGCTCAGATCGACGATCTCCGCGCCCCTACTGCGCGTGCGCTCGAGTCGTTCGGGCACGAGATCCACCCCGATCACGCGATGACCGCGATGGAGCCCCACTCGCGCGCACATCTCGCCGATCGGACCCAGCCCGAGGACCACGACGCTGCCACCGTCGGGAATCGCGGCGTACTCGACCGCCTGCCACGCGGTGGGCAGCACGTCCGAGAGATAGACGAAGCGGTCGTCCGGCGGGCCCTCGGGAACCTTGATGGCGCCGTAGTGGGCCTGGGGCACCCGCAGGAACTCGGCCTGCCCGCCGGGCACCCTCCCATAGAGCTTGGTGTAGCCGAGCAGCGACGCCCCCATGCCCTGCTCGCGGACCTGGGTGGTCTCGCACTGCGACTGCAGCCCATGGCTGCACATGAAGCAGTGACCGCAGGAGATGTTGAACGGGATCACGACGCGATCCCCCGGTCGCACGTGCGTGACCTCGGCGCCGGTCTCCTCGACGATGCCCATCGGCTCGTGGCCGAGGACGTCGCCCTCCTCGAGGAACGGTCCCATGACCTCGTAGAGGTGCAGGTCCGAGCCGCAGATACCGGTCGAGGTTATCCGGACGATCGCGTCGGTGGACTGTTCGATGGATGGGTCCGGGACTGTGTCGACGCGCACGTCTCGCTTGGCGTGCCAGACCACCGCTTTCATCTCGGCTCCTCTCTGGTCGGACGCGCTGGGCAGCGCCGCGCGGAAGTTCGTCTCGGCTACCCCGGGCTCGGGACGCCAAACGAGCCGGCGACGGCGGCTCGATCAGTCCGACGAGTGGATGCGCCGTTCCCTCGCGGCTCGCGACCTGACCAGCTCGACGAGCTCCGGCGACGCCTTGGCGGTCGAGCCCGCGTCGAACGGAGGGTCCGGGTCGTACTCGATCAGCAGCTGCACGGCCTCGGCGGTCTGCTCGCCCGCGATGTGCCCCGCCAGCCTGAGTGCCATGTCGATGCCCGACGAGACGCCGGCGGCGGTGATCACCTTGCCCTGCTCGACCACGCGACGGTCGGTCGGCCGCGCGCCGAAGCGGCGCAACGTCTCGAGCTCGAGCCAGTGGCTGGTCGCCTCCAGCCCGTCGAGCACCCCCGCGGATCCCAGCAAGAGGGAACCGGTGCACACCGAGGTCGTCCAGTCGGACGTCTCGTGCGCGCGGCGGATCCAGCCGACCAGGCGCTCGTCGTCGAGGACCGCCCGGGTTCCGATGCCGCCCGGCACGACGATCACCGCGGGTTGCGGCAGGTCGTCCAACCGCTCCTCCGCGATCAACGTCAACATCGCGTTGTCGGTCCGGACGGGTCCCGGCTCGACGGCGACGAAGCGAACCTCGGCGCCCGGCAGCCGGGACAGCACCTCGTATGGCCCGATCGCGTCCAGCGCCGTGAAGCGCTCGAAGAGGGGAATGGCGATGTCCACGTGCCGGGCGACGCTACTGGATCACCGTCGCCAGAACGGCTGCCGGCGCGAGGCGCGTCGGCGGCGCAGGGCGACTCCGCCGGCACCCAGGCCCAGTGCCGCGATGCCGGCGGCGATGAGGCCGGGCCGGGCGCGCATCCGCCGGAATTCCTCTTCGACCTCGGGCCATACCCTGCCCTCGATCAGTTCGCCTGCCGCGCCCGGCGTGGCTGGAAGCTCGGTCACCGGGATCGGATCCGAGAACGCCACCTGCACCCGCTTGGGCCTCGGGAACGGGCCCGCGAACAGGTGGTCGGTGCCGGAGATGGCGGCGGGCACGAGCGGGGCGCCCGCCTCGAGCGCCAGGCGTCCGGCCCCGCGACGAGGGGCCCCGAGAGACTCGGAATCGCGCACGCGTGTGCCCTCGGGGAACAGGGCGAGCAGGCCCCCTTGGCGCAGTATCTCCCGGGCGGTGTCGAGCGCGTCCTGATCCGCCTGGCCGCGGCGGACCGGGAAAGCCCCGAGGCGCACCAGCAGGCGGCCCCAGCGCCCCTCGAACAGCTCGGACTTCCCCATGAACCGCAAATGGCGCGGCGTGGCGATCGCGACGAAGAACGAGTCCCAGAACGACTTGTGGTTCGGCGCGATGATCGCCGGACCCGACACGGGAATCCGCTGCGCTCCCGAGATCCGCATGCGGAAGTACCCGCGCAGAAACGGGACCAGCACCGCCCGCACCACCGCGTACAGCGGACGCGAGACTCCCTTCTCACGGGCGAGCCGGTGGGCCTGCGCGTTGGTCACCGGTCACCCCGGATCGTGCCACCGCGTCCCGCACGCCTCGACGAGGACATCTGTCGGCTCATAGCTGGTGTCGCGCTGACCCTATCCCCGTCGCGTCGTATCCAGAACCTGCGGGAAGCGGGCCACCTACACTCGGGGCCGCCATGATCGGGTGCGCATGACGCGCAAGAGCGCCGTGGTGACCGGCGGCGCCGGCTTCATCGGGTCGCACGTGGTCGATGCGCTGCTGGGTGAGGGGATGGAGGTGACGGTGGTCGACGACCTCTCGAGCGGCAGCGAGCGCCACGTGTCCGACGCCGCCACGCTGGAGGTCGCAGACATCGCCGATCGGGATGCCCTCGACGCCGCGATCGACCCCGCCGCACCCTCGGCGATCTATCACGTGGCCGCCCAGTCCAGCGTCACCGCCTCGGTCGCCGACCCGGCGCGGGACTGCGCCGTCAACGTGCAGGGGACCCTGCACGTTCTCGAGGCGGCGACACGTCACCGGGTCCCGCTCGTCTTCACCTCGACCGGAGGCGCGCTGTACGGGAACGACGCCCCGCTCCCGACGCCCGAGGACCGGCTGCCGGCGCCGGTCGCGCCCTACGGGGCGTCGAAGTGGGCGGCGGAGGCATACGTGACCACGTGGTCGATCGCCAGCGGCCTCCCGCACGCGGTGCTGCGGCTGGGCAACGTCTACGGCCCGAGGCAGAACCCCCACGGCGAGGCCGGCGTGGTCGCGATCTTCAGCCACCGGCTGTGGCGGGGTGAACCGCCGACGGTCTACGGCCATGGCCGGCCCACGCGCGACTACGTCCACGTCACCGACGTGGTGGACGCCGTCCTGCGAGCGTGCGGCACGGCCGGCATCTTCAACGTCGCCACCGGCGCGGAGACCGACGTGCTGACGCTGCTGGGGCACCTCCAGCGCGCCGCCGGTACTGCGCTGGAGCCCGCGCACGCGGCCCTGCGTCCCGGCGAGCTCGAGCGCAGCTGCATGGACCCGGGCCGCGCCTCTGCCACCCTGGGCTGGCGGGCGCGGATCGGTCTCGAGGAGGGGCTGGCCTCGACCTACCGCTCGCTGGTGGCCGAGTTCGAGTCGGCCGAGTCGGGCTCGACCCGGCCGGGATGACCGCTCAGGACGCCCGTCTGAGCTTGAATCGCTCGACGTGCTCGACGTTACCGTCGAGCAGCGTGCGCGTCATCGCGATCACCTGCGTGACCCGCCCATCGGACACGCGGTAGAAGACCTGCTTTCCCCGGCGCTCGGCGGTCACGAATCCGCACCACCGCAGGCAGGCGAGATGATTGGACACCTTGGGCTGGGGCTGGCCCAGCGCCTCGACCAGCTCGCCCACCGAACGCTCCTGCTCGGCCACCAGCGCCAGGATGCGCAGCCGGGTGGGGTCGCCAAATCCGCGGAAGTACTTCGCCAGCAGCTCGACGTCGGTCGCGTCCGGCGCAAGTCGAAACGGGCCATTCAGCTTCATGCTCATATCCCGTCCACCGTACCTAACTGTACAGGGCCGTACCGTTGTCCGTGCGACGAGCGGCTCGGGACTGCCGGCCACCGCGCTGGGCGGCGCGGCGGCGCGCGGCCCAGTCCGATGGGCCGGAAACCGCGGCGGCGGTCTGCGAGAATCGCCTGGACCGTCGAAAGGAGTTGCGCATGGAGTCCTCCGGCGTGGCACGGGTCCTGGTGGTCGCCCACAAGACGGCCGCGACGCCCGCTCTCATCGAGGCCGTCCGCGAGCGCGCGGCACGTGCGCCCGTCAGTTTCACCCTCCTGGTACCGAACGTCACCCACGGCCTGCACGCCGTGGTCGATCCACAGGACCAGGGCACCGAAGAGGCCGAGGCGGTGCTCGAGCTGGCGCTGCCCCTGCTCGAGGAGGCGGCGGGCGCGTCGGTGAACGGGATGATCGGAGACAGCGAGCCGCTCGCCGCCATCCAGGACGCGCTGAACCTGCACGGCTTCGACGAGGTGATCCTCTCCACGCTCCCGGCGCGGGTGTCGCGCTGGCTGAAGCTGGATCTGCCCAGCAAGGTCTCCGGCCTGGGAGTACCGGTGACGACCGTCACCGCGCGGTCCAAGGCGGAGGCGGCGAGCCCGTCGTAGCCGATGTCACCGGTCTGGGTGTGGATGCAGGTGGCGATAGTGGTCTTCGTGGTGGCCGGGATGGTCATCGCGATAGTCAAGCTGTGACGCTCCACGGCCCTGCGTGGTGCCGCAGCGCCCGCATATGATGGGCCGGTCCTGCACCCGCGGAAGGGAGTGAGATGTTCGGCTCGATCGTGGTGGGCACCGACGGATCCGAGACCGCCAGCCAGGCGGTAAGCCAGGCGACCGAGCTCGCGAGCAGCGTCGGCGCCTCGATCGACCTGGTGAGCGCCTACGAGCCCGTGCCCACTACGCGGCTACGCGAGGAGGCGACCCAGGTTCCCAAGGACCTGGAGTGGATGATCAATCCCCGCGAGGACGTCGAGGCCACCCTCAGGGACGCCGCCGACGAGGTCAGGGAAGCCGGTGTCAAGGTCGAGACCTTCGCCCGCGAGGGCGATCCCGCCGACGCCATCCTCGACGTGGCCGAGGAACGGGGCGCCGACCTGGTCGTGGTCGGCAACAAGGGGATGACGGGCGCCAAGCGCTTCCTGCTGGGCTCGGTGCCCAACAAGGTGTCGCATCACGCGCCCTGTTCGGTGATGATCATCCGCACCACCTAGCGTCGCCGGTGCTCAGCCCGCGGTACGGCGCGGCGTCGCAGCCACGGCCCCGCCGGCGCTGACCAGCCCGGCTCCATAGCGCAGGTCGTGCCCCGGGGGCCCCAGGTCGCGTGCCGTGGCCTTGAGCCTCGCCTCGACCGCGGAGGGTCGTGGGCGGCGGCCCACCAAGCCGCTGGCGATGATCAGGGCGGCGACCGCCGAGACATGCGGGGTGGAGAGCGACGTGCCCTGATAGTCGGTGCGAAAGCCGAAACGTCCCACCCCGGCGACGTAGGTGAGCTGGACCAGCGGACTCCCGCCGCGGCCGGGATGGCAGTGGACCGGGTCGGCGCCCAGCGGCGAGTCGGCGCCTCCGCCGGGGGCGACGAGATCGAGGTCGGGGCCGTAGTTGGAGTACTCGGCCTGACAGCCGTGCTCGGTCGTCGCCCCGACCGAGATGACCCCCGCCGCGCGGGCCGGATAGTTGACGGTGGCCAGCCCCTGATTGCCCGCCGCGCCGACCACCACCGCACCCCGCGAGCGGGCGAAGGCGATCGCGGAGAGCACCTCTGGTATCTGGGACGCCGTCATGCTCGGGTCGAAGTCGAGCGAGAGGTTGATCACCCGCGCGCCGTGGGTCGTCGCGAAGCGGATGCCGGCGCCGATGGTCGCGGCGTCGCCGAAGCCGCGGGCGTCGAGCACCCGCACCGGCATGATGCGCGCGCCGTAGGCGATCCCGGTCAGGCCGAGCAGGTTGTTGGTGCGCTCGGCGATGATCCCGGCCACGAACGTCCCGTGGCCGAACGGGTCGTCGGGGAACGGATCGTGGCTGACGAAGTCGTAGCCGGGGGCGAAGGTGGTGGGCGAGAAGTCGGGCGAGCGCCGGTACCTGCCGGCCGAGCGGTAGGCCACGCCGGTGTCGAGCACGGCGACGGTTACGCCCCTCCCGCCGGGCGCCCGCAGCCGTAGCATCCGCGCCCACGCGTCGGGAGCGTCCACGCCGGCGGCGGCGCGGAAATTCCACTGCAGCAGCCGCCAATCGCCCGGCCGCCCGCGACCGCGGTCGTTGGGGAAGAATCCGGTGTCGGCGGCGCGTGCGAGGTAGTTGGGCAGCGCGTAGCGGACCCCCGGCCGCGAGCGCAGCCTCCGGGCGGTCTCCGAGACGCTGTGGCCATCGGTGACCCGCAGCACCCTGGTGTCCGGCCCGGCGGACCCCGCGGCGCGGGCGCTCACGTCCTGCTGGAGGCGGTCACGCTCCGCGGCCGGGGTAGCGGGCGCGTAACCGACGACCACCTCGCCGGGGCGGTAGGCGTGCGCGCCAGCAGCCGCGGGAAGTAGCGCGCCGGCCAGCCAGACCGAGACGGCGAACAGGGCGTTGAGGGGGATACGTGGCATCGAGGCGGCGCGTCCGGCGCCGCGCGGTTAAGACATCATCGGCGCCTCTAAGTTTCTCCGCGCCGGCCGCGCCGGCGTCAAAGCTTCCTCGCCCGCCACCATGCCCGCCCGCTTCTTTCCGCGCGACGAGTACTTCATGCGCCTGGCCCTGCGCGAAGCGGAACGCGCTCTGTCACACGACGACGTGCCGATCGGCGCCGTCGTCGTGCACGAGGGAGAGGTGATCGGGAGCGGTCACAACGAGCGCGAGGTGCGCGAGGACCCGACTGCCCACGCGGAGACCATCGCCCTGCGTGAGGCCGCCCGCGCCCTCGGCACCTGGCGTCTACTCGACTGCGTGATGTACGTGACCCTCGAGCCGTGCCCGATGTGTGCCGGCGCGATCGTGCTGGCCCGTCTGCCCCGCGTGGTCTACGGCGCCGCCGACGCCAAGGGCGGCGCGGCCGGAAGCGTCCTCGACGTGCTCGGCGAACCCCGGCTCAACCACTCGCCCGAGGTCGCCGGCGGTTTGCTGGCCGACGACAGCGCGGACCTGCTGCGGGCGTTCTTCGGCCCGCGGCGCTAGGCGGCTCGACCAGCGGCATTGGCTAGCCTTGGAAGGCGCCGCAGCGCGCCCTCGGAGGGGTGGCAGAGTGGTTGAATGCGGCGGTCTCGAAAACCGTTATGGGCGGTTTACGTCCATCGAGGGTTCGAATCCCTCCCCCTCCGCTCATCGTCGCGGTTGTCCTGCTATCAGCCGGGTTTTGCTGCGGAGCGCCGGCGCGGCCCGGACTGTCCCCCGCCTGGAGCGGGTGGCCGTCCGCCATGATCGCGGCCGTCCGCTGTCGATTTCGCTGCTTCCCGATCGACGTCTGTGCAAGGAGAGCCCTAGGTTCAGCCGGGCGGGAGCGTCCGGAGGCCGGGCTCGCGACACCCAACCACAAGGAGTCATCCCGATGCGATTCATGGTTCTGGTCAAGGCCAACGAGGATTCCGAGGCCGGCGTCCTTCCCAGCCGGGAGATCCTCGCCGAGATGGGCAAGTACAACGAGGAGTTGGCCAACGCGGGCGTCATGCTCGCCGGCGAGGGGCTCCATCCCAGCTCCAAGGGGGTGCGCGTCAGCTTCCCTGAGCGAAAGGTGATCGACGGCCCGTTCGCGGAGACCAAGGAGCTGATCGCGGGGTTCTGGCTGATCCAGGCCAAGTCGCAGGACGAGGCGATCGAGTGGGTCAAGCGCGCCCCCATGGAGGAGACCGAGCTCGAGATCCGCCAGGTGTTCGAGGCCGACGACTTCGGCGATGAGTTCACGCCCGAGCTGCGTGAACAGGAGGAGCGGCTGCGCGCACAGGCGGCCGACAACCAGTAGCCATCATGGCGGCTTCCGACGCGCACCGCGCCATCGAGGCGGTCTGGCGGATCGAGTCGCCGAGGCTCATCGCCGGCCTCGCCCGGGTCGTGCGGGACGTCGGACTGGCCGAGGACCTGGCGCAGGACGCACTCATCGCAGCGCTGGAGCAGTGGCCCGAGTCAGGCGTCCCGGACAACCCGGGCGCCTGGCTCATGGGCACCGGCAGGCATCGCGCGATCGACTGGATGCGCCGCAACAAGGTCCTCGAGCGCAAGCAGGAGGAGTTGGGCCGCGAAATCGAGATCCAGCAAGCGTCGGCCGAGAGCGATCTCGATGCCGCCCTCGACGACGACATCGGCGACGACCTCCTGAGCCTGATCTTCATCGCCTGCCATCCGGTGCTCTCGACCGAGGCGCGTATCGCGCTCACCCTGCGCCTGGTCGGAGCGCTGAGCACGGCCGAGATCGCGCGGGCGTTCCTGGTTTCCGAGGCGACCGTTGCCCAGCGGATCGTTCGGGCCAAGCGGACCCTCGCCGAGGCGCGAGTCCCGTTCGAGGTGCCGAGTGGTACAGAGCGCGAGACCCGGCTGTCTTCGGTGCTAGAGGTGATCTACGCCATCTTCAACGAGGGTTATGCGGCGAGCGCCGGTGACGACTGGATGCGCCCCGCCCTCTGTGAGGACGCTCTGCGGCTCGCCCGAATCCTGGCCGGCCTCGCCCCCGAGGAACCCGAGGTCCACGGCCTCGTGGCGCTGATGGAAATCCAGGCGTCGCGCCTGCGGGCGCGGACCGGGGCTTCGGGGGAGCCAATCCTCCTGCTGGACCAAGACCGTTCGCGCTGGGATCAGCTGCTCATCCGTCGCGGCCTGGCGGCCCTCGAGCGTGCCCAGCAGCTCGCCGGCGCGCTCGGCCCCTACACGCTCCAGGCCGCGATCGCCGCCTGCCACGCTCGAGCACTCAGGCCGCAGGACACGGACTGGGAGCGAATCGTGGCGCTCTACGACGCGCTCGCCCAGCTCACGCCGTCACCCGTCGTGGAGCTGAATCGGGCCGTCGCGGTCGCGATGGCGTTCGGGCCGGCGGCGGGGCTCCAGCTCGTCGATGGGCTCTCGTCCGAGCGCTCGCTCGAGCGCTACCACCTCCTGCCGAGTGTGCGGGGTGACCTGTTGGCGAAGCTCGATCGCTTCGACGAGGCCCGCCAGGAGCTCGAGCGCGCGGCTTCGCTGACTCGAAACCAACCCGAGCACCGACTGCTCCTCGAGCGCGCCGCCCGATACGCGCGCCGTTCGGCGCCTTCGCAGGTGCGATAAAAGCACGGGCGCTCGTCCCGGCCGCCGAGCAACTGCCTAGCCTCCGTCATCGGGGTTATCGATGAGCACGTCCGTCGCTCGCAGTCAGGAACCCGATGGGTCCCGGTCCTGGGCTCTACGAGCCGCGACGCCCGGCGATGTCGACGCGATCGCGCAGCTGTGGCATGCGGGCTGGCGTGACGGCCACCTAGGCCATGTCCCGCCGGCGCTGCACCATCACCGCACGCCGGAGGACTTCCGCAAGCGGGTTCCTCCTCGCCTCCAGACGACCACGGTCGCGGTCATCAACTCAGCCGTCGTGGGCTTCGTGGTGGTCCGGGACGACGAGATCGAGCAGATCTACGTCGCGCAGGAGGCGCGCGGAAGTGGTGTCGCTGCGGCGCTGCTCGAGCGCGGCGAGAGCATCATCGCCGAGCGCCACGACCGGGCATGGCTTGCCGTGGTCGCCGGGAATGCCCGTGCCCGCCACTTCTACCAGCGCAAAGGCTGGCGCGACGCCGGGGCGGTCGACTATCTCGCCGAGACCGCCAGCGGACCTTTCGCAGTCCCGTCTCGACGCTACGAGAAACCGGTCGCACCATAGGCGCCACTGAGTGGCCAGAAAGACAACATCAGTGATCGCGCGCGTAACCGAGGACGACCTTCCCGCGCTGCTGCCGCTGATGCGCCGCTACTGCGACTTCTACAAGGGCGCGCCATCGGACGAGGCGCTGCTCGCGATGTCACGGGCACTCCTCGCTTCTCCCGACTGCCACGGGGTGCAGCTGATCGCTCGCGACCCCCGGGGCAGGGCCATCGGCTTCGCCACGGTCTACTGGACCTGGAGCACGCTCCAGGCGGGAGAGATCGGGGTGATGAACGATCTCTTCGTCGTCGAGGAGGCGCGCGGCGGCGGAGTGGCGGAAGCGCTCATCTCCGAATGCCTGGAGCTCTGCCGTGAGCGCGGTGCGCTGGAGCTGGGCTGGCAGACCGCGAAGGACAACCTGCGTGCGCAGGCCCTCTACGAGCGGGTGGGTGCTCGGCGCGAGGAGTGGCTCAGCTACTCCCTGGCGTTCTAGGAGGACGTCTGGGCCGGCACCGGTTCGCCGCCTGGCTGCGAGGCGCGCCGGGGCTTGGCCTGCCTGAGCACCAGTAGGGCGACGAGCGCGCCGGCGAACGCGAACCCGGCGCCCACTGCGAAGGCGAGCTGGAAGCCGTCCGTGAGCGCTCCGTGAAGGGCGCTGCCCACCCGCAGGTCGCCGTGCGTTCGGGACGTGGCGAGCGTCGCCAGGATGGCAAGGCCCAGCCCGCCGCCCATCAGGCGCGCGGTGTTCACGATGCCCGACGCAAGCCCCGCCTCACCATGCGAGATCCCCGAGACCGCGGCGATGGTGATCGGCACGAAGGCGAGCCCGATTCCCGCGGCCACGATCAGCGATGGAGCGAGGACGTCGGCGAGATAGCTTCCTCGCGGGGAGACGCTGGTGAACAGAAGCAGCCCTGCGGCCTCGGCCAGCATGCCCCCGACCAGCAGCGGCTTGACGCCTATGCGAGAGACCGCCCGCGACGCGAGCGTCGAGCCGACGACGATCGTCAGCGTCATGGGAAGGAACGCCAGGCCGGCCTCGAGCGGCGAGTAGCCGAGGACCTGCTGCAGGTACAGCGAGGCGAAGAACCACATCCCGAACATCGCCGCGCCTAGCAGGAACATCGTCGCGTTGGCCGCGCTCAGCATCCGCGAGGTGAAGATGCGCAGCGGCATCAGCGGTGCGGCGGCAAGCCGGCCTTCGATGGTCAGGAACACCCCGATGAGGGCGAGTCCGATGGTCATTACGCCGATGGTCTGCACCGAGCCCCAGCCGTTCACGTCCGTGCGCACGATCGCCCACACCAGAGTCATCACGCCCAGGGTGCCCGTGATCGCGCCGGCCAGGTCGAAGTTGCGCGCTCGCGCCTGATGCCGCCCGGCGGCCACGAACCGCAGCGAGAAGGCCGCTGCGGCGAGCCCGATCGGCACGTTGATGAAGAGGATCCATCGCCAGCTCAGCAGGTCGGTCAGGAGCCCGCCGAGTAGCACGCCGGCGGACCCGCCCGCACCTCCCATCGCTCCCCAGGCGCCGAGCGCGCGGTTGCGCTCGCTGCCCTCGCGGAACGTGGTGGTGAGGATCGAGAGGCTCGCCGGCGACACCACGGCCGCCCCGAGGCCCTGCGCGGCGCGTGCGCCGATGAGCATGCCCTGGCTGTCGGCTACGCCACCCACCAGCGAGGCCAGCGAGAACAGCAGCAGCCCGCCGATGAAGACCCGCCGGCGACCCAGGAGGTCGGCGGCTCGCCCGCCGAGCAGCAAGAAGCCGGCGAAGGTCACCGTGTAGGCGTTCACCACCCACTGGAGGTCCTGCTCGGCGAAGCTCAGCGCGCGGCGAATCGACGGCAGCGCAACGTTGACGACGGAGACGTCGAGAATGACCATGAACTGGGCCAGGCAGGCGAGGATCAGCGTGGGCCAGAGGGCGCGGCTGCGACCTCGCGCCATGCGGCGGTCGGCGTCTCCTTGCCTGGTCGTACGTGCAGAGTCCTTCATCCTGTATCCCGTGGCGGGTACTAGTACGATGTTTGTCGTACACTATCGTAAGTTCGATGACCGTCGTACAATGGTGTCGAAGAGCAGGTCGACCGTAGAGCGGATCCCGCACCCCAAGCGTGAGGAGCTCGAGCTCGGCGCCGTTCTTCACGCCCTGAGCGATCCGGTGCGATTGCGGATCGTCGCGGCGCTCGCCGCCGACGGCACGCGGACCTGCGGCAGCTTCGGCCTGCCGGTCACCAAGTCGACCTGCACCCATCACTTCAGGGTTCTGCGTGAGGCCGGAGTGATCTCTCAGCGCCCGGAGGGGACCACGAGGGTCAACAGCCTGCGTCGCGACGATCTCGAGGCCCGGTTCCCCGGGCTGCTCGACAATGTCCTCGACGCCAACACGAGGACCGCCCGCCTAGTCGCGGGAGCGAGGACCAGCCACCCGCCGTCGCCAGCCGGTGGGACTATGCGCTCCTAACGCTCGATGCCCGGATTCGCGATCAAGAACCTCAAGGAGGTCGAAGACTCGGCTGGCGCTCGCGTGCCCGGGGTCGAAGGGCGCTTCGCTCGCAAGCATCTCGACTCGGAGCACCTCGGCGTCAGCTACTTCCGCTACCCCCCGGACTTCCGCGCTCCGTTCGGCCACAAGCATCGTGAGCAGGAAGAGGCGTACGTGGTGGTGGGCGGATCTGGCCGCGTCAAGCTGGACGACGAGATCCTGGATCTGCGCCAGTGGGATGTGGTCCGTGTCGCCCCGGATGTCGTCCGCGGGTTCGAGAGCGGTCCCGAGGGTCTGGAGATCATCGCCATCGGCGCCGACCGTCCAGAGGGCGGCGATGGGGAGATGGTCAACGATTGGTGGACCGACTAGCCCGGACGGCTGCGTGCCGGCTAGAACAGCACTGAAGGAAACCAGGCACCCGCCGGCTCCCGATAGTCCCGAAGCGCCATCAGGTTCATCGGCTTGACGACGCGAAGTCCGGCCGACAGCGCCCAGCGGAAGAGCTCGGCGTCTCGGATCGGCAGCAGGATGTCGATCGGATCGCGATTGGACCGCTGGGCTTCAGCCAAGAGGCCGATGAGATCTTCGCGGGTCTCGGCGACTCCGTGGGCAAGCGGCCAGAAGGTGATCGAAGTCGCGTAGGCCACGATGCGGCCGTCTCGGACGCCCACGAACGGCTGCAGCGGACTGCGCTCGACCTCCCGCAGTTCGCCGCTGCGCTCAAAGCCGTGAACCCTCTGGCATAGCTGTGCGCAGCCATCCATGTCGGAGCTCTCGAACGGCCGAACCGCGATCGAGCTCGAATCGTTCGCCGAAGGCTCGCCGTGGATGCGCACGAGCGGGTCCTTGACTTCGAATCCGAGCATCGAATACAGCGACAGGGACGCCGCGTTGAAGGCGTCCTGGACCAGGCGAATCGGCCTGCGCTCGCCCTGCTCGAGGACCGCCTCCATGAGCCGACGGCCGACGCCGCGCGACTGTTCACGAGGATCGACGGTGATGGGTCCGACGCCGGCGATCGGGGTGCGCATCTCCAGGAAGTTGCTTCCCACCACCTGTCCGTCACGTTGGGCGACGACCCCCCAGACGTCGGGATGAGCCAGCCAGGCGTCGATCAGCTGGCCCGCGGCCTCGACGGATCCGAAGTCCGGGGGGAACCCATGGCGATCGGCGATCGCCTTGAACGCCTCGTAGACGATCCTGGCGCAGTCGTCGCGATCGGCCTCGCGTATCTCTCGCAGCTCGAGCGTCATCCGGTTGCTACGGCATTCGGTCCGAGGGAGGTTGTGGCATCGAGAAATGCCCGCCGCGCCTACTCGAGCAGGCCGACCTGACGCAGGATCGAGACGGAGTCCGAGTAGACGTCCTTGCGCTTGACCAGGCCGTTCTCGAACGGGATCACGTCCACGCCGCGCCACTGAACCTTCCTGCCGGTCGGCTTCGCCAGAAGATCGCCGCGGCGCATGGTGTTCTGGTGGGTGGCGGTGGCGGTCCACTCCTGGGCGACGACGCCGTCGCGGACGTAGAGCCGGCGCGTCTGGAAGTCGATGTCCGGCCACGTCTCGAAGATCGAGCCGATGTGCCGGCGGACCTCCTCACCCTGTGCCGACTCACCGGCCGTATGGTTCTCGAACGTCATGTCGGGGGCATGCATGGACATGATCGCGTCGAGGTCGTGGGCACCCCAGGCCGCGTTATAGCGCTCGATCGTCAGCTCGAGCTGGGCAGCAGAGTCCTTGCTCGAGCTCACGGCCGCCGATCAGCTCCGGCTGGATTCGACGAGCAGGCGATAGCGCAGCTCCGCGGCCGTCCTCAGCGCGCGGAGTCGTGCCCGCTCGCGCCGCTCGCCGGCGGTGGCGAGCAGTGCCCCCAGCCTGGCAACCTCCTTGCGGGCCTCGAGCTCGGGTGGCAGGCAGCCGGCGTTGCGCAGGAGCTTGAAGCCCATCCGCAGCTCTGCCGGCACCCGAGACATATCCTCGAGCGCCAGGGGCTTCCCATGGCCGCGCAGGTCGTCGAACTCGCCGCGCGAGATCGCGGCACGGATCTTTGACTCCGCGAGCAGGCGCAGCGCGTTCATCGTGCCCAGCGTAGCTGCCCGTGCATGTCGCGGCCCAGCACCTCGAGGCGATGGCGTGCAGCTCGTGGGCGGATCCGCTCGGGGCGGCGGGCAGCCGGAGGCCGCGGCGGCCACTCAGCTAGGGTCCGTCGCCCTGCGGCGCGATCTCCACACAGGCCGGGTCGCGCCCCCAGAGCCACCATCCGCAGGAGGGTCCAGCTATGGCGAAACCGATTCCGGACGGGTATCCGCGAGTGATGCCCCACCTCATCGTCGACGGCGCCAGCGCCGCGATTGACTTCTACCGCTCCGTATTTGCGGCCACCGAGCGCATGCGGATGCCCGCACCCGAGGACAAGATCGGACATGCCGAACTTCAGATCGGCGACTCGGTGATCATGTTGGCCGACGAGTTCCCGGATATGGACGCCCGCGGTCCGAAGGCCGTCGGGGGTACGGCGGTCACCCTGTACGTCTACGTCGAAGACGTGGACGGCGTGTTCGCCCGAGCCGTGGAGGCCGGTGCCAAGGCGCTGCGCCCGGTGGAGGACCGCTTCTACGGCGACCGCTCGGGTCAGTTCGAAGACCCCTTCGGCCATCGGTGGGACGTCGCCACCCATGTCGAGGACGTGCCGGCCGAGGAGATGGCCGAGCGCGCGGCCGCGGCGATGTCGACCGGTTGAGAGAAAGCCGCTGCGGATAACCGCGGGGGGCATGCGGCGACCGATTAGTTCCGGGCCGCCGCAGGGTCTCACCGTTTGAGAGTCAAACCCTAGGCGCGTCCAAGAGGAGCCCGAATGAGTCTTCCGCAGGTGGTGTCACGAGACGAGTGGCTGATCGCTCGTAAGGAGCTGCTGGCCAAGGAGAAGGAGGCCACCCGAAGGCGGGACGCGCTGAACACCGAGCGCCGCAGGCTGCCGATGGTCAAGCTCGACAAGGACTACGTCTTCGAGGCCCCGAACGGCAAGGCGAGCTTGGTCGACCTCTTCGAGGGGCGCCGCCAGCTCATCATCTACCACTTCATGTTCGACCCAAGCTGGGACGAGGGCTGTCCGAGCTGCTCGGCTTGGGCCGACCACATCGCCAGGGGCCACCTCACGCACCTGCACGCCCGTGACACCTCGCTGGCGTTGGTGTCCCGCGCGCCGCTGGCCAAGATCGAGCCGTTCAAGGCGAGGATGGGCTGGAGCTTCCCGTGGTACTCCTCGTATGGCAGCGATTTCAACTACGACTTCGGCGTCACGCTCGACGAGTCCGTAGCCCCGGTCGAGTACAACTATCGAACCGAGACCGAGCACGAGCAGGCAGGCACCGGCTACTACCTCGATGGGGACCAGCCGATCGAGCTCCCGGGCCTGAGCTGCTTCCTGCGCGACGGGGACAGCGTCTTTCACACCTACTCCACCTACGCCCGCGGCGGCGAGACCGTCGGCGGCGCCTACTACTTCCTCGATCTGACCGCGCTCGGTCGCCAGGAGGGCTGGGAAGCGCCAACGGGTCGTGCGACCGACGCGCCCAAGGCCGGCGACGAGCGGATCCGCTATCCCGACGAGTACGACCAACCCTCCTAGAGAGGGTCATCGTTGGATTACAGTCCTGCCGTGAGCGCGACAGAGATCTCCAGCATCGTCACCGGCGTCGACTTCGTATCGGTTCCGACGCAGGACCTCGAACGTGCTGTCGCGTTTTACGGGACGACCCTGGGACTGCGCCGCTCGATGTACCGCCCGGAACGGAACTTCGCCGAGTTCGAGACCGGCACCGTCACCCTGACCCTCCTCGATCCGGAGCGCATGGGCACCGGGTCCTTCCGGCCCAACGCCAATCACGTCGCGCTCCACGTCGAGGACGTGGCGGCGGCGCGCGCCACGCTCGAGCAACGCGGTGTCACGTTCGCCGGCGAGACCTTCGATACCGGCGTCTGTCACATGGCGTTCTTCGCCGATCCCGACGGCAACGCCCTCATGCTGCACCACCGGTACGCGCCCCGGGTCCCCGAGGCCTGAACGCTCTCGCGTCGCGCGTTCGCCGCTTGCATACGGGTGTAGGGCCATTCCCGTTCGGCGCCACTCAGCGCTGCATCTGCGCTTCCGATGCCCCGGCTCAACGCGCCTCGCGCACGCCGTCAGCCGCGCTGACTTCCCCCGAGGGGGTGCTTGGCCCGTTCGCCGGCGGGAAGGGGCGAGCGAACCCCGCCGCTCCCATCCTGGGGTCCGATTTGCGCCGAGGCCGCTCGCCGCAAGGGTCCTTCCCGCTCATCACTTCGATGAAACGGCTGCGTTCATGAAAGCTTCACAGGCACAGCCCGGGAGCCGGACCGCGGCCGCATCGGGCTCCAGGGTGCGGCGGGAGGGCGACCAGTCCGAGGTGTCCTCCCTGAGCTTGCCCTTGCGCTACCCGGATTCGCCGTGGAAGTAGTCCACCTTGCTCGACCGCTCGACGATCACGTCCTCGTCCCGGTCGCCGGTCCAGAGCCCCACCTTGTCGCTGTCCGGGTAGGCGGTCGCGGTCGGATAGACGACGGTCGACCACATGAGGATGCGCACCGCGCCGTCGGTGTCGTTGCGGATCTGGTGGGCCCCGGCTGGACCCCGGGGGAAGAAGACCACGTCGAAGGGCTCCAGTTGATCGGTGCCCTCGGGCGTACGCAGCGACGGGCGGCCCACGATCACCAGCGCCCACTCCTCCTCGCCGTACTCGTAGTGGTACGGGCAGACCGCCTGACCAGGCGGCAGCTCATACACGCTGGCCCCGGTCTGCTGCGCCCCGACCAGTGCCCGGAGCGCAAACACCCCGCTGCGAAAGCCCTCGGGGTCGCCCGGCTCGTAGCTGAAGGCCGGCTCGGAGATGCTGACGCGGCGCATGGCCGCATAGTGTCCGCTCGACCCGGATGGACCCGGACGTCGGGCGGGACCGCTCGTCAGCGAAGCTTCGCGAGCGCCGCCTGGTCGCGATGGGTGATAAGTCGCCAACGCTGCGCCGAGACGTCCCAGGCATAGACGCGCACATCGACGATGCTCCGGATCTTCCTCAGCAGTTCGACCGTTGCGCGCGTGTCGGCGTCGTCGGCCAGGACCTCCTGGGTCATCACGTCGACGACCCTGAATCTCGTCGGCGACCTGGGGTCGGCCGGCTTGTGAGGTCGGGGACGGCGCCGGCGCCGGGTGACCGAGATGCGGTCGGGCTGCGGCGCGTTGCGGTTGCGCACCGTCTCGAGCGGCACCATCTCCGCTCCGGTGCCCTTCGTCTCGGTGTCGAGTATCCACGTCCTGGCCATGGTGCGGCCCTGGACCTTAGCGCCGGGCCCGCCTCCGTCGGCCGGAGCAGAGCGGCGCCGCGCCAAGCGGGCTTCGCCTGGCTCGTGCGCGGGCGATCCAAGCCCGGGATACTGCGCCGGATGATGGGCGCCGGTCTCAAGCTTCCGCGCCGACCGGGGGGCCCGCGCGCCGGGGGAGGGCTGCTCGCGGTTCTCGCGGTGATGGCCCTGGCCGGTGGGTGTGGGGGCAAGGATCCGCCCGCCTCCGAGGAAGAGGCGTACGTGGCCGCGGCCTTCGCGGTCGTCACGAAGTACTGCCAGCCGCCGGGAAGACAGCAGGCCCAGGCTCATCTGGCGACCGGGGTCGTCGATCGCATCGGACGGCTCAACCGCAAGCGTGACGTGGACGCCCCCTTCAATCTCTTCGCCGGTCAGCCGAGCTCGCTTCGCAACGCCACCGAGCAGCTGGCGGAGATGCTCGATCACAACCGCTGCGACCCTGCCCTGGCGCGACGGCTCCGGGCGTCGCTGCGGCGGAGGTCCTAGCCGTCGCCGGTTCGGACCCCGTCCACGCCGCCCGGACCTCGACCTGATCGCCTGACCGCCGCCGGCGGCCCGCCGACGCGGCGGTTCGCCCATCCCCCGCCGTCCCGGTAGGCTGGCGGCTCCAGGATCCCAGCATGGACGTCGCCCGCCTGAAAGCGATTTCGCTGTTCGCAGAGGTCTCCGACGAGGAGCTCGCCACGATCGCGCCGTTCGCCGAGGAGGCCGAGATGCCCGCCGGCGAGATGCTGGTCAAGGAGGGCCAGTTCGCATACGAGTTCATGGCCATCGAGGAGGGAGAGGCGGAGGTGACTCGCGGTCGCGAGCACGTGGCCGATCTGGGGCCGGGTGACTTCTTCGGCGAGGTGGGACTGCTCGAGACCGAGCTGCGGACGGCGACGGTGACGGCCAAGACGCCGATGCGGCTGATCACGCTGACCGGCTGGGACATGAAGCGGCTCGAGCGCAACATCCCCCAGGCCATCGAGCAGATTCGCCGGGTGCTGGAGCAGCGCCGCGCCGGCTGACGGCGCCGGCGCCGATGGCACCCGCAGGTCAGAGCAGCCCCCTGCCGTTTCCCCCGGCCCGCTGCCGGGCCCTGGGCGCGACCGGGGTGTTGCCCCGGACGCTGGGGCTGGCGTCGCTGGCCACGGTGACGTTGACGTCGCTGCACGTCGTCACCTCGGCCGCCTCGTACCCGCTCCCCCTGGTTCCCGCCCGGCTCGGCGGCCTGCCGGCCTGGCTGCGGGGGCCGCTGAGCGGTCTCGGCTACGTGCTGCTGGAGGGCGACTTCGCCTGGGCGATGGCGGTGATGACGGTCTGCTACCTGGTGGCGCTCGCGTGCGCGCGGGAGCTGCGCCCCCGCTGGGTCATCGCCACCGTGGTCGCCGTCCACATCGTCTTCCTGCTGGGCCCCCCGCTGCTGTCCTCGGACGTGTTCGGCTACCTGGACTGGGCGCGGATGGGCGTCCTGCACGGGCTCAGTCCGTACTCGACCCAGGCGACCTCGGTGGTCTCGGACCCGGTGTACGGATTCGTGCGCTGGCACACGCTCACCTCGCCCTACGGGCCGCTGTTCACGCTCGGCACCTACGCGCTGGTGCCGCTGGGGCTGGCCGGGTCCCTGTGGGCGCTGAAGCTGATCGTGACGCTCTCGAGCCTCGGGTGCGCCGCCCTGATCTGGCGCGGGGCGCGGGCGCTCGGGCGCTCGCCGCTGACGGGATTGGTGCTCTACGGTCTCAATCCCGCGGTGCTCGTCTACACCCTCGGGGGGTTCCACAACGACGCGATCATGATGGTCATGGTGATGGCGGCGGTGTACCTCGCCGTCACCGGGCGCGAACGGGCCGGCGCGGTGACGGGTGCACTGGCGGTCGCGGTGAAGTCATCGGCGGGCCTGGTGATGCCCTTCCTGATCCTCGGCGTGTCGGATCGCCGCCGCGCGCTGGTGTGGGCGCTGGCCACGGGGGTGGCGGTGCTCGTGGTGGCGCTGGCGGCGTTCGGGGGCCAGGCGTTCGACTTCATCAACATCCTCGGCGTCCAGCAGACGCTCAACTCAGGCTCCAGCGTCCCCGCCCAGCTCGGGGCGTGGTTCGGGTGGGAGGGATCGCCGCTCCCGGTGCGCATCGTGGCATCGGTGCTGGGCGCGGCCGCCATCGCCTTCTTCCTGCGGCGTGCCTGGCGCGGGGCCGACTGGATCGAGCAGGCGGGCTGGGCGACGCTCTCGCTCATGGTCACCAGCTCGTGGCTGCTGGCCTGGTACATCATCTGGCTGGTGCCGCTAGCGGCGCTCGCCCGCAGTCGGGCCCTTCGGCTCGGGGCGGTGGCAATGACGCTGTTCGTGGTTCTCGTCCGCACCGCACCCGATCTGTGACTCTCGCCCGGCTCGTCGCCACGGCGGGCGCCTGGCTCGCGCTCGCCTTCTTGGCCGGCTGTGCGGCGAGCGCTCCGCGGGCCTCGGTCGTCCAGCTGGATCAGGATGCCAACCGCGCGTTCAAGCGCGCGTACGACGCGGAGCGACGCATGACCACCGGCCGCGCGGACGAGGACCTGATCAGGCAGGCGTGGGCGAGTTGCCGCCCGCTCGAGGCCAGGCCGCCGGATGATCGCCGGTGGCGCTGGACGTGCCGGATCGCCTACCTCGCCCGCTCTCCGGTCGCCTGGACGGCGGACCGGGGAGAGGCGTCGTACGTGGTGAACGTGGATCCGCGCGGCTGTTTCTCGGCCACCTCGACCGACTATCCGCAGCGGGTGTACGAGCGCATCCTCCGCCGCCCCAGCTCCAACCCGCTCGCGCGCTTCGTCTCCTGCCCGGACCGGCCGGCCGAGCGCAGCTGACCGGCGCCTTCGACTCCCTCCGGACGGGGGGCCGGGCGGAGCCGACCCGCCGCTACCCTTGAGCGGCGGCCTCCGCGCCGTACGGAGAGGTGCCGGAGCGGTTGAACGGGCGCGACTGGAAATCGCGTAACGGGGGTCGACCTCGTTCGAGGGTTCGAATCCCTCCCTCTCCGCTCGACCGACCAAACGTCACGTAACTCAACCCTCGGCCCGATCCCCCGGCTCGGGGACGGGCGAGCGCTACTCGTCGTCGTCGGCGCCGTTGGCGGTCGTGGCCAGCACGATGTGCTGCCGCGACACCGCCAGGTAGTCGCGCGTGGTCGGCTCGCCCGGCCGCCCCTCGTGGTCGAGCGCCTGGAGGGTGACGTCGGTGAGCGACAGGAAGTCGCGCTCCGAGGAGTTGAGGAAGTCCGAGAACCGGCTGCGATAGCCGTCCCGGGGCAGGGTCACCATCCCGGTGATCCGATAGCGGGCGGTCTCCAAGACCACGCGCTCGGATCGGTACGGCATCCCGGCGGCGGAATCGATCCATTCCACGCTATCCGACTTCGGCGAATTGGCGCCCCGACTTGAGCCTCGGCCTCGGTACGCTGCCGTCCGGCCATCGACCGCCGGGCTGGCGCCGACCCCCGCGCCCGGCGCCGAGCGGGGCGGCCGGCTGTCGATCGCCGCTACCTCCGGGCGTCTTGCGGTTTACAAACGGGTCACGTCCCGGCTCCGTGTCCTGATTCGCCTTCCCTGACGAAATGACCCCCCGCCGTATCGGCCGACTGCTCGTGGCGCTGCTCGCCATGGGCCTCGGGCTGGTTCCGGCCGCCGGCGGTCAGGGGCCGCCCCCGCCACCGCCGCCGGGACCCCCGCCCGCACCGCCCGGTCCGCCCGCTCCGCCCGCGCCCCCTCCAGCGCCGCGCCCCGTCTATTCGCTGATCGCGCCGCAGACCGCGGGCAGAGGACAGGGAGTGCTCGTGCGGGGCAGCGGCTTTGCCGCCGGCGCCAAGGTGGTCGTCACGGTGGCCGGTCGCCAGGTCGCCCAGGCGGTCACCAACTCGATCGGCAATTTCGCCACCGGCTTCCCGGTGGCAGTGGCGCCGGGCAACTATCAGGTCGTCTCGCAGGCGGCCGGCCGGCAGGTGAACGCACCGCTGCGCGTGGTGCCCGGACGCCGGGCGCCCCGGGCCGTGGCAACCTCGTCGACGGGCGCCACCCTGACGACCTCGTCGCTGACCGGCCGGCGCGGCGGCGGCGTTCGGCTGGCCGCTACCGGGCTGCCGGCCGGCAAGCCGGTCAGGGTGGAGCTCGGCGGCGAGCAGGTTGCGACCGGACGCGTCGGGCCCGGCGGAGGCTTCTTCCGCTGGTTTCGCATCCCCGGACAGTCGGTGGGGCGCCACGACCTCCGGCTGACCACCGGAAGGCTGGAGATGAAGTCCTACATCGACGTCCTGCCGTCGTCGCTGCGCCCGCGACCGCTCGGCGGCGTACGGATGGTAGCGGTGGGCGACATCGCCTGCCAGCCCGGACAGCGCAAGAGCCCGGCGTCCTGCCAGCAGCAGGCGACCGCGCAGCTCGCCGAGGAGCTCAACCCGCGCGTGGTGGCCATGCTGGGTGACATGCAGTACTCGGCCGGGGCGATCGCCGCCTTCGCCGGCTCCTTCGATGCCGCCTGGGGCCCCTTGAAGAGCCGCATGCGCCCCACCCTGGGCAACCACGAGTACCTCACGCCTGGGGCGGCGGGCTACTTCGCATACTTCGGCTCGGCCGGCGCACCGCCCGGTGGCTGGTACTCCTACGATCTCGGGACATGGCATGTCGTGGTGCTCAACTCCAACTGCATCGGCATCGTCGACTGCTCTCCCGCCAGCCCCCAGGTGACCTGGCTTCGCGGTGATCTGGCATCCCACCCTCGGCAGTGCACCCTGGCGTACTTCCATCATCCGCGGTTCTCGTCGGCCGGCCACTTCCTCACCACTAGGACGAACGCGCTCTGGGCGGCGCTGTACGACTATGGGGTCGACGTGGTCCTAAACGGCCACGCCCACGTCTACGAGCGCTTTGCCCCGCAGGACATCTTGGGCCACGCGGCCCCCGGGCGTGGCATCCGGCAATTCACGGTCGGGAGCGGCGGTGTAAACCACGACCACTTCGTCGGGATCCGGGGAAACAGCGAAGTCCGCTCCAGCGCGTTCGGCGTCCTCGATCTGACCCTTCGGCGGGGAAGCTACCGGTGGAGCTTCCTCACCACTCCGTTCGGCAAAATCCGCGACGGCGGATCGGCGTCGTGCCACTGATCCCGACGGGACGTGACGATCCATGATCGGCCGTCGCCTGGCCGCGGGCGCGATCGCGGCCGTGATCGCCGGTGTCCTCGCCGCCCCGGCGCCGGCGCTGGACAACGGGCTCGCGCGGACGCCGCCGATGGGCTGGAGCTCGTGGTATCCGCTTCGCTGCCAGGTGAACGAGCAGGTGGTTCGCGAGACGGCGCACGCGATGATCGCGTCGGGAATGAGGGCGGCCGGGTACCGCTATGTCAACCTCGACGACTGCTGGATGGCACGCACCCGCCGGCGTGGGCAGCTGCGCCCCGATCCCGCGAAGTTTCCCCACGGCATGCGGGCACTGGCCGCCTACCTTCATCGTCGAGGCCTGAAGCTGGGGATCTATGCGGCTGCCGGCCGCGCCACCTGCATGCGCTTTCCGGGCAGCCGTCGTCATCTCTACACCGACGCCCGCACCTTCGCCTCGTGGCGGGTGGACTACCTGAAGCTGGACGGATGCTTCACCACGCGTCGGGAGCGCGGCCCCCAGGGGTACGGCGTCATGCAGTCGGCGATCCGCTGGACGCGCCATCCGATGGTCCTCAGCATCTCGGCGTGGGGCCTGGAGAGCCCGTGGGTCTGGGCCGCCAACGTGGGGCACCTGTGGCGGACGACCCCCGACATCCACGCCCGCTGGTCCAGCATGATGCGCATCGTCGATCACAACGCCGGGCTGGCCGGCCACGCGCGGCCCGGGGCGTGGAACGACCCGGACATGCTCCAGGTCGGCAACCGCGGCCTGAGGACTACCGAGGGGAAGTCGATGTTCAGCCTCTGGAGCATGATGGCGGCGCCCCTGATCGCCGGCAACGACCTGCGCGCCATGTCACGCACGACGCGCGGGATCCTCACCAACCGCGAGGTCATCGCCGTCGACCAGGACCCGGCCGGGGTGCAGGGCTTTCGAGCCTCGAGCGTGGGGGGGCACGAGGTATGGATCCGGCCACTCGCGAGCGGCGATCGAGCCCTCCTGCTGGTCAACCGTTCGCGGGCCCGGGCGATGCTGGGCGCCGACGCGCGGCAGCTCGGGCTTCGGCCCTCCCGCGGCTATGTGGTGCGAGATCTGTGGTTGCATCGCACCAGCACGACTCCCGGGCCCGTCACCGCCTTCCTGCCCGCCCACGGCGTGGCGATGTTCCGGGTCCGGTCGGGCTGAGGGGTCCGGCTCCGGGTCGATGGCGTCCACCCGGCGCCTGGATCGGCAGCCCGTGTTAGGTCTCAGGGTCGTTTGGGTAAGCGGCTGGCTGTGCGACGGCTGAGGGAGCGGCTGCTGCAGGGGTTGGCGTTGGCCTGGCTGACCGCGCTGTTCACGGCGCCGGCCGCCCAGGGCGCGGATCCCGAACCGTTCGGGCATCCGTGCAACGAGCAGAACGGCGTGCGCTTCTGCCCGACTGCCGATGACTCACACCGGGTGCCGACGTTCGACGAGGTGCCGATCGACGTCGACGTGACCCTTCCCGCCAGCGGCGACGGGCCGTGGCCGACCATCGTGATGCTCCACGGCTGGGGCGGCGACAAGAAGAGCTTCGAGACCGACGACGAGGGTGGCGACGGGTCGGTCACCTGGCACTACAACAACAACTTCTACGCCAAGCAGGGCTTCGCGGTGGTCAACTACTCGGCACGCGGCTGGGGACGCTCCTGTGGCGCGAAGGACTCGCGCGACGACCCGAACTGCGAGCACGGCTACATCCGCCTGGCCGACCAGCGCTTCGAGGCGCGAGACACCCAGTTCCTGCTAGGCCTGCTGGTAGACGAGGGGATCACCAAGCGCACGAAGATCGGGGTTACCGGGATCTCCTACGGCGGCGGCCAGAGCAACGAGCTGGCGCTACTGCGCAACCGGATCCGCACCCCCGGCGGAGACTTCAAGGCCTGGCGGAGCGAGAAGGGTGTCGGCCTGTCGATCACCGCCGCCTTCCCCCGCTGGCCGTGGTCGGACCTGGTCGCCTCCCTGCTGCCCAACGGTCGTTTCCTCGACTCCAAGAAGCCGGATACCGGCGAGAGCCGCAACCCGTTGGGCATCGCGCTCAAGACCTACACCGACGGGCTCTACGCGCTCGGCGGGACGAACAACGGCTACTACTGCGGGGAGCCACCCAGCGAGTCGCCCTGCAACAACGACCAGGCGGACATCACCAAGTGGAACGCCCGTGTCCAGGTCGGCGAGCCCGAGGACAGCGAGGCGAGGGCCATCGCCGACGAGATCTTCCACCACCACCAGGCCTTCGGGCTGCCCGCCGACCGCCCCGCGCCGCTGCTGTCGCAGAGCGGCTGGACCGACGACCTGTTCCCGCCCCGCGAATCGCTGCGCATGTACAACCTCCTGCGCGCCAGCGGCAAGGACATAGCCCTGCAGTTCGGCGACCTCGGCCACTCGCGCGGCGAGAATGACCCGAGCACCAACAAGCCGCTCAACGACCAGGGGGCCGACTTCTTCAGGAAGCTGCTGCTCGGGGAGGGCTCGCGGCCCAAGCCCGGCAGCGTCACCGCCTTCGCGCAGACCTGCCCGCCCGGCGGGGATGGGAACGGCCCATTCGAGGCGAAAAGCTGGAACGCCATCCACCCGAGCTCGGTGACGTTCTCGTCCTCGCAAACCGAGGAAGACCAGACGGCGATTTCCAATCCGCAGCCCGACTCGAGAGGCCTTCAATACGACCCGATCTTGAGTGGGGACATCATCGGAGGGAACAGCTCGTGCCGTGAAAGCGACGACGATCCGGCCCAGGACGTGGGCACCGCGGTGTACCGCGGCGCATCCAGTGGCGGGTTCCGGATGATCGGCCTGCCGAAGGTCACCGCGAAGATCAGCGTCACCCCGGACATGCAAGCCGACGATGCTCAGCTGGACTCGCGGCTGTGGGACGTCGATCCCGACACCGACAAGCAGATCCTCATCAGCCGTGGCGCCTACCGCATCAAGAAGGGCACCGACGGGGAGGTGACCTTCCAGCTGTGGGGCAACGCCTGGTGCTTCGCGCCCGGCCACATCCCCAAGCTGCAGCTCCTCGGGACCGACCGGCCCTACCTGCGGCCGACCACGGGGCCGGACGCCACGTACGCCGTCCACATCGCCAGCGTCAAGGTCACCCTTCCCACCGCCAGCGGCGACTGCGGGACCTGAGCCTGGCGGGGTCGAGCACCACGACCTGAGGCTCCGATGAACCGCTACGACGATGACGAGGACTGGGTAGGAACTCCGCCCGAGGGCCGCCACTCGCGCGACCGGGCCAAGCCCGAGTTCTGGTTGCGCCAGCGCCCGGTCCAGCTGCTGGCGGCGGGGCTGGGGATCGCGATCATCGTCGTGGTGATCGTCCTGCTGTCGCGCTGACCCCGGCCGACTCCGGCGCGGCGCCCCGGGGTTCAGGACGGGTCCAGTCGCAGCAGCCTGCCGAGGGCGGCCACGGTAGATACGAGGGCGCGGCCAGTTCGGCCGGCAGGCACCTGCGTGTCGCGGTACTCGTGCCACAGCATCGCCAGCCTCAGCAGGACGCTCGGATGGTGCAGCCCGGCCCTAGCCAGAGTGACCTCCTTGCGCACGAATTCCTCGAACCGGCCCGCCGGACGATGGCGGTCGAGGACACGAACCGGGTCGGCGCTGGAGTTCTTGAACGTGTGGGCGGTGCCCGGCTCTATCGAGAGCGACTCGCCGGCCACGAGCGTCCTGCGCCCCCCATCTATGCGGCCTTCCAGCGTGCCGGCCAGGACCTCCCATTCCTCCACGTGGGCATGGCGGTGGGTCGGTGGCCCTCGCCGCCCCGGCGCAAGCGTGTAGGTGACCTCGACCAGGCGCCCCTCCGTGTCCGCGGCAGGCGTGGTGACCTCCAACACCGTGCGGTCGGGGAGAGTCAGCACATCGCCCATCGCGCAGTTCTAGCGGGTCGGTGCGCCAACCGCGCCCGGGAGCCCTGGCCGATGACATTGCCTCGAGCAGGCGAGCCGGCGAGAATCAGCCTCCTTGAGCGCGGTGCCCGCGGAGACACGGCCGTCGCTGGGCGAGTCCCTGGATAGCGCCCACATGACGTCGCTGCACGTCCGGTTCTGGCTGCTCGCCGGACTCGGGATCATGCTCGACGGCTTCGACTTCTTCATCATCGGGGTCGCCAATCCGTTGATCGCCAAGGACTTCGTCCTGGGCGACGCGGTCAAGGGGCTGGTGTCCGCAGCGGCGATCGTCGGCGCCATCGTCGGCGCCGGGCTCCTGGGTCCGGTGGCCGACCGGGTCGGCCGGCGGCGGATCTTCCAGCTCGACCTGGTCCTCTTCGCCATCTTCTCGGTGGCCTGCGTGGTCGCCTGGAATGCCTGGTCCCTGATCGGCTTCCGCTTCCTGCTCGGCATCGCGATCGGGCTCGACTACCCGATCGCGGCCAGCTATCTGGCCGAGGTCCTCCCGGCGCGGGATCGCGGACGCTGGCTGGTGGGCGCCTTCAGCCTCCAGGCGGCCGGGATCGTGCTCGGCGCTCTGGTCGGGGTCCTCGTCCTCCTCGCGCTGCCCCAGATCGAGTCGTGGCGCCTGATGCTGGGGCTGGGGGTGGTTCCCGCCCTGGTGATCATCTTCCTGCGGCGCGGAACCCCGGAGAGCCCACGCTGGCTGGCGCAGAACGGTCGCGACGCGGAGGCCGCCGAGGTGGCCGAGCGGCTGGTCGGGCATCCGGTCTCCGTCACCGAGGCCGACCGGGGGCGCGCGGCCCCGGTGCCCGAGGGCCTCAGGGCATTGATCCAGCCGGCTCTGTTCCGGCGGGACATGATCCGCAGGACGATCTTCACGTCGGTCCCGTGGTTTCTGATGGACATCGCGACCTACGGGGTGGGCATCTTCACGCCGACCCTCCTCGCCGCCCTGGCGCTGGCGGGCCCCAACGCGACGTTCCTGGCCGACGACATCGCGTCCACCGGGGGAACGGCGGCGCTGGATGGGTTCCTGGTGGTCGGGTTCGTGCTGGCGATCCTGTTCGTGGAGCGCGTCGGTCGGGTCCCCCTGCAGCTCACCGGCTTCGCGATGATGGCGATCGCGCTGTGCAGCCTCGGGGCGGCCGAAGGCCTGCCCGGCGGCGGAGATGCGCACCTGGGGATGGTCACGGTCGGGTTCGCGCTGTTCAACCTGTTCATGAACGCCGGCCCCAACGCGACGACGTACGCCCTTCCCGCCGAGGTCTTCCCGTCCGAGATTCGGGCGGCCGGCCACGGGTTCGCGGCCGCCAGCGCCAAGTTCGGCGCCGCCGTCGGCGTCTTCCTGTTCCCGATCCTCCAGACCGCCGTCGGCACCAGCACGCTGCTGTTCGGCATAGCGGGGGCGTGCGCCGTGGCCTTCGTGGTGACGCTCGCGTTCCGAATCGAGCCGCGGGGCCGTTCCCTGGACGAGGTCTCCGGGCGGGTCGTCGCCGGCCTGGCCCCCCGACCGGTGCCACCCTGACCCCGGGCGGGGATAAGCTGGCGATCGTGACCCCCCCGACCTCGGGTTCCCGGCCCGCGTCGGACGCGGAGGGCGAGCAGGAGCTCGCAGCCCAGCGCCGCGGCGACCCCTATCTGGTCTATCGCGACCATCGCGGCCGGCAGCGCATCCTGTCGCTGCCCGAGACCTGGAACCGGGTGGTGGTGGGACGCAGCCTCAACGTCGACCTGGTGCTCAGCTGGGACGACGAGGTCTCCGGCCTCCACGCCGAGCTCCAGCGGCTGGGCGACGACTGGCTGCTCGTCGACGACGGACTTTCGCGCAACGGCTCGTTCGTCAACCGCGAGCGGGTGAGTGGGCGCCGGCGGCTCAGAGACGGCGACCGGCTGTGCTTCGGCAGCACCGAGATGCACTTCCACGCACCGTTCCAGATGGGCCATGAGACCGTCGTCGCGCGCGACGTGGTCAAGGAAACGCCCCCCGACTGAGGCGCCATGGCGGTCGCGGCGATCGGAAGCTCGCTGCACGCGCTGGACGGAGCCCGGGGGGGCGACGCACGCCCAGACGACCGACGAGGCCGAGGCGCTCGACTTCATGTGACCCGCGGCGGGCGCCGCCGAGGCGGATCCCAGGTCCTAGGCCGAGGAGAGAGCGCCGCTCGTCGGTTCCCGACTCGGGCTGCCGGCCCGGATCGGGCCGGGAATCAGGCCGGCCGCCAGCACGACCATGGTGAAGGCGAGGACGCGCGCGATGACCGAGGGCCCGTCGCTGCCGATCGGGTCGCCGAAGACGACGATGCCGGCCGGGATCGCCGAGGCGTTGCCGGCGATCGAGGTGATGGCTATGACCGCCACCGCCTCCCCGACCTGCAGGGATCGGGCCGAGGCGAAGAACGCCACCACCCACGCCAGGAAGGCCACGCCAAGCAGCGGGCTCGTGAGCACCTCGACGAGGGCGACGTCGGCCTTGGCGGTGAGCGCCTTGACCGCCACATGGGCGACGGTGAACAGCAGCCCGGCCGAGGCGCCCAGCAGCACGCCGCGGCGGCGGTGAAAGCGACCGATTCGTCCCGAGAGGATGAGCGATGCGCCCACTCCGACGAGCAGGCATTCGAACGCGATCATGGCCGGCGGGGAGTAGTGCGCCGACGCCTGGCCCGGCGGCCCGTTCCCGGTCACGGCGATGAACCCGAGCCCCAGGGCGGCGAGGGTCACCCCGATCCACTCTCGCTTGCCGAGGTGAAAGCCGAAGAAGCGCTCGGCGATCACCGCCAGCAGCACCAGGCCGCCCGCCAGAACCGCCTGAACCAGCGAGAGCGGCGCCAGTGCGAGCGCTCCGACATGGAGCGCGTAGGCAATCGCCGCGACGAGATACCCGATCGTCCACCACTTGGAGCGAAACAGACCGACCGCACTGCGCAGCAGGTGTCGGGGATCGACGTCGGGCGCAGCGACGGCGCCCCGGTGGCGCAGCAGGAAGCCGACGTTGGTCGCCACCGCGGATGCGACCGCCGCCGCCACTCCCAGCCCCAGCGTCATTCGGACTACCTACCCGGTCGCATCCAGAAAACACCACTTGAATTTCGACGTGGCCCGGGGCGTTCGGACTCTTTGTCACCGCGCGTCGCCGAGCGGGAAGAAACCCGCGGGATGCCGCGTCGGACGCATTGAGCCGGACGACGAGCCGTCCATTGCTTACTGCTCCGAAGGAGAGCCCGCACTGATGGAACAGCAGGATCACGCGAAGCCCGAACTGCCTGGCGGCCAGCCGCGAGGCTGGCAGGTCCTGGTTCGGGGGCTGCCCGGCCATCCACTGCATCCTCCCTTCACGGACGCGGCGATCGGCATGTTCACCCTGGCCGCGGGCCTGGCGGTCGTCGGCTTTGCCGGTGGGATCGAGGAGCCGGCCGCCAAGGCCATGTGGCTGGCGCTGATCGGTGGGTTGATCGTGTCGCTTCCGAGCGCCGTCACCGGCTTCGCCGACTGGCTGACGATCACCTGGGGGACACCGCGGTGGCGCGCGGCGACCCTTCATCTCAGCGCCATGCTGGTCGCCGTGACGGTGTTCGCGCTTGCCGCCTGGCAGCAACATGACGGGTACCGCCACGGTCACGTGACCGGGGCCGGGCTCGCGCTCACGCTGGCGGGATTTGCGATCCTGACGCTCGGTGGCTGGCTCGGTGGTTCGGTCGTGTTCGTGCACGGCATGCGGGTCCTCGGACTCACCGAGGCTACGAGCGGCGATTCGCCAACCGACGATGCGAGGAGGACGCCATGAAATGGGCAGCCCTGATCACCTGGGTGCTAACCGCGGGCGGAGGATTCGTGATGCTCGGCCTCTGGCTCAAGCACGGCGGGCGCGGGCAGCGCCGGCGCTCCGACCGTCGTATCAGCCCGCCGATGATCTTCGGGCACTTCGCGCTGGCGGCGACCGGCCTGGTGATCTGGATCGTCTACGTGGTCTCGGACCAGGACGTCCTGGCCTGGGTGGCGGTGGCCCTTCTCGTTCCGGTCGCCCTGCTGGGATTCACGATGCTGGCCATCTGGGTCCAACAGCGCCAGCAGCCGGCGCAGGTGGCCATGCCCGCCCAGGCGCCGCCCGGCCCCGCCGGGGGGCAGCCGGCCGAGCAACGCTTCCCGGTGCCGGTCGTCATCTTGCACGGCCTGCTCGCGGTCGCGACGCTCGCGCTCGCGGTGCTGACCGCCGCCGGGGTGGGCGGCTCCTGACCCGCGCGCCACGACCGGGCCTCGCCGCCGCGGGCGAGCCCGGTCCCGGCCGTCCGGGAGGCCGGTGACGACCGCCTCCCCACCATCGTCGCTCAACCGCCTGGCGGTGAGCGCCACCACGCACTGCCTGATCGGCTGTGCGATCGGCGAGGTCGTGGGCATGGCGATCGCGACCGCCCTGGGGTGGGGAAATCTCGCCCAGATCGTCCTGGCGGTCCTGCTCGCCTACCTGTTCGGGTTCGGCTTGACCGCCTCGCCGCTGGTCCGCGCCGGTCTCGGTGCCGGGGCGGTGGTGTCCACTGCGCTGGCCGCCGACACGATCTCGATCACCATCATGGAGGCGATCGACAACCTCACCGTCGTGCTGATCCCTGGGGCGATGGACGCGGAACTCACCGACCCGCTGTTCTACGCCAGCATCGCCGCCGGCTTCGCGATCGCCTATCCGGTCGCCTACCTGGCCAACCGCTACATGATCGCGCGCGGCACGGGCCATGCCGTCGTGCACCGCCACCACGCCGGCGACCTGGGGGGGCGGCACGGGAACGATCCGGCTCCAGCCCAGGCCGGGGTCCGGCGCCGGGATAGAGTGCGCGACGTGGTAGAGGCAAGCCGCGTCCGCAAGGTCCCGGCCAACGGGATCGAGATCGCCTACGAGACCTTCGGCCGCGCAGACGACGTGCCGCTGGTTCTCGTGATGGGCTTCTCACGGCAGATGCTCGGCTGGCACGAGGACTTCTGCCGCGCGCTGAGCGGGCGGGGTCACTTCGTCGTCCGCTTCGACAACCGCGACGTCGGGCTCTCGACCCACCTGCACGAAGCCCCGCCGGCCGACATCCAGGCCGGTGTGGCAGGCGACACGTCGTCGGCCGCCTACAGGCTCGAGGACATGGCCGCGGACACCGCGGGCCTGCTCGAGGCCCTGGGGATCGAGAGCGCCCACGTGGTCGGCGTCTCGATGGGCGGCATGATCGCGCAGACGGTGGCCATCGAGCACCCGGACCGCGTGCGCAGCCTCACCTCGATCATGTCCACCACCGGCAATCCGGAGGTCTCGCAACCGTCCCCGGATGCGACTCAGGTGCTGCTCGCTCCGCCGGCGACGACGCGTGAGGAGGTGCTCGATCGGGCGGTGGCCGCCGTCCGCGTCATCGGGTCGCCGGACTTCGAGCTGGACGAGGCCGAGGTCCGAGAACGTGCCGGACTCGCGTTCGACCGCGCCTATGATCCGCCCGGGCTGGCGCGCCAGCTCCTGGCCGTATGGGCTTCCGGCGATCGGACCGAGCGGCTAGCCGGAATCCGGGCGCCGACGCTGGTCATCCACGGAGCCAAGGACCCGCTGATCCCGCTGGCCGCCGGGCGCGCCACCGCGGCGGCCATCCCCGGCGCCCGGCTCGAGGTCTTCGAGGGCATGGGCCACGACCTGCCGCGTGCACTATGGCCACCTCTCGTCGACCTCATCTCCGACCACATCCAGGAGTCCGAGCGCACGCTCGCGACCGCTTGAGCCGGGGCGGTTGGCCGGCAGCGGGCATGACGCGCCGGCGGCACCACGCGCTTCCCCGGGGCCGCCGCGTCACAGCAGCGCCGGTGGCCACGGTGGCGGTCGCGCTGATCGCCGCGGCGTGGGGCTGTGGGGAGCCGGCCGGGCCACCCGGGGTGGGCGACTCCATCACGCTTCGTGGCGAGCGAGGTGAGCGAGTCGAGGTCACGCTTGCGCGGGTGATCGATCCCCTCCGCGACGTCCGGGATCCCGCGAGCCCGGGCTTGCGCCGGGTGGGCATCGAGCTGGTGCTGCGAAACCTGGGCGGCGTGACCCTCCAGGAGGCCCCGGCCAGCGGAGGGGCGATATCCACCACCGGAGGGGAGGAGCCTCAGCTGGCGTTCGTCACCAGCGGCGTGTGCGGCGGCGGCTTCGCGGGGGCGGTGGTCCTGGAGCCAGGAGCGCGGCAGCGGGGATGCATCCCCTTCGAGGTCGGGCGCACCGCCCGGCTGAGGAGCTTCGGCTTCCGCCTGGATCCGGAGGCCAAGACCAGACCGGGCCGGTGGCGGCTCGGCCGCTAGGCGAACGGCTTGCCCTTCGCCATCCGGCCGCCCACCAGGCTGGACAGCAGCAGGCCGACGCCCACCACCAGCGCCACCGACGCCACCACCGCGACGACGGTGCCCAGCACATCGAGGACCCCGGCGCCGAGCAGGATCAGGATCGCGCCGATGACGCCCAGGCCGACGGCGAGGCCGAGAAACCGCAGACCCAGAGTGCGCAGCCGGTCGGAGTTTCGCCCCAAGGGCTCGGTCGCCACGTCCAGCCGGGTACCCGGATGGCCCGCCGGAAAACCGGCGCGGGGATGGATCCGCCAAGTCGCTCGCGCTCCACCGGTTCGCAGGCCGGGTACTGCTCCCCCGGTCGAGGTGATCTCACGGACGCGGCGGGACGGGTAGCGTCCGCGTCCGTGCCGCGCCTCCCCGCACCGCGCCTGCCCGTGCCGCGCGTCCCCGTGCCGCGCCTGCCCCTCGTGCCCGATCCACTGCGGCGGATCGACGTCCCGCGCGATCTCGACGAGGTGACGCTCGCCGGGGAGGAGGCGGCGCCCCGCGAGGGCGGAATGACCCGCGAAGGGATCGAGCGGATCTGGGAGTCGGTGACCCGCCTGTACCGCAGCGGCGTGCACCCCGCCATCACCCTGTGCCTGCGCCGGGACGGCGCGGTGGTGCTCAACCGGGCGATCGGGCATGCGCGCGGCGTCGGCCCCGGTGAGCCCGAGGATGCGCCGCGTGTCCCCGCCACCCCAGACACCCTGTTCTGCGTCTACTCAGCCTCCAAGGCGGTCACGGCGATGGTGGTCCATCTGCTAGACGAGGTGGGGGAGCTGCACATCGGCGATCGAGTCAGCGACTACATCCCCGAGTACGCGAAGCACGGTAAGGACGCGATCACCATCGCCCACGTCCTCTCGCATCGCGCCGGTGTCCCCAACCTGCCCGGTGAGGTGCTCGACCCCGCCAACGTCGATGACCGCGAGCTGCTGCTTCGCGTCCTCTGCGATGCCGAGCCCTCCAGGCGGCCGGGAAGGGCGCTCGCCTACCACGCGGTCTCCGGCGGGTTCATCCTCGCCGAGATCGTCGAGCGGATCACGGGGAGAGACATCCGCAGCGTGCTCGAGAACGAGATCCTGCGGCCGCTCGGTTTCGAACACTGCTCCTACGGGGTCTCTCCTGAGGATCTCGACCTCGTGGCACGCGACTATCCGACCGGCGCGCCGGTGCTGCCGCCCATCTCGACGCTGCTCGAGCGCGCCCTCGGCCTCCCCGTGGGTCGCGTGATCGAGGTCGGCAACGATCCCAGGTTCCTCACGGGCGTCGTGCCGTCCGGCAATGTCGTCACCTCGGCGCCCGAGTTCTCGCGCTTCTTCGAGCTGCTGCGCCGCGGTGGCGAGCTCGACGGCGTGCGGATGGTCGAGCCGCGCACGATCCGCCGCGCCCTCACCGAGCACTCCTATCGCGAGATCGACTTCACGCTCGGGTTTCCCACGCGTTACGCCCTGGGCTTCATGCTGGGGGCCAAGGTGCTGAGCCTCTATGGTCCCGACACCGAGCACGCCTTCGGCCACCTGGGCTTCACCAACATGATCGGGTGGGCGGATCCCGAACGTGCTCTGGCGGGCGCCCTGCTCACGAGCGGCAAGCCCATCTTCTATCCGCAGCTGCCGGACCTCTGGAGCGTCATGCGGCGGATCGGGGCCGAGGCGCCGAAGGTCTCACCGCGAGGCTGAGTGTCCGGGCCGTACTGCTGGACGCAGCCCTGTCCCGACGTGAGGGCTCCGAGGTGGGTGGCGGCGTAACCGGAGCAGCGGTCCGATGAGAACGGCCCGGGTGACGATCATCGGGGCCGGCCACAACGGCCTGGTCTGCGCCATCCGGCTCGCCCGCGCCGGCCTCGACGTCACCGTGCTCGAACGCGATGCGCAGCCTGGCGGTCACGTGCGCTCTTCGCAGGAGACCCTGCCGGGCTTCGTCCACGACCTGGGGGCTGGCTTCTTCCCGCTCACGCTGGCCTCGCCCGCCTTCCGCGATCTGCCGCTCACCGGCCTCGGCATCGAGTGGGAGAGCCCGCCGATCGCGATGGCCCACCCGTTCCTGGAGGGTGGCGCGATCGCGCTTCACCGCGACCTCGACGCCACCGCCGACAGCCTCGACTCGGGCTCGCCGGGAGCGGGCGCCGCCTGGCGCAGCTTCGTGGCGCGGCTGCTGCCGCACCGCGATGCCCTGGTGGCCGCCATCCTCGGCCGCTTCCCACCGCTCGGCGCCGGGCTGCACCTGCTGCGCGCGCTGCGCCTCGACGCGGTCGATCTGGGCCGGGGCATGGTGAGCTCGGCGGCCACGTTCGGGCTCGATCTCCTGGGCGACCGGCGCGCGGCGGCGTGGCTGTCGGGATCGGCGCTGCACTCGGATCTGACCCCGGGCTCCGCGGTGGGGGCGGGCTTCGCGTTCGGTCTGGGCTTCCTCGGCCACCTGGTCGGCTGGCCGTTCCCGCGCGGCGGGGCGGGGCGGATCAGCGACGCCCTGGTCGAGCGGCTCACCGGGTTGGGGGGCCGGCTTCGCTGCGACGCGTCCGTCGCTCGCATCCTCGTCCACCGCGGGCGGGCCTCGGGCGTCGCGCTCACCTCCGGTGAGGAGATCTCCGCCGACGCGGTGGTCGCCACCGTCACCGCCCGACCGCTCGCCGCGATGCTCCCGGAGGACGCTCTGCCGCGCCGCCTCATGCGCCGGCTACGTCGATGGCGCTACGGGCTGGGGACGTTCAAGCTGGACCTCGCCCTCGCCGGCCCCGTGCCATGGGAGAGCGGCGAGGCGCGGCAGGCCGGCGTGGTGCATGTCGCGGACACCCTCGAGTCGCAGTTCCGCGCCGCATACGAGGCCGGTCTGGGTCGCATGCCGCGCGAGCCCACCGTGGTCGTCGGCCAGCAGTCGCTCCACGACCCCGGACGGGCGCCGCCCGGCAGGCACACGCTCTACGCGTACGCTCGCGTGCCCCAGCGACCGGATGTCGACGCCGACGCCATGGCCGACGCGGTCGAGGCCCGCATCGAGCGCTTCGCGCCCGGCTTTCGCGACCTCATCATCGGGCGGGCCGCGCGTTCCCCCGAGCGACTCGAGCGCGAGAATCCGAGCATGGTCGGCGGTGACCTCGGCGGCGGCAGCTACGAGATCGACCAGCAGTTGGTCTTCCGGCCGGCGCCCAGCCTGCTGCGCTATCGAACCCCGCTGCGCGGGCTCTACGTCGCGAGCTCGTCCGTCCATCCCGGAGGCGGCGTGCACGGTACGTGCGGGGCGGGAGCGGCTCGGGCCATCCTTGAGGACCGCTCCCGGCTGAGCCTGCGCCGAAGGCTCTGAATGCTCACCGTCGGTCGCCGGCTCGCGTGCCGGCGACCGGTCAGCCCACCTCCAGTCGCCAGGCCAGCGGCCGGCGCGGATCGGGCTCGTACATGCAGAAGGTGCCGGTCCGGATCGTCGCCTCCAGCTCGCGCCCGAGCACCGCGTCGTGCTTGCCGAGACGCTTGATAGTCGCGCGAATGGCCTTGGTCACGCTGATTCGGGCGCGCTCGGTGTTCGACGCCGCCTTGCGGTCGCGTCCACCCAGGCCGACCGCTCCGGCCAGCTCGCTGGCCAGGAAGTCCATCTCCTCGCGAGCTTTCGCCGCCCGCTCGGGATCGTTGAACGACTCGGCCTCCTCGAGGTCCTCGCGCAGCTCCTCCAGGCGCCGGCGATAGGCCGCCTTGGCCTCCGCGTCGAGCAGCGGTCCCGCGTCGTCGGTGGTCGACGGGGTCAATCCGGGCTCGCCGGCGCCGGCGCGTCCTGCGCCGGCGGGCTCGCGGGCCGCCCCCGGCCCGGCCAGCTCCACCGCATGGATCTCGGTGCCGGGGTTGGCGAGCAGGACGGCGAGGCATCGAACGCCCTTGCTGTCCCGGACCCGCACCGATCGCCCGTCGAACTCGAACGCCCACACGTCGCCCTCCCGGCGCAGGGATGCGGGCGCCGCGACCTCCGCCGCGGCGGGTTTGGGCCGGGCGGTTGCGCCGATCGCGGCGCGCCACCGCTCCACTTGCTCGGCGATCCGCTCCGTCCGCAACTCCTGGGCGATCGACGTGGCCTGATCGACCAGCTCGAAGGCGCGCTCCCGATCGCCGGGGCGGGCGCGCGCGATCAGGAGCTGCGCCTCGTCGAGATCGACGCGCATGAGCGTCGGGGGCGAGCCCATGCGGGCAGCCGCCTCGCGCGCCTCCGCGAGGTGGGTGGCGGCGAGCTCCCACTCCCCCTGGGCACCGGCCAGGATGCCCAGGAAGCGGGCGACCGGGCCGGCGAACGCCGCCTGCGGGGTGATGACGTTTCGCGCCGCGAACGGGACGAGCAGCTCGTAGATCGTCTGCCCCCGACCCCGGTCCCCAAGCCGAACGCAGACCTCCGACAGCAGCCCCATCGTCGCCAGCCATCCGTTGTAGCGCGGAAGGTCGCGGAAGTCATTGGCGGCCAGGCGCTCCAGGTGGCGACTGGCCTCGCCCTCGTGACCGACCTCGCAGCACAGGAGCGCCAGTGCGGCCCGCCAGGCCGACGTCACATCGGTGCTGATGGCCTGGCGGGTGGCGGCCTCGAATTGGTCGAGCTGTCCCTGCGCCCAGCGCAGGGAGAATCGCTGTCCCCGCGCGAGCTCCACGAGCAGGGGGTCACGCAGACGACTTCCGTCTTCGGAGGCCTCGGCGTTCAGTCGCTCGGCGTCCGCGTAGCGACCCTCGATGATGGCGTGGCGGGCGCGGTGCAGCCGGACATAGGCCGCGGTGCGCGGGTCGGAGCTGCGGGTGACCGTCAATGCCAGTCCGCTGAGCGCCCTCTCCGCTGCGCGCAGGTCATTGAGCTCGACCAGGAAGTCGATCTGCCGGTTGCGCGCCGCCAACTCGAGCTGGTCGTCGCCCAACCGGTCGGTCAACCGCAGGACCTCCTCCATCCACGTCAGGTCACGCTCGGTGGTATCCGGCCCCCAGGTAGCCAGTTGCGCATTGCTCAGGACATGGGCCAGCGCCGCGGGATCGTCGAGCCGGCGCGCCATCGCGACCGCCTCCTCGGCGAGCGCCATCCGCCGCGGCTCGGTCCCCGGCCAGTAGTAGAGCGAGACCGCGAGGCGGGCCAGCACCTCGGCGCGCAGCGGGCTGTCGGCTTCGTCGAGGCGCTCGAGCGCCTCGCTCAGCAACCCGCTGGGCTGATCGTCCAGCACGCCGCTGCCGAGGGGAAAGGCGCGCATGGCGAGCCCCGCGGAGGCGAAGAGCCGCGGGTCGTCGACCTCGCGTGCGGCCTGGGCGGCGGCGATCAGGGTGTCGCGGGACGCGAGGTGGTCCGCCCGCGCCCGCGCCTGTCCCAGGGCCAGCAGGAGCTGCGCGTCGCGTTTGCGCTCCGGCGGGAGCGCGTCGCTCGTGCTCAGCGCCAGCTCGTAGAGGGTCGCCGCTTGCTCGTATGCGAACAGGCGCATCGCGTCCTCCGCGGCCTTGACGGCGTAATCGAGCGCCTTGGAGGCGTCGCCCTCCGGCGCCGCCTCGGCGAAGTGGTGCGCCAGCTCGACCAGGTGCTCGGGCGCGCCTCCGTAGCGGCTCTCCAACGCCTCGCCGACGGCTCGGTGCAGCTGGATCCGCCGGGCGGTTCCCAGGCCGGCATACAGCGTCTCCCTGACCAGGCTGTGCCTGAAGCGAAAGCGTCCGACCGATCCGGTCACCTCGGTCACGAGGTCCGCGGACACGGCTTCGTCCAACAGCGCTATGTGGTCATCGTGCTGCCCGGCCACCCGCCGCAGCGTCGAGACGCGAAACTCCCGGCCGATCACCGCCGCAACCTCGAGTAGCGAGATCGTTTCCCGCCGCAGTGACTCGAATCGCCGGCGGATCGTGTCTCGAACCGTGTCCGGCAGGGGGAACCCCGCGCGGCGGTCGGAGTCAGCCGGAGCCGAGCGTGCCGGCCCGGCGCTCATCAGCCGGGCGACCTCGACGGTGAAGAACGGGTTTCCCTCCGTCGTGGCGTGCAGCGCCTTCAGGAAGTTCTGCGGCCATTGCTGCCCGGTGCAGTCCTCGACCAGGCGCCCGACATCTTGCTCGTCGAAGCCGCGCAGGATCAGCGACGGACAGTCGCGAGCCAGGGCGCCGATTAGCTTCTCGACGTCCGGCCGTCGGCGAGCCGCGGTTGGCTGGTACGTCCCGAGGATCAGCACCGGGGATTCCGACGTTCCCCGCGCCACGAACTCGAGCAGCAGCAGCGACGCCGGGTCGGCGGCGTGAAGGTCGTCGAGGACGATCACGAGCGGGCTGCTGTCAGCCGCGTTGCGCAGAAACGACGCGAGCGCGTCGAAGAAGGCGAAGCGCGCCTCTTCCGAGCCGGAGGACACCCGCGGCGCGATCCCGGGCAGACGATCGCCCAGCTCGGGCATAACCTCTACCAGCCAGCTGGCGCCACCCCCGAGCTCGGTCTCCAGGCGAGCTGCGTCGCGGGTGGCGACCAGCTTGCGCAGAACCTGCACCCAGGGCCAGTAGGCGGGTGCGCCGCCGCTGTCCCACGCTCGGCCCCAGAGCGCGAGCATCCCCTGGGCCGCGCCTCGCTCGGCCGCCGCTTCGGCCAGTCGCGTCTTCCCGATGCCGGGCTCGCCGACCATGAGGTAGAGCTGACCGTGGCGGCTGTGAGCGTCGGCCAGCGCGGCTTCCAGCTCGCCAAGCTCGCGCTCACGGCCGACCAGCGGGGCCGTGGCTCGGCTTGCGCCGAGCCCCACCTCATCGGTGTCGGCTGCGTCCAATCGTCGCCCTCCCGTGGCGCAAGTCTATGTCGATCTGGCCGCGAATCGAGGCGTAACGATGTTCCCTCGCCGGTCACGCCCACCGATCGGAATGGCGCAGACCGATCTTCACCGCAAGCGAGTCGCGATCAAGGCCGCGCGACAGGACGATCTCAACGCGGTCGACGGCCTGGTCGAGAGGGTCTACCGGACGCCGCGGCTGGTCCCGGTCGTGCGGCGCGACCTGCGGACCGCGACCCACCGGGCGCGCAGCGGCCTGGTCCTCGTGGCCGCCACGCCGGACAGGACGATCGTCGGGACCGTAACCGTCGGCCCGGCCAGTGGCCGTAGCGGCCGCCGTGCCAGCCCGGGTGACGCCGAGCTGCGCCTGTTCGCGGTCGCCGACGATGCGCGAAGGCGCGGCATCGGCGAGGCCCTCCTGCGCAGAGCGCTGGCCGTCGCGGTGGCGGGCGACTTCCGCCGTGTGGTGCTCCGAACCCGGCCCACGATGGAAGCCGCGTGCCGCCTCTACCAACGCCTGGGGTTCGTGCGGGCGCCCGAGCTCGACGAGCTCGACCCGCCCGATTGCCCGGCGCTCGGATTTGAGCTTCCCCTATGCCGATCCCGGGCGCTCGCGGCGGCATGAAGGCCCCGCCGACGCCGCCTGCTTCACGCCTCGGCGAGGACCCCCTCGCGCTGACCCCAGAGCGCATGCGCGAGCTCGGGTACCGGACGGTGGACCTGTTGGTCTCACAGCTGAGCGACCAATCGACACCGGCGATGCGCCGCGGAACCTCGAGCGATCTCGTTCGGCGCCTGTCGGGCCCGCCACCCACCGGGGCGTGCGAGTGGGGACAGTTGCTCAACCAGCTCGAGGACGACGTCCTCGCCTTCATGAGTCGGCTCGCGCATCCCGGCTACTTCGCCTTCATCCCCGCCTCGAGCACGTTCCCGGGTGCTCTCGGAGACCTGATCGCCAGCGCCCTCGACATCGACGCGGGTTCCTGGATGTCGGCTGCTGGGCCGAGCCAGCTCGAGCTCGTCGTGCTCGACTGGTTCAAGGAGTGGATCGGCTACCCGGCGCAGGCCGCGGGGATCCTGGTCGGCGGCGGCTCCGCCGCCAACATCACCGCGCTCGCGTGCGCGCGCGAGACGCTGGTTGGCTCGATGTCCGACCGGGTCGTCGCCTACGTCGCCGATCAGACCCACTCCTCGGTCGCGCGGGCGGCGCGGTTGCTCGGCTTCCGTCCCGATCAGCTGCGCGTACTGCCGACCGACGCGAGCCACCGCATGCGCCTCGACGCCCTGGTGGGCGCGATCGAGGCCGACACCAACGCCGGCCTGCGGCCTCTGATCGTGTCGGCCAACGCCGGCGCCACGAATACCGGCGCCGTCGATCCGCTGGCCGATCTCGCGGCGGTCTGCCACGAGCGCGGGCTGTGGCTTCACGTGGACGCCGCCTACGGCGGGTTCGCGGCGCTGACCGAGCGGGGGCGGGACGCGCTCGCGGGAATCGAGCTGGCCGACTCGGTCACGCTCGACCCCCACAAGTGGCTGTACCAGCCCATCGAGTGTGGGTGCCTGCTCGTACGCGAGGGGCGCCACCTGCAGCGTGCTTTCACGATCGCGCCCGACTACCTCGCCGACTACAAGGGCGAGGAGGTCAACTTCGCCGACCTCGGCCTGCAGCTCACGCGCACCTCGCGTGCGCTGAAGATCTGGCTGTCGCTCAACTACTTCGGGGTTGACGCCTTCCGGGCCGCAATCGATCGCGCCATGGACCTCGCCCTGTACGCCGAACAGCGCGTGCGGGAAGACCCCGCGCTCGAGCTGCTCTCGCCGGCATCTTTCGGGATCATCTGCTTCCGGCGCCGGTTCCCGGGCATCGAGGACGAGGAGACGATCGCCGAGCTCAACGCCGGCCTGGTCGGCGGCTTCGAGGCGACCGGGCGGGGGCTGGTGTCCTCCACCCGGCTTCACGGGACCTACGCCATGCGCCTGTGCGTGATGAACCACACCACCGGTCCGCGGGATGTCGAAGGCGCCCTCCGCTGGTTCGCCGAGGCGCCGGTGCCGGCGGCGCCCGCGAGCAAGCCGGCGGCTGCGGTCCGGGCGCGACAGTCCGGCATGCCCCGGGACCTGCCGCAACCGACCCGGCCGGATGCAACGGCCGCCAAGCGGCCGCTGTTCGCCGCACTCACCGGCGAGGACGGCGAGCGCTTGGCCACCGCAGCGCGCGAGAGGAGCGTCGCGCCCGGCGAGAGCGTGATCCGTCGCTGGGACGGGACGCGTGACTTCTACGTGATCGTCGCGGGTACCGCCGATGTCAGCCGCGGGAACGTGGGCGTAGGCCGGCTGGCCAAGGGCGACTTCTTCGGCGAGCTGGCGGCGCTCGATTGGGGCGCCGGCTTCGGCTACACGCGTACGGCCTCCGTCGTCGCGGCCTCGCCGCTCCGGCTGCTTGTCTTCAGCCCGGACGCGCTGGACGATCTCATGCGCCGATCTCCTGACCTCGAGCGCCAGCTTCGTCGCGCCGCCCGTGAGCGCCGCCAGGGAGCCGAGAGCTGATCGATCCAGGGCTTACCTGACGTGCTGGTGCAGGAGCTGTAGCTCGATTCGTTCGGAGGGCCCCGACAGAAGCGGTCCGATGCGGTCGTTGAACGCGGCGAACTCGGGATCGCTGTTCACGGCGTCCGCCGCGTCGCGATCGGTGAAGACGCCAATCCCCCGCACCAGGCCGCCCGCCTCGTCGCCGAGGATCAGCACGCTCTCGAGCGCCGGGTGGTCGCTGAGAAAGCCGCTCGCGAACTGGGAGTACATCTCGGCCACCTCGTCGAAGTGGCCCGGTTTGGCGTGCAGCGTGAACTCGGCTACGTGCATGACGATCCTTTCGTCGGTGTTCAGCCGCCGGCTGTGGCCGAGTAGGCGGGACTGGCGGGTCGCCATCTTAGGCCGCGACCGCCGATGGATCCGCCCCCCAGCCGAGCCTTCACCCGCGTGCGCGGCCCGTCGTGGGAAGATGAACGCAGGGGACACCCGAGCGCTGGCCTTCGTGGCGGGGAGCGAGACCTGAATGGCGAGCTGGATCTTCGAGCCGGGGCACACCGAAGCCGAGTTCCGGGCCCGCCACATGATGGTCACGTGGGTGCGCGGTCTGTTCAAGGACATCCACGGCCGGCTCGAGCTGGACTGGGATAGCCCCCTCGACGCGACCTTCGAGGGCGAGATCGACGCGACCGGCATCTGGACCGGGGAACCGGACCGCGACACACATCTGCGCAGCGCGGACTTCTTCGATGTCGAGAACCACCCCAGGATCGCCTTCGCCGGCCACTTCACCGAGCGCACCGCGGATACCCAGTTCAAGGGAGAGGTGGACCTGACGATCCGGGGCGTCACCCGGACCGTCCCCCTCGACATCGTCTACCTCGGCGAGTGGAAGACGCCTTTCTGGGTCGGCGACCAGAACCGAGGCGACATGCGCCGCCTCGGCTTCGAGGCGACCACCAGGATCGACCGCCACGATTTCGGCGTCTCGTGGCAGGACGAGCTCCCGGGCGGCGGGGTGGTCGCCAGCAACGAGATCGAGCTCACCCTCGATGTCGAGGCCATCCTGGTGGACGATCTCGAGCGCACCGGCGCGATCGAGCACTACCGCGATACCCAGTCCGCCTGAAGCGCGCGGCGCTAAGCGGCGCCGGCAACCGCCTGGGGGATGCTCAGCCGGGGACCGCGGTGTCGACCGAGAACGCCCCGCTGCCGCTGCGGCGCACAACGCGCAGCGAGTAGGTCACGGTCGGGCGGTCCGCCCGGCAGCCGAGGAGGGTCAGACGGTCGCGGCTGCCCGGCGCGTCGGTGCGCCGGACCACGCGCCCACGGTTGACCAGCTCGAGGTCGTAGTTCGAGCCCGGCGGGCCGAGGAGCCGGAACGAAAGGGATCCGTCCAGAGACTGGCGGATGGTGAAGGAACGGATCGGCCTGGCGGCACCGAGAACCCCCCGCAGCCGCGCGGCGCGCGGCGCGCGCCAGGGATGGAGCACGTCGCGACGCACGACCGCGAGTGAGCCCGGCGTCGGACGCATGATCGACGAGAACTGGAACGGGACCCTCGGAAAGCGAAGGTGCGCGTAGGTGTCGGCGAAGGCCTCGCCCGGGTTGGCGGCGTAATGGCTGCTCTCGTCGCCGGGGAAGAGCAGGTGATGCTCGGTCCGCGCGCACACGTGCTCATAGGAGGACCAGTACTTGGCGCCGTAGGCCAGCGCTGGCCACGGGGCGTCGCTGCGCAAGCTGGCGATGTGGTGCCCGTACTCGTGGGTCATCGCGTACTCCCGGCTGTAGATGCCGCCGGGGGGCTCGCGATCGGGCACGAACATGCGGTGCTGGGAGGCGGCGTAGCAGCCCAGCACTTCCACCCCGCCGCCGCACAGCACGCTGACCTCGGCCTGGGTGCCGATGAAGATGCGCAGCTGCCCGAGCTCGGACGCGTGCGGGAGGCTGCCCAGGAAATCGACGACCGACCGCGCCGCCGCCCGGTTCTGCGGAATGTCGGCGAACGCGGGTGACAGGGAGATCTCGACGCTCTGACCGCCGACCGGATAGTGCAGGGTCAGGAGTCCCCCGTTCGCCGCGGCCGCCCTCGCCACCGGGTGATCGATCACCCGGTCGCGAAAGAACCAGGCACCGGCGTCGAGAGTCGTCGATGGCGCAGTCCCCACCGTCTCGACGGTCCGCGCTGCCGCGAGGCTCGAGGCCGGGAAGCCGGCGGCGCAGAGCCCCGCGGCGCCCAACGCGACAAGCCCCCGCAACGGTCGACGAGGCAGCGTTCGCACCCGGGCCAGTATGACGAGGCGTCGCCGGCGCCCGCGCCGGGTGAAGGGATTTCGGCGATCGTCAGGCTTGCCGGCTCAGTCCTGCTTGCGGGCGATCGCCTGACCGAGCTCCAACTTGGACATCTTCGAGCGGCCCTTTACGTCGAGCCGCTTCGCGCGCTCCATCAACTCCTGCTTGGAGTGGCCCTCGACGTCGACACCGGCGGCGGTGGGCCGCGGGCGGGTCCGTGCGCGGGGAGCGCTCTGCTTGGCCTGCGGATCCGACGGTCCCTTCGCCTGCTTGGGCTGCCAGCGGTTGCCGACCTTCTCGTAGGAGTGCTTTAGCGCCGAGTACGCGGTGCGGTGAGCGCGCTCACCGTCGCCGTATTGCTCGACGGCGTCATCGTGGGCCTTGGCCCAGGTGCGCTGGGCCTTGGCGGGCGAGCGGCGTAGCGTGCCGGGAAGCTCGCTCTTCTTCGGCTGGCCTTTCCGGGTGGTCTTGGGCATACGGCTGCTCCTCTCGCTCTCTCAGGCCTCTGTGGTGAGGACCATGCGAAAGCGGGCGTCGCCCTCCATCATCCGCTCATAGGCCTCGGAGGCCTGTTCCAGCGGACGCGTCTCGATCATCGGCCGCACCTCCGCGAGCGCGCTGAAGGCCAGGGTGTCCTCGGAGTCACGCGAGGTGCCCGACGCGTGCCCCACGATCGACCGGCTGCCGCCGATCAGCAGCACCGGAGGCACCTCGATGGGCTCCATCGACGCGCCGACGACCACCAGGGTCCCGCGCACGGCCAGGCCGCCGATGACCGCCGTCATCGCGCTCGCGCTGGCGACGGTGGCGAGGATGACCTTCGCGCCTCCCAGCCCGATGAGCTCCTCGGCGGGATCCTGGGCGGTGCTGTCGATGTAGTGGCGGGCGCCAAGCCGGCGGACGAGGTCCTCCTTGTCGCGCCCGCGCGCGATCGCGACCGTCTCGAAGCCCAGCTTGGAGGCGAACTGGACTCCCAGGTGCCCAAGCCCGCCGACACCCAGGATCGCCACCAGATCGCCGCCGTGCGCGCCGCTGTGGCGCAGCGCGTTGTAGGTGGTCACGCCGGCGCACAACAGCGGCGCCGCCTCCTGCGGCGTGATCTCATCCGGCATGAGAGCCAGCGCGGTGGCCTTGACGACCACGTACTCCGCGTAGCCGCCGTCGTGGGTGATGCCGGGGATCCGAAGGTTCTGGCAGTCGATGAGGTAGCCGCGCCGGCACGGCTCGCAGTGGCCGCACTGCCCCCCGAACCAGCCGACACCCACCCGCTGCCCGGGCTGCCAGCCCTGCACGGCGTCGCCCAGCGACTCGATCACCCCGGCGATCTCGTGGCCGGGGATGAGGGGATGCGACACCCCGGGAAAACCGCCGTTCTTGGCGAACGAGTCACTGTGGCAGATGCCGCATGCCTGCACACGGACCAGCGCTTCGTCAGGCCCCGGGCTGGGCACGTCCCGCTCGACCAGCTCGAACGGTCCGCCCTGCTCGGTCACCTGCACCGCTCGCATCGTGGCCATCGGCACCGCCCCCCGCTACTCCGCGAGCCGCTCGACCGGTCGGGTGTGGCGACCCATGGCCTGCCGCCCCAGCGGCTCCGCTGCCGTCGGGCGGGAGGGGCCGGGCGCGCTCATCGCACGCGCCCTACCCGCTGCGGATCGGTGGAAACCCGGCTCTGACCGCCAGCTGGCCGTACCTCTTGTAGGGGTCATGAGCCGCGCGGGTCACGCGCCGGCGCAAATACACGCTCAACCGTGGCCGAGACGTTCGCAAGTCGGCATACTTGTCGCGTATCGCCGATGACCCCGTGCAGGTCGCGCGCGTAGTGGGAACCAGCGTGAAGCAAGAAGAGATCGACGTCTGGCCGGAGGATCGAATCCGGGCGCGGACCGCCGCCGCCGGAGGACGTCTTCAGCTCCAGGCTGCGAGGTTGCTGGCGGAGTTCGGGGCTCGGCGGTCGACGCCGCTCGCGCGCCAGAACGTCGAGCAAACCCTGCGCGAAGCCGGACTGGGGGTCGAACCATCGCTGCTGGCCTCTGATCTGGACCGCCATGTGACGGTCTTCGTGGTCGCGGATGAGAATGGCGAGCCCCCCGCGAGCGCCCTGGCTGGGGGCGACCCCGTGCAGGTGCGCGGCCGGTTCGCCGCCGAGGCGCCGCACGGCGAGCCCGAGCAGGTGCGCGGCCGGTTCGACGCCGGCGGTGGCGCCGACCACCGCAACCGTCGAGAGGGACCCCAGGGCGCGGACATCGAGCGAAACGCGGCCGAGGGACCCCAGGGCGCGGACATCGAGCGCGAAGCGACGCGCGCCCAGCCGGCGACGCAACCCGAACCCCGGTCGCCGATACCGCCCCGTCCGAAGCCGGGAACCAGGTTCCAGGGGAATCTGGCCAGGCACCAGCGCGTGAAGAAGCTCGAGGAGGCGCTCGGCCGCGCACGGCAGGAGAGCGACAACCTACGGATGCGCCTGGCGGCCCGGCTGGACGGGCGGCAAACTCCAGCCGACGGCCACCAGCCCCGTGAGCGCGAGAGCACCGACGGTGACGGGGAGCTGGCTCAGGCACGTGAGCAGCTCCAACGCATCCGTGCCGAATCCGAGCGCAGACTTGCCGCCCGTAGCGAGCTCGAGGCCCAGCGCAAGGAACTGCAGCAGATGCTCGAGGGCATGCGCCACGAGCTGGCCCGCGAGCGGACGCGAAGCGCCGAGCTGGTGGCGCAGGGCGAGCGGCTGGATCAGGAGGGCAACTCCTGGCGCGAGGAATCGACCCGGCTCGAGGCCCGGGCACAGGCGCTCGAAGGCGAGCTCCAGGCCGCGCGCCAGCGGGGCGAGCGGGAGCGAGCCGAGCTGGATCACGGGCTGGGCGAGGCGAAGGCCGAATTCGACCGGCAGCGAGTCGAGTGGGAGGAGCGCCTATCCCAGGCCGAGACCCGGCTCGAGGCAGAACGCGAACAGCGTGCCGAGGTCGATCAACGGCTCGAAGCAGCGCGCGCCGAGCTTGAGGGCGAGTGGGAGCGCCGCGAGCAGCTGGAACGCGACGTCGAGGCCGCCCGGGCGAGCTCGGAAGAGGCCGCCGCCGCCGGCGCCGCACGCGTCCAAGCCTTGGAGGAGATCCTCGAGCGCACCCGCGGCGAGCTGTCCGAGGAGCGCACGCGAAGCGCCGGCCTGCCCCAGCAGATCGAGCGGCTCGAGCAGGAGGCAAAGCGTCGGGCGCAAGCCGAGCAGGCGACCCGGGAGACCCTCGAGCGCCAGATTCGCGAGTCAAACGAGGCGCTCGAGGAAGCTCAGGCGGGCTGGGAACGCGAGCGCGAGCAGCGGACCGGCGCGGAGCGAGAGGTGCAGGGGGTCAGGCTCGATCTGCAGGCGCGCGCCAGCGCCGCCACCGACGCCCTCAAACGGACGCGGCTGGAGCTCGAACGCGAGCGGGCGCGATCCAAGGGCCTCGAGCAACAGCTGAAGACGACCCAGGACAACTACAGCCGGCATGCAGTCAAGGCGGCGGCTGCCGTACGGAACGCGCGAAACAACCTCGAACGCGAACACGAGGAACGTCGAGAGCTCGACCAACGACTGCAGGAGCTCCGGGCGGCGTCCGTGCACGACCTCGGGGCCACGGAGCGCAGGGCGAGCGAGGCGGAGGACGCGCTCGGCGATGCCCGGCGCGAAATCGACTCCGAGCGCGAGCGGCGCATCGAGCGCGAGCAGCAGCTCGAGCGACTCGAGCTCGAGTTGGAGGAGCATCGAGCCCTGGAGCAGCGTCTCGAGCAGTTGCAGGCGGAGTCCGAGGGCAAGCTCGCCGCGGCTGAACGCCGAGCCACCAAGCTCGACGCCGACCTGGCCGAGATCAAGGCGAAGCTGGAAGCGGAGCGCAAGCAGGAGGCCCACCCCAACCAGCCGCTCGAGCGCCTAACTGCTGCGGCCTCCCGGCTGCGCTCGCGGTAGACGGCGCACCTCGGGGCCCGGCACGGGCACCGAAGCGCGATCAGCGCTTGGTCAAATGGCTCGCCAAGCCGAGCGCCGCGTAGCCCCAGCCGAGGCCGAGGAGCGCGAACTTGGCACTCGCGAAGGCGCGGGCAAGGGCCGGGAGCCGGCCGTTGCGTCCAGCCAGGATGCCGAGCAGGGCGGTGTTCTCGGCCGCATCGAACATGCCGGCCGCGAGTTGAGTGGCTCCGATGACTCGACCGGCGCGGGCGAGCGCGCTCGCGCCGCGTCGGCGCAGGGCCTTGCTGGATGCACGGGTGGCGGCGACCTGAAGGCCCGAGTAGGTGACCAGGTAGGGGTAGTCGAGCAGCAACGACAGCCGCGCGGCCGCTTGGCCCTCGGCGCCCCATCTGTCCATGATCTTGCGCGAGCGCTCGGGGCTGCCCGCGAGCTCGAACGGGATGATCCCGGGCCCGCCGGCACGCTTCATCCTGCGCTCGAGCGCCAGTAGCGGAACGAGCAGCGCGACCTGACCGGCGCCAAACGCCAAGATCCCGCGGCGCCGCGCGTCGGCCGACATCGTGCGGCGACCCTAACAGGGCGAGTTAGGGGCCGGTCGCTGCGGTTTGGCTGGTAACCCGATGCCCGACCCGCCCGCGCCCGACGGACGTCTAGCCCGGCGCCCGGCGGTCGATCGAGTACCAGACGACATCCACGCCGCGCCAGCGGGCGGTTCCGGCGGGCGAGAGTCCGAGCTTCTCCATCACCCGCCGCGAGGCGCGATTCGCGGGGTCGGCGATGCTGATGATGTCCGGCAGCCCGATCCGGTCGAAGCCGTAGCGCAGCGCCGCCCGTCCGCCCTCGGTGGCGAGGCCCTTTCCCCATGCGCAGCGGGCAAGGATCCACCCCACCTCGACGTTGTGGGGGTCGGGCTCCCAGTCGCGGTGATGAAGGAGCCCCAGGCGTCCGATGAGATCGCCGCTGGCCTTCGCCTCGACCGCCCAGTGGCCGAAGCCGTGCTCGTCCCAGTGGTGGCGCAGTCGACCGACTGTCTGCGCGGGCGACTCGCTGCCGGGCAGATGAAGGTAGCGGGTCACCTCGGGATCGGCGACGATGCGGGCGAGCGCGGACACGTCGCCGGGCCGCCATGCGCGCAGGCGCAGGCGCTCGGTCTCGACTGTGGGGGTGGCTGCGCTGCGTGCTGGCACGCCTGGAAACGGGTACCACCACCGACTCGAGCCAGCAACCGGCCCCGATGGTCCTCCAGCTAGGATCGCGCCTCGGTGAAGATGCGCAAGGGCCTGTTGGTGGTGCTCGGAGCGGGTGTGGTCCTGTGCGGCCTCTACCTGGTGTCCCGCGCTGGGCGGGATGGCATGGGAGTCGGACTCGCGGGACTCCTGGTGGCGCTCCTCGGCGCCGGCGCCATCGTGGGCGGAGTTCGGCTCAGGAGGGCGCCGTCGCGCCTGATCCGTGCCTGTCCGCGCTGTGGCCGGACCGTCCCGGTGGGGACGCTCGACTGCGGAGACTGCGGCTTTGACTTTCGGACCGTCGGGAGATAGCCGCGGAGCGAGCCAAAGGATTCACAGCCAGCCGGCTCGCTTGAACCGGCGATACAGCACCCCGCATATCACCAGGATGACCGCAAGCGTGACCGGGTAGCCGAGCTTCCACTTCAGCTCGGGCATGTACGCGAAGTTCATCCCGTAGATCCCGGCGATCATCGTCGGGACTGCCGCGATCGCGACCCAGGCGGTGATCCTGCGCATGTCCTCGTTCTGCCGCACGGAGACCTGGGTGAGGTTGGCGTGGAGCGCACTGCTGAGCAGGTCGCGGAAGCCGGCGATGCGCGACGACACCCGGAGCAGGTGGTCATGAACGTCGCGCAGGTACTCGTGCAAGGCGTCGGGGACGAGGCGGTAGTGACCGCGGGCAAGCTGGTCCACGGCCTGGGAGAGGGGCGCGACCGCGCGGTGAAAGTCGAGCACCTCGCGCTCGAGCTTGTAGATCCGCTCCGCCGGATTGCTGCGGTCGGGCGAGAAGACCTGTCGCTCCACCTCTTGGATGTCTTCCTCGACTCCCTCGGCCGCCGCCTCGTAGTCGTCGACGACCTGGTCCAGGATGGCGTACAGGACCGCGGCCGGACCGGAGCGCAGCAGGTCGGCGCGCTGTTCGACGCGCCTGCGGACCGCGGCCAGCCCACTGGCCTCGCCATGGCGCACCGAGATGACGAACGCCGGGTTGACGAACAGCAGGATCTCGCCGGTCTCGATGACCTCCTCGGAATCCACGTAGCGGGCGCTCTTGAGAACGACGAGCAAGGTCTCACCGTAGACCTCGAGCTTCGGCCGCTGGTGGGCCTTGATCGCGTCCTCGACGGCCAGCTCGTGCAGGTCGAACTCGCTGGCGATCGCATTGAACTCGTCGGCGGACGGGGCGACGACTCCCAGCCAAACGAAGGCGCCGTCTTTACGGCTGGCCGCACAGGCCTTCTCGAGCGGCAGGTCACCGGCGCGTCGCTCGCCCTGTTCGTAGACCGCGCAGTCGACGATCACCGCTCAAGTATCTCCCCGCCCCGAACCCTGCGCCAGCCGTGAGTCACGCTGGACGCCGTGACGGCGGCGGTTTGAGCCGCGCCTTGCGGGGCAAGCGGATCCCGACGACAGCGCACGAAGGAGATCCATGGCACGCAGCGAGACGGCCTCCGACCAGCTCGTAGAGCGTCTGATCGAGTGGGGCATCGACACCGTCTTCGGGCTTTCCGGTGACGGCATCAACGGGGTGATAGAGGCGCTGCGGACCCGCGCCGAACGCATTCGCTTCGTCCATGTCCGTCATGAGGAGACGGCGGCGCTCGCCGCCGTGGGCTACGCGAAGTTCACCGGGCGTCCTGCCGCCTGCCTGTCGACCGCTGCGCCGGGGGCGGTACACATGATGAATGGGCTCTACGACGCGCGCGTCGACCAGGCCCCGGTCGTGGCCATCAGCGGGATGACCTACCACGACGTGATCGGCACCCATTACCTGCAGGACATCAACCACGATCACGCCCTGCAGGATGCCTGTGTGTACAGCCAGCGGATCATGGGGGAGGCCCACGTCCTGCCGGTGGTCGACATGGCGGTGCGCTCCGCGGTCTCCATGCGCGGGCCCGCACACATCGCGATTCCGATCGACATCCAATCGGGCGAGGCGGTCACCGGCGACCGCTCGATCAAGAACATCGAGGGTCACAGCGCCGTGACCTCGCTGGAAGGTCGGCGCATCCCTCCGCGTGATCAGATCGAACGTGCCGCGGAGGCGCTGTCGGGAAAGACGCGCCCGGTCATCCTGGTGGGCGCGGGCGGCCGCGGCGCCTGCGACGAGTTGGAGCAGGCGGCGGAGAAGCTCGGAGCGCCGATCGTCAAGGCCATGCTCGGCAAGGACGCGGTGCCCGACGACAGCCCGTACTGCACCGGCGGCTACGCGCTGGTCGGCACGCGACCCTCGCAGGAGGCGTTGAAGGGCTGCGACGCCATCCTGATCGTCGGCAGCTCGAGCCCGTACATCGAGTTCCTACCCGCGCCCGGTTCGGCGGTGGGAGTCCAGATCGACGATCGCCCGGACCGCCTCGGCCTCCGCTATCCGGTGGCGGTGGGCCTGGCGGGCGACGCCAAGCTGACTCTCCAGCAGCTCGTGCCGCTGCTGTCCCGAAACGAGGACCGCTCGTTCCTCGAGCAGGCTCAGGCCGGCATGCGCGACTGGCGCGAGCTCCAGGAGCAGCGGGCGAGCGATCCGGAAACCCCGATCAAGCCGGACGCCATCCCGTTCCACCTCGGGCCGGCGCTGGCCGACGGGGCGATCCTCTGCGGCGACTCGGGAACGGTGACGACCTGGGCCGCGCGGACTGAGCTGCGGCGCGGGCAGATGTTCTCGTTCAGCGGCACGATGTGCTCGATGGCGGCTGCGCTTCCGTACGCGATCGGCGCTCAGGTGGCTCACCCCGACCGCCAGGTGGTGGCGCTCACCGGAGACGGTTCGCTCTCGATGATGATGGGCGACCTGGCCACGCTCGCGCAGCACGCGCTGCCGGTGAAGGTTGTGGTCATGCGCAACGACGTGCTCGGGCTCATCAAGTGGGAGCAGATGGCCTTCCTGGGCAACCCGCAGTTCGGCGTGGAGCTGTCCGGGATCGACTTCGCCCGGGTCGCGGAAGCGTGTGGCTTGCGCGGAGTCCGCATCGAGGAGCCTTCGAGCTGCGGCGAGCAGCTGCGCGAGGCATTGGCCGACGACGGACCGGTCCTGGTCGAGGCCATCGTGGATCCGCACGACATGCCGCTGACGCCCACCATCAACCCCGAGCACGCCAAGGGATTCGCCTGGGGGCTGGCCCGCGGCGAGCCGAACCGCCAGCGGATCGGGCTCACGATGTCGCGGGTGCTCGCACGCGAGATGAGCTATGCCACGAGCCCGGCGGGCGTGCTCGAGCGGGCCAAGCAGAAGGTGGCGGACAGGATCCCGGGCGACGGCAGTGGCGATCGCGACTAGGGGCCCGGCCGCCCTTCGCGGGACGCGCCGGCGGGTCAAGCCGCCGCCCCCCGGGGTGGACCTCGGCGGCCTGAAGGCCGAGCTCGAGCGCGGCGTGGCCGGGGAGGTCCGCTTCGACCCCGGCACCCGCGCCCTCTACGCCAACGACTTCTCGCTCTACCGTCACGTCCCGATCGGGCTGGTGATCCCGCGCGACGCCGACGACGTCGAGGCCGCGGTGGCGGCGTGCCGGCACCACGGTGCGCCGATTCTGCCCCGCGGCTGCGGCACCGGGCCGAGTGGCCAGACGGTGAACGTGGCGGTGATCATCGACTTCTCGAAGGCGATGAACCGGATCGTCGAGCTCGATCCGGACGCTCGGCGCGCCCGGGTCCAGCCCGGCGTGATCTGCGACCAGCTACGCAACGCCGCCGAGGAGCACGGGCTCACCTACGGACCGGACCCCGCGACCCGCGAGTACTGCACCTTCGGCGGGATGCTCGGCAACAACTCCTGCGGCACCCACTCGCTGATGGCAGGCAAGACCTCGGACAACACCGAGGAGCTGGACGTGGTCCTGTACGACGGGACGCGGCTGCGAGTCGGGCAGACGAGCGAGGAGGAGCTGCAGGCGATCGTGCGAGAGGGCGGTCGCCGGGGCGAGATCTACGCGGGCCTGCGCGACATCCGCGACCGCTATGCCGATCTGGTCCGCGAGCGCTTCCCCGACATCCCTCGCCGGGTCTCGGGCTACAACCTGGATCAGCTCCTGCCCGAGAACGGCTTCCACGTGGCCAGGGCGCTGGTGGGCACGGAGGGAACCTGCGGCACGATCGTGGAGGCCACGGTGCGGCTGGTGCCCAGCCCGCCCGAGCGGATCACGCTCCTGCTGGCCTACCCCGACGTGGCCTCGGCCGGCGATCACGTGCCCGCGGTGCTCGAGCACGGGCCGATCGGGCTGGAGGGCTTCGACGCCGTGCTCACCGAGAACATGGAGGCCAAGCGCCGCCTGGTGCGCGAACGGGAGGCGCTCTCCGACGGGAAGGCGTGGCTGCTCGCGGAGTTCGGCGCCTGGTCGCGCGAGGAGGCCGAGGAGCGCGCCCGCCGGGCGGCGGAAGCGCTGCGCGACGGACCGGCCCACGACACCCGCGTACTCGGCGAGTCGGAGAGCCAGGCGGCCTGGGCGGTTCGTTCCAGCGCGGTCGGCCACAGCCGGACGCCGGGCCAGTTCGAGTCCGAGGGCAACTGGGAGGACGCCGCCGTCCACCCCGACGTGCTCGGTGACTACCTGCGGGCCTTCGGCCGCCTCCTCGACGACCACGGGTACCGCTGCATCTACTACGGCCACTTCAGCCAGGGCTGCGTGCATACGCGGATCGACTTCGACCTGAAGACCGCGGAGGGGGTGCGCCGGTTTCGGAGCTTCATGGAGGAGGCCACCGACCTGGTCGTCGCTCACGGCGGCTCCATCGCCGGCGAGTACGGGGAGGGCCAGGGGCGGGCCGAGCTCCTACCCAGGATGTTCGGTCCCGAGCTGGTCCAGGCGTTCCGGGAGTTCAAGGCGGTCTGGGACCCCGACCGCAAGATGAACCCCGGCAAGGTGGTGGACGCCTACCGCCTGGACGAGAACCTCCGGCTCGGGCCCGAGCACAGGCCGCCCCATCTGGAGACCCACTTCGCCTTCCCGCAGGACGGTGGCAGCTTCGCGGCCGCCGCGGAGCGCTGCTTCGGCATGGCGAAGTGCCGCACCGTCGGCGATGGCGCGATCATGTGCCCGAGCTTCCAGGTCACCCGCGAGGAGCGGCACACCACGCGCGGCCGGGCGCGCCTCCTGTTCGAGATGCTCAAGGGCGAGGTCGTCCCCGACGGCTGGCGCGACGAGGCCGTGAAGGAGTCGCTCGACTTCTGCCTGGCCTGCAAAGGGTGCAAGGCCGAGTGCCCGGTGCAGGTGGACATGGCGACCTACAAGGCCGAGTTCCTCTCCCACTACTACGCACGCCGGCTGAGGCCGCGCGCCGCCTACGCCATGGGGCTGATCCCCTGGTGGGCGCGCCTGGCGTGTCGGGCCCCGCGAGCCGTCAATCTGCTGACCCGCACGCGATTGGCCAAGGCGGCCGCCGGTATCCACCCGGAGCGCCGCCCGCCGTCGCTGGCCCGCCAGACCTTCCGCGGCTGGTTCGCCGCGCGCCGGCCGCCCCCTGGCGACGGCGCTGAGGTGGTGCTCTGGCCCGACACCTTCAACGACTTCTTCCGGCCCGAGGTGGCGAGGGCGGCGGTGGAGGTGATCGAGGCGACGGGCCACCGGGTGCGGGTCCCGGAGCGTGCCTTCTGCTGCGGGCGCCCCCTCTACGAGCACGGGATGTTGCCGCTCGCCAAGCGGCTCCTGCGACGGGCACTCGACGCCCTCGAGGACGACATCGCCGCCGGCACCCCCGTGGTGGTACTCGAGCCGAGCTGTGCGGCGGTGTTCCGCGACGAGCTTCCGAGCATGCTGCCCCACGACGAGCACGCCCGCCGGCTGTCCGAGCAGGCGCTGCTGCTGAGCGAGTTCCTGGAGCGCCACGCCCCCGACTGGAGGCCGCCCAAGCTCGAGCGACAAGCCCTGGTGCACGGCCACTGCCACCACCGGGCCGTCCTGGGGTTCGAGGCCGAGACGCGGGTGCTCGAGCGAGTCGGCCTCGACGCCGAGCTGCTGGACGCGGGTTGCTGCGGGATGGCCGGGTCGTTCGGCTACGAGAAGCGCAACTACGACCTGTCGATGGCCTGCGGCGAGCAGAAGCTGCTGCCTCGTGCGCGGGAGCTTGACCCCGATGCCCTTCTCGTGGCGGACGGCTTCAGCTGCCAGGAGCAGGTCGCCCAGGCGACCGGGAAGCGGGCCCTACATCTGGCCGAGGTGCTGCGGATGACCCTGGATCGCCGCCTGGGGCAGGCCCCGGGTAGCGCCTGAAGCGTCGGACCAGCTCACCTGGACGAGTCCACTCATCACCCCGCCGGGCTCTAAGCGGAATACGGCTTCTGACGCACAGTTCACTCGGTCGTGAACTGGACCTCGGCGTTCGGACCTGCGTTGGTGTGGTCGTTGTTGGCCACGTAGACCTCGAGCTTGTGGTTGCCGGCGGGAAGGCCCTTGTAGGTGATCGTGGGAGTCACCGACGGCGAGTACTTGCCCTGCACCCCGAGCTTGACCGCGAGCCTGCCGTTGGCGCCCGAGTACTTGGGCAGGTCGTACTTGCCGCCGTCCATCGAGAAGTGCAGGTGCCCCTCGCCCCGCTTGGCCGGCTTGCCGACCGCCGCGGGGTCGAGCTTGATCCCGGTCACCCTGACCCGTGCGATCACCGTGCCGGGGATGGTCCCCCCGTTCTTCGGAGCGATGAACGACACCTTGGCCTGCGGCTGCGCAAGCGGCTTCTGCGCCGCCGATGTCTTGGTGCTGGTGCTCTGTTGGCTGGAGCCTCCGCCGCAGCCGGCGAGCGCGACCGCACCAGCGGCCATGAGCAGCCCTACGCGTCTCGGGGTCATACCAAGCTTTACCTCCGTCGAGCGGTATCACAGGAGCGGGACTCTCTTGACGACGGGACGGCTGGTTTCGAGCCAGTACCTCGCGCCGTGAGCAGTCCCAATGCGATGCAGGCGAAACATATTCGTTTCCAGCCGTCGCGATGACCGACCACGCGACGAACGGCTCCTACGCGAACTTTCCCGCCCGTGACCGCTCGGGTGGCCAGCTGCACCCAATTGCGAATCTCGCTCATGACGTCTTCATCCTCGAAACCGCTACGCCGTCGGCGTAGTCGGGCGCCAGCTCGGGGGAGATGCGCCCGGCTCGAGCGGCTTCGACGAGCAGGTCCGCCAAGACGGGCGCGAACTTGAACAGGTTGTGGCCCGCGAACACCGTCACCGGCCCGTGCTGCCACGCCGCGAAGGCGTCCTCGCTCCAGGGCAGCTTGGTCGTCCAGCAGAGCCGCAACTCCACCGGCTCGGGGTCGAGCCCCGGAAACACCCGCGCCACGTAGGCGGACGTCCGTTCGATGGCCTGCGTGGGCGGCGCGTCCGCCGGGACGGCGGGCCCGAGCCCGCCGACCGCGAGCTCGCTCGAGCCCAGACCGACGGTGTAGCGCCGGCCGCCGTCGCACGCCGCCGCGTACGACGACGCGTCGGGGTCACGTCCATCGAGTAGGCAGGCGAGGCGCCCGCCTGCCAGCGCCTCGCTTACCGCGAAGGTGGCCCGCAGCTGGCAGCCGGTCTCGACCGGCAGGTCCAGCCCGAGAGCGCGCGCCAGCCGTGTCGTGTCCACGCCCGCGCACACCACCGCCCGCCGGGCCCGCCAGACGCCCTCCGCGGTGTCCACCATGACGTGCCCGTCCGCGGGATGTAGCCCGACGACCTCGGCGAGGACGAGCCGCTCGCCGAGGTCGCCGACGAGCGCATCCACGGCGCGATCCGTCCGGATGGCGCCGCCATGGACGTCGAGCAGCGCCGTCTCTCCCAGCGGCGCGGCGATCGGAAGCGCTTCTCGCTGGGCGGCGGGATCGAGGGCGCGCACCTCGACCCCCGCCGTCGTTAGCCGCTCGAGATCGCTCTCGAGGTCCGGACCGGCCATCACGACGCCCTCGCGGCCGACCAGCTCGCGACCGAATCGCTGCTCCCAGCGGTCCCACGCGGCCCGTGCCCGCACCGCGAGTTCGACGAGCTCCGGCTCGGCGTGGCGGTGGCGGAAGATGCGCGTCCGCCCCGCCGACTGCCCGGCGCCCGGCCGCGCCGCCTCGAAGCAACGGATCTCGAGGCCGCCATCCGCGGCCGCGACGGCCGTGGAGAGGCCGACGATCCCGCCGCCGACGACGGCGAGGTCGACCTCGCCGATCACCGCGGGTCCTCAGCAAGCGCCGCGCGCGGTGCTTGGACTGCGGCCCGGTTGCGCTCGATTCGATCGGCCATGTGGGCAGCTTTCATCCGGTTCCTGCACCAGGGCCTCTACCCGTGCCCCGCCGGCCGTAACTCCACCGGTCCAGGCTCGGAACCTCGGGCGGTCAGCACCCCGTGTGGCCCGCCCGTCACGCCACTCAGATGGGCATTTTCGGCGGGGGCAATGGCGCATTCTCCTCTCGGAGCCGAGCAGGAAGTTCGGAGCGCGAACTGATGTTCAGCTTCTGGTAGGCGTGGCCAAGGTGGGTCTCGACGGTCTTCACGGTCACGAACAGCGTCTGCGCGATCTCCTTGTTGGCCAGGCCTTCGGCCGCCATCTGCGACACACGACGCTCGCTCGCTGTGAGCGCATCGGCACCGGTCCGGATCGGCTTTCTCGGCCGCGCCCCCGTAGCGGCGAGCTCCTGTCGCGCATGGTCGGCGAGCGCGATGGCCCCACACCGGTGGGCGAGGTCGAGCGCCTCCTCCAGCACCTCACGGGCCTCGGAACGCTGCCCCTGCCTTCGCAGCGCGGCGCCCAAATAGGTCCTGACGCGAGCATGGTGGAGCTTGGCCGACGACGGCTCGAGCACGGCAACCGCCTCACGCAGGAGCGCGATGCCCTTCTGTCCTCCCGCGAGTAGGCCAAGCGTCCCCATCGCGGTGCCGATTGGGCCGGGCGTTCCCCATCCCTTGGCGCGGTCGAGCTCCACCTCCACCAGGCTCCGCGCCTTGTCGGACTCGCCGACCGCTGCCAACCCGAGTGCGGCAGTGGACGCCCACTGCCCATAACCGGCGGGATTGAGTATCCCATCGCGCTCATAGCGCCGGCCGTGCTCCAGCAGGTCGCCCAGCCCCTCCCGCGTTCTCGATTGGGCGAGGCGCAAGCGCCCCCGGCTGAACAGCAGCGGCCCGAACCAGTACGTGTCCGGAATCTCGCCGGTCAGCCCGGTCTTCTCGAACTCCTCGTCGGCGGCGTCCGGATCTCCACGTTCGATCAGGACCTCGACCAGCAGGGCGATCCACAGCGGCATGAGCAACACGAAGTCACCGCGACGGGCGGTCTCCACGACGCTACGCGCCTCACTCTCGGCCCGAGCGACGCTCCCGCCCGCGTAGCTGAGAGACGCCCGGACGTAGGAGCCCATGACCAGACTCGGGTAGGAGCCGCGGCCTCGCGCCTCGGCGACCCACCGCTCGATCGGGCGTTCGGCCAGCGCCAGCTTGTCGCTGCGGATCAGGACGAGCAAGGCCTCGGCGAGCACGAGCGGGATCTCGATCTGATCGCGCCAGACTCCTTCATGGGCCAGCGCGCGCTCGGCCAGCTGGGCGGCCTCATCGGCCGTCCGATCGCCGATCAGTGTGGCCCACCAGGCCTCGGCCGCCGCCGACCGTGCTTCAGCCAGCGTTCCAGACTCGATCCTGTCGACATACGGCTGCAGGCGAGCCCTTGCCTGGGACGGCACGAGTTGGCGCCAGTTGATGAGCTCCAGCTCGAGCCCTATAGCCAACGCGATCCTTCCGCGCTCGAGCGCCGTCTCGATCGCCGCTTCCCAAACCTCGGTTCCTCGCTCTGGCTCCCCCGCGGTGTAGAGCGCGGTGGCGATCTGGGATCCGCAGGCCAGCAGGGCCTCGGGGTCGGCCGCCAGTTCCTCCAGCGGGTCACCCCCGAGGTCGTCGAAGGCCGTCAGGTCAACGGCACGCATGGCCGCCGGGAGTAGGCGCTGCAGCAGATCGAGCCGAGTTTCGCGAGGCGCCGGCTCGCGGATAGCTCGCCGCAGGTAGGCGACTGCGCCATCCGGCGCGCCTCGAGCCAGGGAGTCCCGGGCAGCGTCACAAAGGACGCTGATCACCCAGGGATCGGCCCGTGGGTCGGCGGCCAAGAGGTGGGCGGCAACTCGCTCGGGTTGCCCGCCGAGCCCCGACAGCAGCCGAGCCGCGCGAGCATGCATGTGGGCGCGCTCGGCTTCTGGAATCTCTGCATAGATCGCGGTCCGCACGACCGGATGCACGAAGTCCAGCGGCCGCCCGGGCGCAAGGATCGCCGCCGCGCTGAGCGCGTCGGCCGCCTCGACCGCAGCGGTCTCGTCCAGATCGGCCAACGACGCCGCCTCGTGCAGTTCCGCCCCCGTCCCCAGCACCGCGACTGCGCGCGACAGTTCGGCAGCCCCTCCGGGCAGCCGCGCGAGCCGAGCCATGACCGAGCGCGAGACGGTTTGGGGGCCGACGTCGCGGATGTGAGCGGCCGCCGTCGCGGTGGGCGGGATGGCGTCCTCCCTGATGGCATCGGCGAGTGCCCGCACGACGAACGGGTTTCCTCTCGCTGCCTCATGGCAGGCGCTGCAGAACTCGGGCTCGGCTTCATCGCCGAGCGTTGCTCGCACGAGGCGTGCAGTTCCGAGGGGGCTAAGAGCGGCGGGACGCCGCGTCGTAGCGCGCGGCTCGGCCGCGAGTCTCGAGAGCAGCTCGGTTTGGCTACCCGGTTCTCCCGGACGCGTCGCCATGATGGCGACGATCGGAAGACCCTCCAGCCGGCGAACCAGGTAGAGCAGCCAGCGCAAGGAGGCGGCATCGGCCCAGTGGACGTCGTCCACCGAGATCAGCAGCGGGGCCTGCTCGGCGAGGTTGGCGGCCAGCCAGTAGAGACCGTGCTGAAAGCCGAGGGCGGAATCCGGACTCGAGACCTCTGCCGCGGGATGGGTTTCGCGAGCCTCGAGTCCCAGCACCGGCGCGGCCCCCGCCGCTGCGCCGGCTAGCAGCGATCTGCGCCTCGCAGCGCTTGCGCGCATGACCGGGGGCTCGAATAGCTGCCGGACGACGCCAAAGCCGAAGCTGCGCTCCAACTCACCGCTCCGCGCAGCCAGGACCTCGATGTCTTGCGCCGCAGCTCGCCTGCGGCCCGCGGCGAGCAGCTCGGTTTTCCCGATGCCCGCCGGTCCCTCGAAGATGAGCAGCGATCCCTCGCCGGCGATTGCCTGCCCGATGCGGTCATCAATCGCGGCTAGGTCTTCTTCCCGTTCTAGGAGTGTCACCGACCGCACGGCCATCGGGCTCGCCGTGCGCGACTCTAGCGCGCGACCCTGAGTACGAGCCGCGGGTCAAGCGGGCAAAGTTCAGGGTCACACCCCGATGCGAATCGCGCGGCGTGGTCGGAAGATCACGTCGTGACCGCAGAGCCCAGCGCCGGGACACAGCCAGAGCGCTATCGCGAGGGGGTCCAGGTGACCCTTGACTTCGACTCGGCAGCGGAGCCGATCCGCGGCTCACTGCGCGATGCAGGGGGCACCTCGCGGGCCTTCACCGGCTGGTTGGGATTGCTGTGCACACTCGAGGCGGCGCTGACGAAGGGCGCTGGCAGCGCCGCAGAGGGGCGGTGACAGGATGTTCACCGAGGCCGCCGACACCGCACTGTCGTCTGGCGCGGCGGGGCGGGTTCAGCGCCGCCGTTCGGTTGGGGGTCTGATGATGATCGGGCGCAACTTCGTCGCCGTCCTATTGATCCCCATCACCGTGGTCGGCACGGCCGCCCTGGCGGCTGCCCCGTTTGCGTGGATCCTGGTCGTCTCGAAGCTCATCGAAGCGTTCTCCCTGCCCCCGCTCATCGCCCTGCCGGCGCTGATCGTCGCGATACCGGCGTCGATGATCGGTGGGCTGAAGCTGCTGCTGCGCGTCAGCGACCTCTACGAGCGTCTTCGTGGCCACGACGAGGCCGGCGGGCGCGTGGCACCCGTTTGGCGCCGCGGTCTTACCGACACCCAGCAGGCGAGGCCAGTGCGAATGCTCGACGTCGTCATGGTCATCTCTGCATGCGTCGCAATCGCCGCCCTCTGCATCTGGTTCATCGCGTTTGCCGGCACGACCGTCAGGCTATGAGCGGCCCGCGCAGCGCGAGCATGTCGTAGGGGGAAGCTGCAGCCCGAGCTTCTGGCGACCCTGCCGCGCCTAGCGGGCGCCGTCAGCCCTCGGAGGCATCGGCTTCGCGCTCGCCGGCACGTTCGACCTCCTCCGACATCGATCCGGTGTCGGCCTTCTGCCCGCTCTCGACCTGCTCGACATCGGAGTCCGGATCCGGCGGTCGGGACTGTTGATCCGCCCGTCCGGGCTCTTCGGGCTTGCGCCTGCCGGCGTCTGTTTCCACGCTTATCGGTCTGCCTCCCTCCGATCGAGCATGCTAGTGCCATGAGCGCCCGAAGAACCGACGCCACCGCAGACGAGTCCTCGGTTCTTGAGCTTGCGCAACCGCGTGCGGTCGTGAGCGCCCGCACGACTGCGAACAGGAGCCCGCGGCCCTGACCATCGTCTACTCGGTAGCGCTGCTCGTCAGCGCGGCGCTGCTGTTCGCCCTCGAGCCGATGGTGGGCAAGTTCGTGCTGCCGCTGCTCGGCTCGGCTCCGGAGGTCTGGCCCACGACGGTCCTCTTCTTCCAGGCCGCGCTCCTCGCCGCCTACGGCTTCGCACACGTCACAAGCCGCCTGTCGCCGCGCCGCCAGGCTCTCATCCAGCTCGCGGCGCTCGTCCTGGCTGCGATAGCGCTGCCGATCGGCGTGCCGAATGCCACCGCCCCGGACACCGCGAACCCGGTGCCCTGGCTACTGGTCCTTCTCACCGCCACCGCCGGGCTTCCCTTCTTCGTGCTCGCCGCCAACGGGCCGATGGTGCAGCGCTGGTTCGCGACGACGCGCCACCGCGCCGCCCGCGATCCCTACTTCCTGTTCGCGGCGAGCAACGGCGGCAGCCTGCTGGGGCTGCTGGCCTACCCGCTGGTCCTCGAGCCACTGCTCGGGCTCAGGGCGCAAGGCAGGGCGTGGGCCGCCTGCTACGCGCTTGCCGTCGCGCTGGTGGCCGGGAGCGCGGCCGCGCTCTGGCTTGCGCCCGCGGTGTCGGCTCCCATTGCCACCGAGCCGCTCCCCGGGCACCGGATCGAGTGGGGGCGGCGCCTCAGGTGGCTGGCCCTGGCGGCGGTTCCGTCGAGCCTGATGCTCGGGGTGACCACTTACATCACCCGCGACCTGAGCCCCGTACCGCTCCTATGGGTGGTTCCGCTGGCGCTCTACCTGATCACGCTCGTCGTCGCGTTCTCGCCGTGGACCGACGCACGCCGGCTGAGCGTGCTTGGGCGAAGGCTGTGGCCGATCGCGGCGATCCTGGTCACCTACACCCTGGTCATCGGGGCGCAGGCGCCGCTCGGCGTCCTGCTTCTGGTCCACCTGGCCGGACTGGTCGTCGCGGGCCTGATGTGTCATGGCCGCCTGGCCGCCGACCGGCCCGACCCGAGCCGCCTTACGGAGTTCTATCTGTGGGTCGCGCTGGGCGGAGCGCTGGGCGGGGTGTTCAACGCGGTCGTGGCGCCGCTCGTCTTCCCCGGCCTGGTCGAGTACCCGCTGGCGATCGTGGCCGCCTGCCTCCTGCGGCCGGCGCCACCCAAGAAGCGGCGCGAGCTGCTCGAGTTCTTCCTGGGCGACGAGCGGCCGACGCGCTGGATGGACGCGATCGTGCCGCTCCTGCTCGGCGCCGCGCTGGCGCTGGCGCTGGTCATCGCCCGGGATGCCGCGGGGGACGTGTTCATCGACGTCCGAACGGTGGCGGCGGGCGTGGGCTGCGGCCTGGTGGTCAACCTGGCCAGGCGGCCGGTTCGCTTTGGCCTTGCCGTGGGCGCCATCTTCCTCGCGGCCGCGATCGCCGCGGGCCAGGGAGACCGGCTGCTCGAACGCGACCGCAACTTCTTCGGAACTTCGCGCGTGCTCGCAAGCGATCACGGCCGCCTCCACGAGCTGTATTCGGGTACCACGCTGCATGGCTCCGAGCGCGTCGGCCCGGGTCCGCCGGTGCCGCTCAGCTACTACAACGCCGGGAGTCCGGCCGCCCAGGCGTTTGCCGGCCTGCCGCGCTCGGCCACCCGACGCGTAGGCGCCATCGGCCTCGGCACCGGCTCGCTCGCCTGCGATGCCCGCCCGGGAAGCCGGCTCACCTTCTACGAAATCGATCCGACGGTGATCAGGATCGCGACCGATCGCCGGCTGTTCAGCTTCCTGAGCGACTGCCCTGTCCGACCTCGTGTGGTGGTCGGCGACGGCCGGCGCTCGATCCAAGCGCTCCCCGAGGCGAGCCTCGGCCTGGTGGTGGTCGACGCCTTCAACTCCGACGCTATCCCGCTGCACCTGATCACCCGCGAGGCGGTCGCGCTCTACCTATCCCGAACCGCCGAGGCAGGCGCGCTGCTGTTCAACCTCACGAACCGCTATCTCGCGCTCGAACCGGTGGTCGCCAACATCGCGCGCGACCTCGGGCTCTCGTGCCGCATACAGCGCCAGACCCCCAGCTCAGCCGAGACGCAGCAGGGGTTCTCCGAGTCGACCTGGGCGCTGCTCGCTCGCACCCCGGCCGATCTCGGCCACCTGGCGGGCGACCGGCGCTGGCGCACCTGCCGCGCCAATCCCTCGGCGCAGACCTGGACGGATGACTACTCGAATCCGCTCGCCGTGGTGAGGTGGGGATAGGGTTCGCCGCGGCGACGTATTGGGCGTGGGACAACGCCTTGCCGTGGGCCACCTTTCACTCCGAGCCGGCGCGGTGACCCGGCTCGCATAGGGTGGGAGGTACCGGTCAATGCGCAACTGAACAGCGATGCGGCTCGCGATCGTCTCGGACATCCACGGCAACCTGACCGCGCTCGAGGCGGTGGTCGCCGACATGCAGCGGCGAGGTGTCGACCGCGTCGGGCAGGGTGGCGACCTCGCTCTCGGCGGCTGTCACCCGGCCGAAGTGATCGACCTCGTGCGAGAGCTCGACTGGACCGGGATCGTCGGCAACACCGACGAGTTGCTTTGGCGCCCCGAGCAGCGCGCGGTCCAGGAGCACGAGGCCCCGGGACTGGTCGATCTGGTGCGGGTGCTCTTCGACCACTGGGGGCCGGCCACTCGCGAGCTGATCGGAGAGGAGCGCGTCGAGTGGCTGCGCCGCCTACCGGACGAGCACAGGGAGGACGACCTGGTCCTGCTTCACGCGAGCCCCGGCAACCTGTGGCGGGCGCCGGCGCCCGACGCCGAGGAGGGCGAGCTGCTCGCGACCTACGAGCCGTGCGAGGCGCAGACGGTGGTCTACGGGCACATCCACCGCCCATACATCCGACGCATGAGCACGATGACGGTCGCCAACAGCGGGAGCGTCGGCTCGCCGTTCGACGGCGACCCGCGGGCGTCCTACCTCATCTGGGAGGCGGGCAAGTTGGAGATCGTGCGCGTCGAGTACGCCGTCGAGCGTGAAGTCTCGCGGCTGTTGAGCTCGAGGTATCCGGACGCGCGCCGGATCGCCGAGACCCGCCGCCGCGGCCGTTTCGTGCCTGTCGGGACGATTTGAGCACCCAGGCGACCGCAGGCGCATGGATCGCCATGCGCGACTCCGGCCGCGCGCGCCCCGGGACGGCGCGCTGCTCGGCGAGGGGCGAGTCCTCCACGTCAACTTCTTCGCTGGTGACTGATCGCGTGCATGATCGTCGAGGAGCCCGGCAGGCCCGATTGAGGCGAAGAAGAACGTCGTGGCCCGGATAGGGTGGGCTGCATGACAAAGAACGTCTGGTATCGCTCGAGCGTCGGCACCCGCATCGAAGATCGCGGGACCGTGACGGTCGAGAACGGCACCTTCGCCTTCACCGGCCGCAAGCAGAGGGTTTCGGCTCGAGTCCGATCGGCCGGCACGAGGCAGATGGGGTTCAAGAAATGGGTGTCGGTGTCCTACGAGGCCGAGGGCGAGGTCAAAGATGCCTACTTCCTGGTCAAGGACCTGCTCGGCTGGGCCGGAATGCTCGGCGCGAACCAGGAACTGGCCGAGGCTCTCGAGGCCGGTGTTGCGCGGACACCAGCGAGCGAGCGACCGCCGGGCATCGCTCAGTCAGTCACCAGCAACCTAGAGCGACAGCCAGGAACGGGCGAGCCGATTCAGCGTGGGACGAGGTCGACTGCACCCACCCCGAAGATCCGCCACCCGGTGGCGGTTCCCGCGTTCATCGTCATCACCCTGGGGATCTACGGAATCTATTGGTGGTATCAGATCAATCGCGAGATGGTCGACGTAGGCCGTGACAGGCAGGTCGCGGGTCTCGGCGACAATGCCTTCATCTCGCTCTTGGCGGTCTTCCCCGGGTTCCTGCTGCTCGTCCCGCCGTGGGTCTCCTTCTACAAGACGATCATGCGGGTCCAGCGGACGCAGGAGGTGACGGTTGGCTCGATCACCCTCAACGGAATGGTCGTGCTCTGGCTGATCATCGCCTCGTTCCTGGTCGGCGTCACGGCCATCATCGTCCCGGGCTACATCCAGGCCGAGCTGAATAAGGCCTGGAGCGCGGTCGGCGCCGGGGCGCAGCCCGAGCGCCAGATCCAGCCGCCCCCGGCGGCCACCGCGCCGCCGCCCCGAAGCGGGTCCAGGCCCTAGGAAGGCGCATCTGCACCGGCCGGCGTAGCGCTCGATCGCTCAGCGGCCTCGACCCCGGCGCTCATCGCCCGGGGCGTTCGACGCGGTACCCGGCCCAGGGCTGCGCCCGACCGCGGGTCGCCGCCGCGCGGGTGCGCGTCCGGGCGGCTGCGCCGGCGCGGCGCGGGACGATACGGGCGGGATTGGGCGCGTCACCGCCTCTCCCGGCGAGACGGTCAGCGCCTCGCGGTGGTGCGCGACCTCGAGCGGCTGGCCGCGAAGCAGCGAGTAGCGGGCCCGGTGGTTGTCCACCTCGACCTTCAGGTGCCGTCCGCGGAAGCACACGCGGAAGGCGAGCCGGCTCAGCCGCTCGGGCAGGCGAGGGGCGAAGCTCAGTGAGCCGTCGTGGTCGCGCATGCCGCCGAAGCCGGCGACGGCGGAGATCCAGGCCCCCGCCAGCGCGGCGATGTGCAGACCGTCGCGGGTATTGTGCTCCAGGTTCTCGAGGTCCATGAGCGCGGCCTCAGCGAAGTAGTCATAGGCCAGCTCGAGCTGCCCGACTTCGGCGGCCACGACCGCCTGGGTGCAGGCCGAGAGCGACGAGTCGCGGACGGTCAGCGGCTCGTAGTAGTCGAAGTCCCGGGCCTTCTCCTCGTCGCTGAATGCATCGCCGCGCAGGTGCAGGGCCAGCACGAGGTCGGCCTGCTTGACGACCTGCCTGCGGTAGAGGTCGAAGTAGGGGAAGTGGAGGAACAGCGGGTACTGGTCGCCGGCGGTGCGCGTGAAGTCCCAAACCTCGTGCTCGGTGAACTCCTCCGCCTGGGGATGCACGCCGCGAGCTTCGTCGTAGGGAATGAGGATCGCCCCCGCCGCGTCACGCCAGGCGGCCGCCTCCTCGAGGTTGATGCCGAGCTCCGTGGCGCGATCGGGATGCCGCTCGACCGCATCGGCCGCCATCCGCAGGTTCCGCTCCGCCATCAGGTTGGTGTAGACGTTGTTGTCAGCCAGCGCGCTGTACTCGTCGGGGCCGGTGACTCCGTCTATCCGGAAGCGCCCCTGGGCGTCGTGGTGACCGAGCGAGCGCCAGAGGCGCGCGGTCTCGACGAGCAGCTCAAGGCCCTCGAGGCGCTCGAAGGACGCGTCGGCGCTGGCCGCCTGGTAGCGGGCGACCGCATCGGCGATGTCGGCTCCGATGTGGAAGGCCGCCGTCCCGGCGGGCCAGTATCCCGAGCACTCCTGGCCGCGAATCGTGCGCCACGGGAAGGCGGCGCCCCGTAGCCCGAGCTGCGTCGCCCGCTGGCGGGCGAGGTTCATGGTGGCGTGCCGCCACCGCAGCGCGTCGCCTGCGGAGTCGGGCGAGGTGTAGGTGAGGAGCGGGAGCACGAAGGTCTCGGTGTCCCAGAACGCGTGGCCGTCGTAGCCCGGCCCGGTGAGTCCCTTCGCCGCGATCGCCCGCTGCTCCGCGCGCGCCCCGGCCTGGAGGGTGTGGAACATTCCGAAGCGGACCGCCTGCTGGAGCTCGGCGTCTCCCTCGACCTCCACGTCGGCGCGATTCCAGAAGTCGTCGAGGTACTTGCCCTGTGCGGCGAGCAATCCCTCCCACCCCGTGTGCCGGGCGCCGGCCAGCGCAGCCTCGACCTGGTCGCGGACCGCCGGCAGCGAGCGCTGGCGCGACCATCCGTAGGCCAGCAATTTCACCAGCCGGAGCCGCTGCCCCGGCTCCACCTCCGCGGTGACGGTGATCCGGCCGAGGTCCTCGTCGGCCTCCGCGTCCTGGGTCGCCGTGCCGGCGGGGCCCTCGATGAGGTGATCCATGCCCGCGGCCATGCGCAGCCCGCTCGCGGCGGTCGAGTGCACCAGCACCACCCGTGCGTCGCGGGCCGACAAGTGCTCGGACCGCAGCGGCGAGGCCAGAGCGGCGGCCGCCCGGGGATCACGCTCGACGATCGGCAGCGGCTCGTTCGCCACGAGCTCGGACTGGACGACGACCCGGACGCCGGCATCCAGCGGCTCGACCTCGTAGGCGATCGCGGCCACCGCACGCTGGACGAAGGACACCAGCCTGACGGAGGACACCTGCAACCGCTGGCCGGTCGGCGAGTGCCAGTCGACGCGCCGCCGCAGCACACCGGCGCGGAAGTCGAGCGTGCGCTCATGGTGGCGCAGCTCGCCGTAGCGGATGTCGAAGGGTTCGTCGTCCACCAGCAGCCGGATGACCTTGCCGTTGGTGACGTTGACGACCGACTGCCCGGCCTCCGGATACCCGTAGCCCGCCTCCGCGTAGGGCAGCGGACGCGCTTCGTAGAACCCGTTCAGGTAGGTGCCGGGTAGGCCGTGCGGCTCGCCCTCGTCGAGGTTGCCGCGCAATCCGATGTGCCCGTTGGCGAGGGCGAACACCGACTCCGACTGGGCGAGCAGGTCGAGATGAAGCGAGCTCTCGCGAACCGACCAGGGCTCCACCTCGAACGCGGCTTGCTTGATCACGGGCGCTCGAGCAGCTCGGCGAGGTCGGTCACGACGACGTCGGCGCCGTGCTGGCGCAGCGCCTGCGCCTGGCCGGCGCGGTCGACCCCGACCACGTGGCCGAAGCCCCCAGCTCGGCCGGCCGCGACGCCGGCGAGCGCGTCCTCGAACACCGCAGCCTCGGGTGGCGCGACGCCGACGGCGCGGGCGCCCGCAAGGAAGGTGTCGGGAGCCGGCTTTCCCCTGAGGCGCTCGCGCTCGGCGACGGTGCCGTCGATCACCTGCTCGAAGAGGCCGTCGATGCCGGCGGCGGCGAGGACCCCGCGCGTATTAGTGCTCGAGGAAACCACGGCGCGGCGCAGGCCGGCAGCCCGCGCGGCCTCGACGTAGCGCACCGACCCCTCGTAGGGCGCCACCCCGTGGTCGCGGATCATCCGCTGGACGATCTCGTTCTTGCGCTTGCCGAGGCCCGTGACGGTTTCCGCTTCCGGCGGATCGTCCGCGTCGCCCCGCGGCAGCTGTATGCCACGCGAAGCCAGGAAGGAACGCACCCCATCATTGCGGGGCTTGCCATCCACGTACTCGTCGTAGTCGTGGACCGGGTCGAAGGGCACGAACGACTCGCCGGCTCGCGTCGCTCGCTCGCGCAGGTAGTCATCGAACATCTGCTTCCAGGCGGCGGCGTGGACCTTCGCCGTCTGGGTGAGCACACCGTCCAGATCGAAGAGGCAGGCGTTGACGCCCGGAGGCAAACCGAGCATGCGTCGAGCCTATGCACGCCCGGGGAGTGCGCCGGGACGTCCCCGCGAACGTTGCCTGTCCGCGCCCGTGGCGCGCCGGACCACCTGCCCCGCTGGATGGCTTGACGGCTGCACGTCCATCATCTTGAACGCTTTGGAAGGGTCAGGGCGGACCAGCTTCCCACACCCGCGGAGGCCGGCCGCCGCCCGTCCGTCGCGACTATGGTTCTTCAGCGATGCGGGCGTGCTCGCGCATCAGGCTGCGAAGCGCCTCGAGATATTCGTCTGAGAAGTCGAGTTCGGCCGGCTCGGTGTTCTGCATGAAGTCGCCGAGCACCTTGGCAAAGCGGATGGGATCCTCGAGCTGGGGGAAGTGGCCGGCGTCTTCGAATACCTCGAGCCGGCTCCCCGGCATCCTGCGCTGGGCAACGGCGGCGTGCTCTGCCGGGATGAGCGGATCGGCGCCGCCCCAGAGGATCAGGGAGGGCATCATCTCGGCCAGGTAGAGGCGATCGACGGCGCTCACCCGCTGGCCGCCCGGCTCTATCACGGCACGAAGACTGTGCAGGAAAGCCTGTCGCGCTCCCGTGTCCGCCAGCGAGGCATAGCCCCGACCCATCTCGGCCAGATCCGGCCCGGTGTGCAGGCCGAGGCGGCTGAGCCGCTGCGCCACGAAGCTGGCGGCGGCGATCAGCCGGGAGCTCGTGATGAGCGGGAGCACCACATCGGCTCCCGGCAGGGTGGCCGCCTGCAGCAGCGGATGGACCTGGCGGCCGAGGCCACCGCTCGAGACCAGGACCAAGCGCTCGCAGAAGACCGGATATTCGTAGGCGAACTGCATGGCGATCCCGCCGCCCAGCGAGTGGCCGACCACGGTCGCCCGGCGATGGCCCAGCGCGATGAGCAGGTCGCGGACGCTGACGGCGTAGGCGCCAAGCGAATAGTCTCCGCGCGGCTTCGCGGATCGCCCGTGGCCGAGCAGATCGGGAGCCAGCACAGAGAAGCGATCGGCGAGCAGGCCGATCACCTCGTCCCATTGCTGCGAGCTCCCGGCGATCCCGTGAATGAGCACCACCAGCGGCCCCCGCCCGGCGGTCCGGTAGGTCACTCGATGACCGTGCAGGACGATCTCCTCGTGGCGGGGCACGAGTTCCTCGGCGGGGACCGACCGAGGGTTGCGACGGGGTCTGCGGCTAGCGGCGGCGGGAGCCGAGGCGGCGCGTGGACCAGACACCGCTCACCCTGCCGAGGCCTGGGTGGCGGGAAGCCTACGGACGATCTGGGCCGGCGCCGGGCGCCTGACGTTCCGCGCCAGGCCGAGACGCTCCATCAGGCAGATGATCGCGTACGACGGGTCGAGCTCAGCGCGCCGCAGGCCGTGGCGCGCCGATGTCGGGAAGGCGTGGTGGTTGTGATGCCAGCCCTCACCGAGTGATACGAGCGCCACCGCCCAGTTGTTGGCGCTCTGGTCCTCGGTTACGAACGGTCGCGTGCCGTACATGTGGCAGATCGAGTTGACGCTCCAGGTCGCGTGGTGCAGCAGGAAGACCCGCACCAGGCCGCCCCACAGCAGGCCCGTGACCCCGGCGGGGAGACTGCCCCCCGACAGCACCAAGCCCGCCAAGAAGGGGATCAGCAGCCCGAGCACTGCCCAGATCGGGAACAGACGGTCGACCCAGCCGATGATCGGGTCCTCGCGCAGGTCGCGCGCGTAGCGGCGGGCCGAGGCACGCTCGGCGCGGTCGAACAGCCAGCCGGTGTGAGCGTGCCACATGCCGCGCAGCACAGCGCGCCATCCGGCCCCGCCCGTGGTGTGCGGGCTGTGGGGATCGCCCTGCTCGTCGGCGTATGCGTGGTGCTTGCGGTGATCGGCGACCCAATGGATGACCGCCCCTTGGACCGACATGGATCCCAGGATCGCCAGAGCCGCGCGCACCGCGGTGGGCGCCTCGAAGGACCGATGGGTCAACAGGCGATGGAAGCCGATCGTCACCCCGAAGCCGACCACGACGTACATCACGCCGAGGATGGCCAGGTCACGGCCGGAGACGAGGCCGCCCCAGAGCAGGGCAACGGCAACCAGGAAGCCCGCGAAGGGCACGACGACCGCGCTGATCGTTATGCGTCGCTCCAGAGCGCTCACGGTCTGTGATCCTAGGACGAATCAAGTCCGGGTTCTTGGCCTGGATTCAAGAACCGCTCGACACTTCTTGTTGATCCGTGATAAGGATTGTCGGCGCCGTATGAGCGACCGCCGGACACCGCCCCCCTACCAACGCCCCTGGGAGGCCCTGCCCGAGGAGGCGTTGAGCGCCTGGACTCCTCATCACCCCGCCCTGGTCGATGAGATCATCGAGGCGATCCGCGCCGAGGTTCCCGCCTACGCCCGACCTCTCGAGGGGGCGTTCGGTCAGGCGGTCCGCCGCGGCGTGGGCGAGGCGCTCGCACAGTTCGACCAGATGGCCCGTAACCCCGGCGTCGGGCGGGCGTCGGGCCGCAGCGTCTACGTCGCACTGGGGCGCGGCGAGGTACGCGCGGGACGTTCCCTGGATGCGCTCCTGGCCGCCTACCGCGTCGGGGCGCGCGTGGCCTGGCGCCGGCTGGCTTCGGCGGGGCTGGCCGCGGGGCTTGCACCCGAGACCCTGGTGCTGCTGGCCGAGTCGATCTTCGCCTACATCGACGAGCTGTCCGCGGAGTCCGCCGAGGGCTTCGCCCAGGAGCAGGCCGAGCGCGCCGGCGAGGCCGACCGGCGTCGCGCCGCCGTCCTGGAGCTGCTGCTCCGGACGCCTCCCGCGACGGACGAGGCCCTGGCCGAGGCCGCGTCGGCCCTCGATTGGCCCGTTCCCAGGGAGCTGTCCATCGTAGTCTGGCCGGCCGAGGGCGGTCGCCGGCCCGTCGCCAGGCTTCCCGTCGACTCGATCGCGGCGCCCATGGACGGCCTCATGTGCGCCGTCGTCCCCGATCCCGCGGCGCCGGGGCGACGGGGCGAGCTCGAGCTCGCGCTGGCGGGAATCGCGGCGGGGATGGGGCCCGCCGTGCCACGCTCTGACGCGCCCCGCTCATACGCTCGGGCGATGGCAGCCCTGCATCTGGCCGACGAGGGCTCGGACGGAGGCGTGGTGGTGGCGGATGAGCATCGCATCGAGCTGCTCTGGCGCGCCGATCCCTCCCTGGTTGCGGAGATCCGAGCGGATCGGCTCAGACCTCTCGAACAGGAGACCGAGCTCTCGCGCCGGAGACTGGCCGCAACCTTGCTTTCGTGGCTGCGCCAGGAGGGAAAGGTGACCGCCGCAGCCGAGGAGCTAGAAGTCCATCCCCAGACCGTGCGCTATCGGATGGGGCGGCTGCACGAGCTCTTCGGTGACTGCCTCGACGACCCGGATGCGCGCTTCGAGCTGGAGGTCGCGCTACGTGCGCAGCCAGGTCTCGGATGGCGCTGGACGCCCGGGTTAGACCACTCCAATGGTGATGGAGCACCGTGACCCTGGAGCGGGCTCTCGATCTCCCTGACCGTCAGCGCACCCTCGCCGCCTTTCCCGCGCTCGGTCACCGGGTGGCAACTCTCTCGCACACAGACCACTGCAAGCCCGATTGCAGGGCTCCGTAATCCTGCGCGCTGGGGCAGGACGGGCTGCGTCCGACCAGAACGGCAGCCCGATGAGGCGCGCGGTCTCGATATCCGCCGTGTCCCTGTGTGTGCTGCTGTCTAGCCCGGCGGGTTCGGCGGCGGGCGCTGTGGCGCATACCGTCGCGGCCGGGGAGACGCTGTGGTCGATCGCCAAGGCCAACGGCCTGAGCACCCGCTCGCTCGCCGCCTACAACGGCCTGGCCGAAGATGCGCAGATCCGACGCGGTGCCACGATCGACGTTCCCACCACGGACGAGGCGGCGAGTGCCATCCGGGACCGAGGACGGCCATCTGAGCCGCAGGCCGGTGCGAGCGCGGGGGACGCCCACCAAGTGCGTTGGGGGGAGACCCTCTCGGGCATCGCGGCCAACGCCGGCATCTCCACCGAGCAGCTCGCGCGGTTCAACGGCCTCGATCCGGCTCGACCGCTGTTGGCGGGCACCGTGCTGAGGCTTCCGGGCCCAAGCACGGGTGGAATGGCGTCCAGCGACTTCCGCGCCGAGACCGGAGGCTCCCCGGCGAACGATGGTCCGGTCGCGACACCGGATCGGGTGAGCTACGCCGAAATCGCCCAGATCGCCCAGGCCCACGGCGTGCCGCCGTCGCTGGCCGCCGCGGTGGCCTGGCAGGAGAGCGGGTTCAACAACGGCGTCGTCTCCAGCGCCGACGCGCGCGGCGTCATGCAGATCATCCCCGGCACCTGGGACTTCATCCAGCGGGAGCTCGCCGATCACCAGCTGGCCGGCGCGTCTGCCCGCGAGAACGTGCACGCGGGCGTGATGCTGCTGGCTTACCTGCTGCGCGCGAGCGGCGGTGATCCCGCCCAGGCGCTGGCCGGCTACTACCAGGGACTTCAATCCGTCCAGGCGCAGGGAGTTCTGCCGGACACCCAGCGTTACGTCAGTAGCGTGATGGCGCTGCGTTCACGTTTCGGCGGTCCGTAGAGCTCGTTCCCGCAGGTTGCCTCCCGGGGTCGAGAGAGGCCCTGCAAGCCTCCTCCCAGCCGTTGCATCGCAACCGGAGTAGGGCGACGCTCGGCGCGTGCGCTGCCCGAGGGCTGCCTCCGTGCTGGGTGCGACCGCGTGCGCAGTGGCGCTCGCCGCGCCCCAGCCCGCTCGCGCTGCCAGCGCCAATGTGGCGGCGCTGCAGGTGGCGCTGCGGGCGGTGGGCTTCTCGCCGGGGCCGATCGATGGGATATCGGGTCCCTGGACTCGCCGGGCGGTGCGCCGGTACCAGGCTCGCAGACACCTGGTGGTGGACGGCCTCGCCGGTCCCCGGACCCGCCGGGCGCTCGGACGTCGCGGTCGCCCGCGACTCGGGAGCCGCGCCATGCGCACCGGACAGCGCGGATGGGACGTGGCGGCGCTGCAGTTCCTGCTAAGCAGTCGCGGCTACGGCCCCGGCGGCTTCGACGGCGGGTTCGGGGTCAAAACGGCGCTGGCAGTCCGTCGCTTCCAACGCGCCGCCGGCCTCGGTGTGGACGGCGTGGCCGGGCCCGCGACACTGGGCGCCCTTCGCCACCGCCAGCTGTACGTGTCCCCGTCGGGGCCGGTGCGCTTCCTTCGCCCCATCGGGGGGCAGATCACCGACGGCTTTGGCTGGGTCGGCGGGCGACAGCACACCGGCGTCGACATCCCCGCCGGGGCGGGCACACCGGTGGGTGCCGCGGGGCGCGGGGTGGTGGCCTTCGCGGGCTGGAACGACGGCGGCTATGGCTACCTGGTGGTGGTCAGGCATCGACTTGGCTTCGAGAGCTGGTACGCGCACCTGTCGCGCATCGCAGTATCGGTCGGTCAGGCGGTGGTCGGCGGCAGTCGAATCGGCTTCGTCGGCTCGACCGGGCACTCGACCGGCCCGCACCTTCATTTCGAGGTGCGCCACTTCGGCACCCCGATAAACCCCGTTCCCCGGCTGCTGGCCGCCAGGGCGGCTCGGGCTGAGCGCCGGCTCGAGCTGAGGGACGCCCACGCTGCGCGCCGCGCGACGCGCCGGCTGGCCTGCCGTCCCAACACCGACGCGTGGAGCACCCGGGACACCGACCCGCCGGTGGCGCGGTTGGACCGCTGTCCGTAGGCGGCAGGTGGTGACGCGCTATCGCGCGAGACCCTGACGAGTTCGCGTCAGGGGCGGGCTGGCTCGTCAATCGAGCCGATACGGCACGCTCGTCAAGATCACACGGGGCTCGAAGAGAAGCAGCCGCTTGATGTAGAGCGCCGCCTGGTTGTGCAGGATCCGCGCCGGACCGTGAATTCGAAGCTCGGGCATCACCACCGCGACCGCGGTGTCGGGGTCGGCAGTGAGGTCGTGCAGGTACTCGAGGAGCGCCTCGGCGAACTCCCGGCTCGGGGCGTCCACGGTCTCTAGCGGGAGCTCGGGGTCAAAGCGCTCCCACGCACGGCGCATCTTCTCGCGGCGCTTGTCGTCGAAGGCGAAGAAGACCGCACGAGTGTCCTCGATCCCGAGCTTGCGCGCGTACAGCAGCGCCCGGGCGCTCGCCGCGTGCACGGCCGAGACCAGCACCCGGCACGCCAGGCGGTGGGGCAGGCGCTCAGGGCCGGAGGAGGAGGCGGACAGGCGGGTGGCGTCGGCGATCGCGATTCCGGTCTCGTCGAGCAGGCGGAGCTTGATGGCAAGCTCGGTTCCCTGGGTGAACTCCGAGACCAGCGAGCGGCGACTGAACTGCTCCGGGACAACCACGGTGACGAAGTCGGCTTCCCCGTGAGGGAAGCGCAGCGCGTACTGATAGACGGCCTCGGTGCGGGTGTCCGGGCACTCGAGCACCTCGATCTCGGGCGAGCCACCCGTGAGCCGGCGCCAGTCCTGGTCGAAGTCCAAGGGATGTCCTGGGTCGGGAATGGCGACCGGGTGGTAACGGCCGTCCGAGATGCAGCCGGCGTACCACGCCGCGTAGCGGGTGGCTTCGTCGAAGCGCTCGGTGTAGAGCACCACCCCGTTACTGGGCGGGCCGGCCGCCCGCACCGCCTGAAGGGCCGCCTGCAAGCGCCCGCCCGCCCGCACGTAATGGCGGTGGACCAGGTACAGGCCGACGATCAACCCCGGGATCGTCACGATCACCGCCCACGCTCCCTCCCCGAACTTGGTCACGACCACGATCGCCGCCACCAGGCCGGTCAGCGTCGCCCCCACCAGGTTGAGCGCCGCCCGGCGGCGCCAGCGGCGCTCATGGTGTCTGTGCCAGTAGCGCACCATCCCGGTCTGGGAGAGGGTGAAGGCGATGAAGACCCCGACCACGTAGAGGTGGACCAGGGAGTTGACGTTGGCCTCGAAGCCGACGATCAGGGCGATAGCCAGCAGGGCGAGGATGAGGATGCCGTTGGAGTGCGCCAGGCGGTTGCCGACGTGGCGGAACTGGCGGGGCGCGAAACGATCATGGGCGAGCGTGGCCAGCAGCCGTGGGAAGCCCTGGTAGGAGGCGTTGGCGGCCAGGATCAGGATCGCGAAGGTCGCTCCCTGGACTACGTAGAAGAGAAATCCGCTCCAGCTGGAGGGAGGAAATACCGCGCGGGCGATCTCGGATACCACCGACACCTTTGCGCTCGGTGCGGCGTGGACGTGGACCGCGAGGTAGGAGACCCCCAGAAACAGGCTGATGGCAAGCGCCGCCAGGACTCCCAGGGTCTGGGCGGCGTTCTTCGCCTGGGGCTCCCGGAAGGCGTTGACCCCGTTGGCGATCGCCTCGATGCCCGTGAGCGCGCTGGCGCCAGATGAGAACGCCTTGAGCACCAGGAAGATGCTGAGGGCGCCTGCGCCCGCCGGTATCGGATCAGGGACGGTGGCGTGGGGACACCCGGACGTAGCGCACCTGGCCAGGCCGACCGCGATGGTCACGGCCATGGCGGCGATGAACGCGTAGGCGGGGAGGGCGAAGGACAGACCGGCCTCCCTGACCCCCCGCAGGTTGACCAGCGTGAGCAGGGCGACGAAACCGATCGCCAGTTCGATCCGAGCCGAAGACAGCGAGGTGACCGCCGAGGTGATGGCCAGCACCCCGGCCGAGACCGAGACCGCGACCGTGAGCACATAGTCGACCAGCAGGGCCGAGCCCGCGAGCAGCCCAGCGAGGTCGCCGAGGTTGTCACGCGCCACCACGTAGGCGCCGCCGCTGGTGGAGTAGGCGTGGACCATCTGCTGGTAGGAGACGGCGACCACGAATAGGAGGACCGCCACGGCGAGCGCGATTGGGAGCACCACTTCCCGGGCCGCAAGGGAGGCGGCGATGAGCACCAACATCGCCGCCTCGGTGGCGTAGGCGACCGATGAGAGCGCGTCGGAGGCGAAGATCGGCAGCGCCAGGCGCTTGGAGAGGAGCGTCTGGCCGAACGCTCGGCTCGTGAGCGGCGGCCCAACGAGCAGTCGTCGCAGCCGGCTCTCCGGGACCTGCGCGCCTTGCTGCTCGCCGGCCACGGGGCAACCCTAAGCAACCGGCGAGTATCCAGGCGAGCGTGCAGCTGCCATCGCCCGGTTGGGCAACCTGCAGCGCGGGGTCGAGTCGAGTCGCGCGGTGACGAGATCCCCACGACACGGGCCTTGTCAACGCGAGTAGGCAGGATCCTGCGGCGGTAGAGTCGCCAGCTTGCCACCGGTTCGAGTAGGCGCATTCCCTCCGCGGGGAGAGCTTCGGGCTGACTCCGACCGGGGTCTCGCGGTGCTGCCCCGCAGGCTCGAGGCCGACGTCGATCACCTGTGCGTTGGCGACCACGTGAGCTTTCGGGTCGGCGCCGGCTATGACGGCCTGATCGCCGCGACGGGGCTGCTCGCCGCGGTCCCGCGCCTGCCCGCCTACGTCGCGCTCTACCTTCTGCGCCTTCGTCATCCGGTCACCGTCGCGCGCCAGCTCTCCACGCTCGCCGAGCTGGCGCCGGGGCGCCTGACCCTCGGCGTGGGCATCGGCGGCGAGGACCGCCACGAGGTGGAGATCTGCGGGATCGACCCACGCACCCGCGGGCGCCGCATGGACGAGTGCATGGAGGTCCTGCGCGGCCTGGTGACGGGCCGCCCGCTCACCTACCGCGGCAGCTTCTTCAGACTCGAGGAAGCGCTCATAGTGCCTCCTCCTTCGCCTCCGATCCCGCTCGTGGTGGGCGGGCGCTCGGAGGCCGCAGTCCGGCGGGCCGCGCGCCTCGGCGACGGCTGGCTGGCGATCTGGGTCTCACCCCGGCGCTTCGGCGAAGCGGTGGGGCAGATCGAGGACGAGGCGGCGTCCGTGAACCGCGACCCGGCGCGCTTCGAGCACGCCCTCAACGTCTGGTGCGGTTTCGGCGAGCAGCGCGAGGAGGCTCGCCGGGCACTCGCCACGGCGATGGAGGCCTACTACCGCATCCCGTTCCAGTCCTTCGAGCGCTACTCGCCGTGTGGCACTCCGGATGAAGTAGCGGAGTTCCTGGCGCCGTACGCCGAGGCCGGCTGTAGCGCCTTCAACCTCGTCCCCTGTGCTGCCGATGACGCTGAGGCGCTGGAGGGCGTGGCGGAGGTGCGCGCCAAGCTCTGTGGCCCTGGCCCGAGCCACGTCTGAAGGCTGGACGCGGTGGGCGAACGGATCGTCATAGGCCGGCGCTTCCGCGGTCCGCCGGACTCGGCCCAGGGGGGCTACGCCTGTGGTCTGGTGGTGGAGCGTGTCGAGGGATCCTGCGCGACGGTTTCGCTGCGTCTGCCGCCGCCGCTCGAGCGGCCGCTCGAGATCGCAAGGCGCGATGAGCGCACGGTCGCGCTGCTCGACGCCGATCGTCTCGTCGCCGAGGGTGGCCCCGCGGAGCTAGCGCTCGACGTGCCCGGTCCCGTCTCGCTGGAGCAGGCCGAGCGGGCCTCGGCCGAGTGCCCGTGGGTCGATCGTCACCCGTTTCCCGGCTGCTTCGGGTGCGGGCCCGAGCGCTCCCAGGACGAGGCGGTGGCGATCATGATGGGGTCCGTCGCCGGCAGCGACGTCTTCGCCGCCCCGTGGACGCCCCTGGGCGAGTTCGCCGACGATGGCGGCGCGGTGGCGGGGCGCTTCGTATGGGCCGCGCTCGACTGCCCCACTGCGGCTCCCGCCGTGCCACCCGACGTCCCGGCGTGCGTTCTCGCGCGCCTCACTGGGCGCCTGCTTGCACCCGTCCGGCCGGGGCGGCCCCACACCGTGGTGGCCTGGCCGTTGGAGCACGACGGTCGCAAGCACCGCGGCGCTGCCGCCATCCACGCACCCGACGGGGAGCTGTGCGCCTACTCGGAGGGCCTGTGGATCGAGCTCCGGGACCCATCGACGATGGGGGCGAGAGGGTAGGCCGCCCGCCCCCGCAGATACGAACACCGAAGGCGCGGCAACGGCCCTGGGAGCCGACTTCCCCTCTGGTTAGCGGTGTCCGGCCGGGACCGTCGCGCACAGCCCCCGGGCTACCAGCGACCGCGGGAGCCGTACCCGGCGCCCCCCAGCAGGACGAGGATGGCCGCGATGATCGCGACGATCGACGGCAGGCCGAGTGCGACACAGATCCAGTACACCAGCGCCGCTACCAGAACGGCAATGAGAATCCCGATCACGCGATGTACCTCCTGGTGGGTTTCGCTTCGAACGAAGGGCCGAGCCAACCCGGCAGTTTCCTCGTGAGCTGCCACGCCGGGGCCGCTCAGCCAAGGCGCGGTCGCCCGTCTCCAAGGATGGTGCGACCGTGCCGGGCGAACCTATCCGACCAAGCGCTGGCCTGCCACCCGCGCTGGCGCGCGCCGGAGAAAGGGGGGAGCGCATAGTCCCAAGAGTGCCGCTCCCCCCAAGACGAGCATACGCGCTAAAGGTGGGCGGCACAAACCAAAAAACGCAACCGCCCCGGGCAATAGCGGCGAGCGTCTTGCGCGCCTCGCGGGTCTCGCGGCGCTACCGTGCTGCAGCTGCTGTCCCAGATGTCCAAAGACGAGCTCGTTGGCACCGACGCCGCTGTATCCACCTGCGCGGCGAGCCGCGGCAAACCCGAGCTGTCCGTCGTGCTCGTTTGCGACCGCGTTGACACGATCGCCCGTACGCTGTGGCATCTGCGCCACCAAACCGCAGTCGACCGGCTCGAGCTGGTGGTCGTGGTCACCCGGGCGGCGGGGCTCTCCCATGAGGCGCTCGGTCCGGAGCCGTTCGCGGCAGTCCGCCTCATGGAGATCGATGATCTGAGCTCGCTCTCGCGTGCTTGGACTTGCGGCGTCCGGGCCGCCACCGGGCCGGTGCTCGCGTTCGGTGAGAGCCACTGCTATCCCACCCCGACGTGGGCCGAAGCGCTGATCGCCGCCCACCGCGGACCTTGGGCCGCGGTCGGCCCGGGGATGACCAACGCAAACCCGGACACCTCGTTGAGCTGGGCGGCCCTGCTGATCGACTATGGGCCGTGGCTAGAGCCCGCCCGCGCCGAAGCACGCGACGACTTGCCTGGCCACAACAGCTCGTACAAGACGAGCGTGCTCTCGGCCTACGACCGGCGGCTGGAGGGCCTGCTCGAGGCCGAGACGTTGCTGCATGCAGACCTGCGGGCCCAGGGGCACCGGCTGCGGCTCGAGCCCGCGGCGCGGGTGGCTCATCTCAACATGAGCCGGATGCGCTCCTGGTTGGTCGAGCGGCTGGCTGCCGGGCGGCGCTTCGCGGGCGCACGAGCGCGCGGGTGGAAACCCGGGCGGCGCGCGCTCTACGCGCTCGGTGCGCCGCTCATCCCGCTCGTCAGGGCGGTCCGACTGGTTCCCGATTGGCGGCGCTGCGCCGCGGTGGGCGACCTGCCGGCGCTCACACTTCCCGTGCTGGGGCTCGGGCTCATGATCAGCGCGGCCGGCGAGTTTCTCGGGTACGTGCTAGGCAGTGGCGACTCGGTGCGCTTGCTGTCTGCCATGGAACTTCATAAGGAGCGGCACCTCGCCGCCGGTGACCGAGCACCGGCGGTCCCTCGCACTAAATAGTCAGCGTCAGGTCGCGGCCAGGGGGGGTGAACCCATCGGGGACCAGGGCGATGGCGAATACGGTCTCGCGCGGATCGTCGCTGAGCAGGATGGCGTCTATGACGAGGCCGGCTGCCATGTCGACTCGATAGATGGCCGCTGGGAGCTGGCTGCCGACCAGGAAGCTCTCGCCGGCGAGCTGCACGACGCCCCGGGCGAACGACGGCGATCCGGGGACCCCTACAGCTGCGATCTCGGAGCCGGTGTGGCGATCGATAGCCACCAGCCGGTTCATATTGGAGTCTGTGTACAGCAGCCGGTCGCCTTCTATGAGCGCGTCGTGGTTGGGGACGGCCGTATCGGTGGTGCGCATCACGACGCGCGAGCTCCAGCCGCGGTTGGCCTTCTCCAGCGTTACCACCGCGTGCTGGCTCTCGGGTCGGGGCCGCTCGCCGCGGCGACGGCCGGGGTAGCGCCCCTCGCGACGTCTTCGCACCGCACGCAGTGCGCTGCGGCTCGGGCTCGTCAGCTCGGCCAGGTGAACTACGATCCCCTCCATCCGCTGACGCCGCAGCGCGCGCCGTGCCAGTAACCGCCCGAGGCTCACGACCAGTCCCTCCGGCGCTCTTGCCACCGCGTTGACATGGGCGACATTGAACGACCCGCCGGTCGTCAGCGGGTCGCGGTAGTCGCGATCGGGATCGAAATCGCGTAGGTCATCGAACCCGAGCTCTTGGCGCAGCGCTGTGTCTGCTCGCCAGCACCAGGAGTCGAGTACCTCGCCGCGCCACCCCAGCGCGAGGAGAAGATCCGCGCTCGTGGACGTCGCCCAGATGGCGTCAGGCTCGGCGAGGATGCCGTGCACGCCGCCCAGCCAGGGGTGAGTGAGTCGATCGACGAGGGCCCACCCGTGGTCCAGGACAAACAGCGCATCGGTGCCGGCAACGACCAACCTGCCGTCGTGGGCAGAGAGCCCGGTTGCTCCCCTCAAGCCGCCGCGAGGGTTGGGGTCGCGCCGTCGCAGTGGGCTGTCAGGCACCGGGGCTGATGCCTCGACGCGGCGCTCGGCGAGGTCGACCACGCGGAGCCAGCCGCTCGGCTCGCGGAGTGTCGCGCCGCGCACCACCGTCGTGACAACCGCGCGCCCGGGCAGCACCGGCGCCGATCCTAGTGTCGAAGCCTTGGATGCGGTCGGTCAGCGATGGGCGGGTATCTTGGGCTTCCGCATGGCGAGGAGGCGCATCGCGCAGGGCAGGCGGTATGGCCCCGTCAGGATCGGCCTCGCGGGATGCGGCAACGCGGCGCAGCGGCTACACCTGCCGGCGCTGCGGCGGCTCGGCGCTCGCGTGACCGCCCTGGCCGATCCGGACCGCTCGGCCCTGGATCGGCTCGCAGATCGCTACGGCGTCGTCCGGCGCCACTCGCAGGCCGACGCACTGATCGATGACCCGGAGGTGGACGTCGTCGCCGTGCTCACGCCTCCCATCGTGCGCGCCGAGCTGGTGGTCCCCGCCCTGGAGGCTGGCAAGCACGTGCTGGTGGAGAAGCCGCTCGGACTGGACCTCGCTAGCTGCGACCGCATGCTCGACGCCGCGGGGCGCCATCCCGGACCGCGGGTCATGGTGGGGTTCCCGATGCGCTTCCACCGTCTGGTGGTTATCGCACGCGACCTGATCGCGGAGGGAGGGCTCGGTGCCGCGAGCGCGATTCGCAGCACGAGCTTCGGGCCGGGCATCGAGCGGGCTTCGGGACGCCCGCCTTCCCACTGGAGGACCCAGCTTGGCGCGGGAGGGGGGACGCTGTTCGAGATGGGCGTCCACCACTACGATCTCTGGCGGTTTCTCGTCGGATCGCAGGCGGAAGAGGTGTGGGCGGCGACTGAGCTCGCGCAAGACGTCGACCAAGCATCGATCGTCACGGCCCGACTGGCCGGCGGCATCCTGGCCTGCTCGGTCCTCGCCCGCAGCGAGGAGGCGTCGAACGAGGTGGTCGTTCACGGGTCGAAGGCTCGCCTCGACGTCGACCTCTACCGGTTCGACGGCCTCAGCCTCCGGCCGGCCGCGCTGTACCCTGGCGGCCCCGGGACGCGGGTCGCGGCGATGGTCGCGACTGTGCGCGAGCTGCCGCACGGATTGCGCTCGCTGCGGGCGGGCGGCGACCACGCGTTGGCTTTCGTGGAGGAGTGGCGGCACTTCCTAAGCTGCGTTCGTGACGGCAGCCAGGTGCGCAGTACGCTCGAGGACGGGCGCGAGGCGACGCGGCTGGCGCTGGCCGCAGTGCAATCAGCGCAGCGTGGCACCGGCGTCAGGGTCTCGGACGAGAGCGCTGCTTTCACCGGCCCATCTCACCCGTGAGCCCGCCTCCCACCCTGTCCGTAGTCATCCCGACGCGCGACCGCCCGGGCCAGCTGGGCGAGTGTCTTGCCGCCGTAGCAGGGCTCGACTATCCCCGCTCCCGTTTCGAGGTTGTGGTTGTGGACGACGGCGGCAGCTCGGATCTGGAGCCGGTGATCAACCGCTTCCGCGATACGCATGACATAACCCTCGTCGGTCAGCGCCACGCCGGACCCGCGGCTGCGCGCAATGCCGGTGTCCTGCACGCCGACGGGTCCCTCCTGGGCTTCATCGATGACGACGTGCTAGTGGACCCGCGCTGGGGAACCGAGATCGCGAGCAAGGCGCTGGCGCATCCGGGCGCGGCGATCGGCGGGCGGACAATCAACTCCCTGCCCGAGAATCCATACGCCAGCGCCAGCGAGCAGATCATCGCGCTGGCCTATCGCCATTACAACTCGGGCTCTCAGGGCCCGCGGTTCTTCGCGGCGCGCAATCTCGCGCTGCCGGCCCCCGATTTCACTGCCATCGGCGGCTTCCATCCGGGGTTCCGCACATCAGAGGACCGCGAGTTCTGCGACCGGTGGCGGGAGAGCGGGCGCAACATGGTCTACGCCCCTGCGGCGGTCGCGCGCCATGCCAACCCGTTGACCCTGAAGTCGTTCTGGCGCCAGCATCTGAGCTATGGCCGCGGCGCGTTCGCCTACCACCGCGCCAGATCGCGCCGGGGGCACGCGCTCACCGGCTTCGAGGGATCCTTCTACCGGCTGGTTGCGCGGGACGCGGCGGCATCCTTGCGACGGCACGACCTGCGCCACGTCGGGTTGCTGGGTCTCTGGCAGCTCGCCAACGTCGCCGGGTTCTCCGCGGCGGCACTCGGCCGCCTGCTGCCGTCCTGGGATTCCTAGGCGTCGACAAGAGCTGGTCATACAGCTCGAATACGGTGTCCACGAAGCGCCCATGCGGATTGGCCAGAGCACGGCGACGCGCTTCCTCACCTAGCCGGCGACGAAGATCCATGTCCGCCGCGAGCCGTTCTAGGGCCGCGGCGATCACCGCCGGGTCACGTCGGACCACCAACCCCCCCGCGTCATCATCGATGAGGTCGGCGACCGCATGTACCGGCGGCGCGACGATCGGAAGACCGCAGGCCGCCGCCTCGTACGCCGCTCGGCACGACACCTCGTAGATCGTTGGCAGGACGAAGATGTCGGCCGCTTGGAGGAACCGCTCGATGTCCGGACGAAAGCCGAGGAGCTCCACCTTCGTCGCCACTCCGAGTTCGGCCACGACCCGACGCCAACACCCGCCGTCGGTGCCCAGCACCCATAGCCGATGGGGTCCGGATCCGGCGTGTGCGGCTTGCGCGAAGCCGGCGAGCGCCAGTCCCAGCCCCTTGGTGTCACGACGCTCGCGTCCGACGAAGACGGCGACGACTTCGTCGTCGGCGACCCGGGCGGCACGGCGCACCGCCAGCCTGGTCTTTGGATCCGGTCGAAACCTCTCGGGGTCGACGCCCTCGGACGTGAGCGCGACCGCGCTCCCGGGCAGCAGCTCCTCGATGTCGCGCCGCGCGGGGTCCGAGAGCGTCGTCAGTACGCGCGCTCGGCCGGCTCCATAGCAGCTGCGCTCCACCCACACCATCATCCGCCGGCCCAGCGCCTCGACACCGATTCGCCGCGTCTCGCCACTCGCTGCCGCCGTACGGTCGAAGGCCGCCCAGTGGAATGTGAGGGTGGCGAGGTCGACCGCCTGGATGGCCGGAGGGCTTGGGCCGATGGCGTGGACCAGATCGCCGGTCAACCCGCGCAGCGCCAGACTGGCGCGGGCGAAGAAGCTCAGCCACTCGAGGATTCGCGGCTCCGGAGCCGCCTCCGGTATCCGATGCCACTCCACCAGCCCTCGCACGGCAGGGGGCACGTAGCGGCTGACCGCGACAAACCGAAACCGGTCATGGCCGCGCGCGACGAGGTCCGCGATCGGCGGGTTGGGCCCGGGACGGTCGCCAAAGGACTCGACGACAAGGAGCACCGTCGGCTGCGCCGGGCGCATAGGGCAAGCGTAGTGGCGGACGTGCGCCGATCAACGACGACATCCGGTGGTCAGGACTCCTGGCCCGATCCTGCGACGGTCGGTCGGTTAGAACGCCACCGGCCGCCCGCGGTCGTATCCGTGCTGACTGCTCCCTACCCAACGGGCCCGCGGGCCGCGAGCAGCACGTCGTATAGCTCCTCCACGGCAGAGATCATGGGGGCGAGCCCGAACCGCGAACGGACCTCCGCGGCCGCCGCTTCGCCAAGGCGGTGCCCCTGCTCGGGGTCGTCGGCCAATTCCCTCAGGACGCTCGCCAGCCGTCGCACGTCGGCCGCGGGCACCAGCCGCCCTGTCTGCCCATCGACAATCATCTCCGGCAGACCTCCGATGTCCATCGCCACGACCGGGACGCTCGAGGCCGCAGCCTCGAGCACCGTGTTGGGGAAGGCGTCCGGGTGGCTCGAAGGAACCGCCAGCACGTCGACGGCGCCGAACACCGTCTCGAGGTCCTCGCGAAACCCGAGCAGCTTGAAGCGCTCTGCGAGGCCCAGCCCGTCTCGGAGAGCGATCAGGTCCGTCTCGTGCTGCCGCTGTAGTGGCGCGGCCTCCCCGGCCACTATTCCAATGGCTTGGATGTCCGCCAGCGCCGGATCGGCCAACGCTTGCGCCAGCAGATGTTGTCCCTTCCAGTCGCTCACCCGGCCTACCATGCCCACGACGAAGCGATCAGGGTCGAGCCCCAGGGCATCCCGGGCCTCCTCGCGTCGGACCCTCCGCGGGACCCAGGTGAGTCCGTCGTGCAGGACAAGTGCTCGCCCGCTCCCGTCGAACTGGGCCGCTGCGGCTCGCGAGACACATGGCAGGGCGTCAGCCCGGAGCAGCAACCTTCTGTATAGCGGCCACAACGCCACACCCAGTGCTCCGGCGCTGCCGTCGTAGATCTCGCGGACGTGCTGGACGTGCAGCGCGCCGGCGCGCTCGGCCACCGCCTGTCCGGAGACGAGGATCGAGGAGTTGGTGTGTACGATCGTCGTCCCCCGCTGGCGGGCGAGGTCGCCGACCGTGGCACGATCACGCGCCAGCTTCATCGCCAGGGATCGCGCTCCCCGCCCCGACGAGAGACGCCGGGCCAGCACCGCGAGCGGTCGAACGTGCACTTCCACCCCGGATTCCCGCAATCGGTCGACCAGCCCGCCCTGCGCTCCGAGCACGACGACAGGACGGAAGCGCTGGCGGTCGAGCCCTTCGACTAGGGCTTCGAGCTGGCGGTCGGCGCCGTAGCTGCCGGCGGAGGCGTGGAGGAAGAGGACGGTCGCGATCGGCGCTGTAGTGTGCCAATTGGGCATGTGGGTCGGGGTTGACGCGACCGCGTTCGGAAACCGGCATGGCGACGGGCGCTTCGCCCGCAACGCGGTACGCCGCCTGGTTGAGCTCGACCACCAGACGCGTTACGTGCTGTTCATCGACCGCGGCGAAGCGGCTCGGGCGGACCTCCCGGACCGCGCCGAGCTGTGGCCGCTGGCGCTCGGCCGAAGGACGACCGCGTCCACGAGCCGTCCGGCCAGGGATGTCCTCCGGCTCATAGCGGCAACTGCCCGGCGCAGGTATGACGCGCTGCTGTTCCCGTCCGTCGTCAGCTGGTTTCCTACGCTGCGGACGCCCAGTGTCGTCGGCGTGCACGACGCCAACGTGGCCAAGTTCGGGCGAACGCTGCTGCCCACGCGGCGCGCCCGCGCACTGTGGCGCGTCAAGCAGGCGGCGGCGCTCCGCCGCGCCGATCGGCTCTTCACGGTTTCCGAGAGCGCCCGGACCGAGCTCCGCGAGCACCTGCGCCTCGACCCCGAGCGGGTTGACCTCGTCCCGCAGGCACCCGATCCTGCGTTCGCGCCCCGCGCGCAAGCCGCCGCGCGCCGGGCAACCGCGCATCTGGGCCCGATGACGGCGGGCGACTTCATCCTCTACGCGGGCGGCATCAATCCCCACAAGGGCGTCGAGACGCTGGTGGACGCCTGTGCGCAGCTGACAGCCGCGCGCCCGTGCCCCCCGCTCGTGGTCGTCGGCCCGCTCGAGGACGACGAGGCTTACTCGAGCGCGCGGGCGGTGCGGGCGCGGATCGCGCACCACCGGCTTGGCGAGGGCGTCCTGCTCCCCGGCTTCGTCGACGACGAGACGCTCGCCTCCCTCTACAGCACGGCCACGGTGGTGGTGGCGACCTCTCGCGGGGAGGGGTTTGGGCTTTGCCCGGTCGAGGCGGCCGCCTGCGGCGCGCCGGTCGTGCTCAGCGACATTCCCCCGCACCGCGAGACGCTGGGCGATGCGGCACGCTACTTCCCGCCTCTGGACTCGACCGCCCTGGCGCGCACGCTCTCGGACTTGCTGGGTGCCCCTGCCCTGTGTCGTGCTCTGGGCGAACGCGCCCGGCGACGGGTCTCTCCTCTGAGCTGGGACCGGGCCGCCATCGCGCTGCGCCGCCTCCTAGCGGAGGCCGCGGCTAGTGCGCGGCGGCCGTGAGCATCCCCACGAGTGGCGCGCCCTCCACCTCGGCGGGTACGGGGACTTCCAACAGGGCGAGCATGGTGGGGGCCAGGTCCTCGAGATCGGCGTCGAGGTCGGCTCCCAGACGGATGCCGGGTCCGGCCCCCACTAGGAAGCCCTCGCCGGTGTGCTCGCTGTAAGGCGTGTCGTGGACGTCCTCTCGAACCAAGCCCAGGCGCGGGTGCCGGACCGCGCCGATCATTCGCTGCTGGGAAAAGCGTACGACCAGGTCGGGCAGCGCCTCGGCGTTCGCCCCGATGACGAGCTGGTCTCGGTGGAGCACTTCGACGACGGCCGGCGCCCCGGACTCGGCCTCGCGTAAGGAGAGCAGCTCGGCGGTGATCTCGGCGCACAGCGCCCTGTAGTCCGCACCCGGCTCCACCGTGCCGTCGGGATCGCGGCCGCGGACGTTGAGGTGGACGAAGCCGACGCCGGGCTCCTCCTCGGCGTAGGCCCGGGTTGCGTTCCAGTCGGTGCCCTCCAGCCACAGACGCTCCATCAGAGCCTCGCGGCTCGGTTGGGAAAGGCGCAGGTGGAGCAGGTGTCGGATGGACCACGGCAGCCTGCTCCGCAGCGCGACGAGCGGACGAAGCCCGGCCGGTTGCCGCCGTGCCGGCACCTGGTAGCCAAGCCCCACCAGGACGCGCTTGAGGAGCCGCTCCCCGCTCGTGCACGTCCGCATCCCCATGCCGGAGAACACCAGCACGTTGGCGCCTTCGCCGGCCGCCTCGATCAGATTCCCGACCCCGGTGTCGAGCGCCCGGTACACGCGCAGCAGGCCATCCTCCACCCCCCGCGCGCGCCTCCGCCCGTGGCCCCAGCTGCTGGGATCGAGATACCGGTGGAACTCGTGGCCTCCGTCGTGTGCCTCCGAATAGCAGGCGATGCACAGCTCCCACGGACGCTCGCGCAGGAGTTCCTCGATCACACTGGTGCGGATGCGCGCCATTCGCTCAAGCGTGCGCAGGAGCCGCCGCTGGGCCGGCGCACGGCGGTGGAAGTGCACGTGCGCCCAGCCCGGGTAACGACCGTGCCGGCGCCGCACCGCCGCGATGAGGTCTGGCGGCCAAGACGTGTGACGTGTCGCTCCTCGCTGACCCCATCCGATCAGCTCGGTCACCCCATTGTCCTCGGCCGGCTTGGCGTAGGGGATGTCGACCAGAACCGCACGCCGGCTGCCGTCGTGCTGCCTCAGGATGCGCCACACGGGGTCCCCAGGCGCGTTAGGCACCCACTTCAGCGAGTGCTGGCCGCGAGTCACCACCCGCCAGTTGTAGATCCCGTGCGAGCCCAGCGACAACCCCGTCACCACCGTCGGCCACAGGGACTCGGGAAAGAGGTCGCCGCGGGAGCGCAGCCGCACCACGGCGCCGTCCCGCAGGAGGCTGCCCAGCACCGCTAGCCGGCCGTCGCGCGCCCACCGCAACGCGAGCGGTCCGTCGGCGGCATCGAGCCCGATCGCGAGAAGCCGCGGCGGTTGGGCGGCGGTCACGCCCGCGCGCCCGCGGCGAGCGGGGGCGCCCGGGGCTCGAGCCTCACCGGGTAGCCGGTGGTGGCCGAGCGCACGGCGGCGACGGAGATCTCGAGCGCGCGGCGGCCGTCGTCGAACGTCGGTGCTGTCGCTGTGCCGTTGCGCGCCGCCCTCGCGAACCTGCGCCACTGCTCGGCGTAGGAGCTCGCGAAATGGCCGCCGGTCCGCAACTCCACGAGGGCCCGTGGGAGGCGGCGCAGCGTCGCGCGAAGATGGCGTACCCGAACGGCGGGCGCGGAGTCCTCCCGGCCCGCCGGCACCAGCTCCAAACCGTCGAAGTGCGTCAGCCGCAGGCGCAAGCAGGCCTCCGTGCCGAGGATCTCCACCGAGTGGGTGGGCGTAGTGCGCTCGGACAGGGTGGTCTGGACCAGCGCGCCGTCCGCCATGCGGGCAGTTACCGCGGCGCCGGCGTCCCCCGCGTGCGCGACCGCGAACACCTCCTCGACCTCGGAGCCGAGCAGGAACCGCCACAGATCGAAGTGGTGGATTCCCTGCTCGATCAGGCTGCCGCCTCCGAGTTCGCGCTGGCGACGCCACTCGGGGGCCGTGGAGTCGAACCGGCGGCGGCTGGTGAGCGCGGTACGAACGGCCTCGATCTCGCCCAGCCTCCCGTCTGCCACGAGCTCGCGCGCGCGTTGCACCGCGTCGAGCCATCGCAGGTTGAAGCCGACCATCGCCGCCCCCCCGAACCGCGCCGCGCTCTCGACCAGGACGTCCGCCTCCCGCAGCGAAACGGTCAGCGGCTTCTCCACCAGGACGTGCTTTTCCGCCTCGAGTGCAGAGGCGGCCGGTGCGGCGTGCTCGGTGGGCGGGACGAGGACGGCGACTGCTTCGACGGCAGGGTCGGCGACCAGATCGTCCCCGTTGCGGTGGCGAGACGCGATCTCGAAGCTATCGCCCACGCTGATGAGGCGCGCATGATCGCGGTCGGCAACCGCCACGACCTCCACCTCTGGGAGACGAGCCAAGACGGGCAGGTGGACACGCTCGGCGACGTAACCGCAGCCGACGACGCCGAGCCGCAAGGCCCGATCGGTGGCTCCTCGCATGCGCACTACACGCTATTGCCGTGGCGAAAGGCGAAGCAAGCGGTTTCCGCGATTCAGCATCCGAATGCTCGGGCTGTGGCGGAACGGATCAGCCCTTTGGTCTCGATCGGGGCAGCGTGCGTGCCCAGTTGCAGGTCGGCGAGCTGTCCGGGTGCCCGACATGGCAGACTTCCGCCGCGGTGAGGGGGCGTTGAGTCCATCGGTAGCGGTTCTGGGCGCCGGGCCGGCCGGGCTGACCGCCGGTTACCTGCTGTCGCGTGCGGGCCACGAGGTGGTGGTATTGGAAGCCGACCACACCGTCGGCGGCCTGGCCCGAACCGAGGTCCGGGATGGCTTTCGCTTCGATCTTGGCGGCCATCGCTTCTTCACCAAGAGCCCCGAGGTCGAGCGCCTCTGGGAGCAGGTCCTGGGAGAGGAGCTCCTGCTGCGTCGGCGGCTCTCGCGGATCTACTACCGCGGTCGCTTCCTCGACTACCCGCTCGACGCGCGCGACGTCATCCGCAAGCTCGGGCCTCTGGAGCTGATGCGGGCGATGGGCAGCTATCTGGCCGCCGCCGTGCGTCCCCACCGACCCGAGCAGACGTTTGAGCAGTGGATGTGCAATCGCTTTGGCCGGCGCCTGTACGAGATGTTCTTCGCCGCCTACACCGAGAAGGTGTGGGGGGTCGGCGGACACGAGCTGCGCGCGGAATGGGCGGCGCAGAGGATTCGCGGGCTGTCGTTCGCCACGGCGGCTCGCGCGGCCGTCTTCGGCGCCCAGGACGGGGAGGTGCGCAGCCTGGTCGAGCGCTTCCACTATCCCCGGCTGGGACCGGGCCAGATGTGGGAGGCCATGCGGGCCGGGCTCGAGGCGGCCGGGGGGGAGGTCCACACCGCCACTCCGGTGACGGCGATTTCCATCTCCGATGGCCGGGTCACGGAGGTGAGGGCGGGCGGCCGAGCCTTTCATCCCGACCACGTCATCTCGTCGCTTCCCCTGCCCACCGTCGCCGGGATGGCGCGCCCGGCGCCCGGCCGCGGCGTTCTCGAGGCCGCGGCCGGCTTGCGCCACCGGGAGTTTGTGACCGTCGCGCTGGTGCTGGACGGCCCGGATCCGTTCCCGGACAACTGGCTCTACATCCACGATCCGGGCGTCCGGGTGGCGCGGATCCAGAACTTCGGCGCCTGGAGCCCCTGGATGGTGCCCGACGGCGCGCGGTCCTGCGTGGGTCTCGAGTACTTCTGCTTCGCCGGTGACGAGGTCTGGTCGATGCCCGATCCCGCCCTGGTCGCGCTCGCCTCCCAAGAGCTCGGGCGCATCGGGCTCGCGGATCCCGCCCGCGTGCAGCAGGGCTATGTCGTGCGGGTCCCGAAGGCCTATCCGATCTACGACAGCGACTACCAGGGTAGGGTGGTGCAGATCCGAACCTGGCTGGAGTCGATCGACAACCTCCAGCAGGTGGGGCGAAACGGCCTGCATCGCTACAACAACTCAGACCACTCGATGCTCACGGCGATCCGGGCGGTCGAGAACCTCCAGGGCGCCGCCCATGACCTGTGGTCGGTCAATGCCGACTCGTGGTATCACGAGACCGAGGTTCCAGACGAACATCCCTACCGACGGGTTCCCGAAGTCGCGGCGGTCGAGCCGGCGCTCAGTCGATAAGCGCCACCGCGTCGAGCCGGGTGGCGCCTCCTGACCTTCACCCGGCACCTGGACGTGCTGCTGGCCCTCACCGAGGCCGATCTTCGGGCGCGCTATGGGCGGGGCCCCTGGCGATTCGCGAAATGGCTCCTGGACCCGTTCGCCCTGGTTGGCGTTTACCTGGTCCTCGTCGCGGTTGTGCTGGACCGGCCGGGGCAGGCGCCGGGCCTCAGCCTGGCCTGCGCCGTCGTCCCGTTCCAGCTGCTCATGGCGACGGTCGTGAGCAGCCTAGCCTCGATCGACGACCGTCGGTCGATCGTCGCGAACATGGCGTTCCCACGGATCCTCATCCCGCTCGCCGCGACGCTTACCGAGTCGGTGGCGTTCGGGGCCAGCCTCCTGCTGCTGGCAGGCATGATGGCGATCTACGGGGTTCCCCCCACCGGGGCCATCGCGTGGCTGCCGGTGGTGCTGGCGGTCAACGTCGTGCTCGCGGCAGCCGCCGCCTATCCGGCTTCGCTCGCGGGCGTGTGGGTTAGGGACCTTCGTCCGTTCCTGGTCAGCTTTGTCCGGACGCTTTTCTTCCTAGCGCCCGGACTGGTGGCCCTTCAGCAGATCCACGGGAGCACTCAGCAGCTGATCCGGCTCAACCCGCTCACCGCGGTGTTCGAGTCCTACCGGGCGGTGCTCTTGCACGGGAGCGGCCCCCCGGTGTGGGAGATCCTTTACCCGTTGGCCGTCGCGGCGGCGATCGCCGCGGTGTTCGTGCCCCTATATCGCCGCGAGCAGCATCACATCGCCAAGGTGGTCGAGTGAGCGCGCTCATACGCATCACAGGGCTTGGTGTCCGCTTCCAGTTCGATCGTCAGGGCCGCCCGGTCACTCCGGCCGCCGCCCGCATCCGCCGGCACTGCACCTCGGCCTGGGGACTGCGGGGGGTGGGGCTCGAGATCGCCTCCGGCGAATGCGTCGCCCTCATCGGCCCCAACGGTGCCGGCAAGACCACCTTGCTACGGGCAATCGCGGGTGTGCTGGCCGCCGACGAAGGAAGCTTGGAGGTCCAGGGCCGCCTGGGGCCGCTGCTGTCGGTCGACGCGGGCCTGGTCCGCCTGTTGACCGGCCGCGAGAGCTGCCGGCTCCTCTGCACTCTGGCCGGCATGCCGCGCGCCCGCGTCCGGACGCTGCTGGCCGAGCTGCCGGCCGAAAGCGGTCTCGCCGAGTCCTTCGACCATCCGGTGTCCAGCTATTCACAGGGCATGCGTGCCCGGCTGGGATTCACCGCGATCTCGCACACGGAGCCCGAGATCCTGCTGCTCGACGAGGTGCATGAGGCGCTCGATCGCGAGTTCCGTGAGCTGCTGGCGGCGCGCGTGCGCAAGGTCGCACAAGGCGGGGGAATCGTGCTCGCCGCCGGCCATGATCACGAGGAGCTCGGGGGGCTGGCTTCGCGGGCGGTGCTCCTAGAGGACGGGTCGGTGAGCGCCGACGGCCCGTTCGCCGAGGTGGCGCACGCCTACTTCCGAGAAGGAGCGCGAGTCGCGACCGGCATGACATGACACGAGTGGCCCCGTATGCCGATCTGGCCCTCTAGCTTACGAAGAGCAGCTCTCGCCGCGGTGACCGCGCACATCGAGCTCGGCAGCCCCCGCTGGAATCTGAATCAACCCCGCGTGCGACAGCCCACCGCGAAGACCGACCACTTCCCCGCACTGGCCAGCTGCCGCCAGCCGCGCCGGGCGTCTACGCCCACGGGTGCCCCGGCGGGGTTGGTGATCGCATAGTCACCGGTGACCACGACTGCCCGCTTGATCCCTGGGACTCCTGCGGGCAGGCGATGGATGGCCCGCATCGGCAGGTCCAGTCTCCACGCGATCTCCCTTGCCTGCTTGCCGCGTACGCCAACCGCGTAGATCGTGCCGCCGCATCGGCGCAGGACTCCTTGCGCCTGCGCGCGCCTCAGGGCGGAGATCACCGACGGCCAGTCTCCCCAGGCGTCTGCGCCCTCGAGGTGCGCCGGAAGCGCCCGCGCCCGAGGTATCGCGAAGGCGACGATGAGGGCGACCAACGCGACGGTCACTCCTACGCGCACCTTGCCGCGCAGCGCCCGCGCCATCTCGACCAGTCCCACCGCGCCAAGCACCGAGATCACCGCCGCGGGCCCGAACAGAAACCGCGGCGTCACGGGAAAGCCCACGACTGCGGCGGCGACTTGGACCGCGATCCACCCGAGGACACCGGCTCCCAGAAAGGCGGTGACCCGGTCGGTCCCGCGACCGTTGCGGCGTACGGCCAGGACCGCTCGTATCAGTGCGGCCAGCGCCAGCAGGGCGATGGGGAGTACGACGAGCTGGGACGCCGTGAACGCGACGGCAAGGCCCGCGAACAGCGGCCAAGCTGCGATGGACCTAAGGCCTGGCGGCTTGTGTGTGGACCCGCCCCCCGGAGCCACCGGGCGCTCGTCAGCGTGTTTGCGAGAACGCGCGGCACGGGGTGCCGCAGCGCGTTGGGGCGCATTGGCCGCGGTGACCGCGGGCTTGTGTCCGGCGGAGAGCGGGCCACGCCCGCCCCAGAGCCCTCCGCCCAGCCACAGGAGGGGCACGACTGCCACGACGGCCACGGTGGCCAGACGCCGGCCGGGGTCGGTTCGCCAAACCAGGGCGCCGTACGCGAGCACGATGACCCACGCCTCGGGCCGCCCGAGCGCCGCCAGACATCCCAGGCCGAGCGCCTGAAGGCGGTGTGCGGCAAGGTGGCGATCGACCGCCGCCAGGATCAGGGCAACGATCAGCGGCTCGGAGCTGGCGTGCCGGAAGTAGCTGATCCAGTCGGCGTTGGGGTTGGGGATGAGCAAGAGGCCGAGCGCGGCGACGAGTCCGGCGGGCCGCCCTGCCAGCCGTGTCCCCACCCGGTAGGCGAGAACCAGCGCCAGCAGCCAACTCGTCCTCACCAGCGCCAGCCACAGCATCGGAGCGGCATCTCCCGCCTGCGAGATCACCGTCGTGAACAGCACCGGCAGCGGCTTCCATACCGTGCAGCCGGTGGTGTCCAGAGCGAGACGGCCGACCCCGCGTCCCCAGATCAGCCAGCACCATTCATCCCCGCTCAACGTGTACGGCAGCAGCAGCGATACGCAACCCAGCGCCAGGCATACGGCGACCACCCCCAGCGTCGGCAAGCTCCCGGGCCGTAGGCGTCCGAGACTGGGGTGACTCGCTCGAGCCACCGACGAAGCGGTCACCGAGCCGGATCGCGCACTTCGGGAACGGTCGACGAACTTCCGATGCCGCAGCGCTCTGCGGCGTAGACGGCCAATGCCCATGGGACTGCGGCCGTCGCGGTGAGGTGGTGGAGCACGTGTAACCCAGCTCCTGCTGCGGCGCCGACCGGCCCTCGGCGACGCCAAAGAAGTGCGTAGAAGGAGCGATGCAGCGCCAGCAGGGCGATCAGGGCGGTGGCCGCAGGGCCGAGGCGTCGTCGACCCAGGGACGCGACCCCGGCGACGGCCAGGCCGGCGCCGGCCCGGTGGCGCCAGCCGAGGTTCAGGGCGGATGAGCGCCGACCGGAGCGCAGCAGCAGGAGCAGCCAGGGTACGCCGCGATCCAGGAGGTCGCTTCGCACCATCTGCGCCAGGCGCCACCGCTTCAGGTGCGTGCCCAGCAGTCGCGCGTCCAGCTCGATGCGCGCCCCCCCCTCGACCAGACGCAGGCCAAGTTCGATGTCCTCGATCGAGGCGGACGGGAAACGGCACGGATCAAAGCCGCCGGTCGCGAGGAACGCTTCCCGTCGGACCGCCCCGAGGCCCGCCCAGAAGGTGGTGGCCGGCCCAGCGCACGCCTGGTGGACGTGATGGTGGAGCAGGTTGCGGAACGCGCTGACGTTTCCCGGTGCTGCTGGTGAGTCGTCATAGCTGCCGAAGACCGCGGTAAGGGCAGGGTCTGTCTCGAAGCGCTCACGAATCCGGACGAAGGCGTCACGATGGACTGTCACATCCGAATCGATGAAGACCAGAACTTCTCCGCGGGCATGTCCGGCTCCCGCGTTGCGGGCCAACGCCGGCCCGGCCCCTGCGGGATCCCGAACCACCACCAGTTCCTCGGGCGGCCTATCCGCCGCGCGGATGGCCTCCAGGCACGAGCTCAACGTGGGGGGGCGATTCGTCGCCGGGACGATCGCCGTCAGGGCAGTAGTCGCGGCCAGCGGTGGGGGAGATGCCGCTGCGGGCGAAACCACCCGGGGATGGTAGTCCCCAGGCGATCGGCGGTGAGCTTCTCGCCGGAGTCGAACCGAGCGCTGAGCTAGCCTCGCGTCGGTGGTCGTCGGTCCCTCGGGCCAGGGTGTCCGATCCGCTCGGTAGTCCCGGGTTGACGGTGGGCTGTGTCAGCCAAACGAAGGGAACCGCAGACAGGATCGTGATCGGGACGGCCCACACAAGCAAAGCCACACCGCGGCGCGCCCGATGCGCGCCGACCGGAGTGGCCGGACGAGTTGACCTGGTCTCCTGCGCCGCTGAGCGCCGAGGCGAACCGAACGTGGAAGCCGTCGGGTGAACCTTTTCGTCGTGGGCTGGTCGTCGGACGGGAGCGTCCCGCCTGGCCTGGCACCGCGTGCCGTCGGCGATCTCGCGGGCCGGCTCCCGTTCTTCGCCGGCGAGCGGGTGCAGGCCTGGCGCGCGCCCTCAGGCACGGTGGAGGCCGCTTGGATTGCCCATACCGGCGAGCGAGTGGGCGGAGTCCGCTACGTGCATGCCGAGCCCACCCGGCTGGCACTGTTCGCGGGACGGCCGATCCTGTGGGGATCGGATGGGCGAGCCGACGGACGGGGTCCCCTCGACCCCTCCGGGTACTCGAACGTTCGCGCAGGCTGGGACGCCCGACTGGACGGCCGCTGCGTCATCGTGCGCGCCGACGACGATCGCCGGGAGCTTCAGCTGTGGACGGACGCGCTGGGCGCGTACCCGGTGTTCAGCACCTCCGCCGCAGGAGCCACCTGGTTCAGCAACAACGCCGAGGTTCTGAGGGGGCTTCACGGCGGGCGGGACCTCGACCCCGTCGCGCTGGCGGGGCTTCTGGGCAGCGACTGGTCGCTCGATGGGCATCCGGTGTGGGCGGCGGTGCGTCGCCTGGAGCGGGGGTCGGTGCTGCGTCTCTCCGCCGGCGAGCCGGCGAGCCGGCACCTCAACCTGCCGGCCGAGGAGATCAGGTCGAGGCTGGGGGGCGAGCTCGACGCCGCGCGTGCGGCCGGCGATCTGGTCGAGTGCCTCCGCGCCCTGGCCGACTGGCCCGGCCGACCGAGCACGCTGCTGCTCACCGGGGGCCGCGATTCGCGACTGCTGGTTGCCGCCGCTCGGGCGGCCGGGCTGACGCTCCCGGTCTTCACCGCCGGCGCACCCGGCGATCCCGACATGGAGGTGGCCATGACGGTCCGGCGCCTCACCGGCCTCGACCATCGCGTCCAGCCGGGACGCCGCCTGGCGGCCACGAGCGATCCGCAGCTCGCTGCGCGGCTACTGGCCCTGACCACCGCTGGAACCGCGCCCCTCACCGCACCCCTCGAGCTTCCCCTCGAGCTCGGGGAGGGACCGCTGCCCGTGGTCCACACCGGGCATGGCGGAGAGATCGCTCGCACGTATTTTGGGACGGGGAGAGGCGGGCTCGAAGAGCTGACGGAGCTGCTCTACCGGCGGGTGGTGCTTCCCGGGCCATGGCGGCGGGAGCTGCTCTGCAGCCGCGGCCGCGAGCTCGTCCGTCGCCAGGTGCGCGACTGGGTGGAGGTGCAGCTGGCGGCCGGGATCGGCGCCGCCGACGTGCCGGACGTGTTCTTCGCTTTCCGGCGCGTGCCCAACGCCCTCGGCCCGTATCACGGACTCGGCGAGTTCGCTAACGACCACGTCTCGCCGTTGTGGTCCAACCGCCTGATCGATCACCTGCTGGCTCTCTCGCCGGCGCAGCGCCGCAGCCAACAGTTCCATCGGCGGGTGCTTGGCGAGCTGGCCCCCGAGCTGGTCGCGGTCCCGTTCGCCGACGGCCGTTCCTGGCGCGAGCAAGCTCGACCGTCGCAGCGTCGGCGCCGGGTCGCCCGGAGGCTGGCGGCGCAGGCGTTCCGGGAGCTGCGCCGCCGCCGCGGGCGCGCATCCTCGAGACGCCGGGCCCGCGCTCCCATGGCGGAGGTTCAGCGCCTGACGCGTGCCGCAGTAGCTGCTCGCCCGGGCCACGCCGCCTGGGAAGTCCTAGAGCGCGGTCGGGTCGATGCGCTCCTGAGACGCCCGCCGCTGACGCTCGACTGGGTCGGCCGCGAGCAGGTATGGCGGCTGGCTACCGTTTTCCTGCCCGACGAGCTGGCATGAAGGCGGACCAGGCCGGCTGGCACGAGGCCCACTGCCCGGGCTCGGTGCCCATCGCGGCGCGACCGAGGTTCCTGGCCAGTCCCCTATGAGCCTGGGCCAGGCGTGGCCCGAGCGCCGCCTCCACCGCGGCGGCCATGCGGGCGTGGAGCTCCCCCTCGTCGGCCACCTCACCTGGATCGATGGGCGGGAACAGCATGCCCACCTGGCCTCTGCCCTCCCGCCAGACGAAGCCGGGGATCACCTTCGCGCGGGTCTCCAGCGCCAGCTGCCCCAGCCCCCGTCCGATGGCCATGGTCCGCCCCAGCACCCGCACCGGCAGGGTGGTGTGGCCGGGGATGTCCCAGTTCAGCCAGCAGAGCTCGCCGCGCTGCAACAGGGCGCGGAACAGCTCATAAGACCCTCCTCGCCCGACCCAGCGGCACCCCGCCTCCTCGACCCACATCATCTGCGTCTTCCACCAGCGACCCTCGGTGCCGTCCAGCGGGGACTCGGCCAGAGTGGGACCGCCGCTCGCGTAGCCCGGATGACCGTGGGCCACGACCGCGTGGGCGAGGTTGAGCATCGGCCCCATGTGGATCGTGGCCAGGATCGCGCCTCGCCCGCCCGCTCGCGCAAGGTCCAGGTTCTCCGCCCCGTGCAGCGGCATGCGCCGGGCGTCCCAGGGACGCCAGCTGAGCTCGGTCTGGATGGCGAGCTCGATCAGATGCTGGCGCGCGAGGCGCGTCACCTCGCGCGGGGGCGCCCCTGGGCCAAGCATTCCCGCGGCTCGCTGGAGCGCCCCGGTCCGGGCGCTGCGCGACAGGCGCCATTCCAGGCGTCCGCGCAGCCCGGCCAGCCACACCGAGACGCCCAGCGGCACCAGGCGGCGAAGCTCGGGTCGCGCGTACAGGCGCCCCAACCACCCCTCGTCGCGGACCTCCAGGAGATGGGCGAACGGGCGGTCGACCTCGGCCAGGCGCGCGGTCGGCGAGTCAGGAAGCAGTTCGTGCATGGTCTTCCCTGTCGGGGACAGACGCCTCGACGGGGTTCGCCCGCGGCGCCTCGACCTGGATCACCCGCGTCCCGGTCTTCGGCACCACCGTCAACCGGTTGGCATGGGGCCTCTCGGGCCGCCCACCAACCGGCGCAAGACGAGTCCGCTCGAGCACCCGGCCGATCACCACGGCCATCTCGTAAGTGGCGAAGCCGGCTCCCAGGCAGCGCCGTGGTCCCCCTCCGAAGGGCAGCCAGGAGTAGGCATCCGGCGCGTCCGGGCCGAGGAAGCGATCGGGTCGAAACGCATCCGGGTCGGGGTACCTATCGGGCCTTCGATGGATGGCGGAGATCGCCGGGCTGACGTGACTTCCCGGGGGAAGGAGGTAACCGCCGAGCTCGTAGGGCCCTCCCGCGACCACCCGGCGCGGTACGACGCCGACGACCGGGGGACGAATCCGCAGGGTCTCCTTGACCACGGCATTGAGGAAGTCCCCGTCCCCGTCGGCTAGCTCCGCCTGCAGACGGACCAGTACCGCGGGGTGGCGCAGCAGCAGGTCGAACGCCCAAGCCAGGCCGCCCGCCGTCGTCTCATGCCCGGCCACCAGCATCGTGATGAGCTGGTCGCGCACCTCCTCGTCGGTCATGGCCCGGTCGTCCTCGTCGCACGCCAACAGCATCAGCGAGAGCACGTCCTGCCGCCGCTCGAGATCGGGGGCGGCCCGCCGTCGCGCGATCTCCTCGTAGATCACAATGTCGACCAGCCGTCGGCGCTCCTCGAAGCGCCGCCGGGGGCCGCCCCACCGCCCGGCTGAGACCACCAGCATGAGCGCCGTGGGCCACCCAGCCGACGGCGTGAGCAGGGCCTGCAGCCGATGCTTGAGCTCGTCGCGGGCGAGGCCTTGGTCGACTCCGAATACCGCCTCCAAGATGACGTCGAGGGTCAGCGATCGCATCGACGGCAGAAGCGCGAACGGCTCTCCCACCGGCCACGACTCGATCTCCCGGTCGGCTGCCGCGAGCATGGCCGCCTCGTATGCCTGGATGCGACCGCCGCGCAGAGCCGCGGACAGCAGCCGCCGTTGGCGCTGATGCTCCGGGCCGTCCAGCGTGAACACCGACCGCTCGCCGAAGACCACGCGCAGCGCCGCGTTGGCCTCCCCCGCCCGCAGCCGCTCCGCCGGGGCGCGGAACACCTGCATGACCAGATCGGGATCGAAGATCATCACTACCGGGGAATCCACCAACCCGGTGACGGTCGCCAGGTCGCGATAGCGACGCCGGCAAGCCTCGATGAATCCCAGCTGCCAGAAGGACATGGCCAGGCGCTGGATCCGCCGGGGCAGCCGAGGACCCGGCGGTAGCGAGGCGGTCGTGTCACGCATGCGGCGGGATCCTGGCAGAGTCAGTTCCGACAGAGGAGGGCGGCGCCAGTCCAGGGACGCGCAGGTCGTTGTGGTAAAAGCCTGCGTTCATATGGCCGAGACGCCCGGAGGGCATCCCGTCGTGATCGGGCTCGCGGTCGGAGATGGAACGGGCGAGGAGTTGGCGCTGGTCTTCCGCAGGGCCGTCGAGCGGCTGGGTGCGGTTCATCGGAGGAGCGTCGAAATCGCGACGTGCCCCCGGCGCTTCAGCACCTACGGCACCGTCGCCGCCGAGGATCTGTCTCCGACTGATGTCGCCAATCTCGCGGAGCGGGATGCGGTCGCGTACGCGGAGTGGCTGCGGAGCCGGTTCAAGGCCGGCACCCGAGTGGTGTTCCGCACAGCGTTCAATGCGCAGTCCCTGTACCTCGTCCGTGAGGCACTCTGGGCGGTCAAGCCCGAAAGCTTCGTACACCCGACTGGCGAGCTGCTGCTGGTGCGCGACGAGATGCAGGGTTTCTACACTGGGCGCAACTGCGACCCGGCGGCTGATCACGACCGGATTCGCCGTACGTGCGAGTTCCGGCGCGACCGGACGCACCGTGTCCTCGACTTCGCGCGGGCGGAGGCGGCGGCACACTGGGGATCGGACGACCGGGCCGCCCGCCTGGTCGCGGCGTACAAGTTCCACCTGCTGGATCGTCGCTTCGAGCGCTGGATCTGCGACTACGCCGCCCGCCGAGGCGTCGCCGTGGAGCTCTACCAGCCGGACACCACCAACCGGCACCTGCTCAAGGGCACCTTCGCGGGGCGTGTCGTCATCGTCGGGGCGAACGAGTGGGTGGACGTCGTCCACACCGAGTTGATCACTCGCTTCGGTCTCGGCCACCAGGAAGAGCGATGGTCCCGCAACGTCTACCTGGCCGACGAGGTCGCGGGTCTTGAGGAGTACCAGACGGTGCACGGCTCGGCGGACGACATCGCCGGCGAGGACCGGGTCAACCCGCTCGCCACCCTGCGGGCCGTCGCTGCGCTCCTAGAACGCCACGCCGGCTGCGCCCAGGCCACCTCGCGGATGGAGCGGGCGATCGACGATCTCGGGACCCAAGGGCTGGCGACGCCCGACCTGGGGGGCACCGCCACCACAGCGGAGGTGACCGCCGCGGCGCTGGATGCCTACGAGCAGGACGGGGCGACCCGGCGTCGGCACCACGCGGCCAGACCCGTGAGGAGCAGTGCCCTCGTCGTGATCGACCTGCAGAACGACTTCTGTGCCCCGGATGGACACTTCGCCCGTCGGGGCCTGATCGATCCGACCGCCATGGCTGACGTAACTGACCGAATCGAGGCCGCCGTGGCCCGCGCTCGGATCGCCGGCACCCACGTGATCTTCGTGCGCATGCTGGCCGACCCCTCCCGGATTCCGTCGGTGATGAGCGAGCGAAACCGCCGCGAAGGTCACATCGGACATCTGGCACCCGGGGGTCTCGGATCGGAGTTCTTTCGAGTGCTTCCGCTTCACGGTGAGCAGGTGATCACCAAGGTCGGCTACGACCCCTTCCTGGCGCCCGAGTTCGAGGCCCACTTGGAGCGGGCGGGAATCGACACGCTCACGCTGGTCGGGGCGTTTGCGGACGTCTGCGTGGACGCCGCCGCGCGCACCGGCTACCAGAAGGGCTTTCGCATCCAGGTGTTGGAGGACTGCACGATTGCCCTCGAACGGCCAACTGCCGACGCCCTCGCCTTCATGGCGCGGTTTTACGGGGCCGACATCCTCCCCGCGGAGACATGGCCGGCGGCTGCCGCTTCGCCACGGGAAGGCGGCGAAGCGGATGCTTGCGCTCATCCGGCCGTCGGGGCGCAGGCACGAGTGTCCTGGGCGGACGCGTGACACTCAGCCGCGCGAGTGAGTCGTCACAGACGCTCGAGGTGCGTTCATCCGCGAGATGGCCTGACGACGGATCGACGGCCGTGCACCAGGTATTCGAGGCCCACGCGCGCATCACTCCCAGCGCCCCGGCCGTGCATCACGAGGATCGAGACGTCTCCTACGAGGAGCTCAACGCGACGGCCAACCGGCTCTGCCATCGGCTCCTGGAGATGGGTGTGGGCAACGGAGGGCTCGTGGGTGTCTGCGTTCGGCGCTCGGCGGAGGCCCTCGCCGCGATACTCGCCGTGCTCAAATCCGGTGCCGCTTTCGTGCCGCTGGATCCCGACGATCCTCGGGCGCGCCTCATGGCGGTGATCCAGCACGGGGCGCCCCGGGTGGTGCTCGCCGGCCCCGAGGACAGGGTTCGCTTCGCGAACACGGAAACGCTCTGGCACGACTCGGTCGGGCAGTCCGCCGACGACTCCAACCCGGAAGCGGCGATCGACGTCGGGCGGCCGGCATGCGTCTATTACACCTCCGGCTCGAGCGGTCGAGCCAAGGGAGTGGTCCTGGAGCACCGGAGCGTCCTCAGCCGGCTGGCCTGGGCCGACCGCAGCCTCCTCGGCGAGCGCGGGCTGGCCATGCCGTTGATCACCCGGCTCACTTTCGCCGCCTCGCTCAAGGAGCTCTTCACTCCGTGGCTGCGGGGTGCCTCGGTGTGGCTGCCCGAAGATCACGTGGCTCGCGATCCAGCCAGGCTGGTCGGGTGGCTGTCCGGTCAGCCCCGGGTGGCCCTCCACTGCGTACCTCACCTCTGGGAGGGGATGCTGGACACCATCGAGCGCGGAGGGGCATCACCGCCCGCCACGCTCGCCTCGCTCTGCTTCGCCGGCGAGTCGCCGGGCCAGTCGCTGCTCAACAGGTCCTTCGCGCTGCTGCCGGACCTCGAGGTCTGGAACGTCTACGGCTCCACGGAAACCGGGACCGCCACCGCCGCGCGCCTTGGCCCGGGCGAGACGCCGCACCTCGGCGCCCCGGTGGTCAACGCGGCGGCCAGAATTCTCGACGCCGGGCTTCGCCCGGTTCCGGCCGGCGAAACCGGCGAGCTCCACATCGGCGGACCCGGGCTGGCGTGCGGCTACCTCGGCGATCCTACGCTCACGGCACAGAGGTTCGTCCCGGATCCGACCGCTGGCCAGCCTGGGGCACGGCTGTTCAAGACGGGCGACTTCGTGCGCAGAGGCGACGACGGGAGGCTCGAGTTCGTCGCCCGGCAGGAGCGCTTGGTCAAGATCAGGGGCTTCCGGATCGAGCCCGACGAAGTGGAGGCCGCCATCGGACAGCACCCCGGAGTCGCCCAGGCGGTCGTCACCGCGATTGCCGACGAGCGGGGCGGGGACCGCCTGGTGGCTCACCTGGTGCCGGCGGGTGGCCCCTGTCCGGACCTGGCCGAGCTGCGTGACTTCCTCATTTCCCGGCTGCCCGCCTACATGCTGCCCTCACGGGTGGTCGCGCTGGAGGCGGTTCCGCGAACGCCCTCCGGGAAGGTCGATCGCCAGGCGATCCGGGTGCACGATCGCCCGGTCAGCCCTGCGCGCGCTCCCGCCCGGCCTCCGCGGACCCAGCTCGAGGAGTGGATGGTCGCGCTGTGGAAGAAGGTCCTGGGCTTCGACTCGGTCGCGGTGACCGACGACTTCTTCGAGTTGGGGGGCGACTCGCTTGCGGCGTTGCGCGTGGTCGAGCAGGTCGCGGAGAAGACCGGAGCCACGCTTTCTCCCTCGGTTCTGTTGGAGGCTCCGACACCCGCGAGCCTGAGCGAGCTGGTCGCCCGATCGGGAGCCGGCGCCTCGCCCTTGATCGCCGTACGGACCAGCGGAGCACGCCGCCCCTTCTTCTGCGTCGCGCCGATACCCGGCGCGCTGCTACCGCTGCGCCGCCTGGCGAGCCACCTGGACCCGGGACGACCCGTTTACGTTCTGGCGTCCCACCGGCTCGATGACGGGCCTGCACCGGTCGAGGGCATGGCCGCCCGCTACGTGGAGGCGATCAGGGCGGTCCAGCCCCGCGGCCCCTACCTCCTCGGAGGCCAGTGCTTCGGCGCGGTCATAGCGCTCGCGGCAGCTCACGGATTACGTGCAATGGGGGAGAAGGTGTCGCTGCTCGCCTTGTTCGACGCGCCGCCTCCACCGCTTCGTCGACCCGATGGCGCCGGCCCCGGTGCCGGCGCCGACCGGCGGCGCGCGATTGGATGGAGTCGGCATCGCCGCATCGTCGAGCAGCCTCTCCGTCGCGCGCTGCGAAATCCCCGTCGAAGCCTGAGAGCGTTCTACCTGGCTGTCCTGGAGGCGCGCCGTCTGGGAGTCGCTCATCCCCGCACGCTCCTGGTTCTCTACCGGCGCCAGCGGCGCTGGGCGCTGTTCGAGATCCCCGCGACCGAACCGCACACAGGACCTGTCTGCCACTTCCTCACGTCGGGTTTTGCGGCCAGGTTCGAGGCCGGGTGGCGGGCGATCGCCGGCGACGGTCTGGAGACCGTCAGCGTGGCCAGCTCGCACACCGGCCTTCTGGCCGAGCCGGCGGTCCGGGAGGTCGCGGATCGGCTCAACCGGCGCCTGGACGCGGCGGAGGCGGGACTCCGGGAGATGGCCGCCTAGAGCTGATCCCGGTCACCCGCTCGAACTCGGCGAGGCAGAGCCCGCCCCAGGGGGGGTAATGCGCCTGCGCCAGCCTGGGCGCCAACGCCGACTCGAAGGCCGACGCGATCCGGGCGTTGAGCTCCGACTCGCCCTCGACCTCACGGGGGTTGATGGCCGGGAACAGCACTGCGACCGGTCCATCCGGCTCGCGCCAGGCGAATCCCGGTACTACGAAAGCCCCCGTCTCCAGCGCCAGCCTCGCCACCCCACCCGAGATGCGCAGCGTCCGTCCCAGGACTTCAACGGGAACCGGGCGGCGACCGGGGATGTCCCACTCGATCTTGCAGACCTCCCCCCGTTCGAGAAGGGCGCGAAAGACTGCATAGGACCCCCCCAGGGTTACCCAGCGACAGCCGACCTCCTCGGCCCACGCCTCATTGGCGATCCACGAGCGGCCCTGGGGGCCGGGCCGGGGAGGGCCGGCGAGGCCGCTCACGTAGAGCCTGTACCCATGAGCGGCCAGCGCGAACTTGAGGTTCCGCCACAGCCCCATATGGAACGTAGCGACGATGACGCCCCGCCCAGCCGCACGGGCACGTTCGAGATGCTCGATCCCCCGAACGGGGATGTGCGTGTCGGGGTGCAAGGTGAAGCAGCCCCGGAGGCACTGCTCGGCCAGGTGCTCGCGCGCCAGGCGCCTCACCTCTTCCCGGGAGGCGCCCGGCCCGGCCAAGGCGGTGGCGTGCATGAGCATCGCTCCTCGGTAGCGGCGTGATAGCCGCCACGCCAGGCCTGCCCGCATCCTGGCCAGGCGCAAGGCGATGCTCAGCGGCAGGGCACGCTGCACCTCCGGAGATCTCCAGACGCGGTCAGCGAGCCCCCCGCGCGGGACCTGGCGCAGGTGCGCCTTCGGGCGCTCCACCTCGGCAAGGCGGACACGAAGCTGGTCCTCGGACATCACCGACATTGTTGACAGACTCCGGGCCTCCGGAGCGTCGTCGCCGGCGGTCACCGGCAGACCCCGCACCGGAAGCTCGTGATCCGAACGGCCAACCCCTCGATCCTGGCGGAATGGGCTCGCCTCGCCCGGTGGCGGGAATGGGTGCAGTCCAAGCTGCCGTTCATGGCGGCCGTCACCGTGCTCCTGGCGCCGCCCTCGACTCCCACGGTGCGTGTGGCGGCGATCGTGGCCACGGTCATGGCCGGGGCGGCATTCGGGTACGGCCTCAACGAGGTGGCGGATCGCGCCTCCGACGCCCGCGCCGGGAAGGACAACCGGGCGGCCGGCCTGGCCCCCTGGCGCTGGGCGCTGTTCCTGGTGGTGACCGCCGCCGGGGCCCTCGGACTGTCGCTGGTATGGGCCCCCGACGGCGTGGCGCCGGCGCTGGTAGTACTCGGACTGAGTCTGGCGGTGCTCTACTCGGTGCGCCCCTTCCGTCTCAAGGAGAGGGGTGCGGCCGCGCTCGTGGGTGCCGCCGCCGCCCAGTGGGCCGTTCCCGTTCTCGTGGTCTCGGCGGCTGAGCCGGCCGGATGGCTCCGCCCCGCTGCCTGGTCGTTCGCCCTGCTCGGCCTAGCGATCGGGGTCAGATGGATCGTCGTCCATCAGCTGCAGGATGCATCGCGTGACCGCCTCGCCGGCGTCTCGACCTACACCGCGGACGGAGGCGACGTGACGGTTGCGCTGGTGGGGGCGTTCGCCTGGGAGCTGGTCCTCCTCGGGGCTGGGTTGGCATTGACGTGGCCCGGCTCGGCGCTTGCGCTCATCGCGGTCGGGATATGGCTCCTTCACACGAGCCTGCTGGTCTTCAGCCGGGGATCGCTCGTCGCCAGGCTGGCGAGCTACGAGGACGCGCCGCTGGCCGGCTACTACTTCTTCGGGCTCCCGGCGGCGGTGGCTGTCGGGCGCTTGATCACGGTTCCAGCCTCTGCCGGGATGGCGGCTCTGCTCATTGCCCTGGCGCTGCCGGCCCTGCTCGCGAGGCTCATGAGGTGGCGCCAGGCCCGACCCGTCGGGCCCTCGCACGCCCAGCGCGCCTGACCGCCGCCCAGGGACCGACGAACGCCCTCCTCGCGGTGGTCGCCGGGCGGTGCTGGCGATCAGGGGCGGGGCGCCTGCGCCTGGATCACGCGGACCCCACGCTCCGGGACGGCCAGCAACCCGTTCCGCGAGGTCATTCGATTGCGGACGCTGCGCTCCGGGCGCCGGCCCATCGGCAGCAGCCGGGTCCTCTCCAGGACCCGGCGAATGACCACGCTCATCTCGAAGGTCGCGAAGCTGGCGCCCAGGCAGCGCCTGGTGCCGCCTCCGAACGGCAGCCAGGTGTAGATGTCGGGGCTGTCGGCCGCGAGGAAGCGCTCGGGACGAAACGCATCGGGGTTCGGGTAGCGGTCGCCACGGTGCACGGCTGAGATCGACGACCTCAGCTCGGTGCCCGCAGGCAGGACGTGGTCGCCCAGGACGAAGGGCGCCTGGCCAACCACGCGGCTGACCCCAGTGATGACGGGTCGCAGCCGCAGGACCTCCTTGATCACCGCGTTCAAGTAGTCGGCCTCGCCGCGCGCCAGCTCGGCCTCGAGCCGGTTGAGCTCGGCCGGGTGCCGCAGGAGCAGCTCGAACGCCCAGCCGAGGGAGATGGCGGTGGTCTCGTGTCCGGCGAGCAGCAGGGTCACGAGCTCTCCCCGCAGCTCTTCATCCGACATCCCCCTCCCGTCGTCGTCGCGAGCGAGCAGGAGCTGAGAGAGCACGTCCTGGCGCTGCTGGAGGTTCGGCGCCTTTCGGCGCTGGGCGATCTCGTCGTAGATGAGCTCGTCGGCCAGGGCTCGGATCCTCGTCAAGCGGTATCTGTCGACGCTGCCGAACCGTCCGGTCATCGCCAGCATGACCGCCCGCCAGCGCGTGGGGCTCGGGGCGGCCAGGGCCGCCGGGTCCACCATCGCCCGCACCCGGTCCTTGAGCTGCTCCTGGCGGGGACCTGGCTCGACTCCGAACACCGCCCGCGCGATTACCTCCAGGGTCAGCGATCTCATCGAGGGCAGCAGGGCAAAGGGCTTCCCTACCGGCCAGGAGTCGATCGCCCGGTCGGTCGCCTCGCGCATCACCGCCTCGTACGCTCGCATGAGCTCGCCGTGAAAGGCTGGAAGCAGCAGGCGTCGCTTGCGCAGGTGCTCCTCGCCATCGAGCACTACCACCGAGCTCCGGCCCAGCAGGGGGGCAAGCGCCATCTTGAGCTCTCCCGAGTGCAGCCGGTCCGGCGGTGCGCGGAACACCTGCTCGATGAGATCTCGATCGAACACCATCACGAACCCGGAATCGAACAGGGGGCTCAACCTGACCGCACCCCCGTACCGCCGCCGACAGGCCCGGAGGAAGCGCACCGGCGCGAGGCTCAGGGCGACCGCCTGAAGCCACCCCGGAAGAGGGGGATGGGGAGGGAGCGACCCGTTCGGGACCACGACGGAAAGGCGATCCTGAATGCCGGGTTCGGAGCTGCCTGCGAGGTCGGCCACGAGCGGCGCTTCAGCCGGCGAGCTCCGGCACGGCTGCGGCGCGGTCGGCCTTTCCAGGCGCGCCGCGGACAGCGGGTCGGGGAGGCCGCGGCTGCAACACCGGCACGCCTCGGCGGGGCACGAAGGTGATCCCCCTTCGGGGCGTGATCCGCTTTCGCACCGCTCTCTCTCGGCGCCGGCCGGCGGGGGCGAGGCGCGTGCGGGCGAGCACTCGGCGGATGACGACCTCCATCTCGAACCTCGCGAAGCTGGCGCCCAGGCAGCGCCGTGTGCCACCGCCGAAGGGCAGCCAGGCGTGCGTATCCCGGCCGGCATTCCCCAGGAAGCGCTCCGGGCGAAACGCCCGCGGGTCGGGGTAGCGGTCCGCCCGAAAGTGGATCCCGGAGATCGACGGCCTGACCTGGGTGTCGACGGGCAGCCGGTACCCGCCCAGCTCGTAGGATCGCTCGCTCACCACCCGGCTCACGCTGGGCACCAGGGGGCGGACCCTCAGGGTTTCCATGACCACGGCTTTGAGGTATCCATCGTCCCCGGCGGCGAGCTCGTCGGTCAGGCGCCGCAGCGCCGCGGGATGGCCCAGCAGGAGATCGAAGGCCCAGGACAGCGAGGTGGCCGTGGTCTCGTGCCCGGCGGTCAAGAGCGTGACGAGCTGGTCCCGGATCTCCTCGTCGGTGAGGGAATTGCCGGCCTCGTCTTCGGCCACGAGCAGCGTCGAGAGCACGTCCTCGCGCTGGGCCAGATCGGCCACGCGACGCCGGGCGTCGATCTCGGCGTAGATCAAGTCGTCGACCGCGCGCCGGCGCTGCTCGAAGCCGGTCTCCACCTCGGAAGCGGCTCGGTGACGGGTCAGTACGCGCACTGGCCTCGCCGGGGGTGCGACCGGCTCCATCATCGCCCCCAGCCGCTGCTTGAGGTCGTTGCGGCGGAAGTCATCTTCGAGCCCGAACACCACCCTCGAGATCACGTCCAGGGTCAGCGACCTCATCGAGGGCAGCAGGGCGAACCGCTTCCCCACCGGCCAGGAGTCGATCGCCCGGTCGGTGGCCTCGCGCATCACCGTCTCGTACGCTCGCATGCGCTCGCCGTGGAAGGGCGGGAGCAGAAGCCGGCGCAGGCGCAGGTGCGCCGGGCCGTCCTGGAAGAGGACCGAGCGCTCGCCGTCCACTCGGGCCGTGGCGATCGCCGTGTTGCGAAGCTGCTTCGGCGGCGCCTGGAACACCTGCCTGACCAGTTCGGGGTCCAGCACCAGTACGAACGACGAGTCGAGCAGGGTGCTGAACGTGATCAGATCACCGTAGTGTCGGCGGCAGGCCTCCACGAACCAGCTCGGCAGGGCGGAGAGGACAACCGTCTGCACCAGGCGCGGCAGGCGAGGACCGGGCGGAAGCGAGCAGCGGATCGGCCGAGCCATCAAGGAGTGTCGCGGGCCGCCGGGCGCTTCCTGCGGGCGATCAGCGCCTTCACGTGCCGGCCTCGGCCGAACCAGGGGAACGAGGGATACCGGACCAGCTCGACCGCATCGAAGTGGTCCTGGAACATCGACATCATCTCCTCGGTGGCGGGAGCGACCATGTGCTCGTGGCGCTTTCCCGAAGCCTCTATCCACGACCAGGTCACTCCAGTCATCAACACCGTTCCGGGCGGAAAGGCGACGTTGCGGTGAAGGTACGGAACCTTCACCCCCCGGATCTTCCTGGGATCGAACAACGGGAGGACGCAGACGCCGCGATCGGAAGTCCACGCGGCGAGGTTGTCGACCACGCCTCTGACCGCGGCAAGCGATTCCACCATCCCGTACGCGTACCACATGCTGGTCACCAGGTCCCACTGTCCATGCCACTCCGGCACGTCTTCGGTGAAATCGCCCTCACGGAAGAACAGCGCATCAGGGTTCGCCTCTCTGGCGCGCGCCAGCATGGCAGGTGAAAGATCGATGCCCGCGCGCGGAACTCCCGGGAAGCGGCTCAGGAAGTAGCCGGTGCCGCATCCCACGTCCAGCCACTTCCCGCCGGGCGTGAGCAACTCCCTGAGGAGCTTGAGCTCGAACTCGGTCTTGACCCCGTAGTGCCCCGGGAGGACGAACCGCTCGTCGTAGGTTCGGGCGTACTCGTCGTCATAGGTCTCGAGGACCTGGCGCCTATCCATCCGCGCTCGTCCCGGCCCGCCCGCCCACCGAGGCCTCGTCGGCGATCGCGCCGCGCGGCGCCGGGCGAACCCCTCCAACTCCTCGCCTCACCGCCGAGCCCTTGGCGTAGTGGCCGGCCGAGCTGTCGATCGGGGTGAGATGGCCGGCGGCGAGCCCTCGCAGAAACGCCCCCAGGCGTACCCACCGGTAGGGACGGCTGCCGAGGCTCGCGGCCACCGGCGAGCGGCCGAACGCCCAGCGCCAGGCCAGGCGCGCGAGCAGCGCCCATACTCTCGAGTCGCCGGACTTCACCGGCTTGGCGTACATCGCCCCGGCCCCGAACCAGTACTGACGCACCAGTCCTCCGGCTTCCTCCCAGGGGCGGAATCCGTGATGTCGGACGGACCAGCGAGGGCTCTGGTAGACGAAGTACCCGGCCCGCAGCGCACGCAGGGTGAAATCCCCCTCCGCCGCCGACCTCAGGACCGCTCCCGAGCCGAGCGTCTCGTCGAACCCCGCCAGCTGCGCCCACACGCTGCGTCGGACGGCCATGCACGCCCCCATTCCTTCGACCCTGTGCATCTCGGATACACCGCGGGCCAGCGATGCCTCTTCGCTAACGCAAGCAGGGATGAAGCCCGCCGTCCGGTCGTGGTCGACCGCGATGACGTTCCCGAAGACGATCCCGATTCGAACGTGGCGGGAGAATTCCTCGACCAGCGCGTCCAGCCAGCCCGCTGGCACCTCGCAGTCGTCATCGGTCATGGCCACGAGGTCGCTGCGGGCGTGTCGGATGCCGACGTTGCGTGCGGCGGACGATCCTCGAGTGGGTGTCCGCACGTAGCGCAGGTTGGTTGCCTGCAGGGACGAGATCGCGCGCTGCGTAGCGTCATCGTCGCTCTGATCGACCACGATCACCTCGAGGCCCGTCCCCCGGTCGGCGAGCAGGCTACGAACCGTCGCGGCGACACTCTCCCCACGGTTGCGGGTCGGGATGACCACCGCTATCGAGGGCTGGTGCATCCGCCGACTCAGCCGCGTTTCAGCGCCACACGGGTGACGAGGGGGACTCGCCACGTGGCCCGCACGGCCGCGACGTCGCCGACAGCAGGCAAGTTGGCCTCGCCCGGAAGCATTGAGAGAGGACACTCACGGCGAAGGCGGGTACGCTACCAGCGACCTTCCCCGCGGAGAGGGCTGGCCCGCCCGATATCAGCCTCCGCGCTCGCTGTCACCAGGCGCTACGGGCTCCTGACACGCGACGTCGGCTTTGCGCTGCGTCCCGAGCTGGCGCTGGCCCGGCGGGACCGAGGACGGCGGCCTGATTCCGCGCGCGAGTTGTCGGCGCCTCGTACGCACAGGCGGCCGAGCGATGAAGCGCGAAATGCTGATCGGACCGATGCGGTCGGCGCTCACCGGGTGGAACCCGGGCGGGCGCGGCAACGTGGCCGTATGCACCGCCTCGACCAGCCACAGCTCAGCCACGCGCAGCTCACGCGGACAGTTGGACAGCCTCTGGCCGTAGACGCTCAGTGGAGCGCTGATGTACCGGGGATACATCACGATGACGCGCGGGCTGGCCGGTCGCCCGAGCGCGGCGGAGATCGCACGCCAGTCGACGCGCTCCGGGCTCGCATAGGCCGACGCCTGCAGGGTGGTCGCCACGGCCGCCACGCACAGTGCGACGGCCGTGGCAGCTCCCCACGCGCCCGCGCGGCGTGCCCCGAGCACGACACCGAGGCCGATGGCGAGCGGCACCCACGCGGCAATCAGGTTTCGATCGAGGAAGAAGTCGAACCCTGCCAACGCCAGAGTCAGCGGCAGCAGGATTGCGACGGCCCCCACCGCTGTGGCCACCAGCGCAGTCGCGCGCTCGCGCGAATCGAGCCGCCTCAGCACGACCGCGATCGTTGCCCACACCAGTGCGATCACCGCCACGGCGGCGAGGCCGGTTCTCGCCGACACGCCCAATCTGGCCATCAGCACATTGGCGCTCGCGATCTCCAGGGCGACCGACTCGACACGGTCCCAGAGCGGAATGGCGCCGATCCAGGCCGCTCGAAGCCCACTCTGCTGGGTGACCGCGAGGGCCGCCAGTGGCAGCGCGACGACGCCGATTCCGCTCAAGGCAAGGACCACGGTGCGCCGCTGACGGGAGAGCAGGACCCAGAGTGTCAGGGCTTCGGCAATCACCAGGAAGACCGCGAAGTAGTGGGTGAGCACGGCCAGCGCGCAAGCCGCGCTCCAGGCTGCCAGCCGCCCCGCCGACGGGTTCTCCCAGGCCCGGGCGAAGAGCAGCACGGTTACCCCGCCGATCAGCACCAGGAGGGAGTACGCCCGGGCCTGTTGCGAGTACCAGACCAGCAAGGGATTGCAGGCGACGAGTCCCGCCGCGATGACCGCCGCACGTGCGCCAGCGAGGTGTCGCGCGGCAGCGAAGGTCACCGGAATCGCGGCGGTCCCGATCAACGCCGACAGTGACCGAAGGCCCCACTCTCCGGTGCCGAAGAGATGGCGCCATCCCCACGCGATCACGTAGTAGAGCGGCGGCGTGCTCTCCTGCCTTCCGATCGCGTCCAGCATGGCGCCGAACGATCGATCGACTGCCTTGACGGTGAAGGCCTCGTCGAGGAAGAAGCTGTGCCCAAGCGATCCGAAGCGCAGCGCCGCGCCCACCGCGACGAGCACCCCGAGGAGCAGGATCTCCGGCGTGGGCGACCGCGCGGGCGCCGCGTTGGTTGGCTGCTCCGACACGAGCCCTCCAGCTCGGACGAGGTCGGCCGGAATCTAACCACCGCGGGTTGGCGAGCCACCTATAGCCGAGAGTCAGGTGTCCGCCGCAACCAACGCTGCTAGCCCCGCCTCAGTGCATCGTCGGTCCCTCGGACCGGAGGTGTCGACGGGCATCCGACGCACCCCCCGGCATGCTCTGACTGTCCGCGATTGACTATCCTCACCGGCGGAAAGCAGCCGGCGGGCAACTGAGCGGAGCCCACCGGCAGGCCACCGAAAGGAGCCCGATGAGACGTCCCGTCGTCCTCGCCACTGCGGCGTTCGTGCTCGGCGCGACCGCCGTCGCCGCGTCCGGTGAGCCGTTTCCCGCCAGTCCCCAGGCGCGGCCGGCGGCCGTCACGAGGGAGCTGCCAGCGAACCTCAGGCTGCGCGACCAGCACAGCGGCGCGCATCGCGCCGAGTTCGCACGCGATCTCGCCCGGCGGCTCGACCTGAACGTGGCAGACGTGGAGCAGGCGCTCGAGAACGCGCATCGACGGCTCGCGCGGGCTTTCGCGTCCGACAGCCACCCCAATCCCGGCCTGTTCGTGGAGACGCTCGCCGATGAGCTCGGCAAGAGCCAGAGCCAGGTACGCGAGGCGCTGCACGCCGTGTTTCACGCGGCACTGGAACAGCGGCTCGACGCCGCGGTGAAGGCCGGCCGGCTCACCCGCGACCAGGCCGATCGCATCCGCAGCCGCATCGAGTAGCGCGCCGGGGGGTCCGGGTAGGGACCAGGGCCCGGCGCTCTAGAAGCGCCGCCTCGCCCGCATCAGTCGGGCGCGGGCACGAGCCAGCATGCCTCCGCGGGGACTTGCACGGTCACCTCGGTGCCCGGGGGGAGCGACACTCCTGCACCAACCCGCGCCCGGATCTCGCGGTCGCCGACCCTCACCACATGCTCTATCGAGTCCCCCCGGAAGGCACGTGCCTGCACGGAGCCGCGCCAGCGGTTCGCTTCTGCGTCACGTGGTGGCCCGGTGCAGAGCTCGATTTCCTCGGGCCGGATCGACACCACCACGGACTCGCCGGCAGCGCACCCCGCCGCCGATCGGGCTCTCACGGTTTGTCCGCCGGCCGAGACCAAGCAGCCCGCAGGGCCCACCTCCCTGACCTCGCCCTCGATCAGGTTCGCGTTGCCGATGAACTCGGCCACGAAGCGGGACCGCGGCCGCTCATAGATCTCGCGCGGCTTGCCGACCTGGACGATCCGTCCCGAGTTCATCACGCCGATCAAGTTGGAGAGCGCAAGCGCCTCCGCCTGGTCGTGCGTCACGTAAAGGGCGGTGATCCCAAGCTCGCGCTGTAGGCGCTTGAGCTCGAGGCCCATGTCCTCGCGCAGGCGGGCATCGAGGTTGGAGAGCGGCTCGTCCATGAGCAGCAAGGGGGGCTCCGTCACGAGCGCGCGGGCCAGGGCGAGCCGCTGCTGCTGGCCGCCCGACAGATCAGTGGCCGGTCGCTCCTCCAGGCCGTCGAGCCGGACGGTGGCGAGGGTGTGTTCGACGCGCCGCCGGATCTCGCCGCGCGGGCGGCGGGCTCTGCGCGGCACCACCACCAGCGGGAAGGCCACGGTGTCGAACACGGTCATATGTGGCCACAGCCCGTAGGACTGGAATACCATGCCCAGCCCGCGCCGGTTGGCCGCCACCGCCACGCCGTGACGGGAGGAGTTGAGCACGCGGCCGGCGACACGCACCTCACCGGCGTCTGGCTCGTCGAGGCCCGCGACGCACCGCAGCGTGGTCGTCTTGCCGCATCCCGACGGTCCGAGCAGCGTGTACAGCTGCCCCCCCGCCACCTCGAGCGAGAGCCCGTCCACGGCGCGAACGTAATTCTCCCTACCCCTGGCGGAGGGAAAGCTCTTCACCAGCTCCCGGATGCTCAACAACGCATACGCTCCCCCCGAGCCATCATTCTGTCCAGACCCCCGCGCGGGCCCCGAGCCGCTGGGCCAGGGCGGCCAGGCAGGCCAGGACGACCACCATGACCACCCCCAGCGCGGCGAGCTCCGGAAGCTGTCCTCCCTCGTACAGGACGAAGATCCGCACCGCCAGCACCTCGCTGCCGGGCGAGTAGAGGACGATGGAGCTGGCCAGTTCCCGCATGGCGACAATGACCACGTAGAGCCAGCCGGCGAGCAGCCCGGGAAGCAGGAGCGGAAGCGTCACCCGCCGGAAGGCTTGGCTCCAGCTGGCTCCGCTCATCCGCGCCGCCTCCTCCTGCTCAAGCCCGATCTGGTGCATCGCGGAGACCGCATAGCGCATGCCGTAGGGCATGAAGCGGGTGAAGTAGGCCAGGAACAGGATCCAGAGGGTTCCGTAGAGGGGAAGCGGGAAGCGCAGGTAGACGAACATCAGGGCGACGCCGAGCACGAGACCCGGTATCACGAGGGGCAGGGAAGCGAGCCCGTCCACGATCCCGCGACCAGGCAGGCGGCCTCGCACCACCATCCACGCGGCGACCGACATCGCCACCATGACGACGGTCGCGGTCCCGGTCGCCAGCAGCAGCGAGTTCCCGAACGAGCGTACGGTCGCCTCGTGCCCCAGCAGCGACCCAAAGTTCTCGAGGGTGGCCCCGGTGAGCCCGGTCAGGGAGGGTGCCGAGTAGAAGCGCTGGGTGGAGGCGTACACCAGCATGAGCAGGGGAAGGCCCGAGGCGATCAGCAGATAGGCCGCGGTCAGCCCGAGCACCGGCGGGCGCCAGCGCCCCAGCACGATCTGGCGAGGCTGCCGCCCCCGCCCTGTGATCGTCTGGTGCCGCGCGCCTGCGCTCACCACGCGCGAATAGAGGAGAACCCCCAGCCCGGTGATGACGAGCAACGACACCGAGTAGGCGCCCGCCCGGTCGAGCTGCGCGGGAAACGTATCGAGCGACCGCCAGATTCGCGAGGTGAACACCCAGATGCCCTCGGGTATCCCCAGTAGGACGGGCACCTCGAACGACTCCAACGCGCGGACGACCATGACCAGGAGCGCTGCGTACAGGGCCGGACGTACGAGCGGCAGCGTGATCCTCCTCAGGACCGTGCGCAGGCGCGCGCCGCTCATCAGAGCGGCCTCCTCGAGGGCGGGATCCGCGGAGCTGAACGCGGCGGCCATGAGCAGGAAGACGAGCGGCGAGAGGTGGAGTCCCTCGACCAGCATCATGCCGCCCATGCTGAAGACGTCCAGCCCCGTCGGCAGGAGATCCCGCAGGGCCCCGATCCGGCCACTGGCCAGCAGGATCCACGCGATCGTGTACAGGATCCCGGGCAGGATCAGGGGAACGAGCGACCCCGCGAAGAACAGCCGCTTGAAGCGTAGATCCGTGCGCACCAGGACGAAGGCGAGTCCCGCGCCGCTCGTGACCGCGATCACGCTGGACCCAGCGGCGAACCACAGCGAGTTGCGAACCGTCGAGCCCAGGCCCGCCTCTCCATAGGCGTCGCGGAGGTGCTCGAGGGTCAGACCGCCCGGGCCGGCGAACGTCTTCCACAGCAGATATCCGAGAGGGACGAGGGCGAGGTAGGCGACGAGTGCTCCCGCCACCGCTACTGGAAGCGCCTCCAGGCGAGCGCGGCGGCGCCAGGGCGATGCCGCGAAGCGGCCAGGCTGCGGTACGGAGGCGCCCGTGTCGATCGCTTCCGGCTGCGTGCCCAAGAGGACCGGGAAGCTACATCCCCAGTGCCGGAGTATGCTCTCCCGCCGCGTGGCCCAGCCGGATGGCCGGGGACGAGGCGGCGACTTGCACAGCGTCCGCAGAGCACTCATCCCGCTGATCGTCCTGGCGCTCGCCAGTTGCGGAGGAGTTGGCAGCCAGGCCGGCGGCCGGCAGGGCTTCGAGCGGGCCCTCTCCGACGTCCAAGGGCTAAAGGGCAAGGAGCGCGAGCGCAAGCTCCAGAAGCTGGCGCGGGCTCAGGGCGGGAAGCTCACCGTCTACACGTCCCTCACCTCCAAGACGGAGAGTGCGGTAGCTCACGCTTTCGAGGCGGCATACCCGGGCATCGACGTCTCGACCTACCGGTCCACCAGCGAAACCGTCGCCACGCGCGTGAGCCAGGAGGCCAGGGCGGGGTTTGCAGGGGCCGATGCAGTCGAGACCGCCGGCACGGAGCTGGTGACGCTCCGCCGTCAGGGCATCTTCTTCGCCTATCGCCCGCAGGGTTGGAAGCGGCTGGTTCCGGGCGCGCTCCACGACGGCTGGACGGGAACCCGCTTCACCACGTTCGCCGTGAGCTGGAACACTCGGCTGGTGCCCGCGGGCCGCCAGCCCCGCTCCTGGGAGGAGCTGGCCGGGCCAAAGTGGAGGGGCAAGCTCGCGCTCGAGGAGAGCGACGCCGACTGGTATGAGGCTCTGCGCTCGTACTGGGTGAGGGAGGGGAAGTCCAGCACCGAAGCTGACCGGCTGCTCGACGGGATCGCGCGAAACGCCCGGATCGTGGGGAGTCACAACCTGATGGCCGAGCTGCTCGCGGCGGGGGAGTATGCGGTGGCACCCACCAACTATCTGCACCTGACGCGCGACTCGATCGAGGAGGGGGCGCCGGTGTCCTACCGGCCGTTGGTGCAGCCCGTCATCTCGCGACCACAAGGCATCGGGCTGCTGGCAGGCGGCCGGCATCCCGCGGCCGCGATCCTGTACGCGGACTGGCTGACCGGGCCCGGGCAGAGGGTGCTCCAGAGATTCAACGTGGAGCCTGTCCGCCGGGATCTGGCGGGCGAGCCGGGCGCCAGGGAGGTCGCGATCGACGTCGAGAACTTCGCCGCACACTCGCGGACCTGGATGGACCGCTACGAGCGTCTCCTCCGCCTAGGGCGAAGGGTTGAGAGCAAGAGCAGATGAGGCGCGGAACCCGCGACGGCACGCTCGCGGAGCTGCGAATGCTCGGCCGCTACGCATGGGCGCTGCCGGGGTTCGTGCGGGCCACCCTCACCCCCGAGGAGGCTCGTCGGCGAGTGGAGCGGCAGCTGTGCGAACGGGCGGACACGTTCCTCGCCCTGCTCGCCCGGGGCGTCTACGGGAATCCGCGCAGTCCCTACCGCGCTCTGCTGGGGGCTTCCGGGGCGGAGCTCGGCGACGTCGCCACCCTCGTCCGGGCTGAGGGGCTGGAGACTGCGCTCTCCACGCTTCGCGATGCGGGGGTGTACGTCACGCTCGACGAGTTCAAGGGTCGGCGCCCGCTCGAGCGCCTGGGGGTCTCGCTCCCTGCCGACCACCTTCACTTCGATAATCCGCTGCAGGCGCGACACTTCCGCGCGGCGACGGGCGGCTCGCGCGGGGTGCGACGGCGCGTCTCGGTGGACCTCGACCTTCTGCAGCACGAGGCCGCCTACCACTCGCTGTTCCGCACGACCTTCGCGCTGTGGGATCGGCCCTTTGCCCTTTGGCGGGTGATCCCGCCGTCCGCATCCGGTGTGAACAACGCGCTGCGCCAGGTCAAGGTCGGCCAGCCGGTCGCCGCCTGGTTCAACCCCTACCGGGCCGGGATGAACCTCGAGTCACTGAAGTTCTCGCTGTTCACGGTGTACACCGTGCGGGCGGGGAGGGTGTGTGGGGCCCGCCTGCAATCCCCTGACTACTGCCCTCCAGAGCAGGCCGCTCGGGTCGCCACCTGGCTGGCGGAACGAAAGAGCGAAGGTCTCCCGGCCGTCCTCGACACCCAGGCGGCGCTGGGCGTACGCGTGTGCGCGGCCGCGGAGAAGGCGGGCCTCGACATCGCCGGGACGTTCTTCCGCATCGGCGGTGAGCCGTACACCGATGGCAAGGCAGAGATCTTCGCCCGGGTCGGCTGCCGCGCGGTCTGCCACTACACGATGGCCGAGACCGGCCGGATCGGTGTCGCGTGCGGAGAGCCTCGGGCGGTCGACGATGTTCACTTCCTGAGCGACAAGCTGGCCGTGCTCCAGCGCGTCAAGACGCTCGAGCCTGTCGGCACAAGCGTCGCGGCCCTTTCGTACACGACGCTGCTGCCGAGCGCGTCGAAGCTGATGCTCAACGTCGAGAGCGATGACTACGGCGTGTTGGAACCTCGAGTGTGCGGCTGTCCGTTCGGAGAGCTCGGTCTTTCCCTGCACCTGCACGGCATCCGCAGCTACGAGAAGCTCACCAGCGAGGGCAATCATTTCCTGGGCGCCGACCTGATCACTCTGATCGACGAGGTCCTGCCGGAACGGTTCGGCGGCGACCCAACCGACTACCAGCTGGCGGAGGAGGAGACGAGCGGGTTACCCAAGGTCAGCGTCGTTGTGCGGCCCGGACTGGGACCGGTCGAAGACGCCGAGGTCGTGTCCACGGTGCTCGACTTCCTGCGCTCCAACCCCCGGAACCGGCTGATGGCTGACGTCTGGGCGGCCGGCGACACACTGCGGGTGGTGCGTCGGGAGCCGTACATGACGAGCGCGGCCAAAATCCTTCCCCTTCACATCCTCGACGGGCCCGCCGAAGAGGCGCTGTCGGCTTCGGCCGCCTCCAGCTAATCGGACAGAAATGCGACCGCGGTGGGTCGCGGACGCTCGCGCGCATGGCACCGCAATACGCACTTGCTGGCGATGTACATGTGTCCAGCTTGCCGCGCCGACGCGGGAGAGATCTCCTGGACTCTGGGTGAAGCCCCCAATGCAACTCGACGTCTGCAGATGGATGGCAAAGCAGCCGAACAACCACCACCGAGTGGACGCTCGAGACAGCGGACAGCCGGGGCCCAGACCTGTGGGCCCCGTCCCGGCACCGCCACGGGTTCGCCTCTCGGCCTCACGTGCAGTCTGTCGATTTGGGTGCCCTTGGTGGTACGCCGCGACTACGATCCTCGCGTGGCTAGCCGCTTAGCAACGGCAGGACTTCGACCACCTGTTGGCAGCGCGCCCGCCTTTCGCCGTGGACGTTCCGGCGACCGATCGCCTCGGGGATGGGGCTCGAGCGATGGCTCTCGCTGACGGGGGCATGCCGGCAGTCCAGAGCCCGGGGCGGCGTCCCATCCGCTTCTGCATGCTCTCGACTTTCTATCCGCCCTGGCACTTCGGAGGGGACGCGATCCACGTCCAGCGCCTGGCGCACGCGCTGGCAGCACAAGGGCACGAGGTCACCGTGGTCCACTCCCCGCAGGCGCACCGCGTGCTATCGCGGGACCGACCGCGGGAGTCGGTCGAGCACGGAGCAGTCGATGTCGTCCCGCTGGGCGACACCCTCCCGTCGCTGGTCGCGACGTACCTCACCGGCCGTCCCTGGCACGCGCGGCGCCAGCTGGAGACCGTACTCGAGCGTGACTTCGACGTACTGCACTTCCACAACCCCTCGCTGCTCGGCGCGCCGGCACTGGTCGAAGCGGGCGAGGGGATCAAGCTGTACACCGCTCACGAGCAGTGGCTGCTGTGCGCGAGCCACGTGCTTTGGCGCCGCAGTGGCCGGGTCTGCGCCCACCCGCCCTGCTGGTCGTGTGAGATCACCCATGGGCGCCCGCCCCAGCTGTGGCGGCGGACCGGCATGCTCGAGCGTTGCCTGGGGCATCTGGACGCCCTGATCGCCCCCAGCCGAACGAGCGCCCGATTGCACCGGCGCTTTGCGGGCCATACGCGGATCGAGGTGCTCGAGCACTTTGTGCCCGACCGGCGGCATCCGGCGGCCGCCAGGGGACAGGATGGCCCGTTCCAGCGCCCGCGTCGGCCGTACTTCCTGTACGCCGGCCGTCTGGAGCCGATCAAGGGGGTGGCCGGCCTGATCGAGGTGATCAGCGGGCGCTCGGAGACCCTCGTGATCGCCGGCGACGGGGGACTGGTCCGGCCGGTGCGGCGGGCGGCCAGGCGACTTCCGAATGTCAACTTCGCCGGGTGGTTGTCGTCCGGCGAGCTCGACGCGCTGTACCGCGACGCCCTCGCAGTCGTTGTCCCTACCCTCGGCCACGAGGCGTTCGGCTTGGTGGCCGCCGAGGCGTTCGCGCACGGAACCCCTGCGGTCGTCCGCCGCTTTGGGGCACTGGCCGAGCTCGCAGCGGAGACCGGCGCCGCGCTTACGTTCGAAGGGCCGGCCGAGCTGGACGACGCGCTGGGGCGGATCGCCGGGGATGCAGCGATCCGCGAGGAGCTCGGACAGCGTGCCCGCATCGCCTACATGGAGCGCTTCACGGTCGACGGGCACCTGCGGCGCTACCTGTCGCTGATCGCCGACCTCGCACGCCGTCGAGGCGACGACGGGCTGGCCAGGGCGGCCGAGGCGGGCCACATGGTCGGCGCCGCACGATGAGCGACCGGGCGCTGATTCTCGTCTACCACGCCATCGAGCCAGGACCGCCCCCCCTCTGCATACCCCCCGAAGTGTTCCGGGAGCACCTCGACTGTCTCGCCCGGGCGGAAGCACGGGTGGTCACGCTGGCCGCGCTGGTGGATGACATCCAAGCCGGGCGCGCGCTCGGCACGTGTGTCGCGATCACGTTCGACGACGGCTTCCAAAGCGTGGTCGACCACGCCGCACCGCTCCTGGCAGAGCGCGGGCTCCCGGCGACGATGTTCTGCGTCGCCGGACATCTCGGGGCACACAATGACTGGGCGACCCAGCCCGCGCGCGTCCCTGTCCGCCCCCTGGCAAGCGCCCGCTCTCTCGCGACCGCGGCAGTCCGAGGGTTTGCGCTTGGCTCGCACGGGATGAGCCACACGCCGCTGGCGGGCGCACCCGCCAGTGTCCTGGAGCGCGAGCTGGCCGACTCCAGAGCGGTGCTCGAGGCCGTCACCGGAGCTCCGGTTCGCTGGTTCGCCTACCCGTACGGCGTGATTCCATCGGCTGCAGGCGGTGCGGCGGTTGCGCAGACGTACGACGCCGCCTGTGCCGCCGCGCCGCGACCGGTGCATTCCGGCGCAGACCTGTTCGCGCTGCCCCGAGTGGACGCCCATTACCTCCGTCGCCCCTCGCTTTTCCGCGCAGTCTTGCGGGGCCTCGACTCCTACCTGCACATTCGCCGGGCGGCCGCGCGAGTACGTCGAGTGGGGCGGCGGGACTTTCGCCGATCCACCTAGCGCCAGGACCCAGGCCTCCGCTCCGTCCGCCGTAACTGCTGCATGTCTCGCCCTGGATACGGGAACATCGCGCTCGCCCAAGCCACCGCGTGGAAGCCCAAGTTCACAGGGGAAGCGTCAGAAGCGCCGGTGGTGCAGCGTTTCTTCTGATGGGCGCGGCTGGTTTCGAACCAGCGACCTCTCGCGTGTGAAGCGAGCGCTCTCCCGCTGAGCTACGCGCCCCGGAGTGGGCGTCGATTCTAGCCTCGGCCCAGCGGCGGTAGGATGGCCGGTGGACCGTGCTAGGCGGGGAGGTAGCGGTGCCCTGCACCCGCAATCCGCTCTAGCGGGGCTGAATCCCTTCCCGAGGGGCCTTCGGCCCTCGCGGCCGGCGCGCCAGGCCGAGGCGTCGAAGGCCGGGTCCCGCGCGGTGCAGGCCCGTGAACCAGGTCAGGTCCGGAAGGAAGCAGCCTTAAGCGGTCACCTGCAGGCGCAGCGGGTCACCCCGGCTGGAGCCAAGGCAAGGCACCCGCCCGGGGGCCCGCCACGACGGAGGGTGCACGGTCCGCTTCGCCTCGTCGGGCGGCGGCGGGAACCGAGCCGGCCGCTAGACTCGGCCGCCCGTGACCGAGGCCCCGTCGCTGTACCGCCGCCACCGCCCCCGTGCGTTCGACGAGGTGGTCGGCCAGGAGGCGGTGGTCCGAACGCTGCGCAACGCGGTCGAGCAGGGAAAGGTTCACCACGCCTACCTGTTCGTGGGCTCGCGCGGGACCGGCAAGACCTCGATGGCGAAGATCCTCGCCGCCTGCCTGAACTGCGAGCGGGGGCCGACGACCCAGCCCTGCGGGCGGTGCGAGTCGTGCCGCTCGATCGCCGCCGCCACGTCGCTGGACGTGATCGAGCTGGACGCCGCCTCCAACAACTCGGTCGACGACATCCGGGAGCTGCGTGAGCGCGTCGCCTACGCGCCGGTGTCGGGGCGTCACAAGGTCTACATCCTCGATGAGGCGCACATGCTGTCCACGCAGGCGTGGAACGCGTTCCTCAAGACGCTGGAGGAGCCGCCGCCGAACACGATCTTCGTGCTGGCCACCACCGACCCGCAGAAGGTCCTGCCCACCGTCGTCGACCGCTGTCACCGGTTCGACTTCGCCCGTCCCTCGGCCGACCAGATCGCCACCGTGCTGCGCCGGACCGCCGAGGCCGAGGGAATCGAGCTGCCCGACGCCGCCTGTGCGCTGATCGCGCGGCGGGCCGGCGGCTCGTTCCGCGACGCGCTGGGCGACCTGGAGCAGATCGTCACCTACAGCGGGCCCCGCATCGAGCTCGAGGCAGTGCTCGCCGTGCTCAACCTGCCCGATGCCGACCTCCTGTTCGAGGCGACCGGGGCGGTGGCGGCCGCCGATCCCGCCCGTGGCCTGCGGGCGGTGGCACGCCTCGGCGACAGCGGGCGCGACTCCGGTCAGTTCCTGCGCGACCTCGAGGAGCACGCCCGCGCGCTGCTGGTGGTGCAGGCGCTGGGCGAGGTGCCCCCCGAGCTCCGCGTCAGCCCGGAGCAGGACGCGCGGCTGGCCGACCAAGCGGACGAGATGCCCCGCAGCTCGGTGGTGCGCCTGCTGGACGTGCTCGCCGAGGCGATGGAGGGGGCCAAGGCCGGAGCCGACGCGCGCATCCAGCTCGAGCTCGCCCTGGTGAAGGCCGCTGCGCCCGATCTCGACCCCTCGGTGCGGGCGCTGCTCGCGCGCATCGAGCGCCTCGAGGAGCGGCTCGGACCGCCGCGGCCGGTGCGCGCGGTCTCCGAGCAGCCGGTCGAGGCGCCGGAGTCCCCGGCGCGCGCGCCGCGACCCAAGTCGCCGCCTGCCGGCGGCGAGGTGGAGGGTCGCGCGCCGGCCGCCGCTGCGGTTGCGGTGGCGGGCGAGCCCGCCGGAGCGCTGGCGGCCGATCCCCGGCCTCCCATCCCTCCCCAGGCGGGACCCGAGCCGGCGCCGGCCGACCGCGACCGCGAGCTCGACCTCGACGCCATCAACTCGCTGTGGCCGTCGGTGATCGAGACGATCCGCGGCGACAACGCGATGCTGGCCGCGCTGCTGGAAGGCGCGCGCCCGGTAGCGCTGCACGCCGACGAGCTGCGCCTCGCCTTCCCGGAGTCGGCCGCCTTCCTCAAGCGCAAGGCCGAGGACGTTCGCAACCGCCAAGCGGCCGGGCGCGCGCTGGAGGCGGTGGCGGGGCGTTCGCTGCGGCTGAGCTACGAGCTGCGAGCCGACGAGGACGCCGGCCCCGACGGCGACGGCCCGGCCATGACCGCCGACGAGCTCGTGGCCAGGCTGATGGAGGAGTTCGACGCCGAGGAGCTTCGTCCCGATCGGGACGAAGAGCCAGCCACCGCCGAGAGAGACGAGTGATGCCCCAGCAGCCCAACATGCAGCAGATGCTCAAGCAGGTCCAGAAGATGCAGCAGGACATGGTGGCCGCACAGGAGGCGCTCAAGGACGAGAGGGTGGAGGCCTCCGCGGGCGGCGGGATGGTCAGCGCGGTGGTGACCGGCGACCTGGTGGTCAAGGAGATTCGCATCGACCCGGAGGCGATCGACCCCGACGACCCCGAGATGCTGTCGGACCTGGTCCTGGCCGCCGTCAACGAGGCGCTGCGCTCCGCCCAGGAGCTCGCGGCCGCCAAGCTGGGCAACGTGACCGGAGGCCTGGGCGGCCTGGGGCTTCCAGGCCTCTAGCCGGCCCCGGCGATGTACGCCCCGCCCGTCCAGCGGCTCGTCACCGAGCTGGGGAAGCTGCCCGGGATCGGCACCCGCACCGCCCAGCGCCTGGCGTTCCACATCCTGCGCTCCTCACCGGAGGACGCGACCGGGCTCGCCGACGCGATTCGGGAGGTCAAGGAGCGGATCGGGCTGTGCGAGGTCTGCTTCAACCTCGCCGACGGCCCCCGCTGCCGGATCTGCGAAGACGCGCGGCGGGAGGCCGGGCTGATCTGTGTCGTCGAGGAGCCGGCCGACGTCATCCCGATCGAGCGCACCCACGAGTACCGGGGGCGCTACCACGTCCTGGGCGGCGCGCTGTCGCCGATCGACGGGATCGACCCCGAGGATCTGCGGATCGCCGAGCTGTACGCGCGGGTGGCGCAAGACGACGTGCAGGAGGTGGTGCTGGCCACCAACCCGACGACGACCGGCGAGGCGACCGCGCTGCACATCGCCGACGGGCTGCGGGAGCGCGTCCCGCAGGTGGCGGTGACGCGCCTGGCCAGCGGTCTCCCGGTGGGCGCCGACCTCGAGCACGCCGACGAGGTCACACTGGGCAAGGCGTTCGCCGGGCGGCGGGCGCTCTAAGCACCCACCGTTACCCTAGGGCCGCTGTGTCACAGCCCGTCGTGGTCATGAAGTTCGGGGGGACGTCGGTCGGCACCGCCGAGCGGCTCAAGCATGCCGCCCAGCGCATCGTCGCCCAGAAGGAGAAGGGCAATCAGGTGGTCGCGGTCCTCTCCGCCCGGGGGAACACGACCGACGAGCTGATCGAGATGGCCACCGAGGTGTCGCCGCGGCCGCACCCGCGTGAGCTGGACATGCTGCTGTCGACCGGCGAGCGGATCTCGTGCGCGCTGTGCGCGATGGCCATCAACGACCTGGGCCACCGCGCGATCTCGCTCACCGGCTCACAGGCGGGAATCGTCACCGACATCTCGCACACCAAGGCGAAGATCGTCGATGTGCGAGCCGAGCGCATCAAGCAGGCGCTCGGCGACGGGGCGGTGGTCCTGGTGGGCGGCTTCCAGGGGATGTCGCCGCCCGAGCGTGACGAGCAGGGGAGGATCACCCGCCACAGCGAGGTCACCACCCTGGGCCGGGGCGGGTCGGACACGACCGCCGTGGCGCTGGCCGCGGCGATGGACGCCGACGTGTGCGAGATCTACACGGACGTGGCGGGCGTCTACAGCGCCGATCCCCGGATCGTCCCCGGGGCCCGCAAGCTGCCGATCGTCTCGTTCGAGGAGATGCTCGAGATGGCCTCGTCCGGAGCCCGGGTGCTCCAGCTGCGGGCGGTCGAATACGCGCGAAACCACGGCGTCCGGCTGCACTGCCGATCTTCGTTCGACGACGCCAGCGGTACGGTTGTGGTCGGCGAGGAGGAAACCCTGGAACAGCCGCTGATCACCGCCGTCACCCACTCGACCGAGGAGGCTCGGGTCACGCTGCTGGGCGTCCCCGACCGACCGGGGGTGGCCGGGCGCGTCTTCGGCGCGCTGTCGGATGCCAACGTCAACGTGGACATGATCGTCCAGAACGAGCCGCTGTCGGAGGGCGCCGAGGCCGACATCTCGTTCACCGTCCCCCGGGACGACGTCCCGGTTGCCGAGAGCACACTGCATCCGATGGTCGGCGACCTGCTGTCGAGGGTCGCCACCAACACCGAGATGGGCACCGTGTCGATCATCGGGGCCGGGATGAAGTCGCACCCGGGCGTGGCCGCCAAGGTGTTCAGGACACTCGGAGAGCAGGGGATCAACATCGAAATGATCTCCACCTCTCCGATCAAGATCTCGTGCGTGATCGAGCGTGGCCACGTGCCGCGCGCCGTCCAGGCGCTGCACGCCGCGTTCGAGCTGGGAACCGAGGTGCACGCGGAGGACCCCTTCCGGGGAGTGCGATGAGCGACTACCGGGTGGCGGTGGTGGGGGCGACGGGCGCGGTCGGCTCGACCATGCTCGCGCTGCTGCGCGAGCGCGGCTTTCCGGCCGCCGACATCGTGCCCTTCGCGTCCGAGCGCTCGGTGGGTCGTGAGCTGGACGGCGGGCTCAGCGTCCAGGCCCTGGACCAGGAGTCGATCGCCGGCTTCGACGTGGCCCTGCTGTCCGCCGGCTCGGAAGTGGCCCGCGAATGGGCGCCGCGCTTTGCCGCCGCCGGCGCGGTCGCCGTGGACAACTCGTCCTGCTGGCGGATGGAGCCGGACGTCCCCCTGGTGGTCGCCGAGGTCAACCCGGAGGCGATCGACGCCCAGCGCGGCATCGTCGCCAACCCGAACTGCTCGACCATGCAGATGGTGGTGGCGCTCAAGCCGATCCACGACGCCGCGGGCATCGAGCGCATCGTGGTCTCGACCTACCAGTCCACCTCGGGAACCGGCCAGCGAGCGGTCGACGAGCTGCTGGACCAGTCCCACGCCATGCTCCACGACATGCAGCCGCCCGCTCCGGTCGCATATCCCCATCGCATCGCGTTCAACGTCCTGCCCCAGGTCGAGACGTTCCGGGTCGGCGACGACTACACGACCGAGGAGCGCAAGATGATGGCCGAGACGCGAAAGATCCTTGGCGACGACTCGCTGCGGATCTCGGCCACCTGCGTGCGCGTCCCGGTACCCCGTTCCCACTCCGAGTCGATCAACGTCCAGACCCGCGAGGACCTCTCGCCGACGCAGTGCCGGGAGCTGCTGGCGGCGGCGCCCGGGGTGGCGGTGCTCGACGACCCCGCCAACGGCATCTATCCGCTGGCCTCCGAGGCCGCGGGCCGCGACGAGGTGTTCGTCGGGCGCATCCGGCGCGACCCCTCCGCCGAGCGGACGCTCAACCTGTGGGTGGTGTCGGACAACCTGCGCAAGGGGGCGGCCACCAACGCGGTCCAGCTCGCCGAGCTGTTGGACGAGCGCGGCCTGATCGGCGCCCGCGCCGGGCGCGCCGCCTAGCCGTCGCCTAGGCGGCCTCGGCCACGACCGCCTGGCTCCAGTCGATTACCGACCTGGGCTTGACCACGTGCTTGGACATGCCCAGCTCGCGCGGCCCGAGCCCGAGCGCGAGCCCGAGCAGCTGGGGCAGGTGCAGGACGGGCATCCCCAGCTCGCGCCCGACGACCCGCTCGGCCTGGGGCTGCTGGAGATCGAGGTTGAGGTGGCACAGCGGGCAGGGGGTCACCAGGCAGTCGGCGTCCGCGTCGATGGCGTCACCCAGGTGGCGTCCTGCCTGCTTCAGCGACGCCTCCTTGTTCATCGTGATGATCGGGAAGCCGCAGCACTTGTACTGGCCGGCGTAGTCGATGACCGTGCCCCCCAGCGCCTCGATGATGAGGTGCAGGTAGGTGTCACGGGGCCGGCGATCGTCGATGCCCAGACGGTCGGTGGGGCGCACCAGGTAGCAGCCGTAGAACGGGCCGACCCGGAGGTTCTCCAGCGGCCGCTTGACCCGTGAGCGCAGGTCGTCGAGCCCCATGTCCTCGACCAGCAGCCAGGCCAGGTTCTTGTTGACCACCCCGCGCCGGTAGCGCAGGCTCTCGCCGCTCAGGTTCTCGTTGACCTGCTCGCGGTACTCGGCATTGGCGTCCAGGCGCTCCTGGCACTCGCTCATCGAGCCCTGGCAGGTCGAGCAGATGTTCATCATCAGCGCGCCGTCGGTCTGCTGTGCAAGCGCGAAGGTGCGGGCGTTGAGCGTGTCGGCCAGCTCCTGGTTGTGCTCGGCGATCACGCCGGCGCCGCAGCAGGCGGCGCGGTCGAGCTCGATCAGCTCCAGGTCGAGGAGAGGCGCGACCTTGGCCATCGCGCCGTGCAGCTCGGGGGTGAAGCCGCGGCTGACGCAGCCCGGCCAGTAGGCGACCTTCACGCCCGGGGCTCCTTCTGGGGCCCGGAGGCCACGTTCTGGGCGTCCTCCTCGAAGTCCTCGCGCATCGCCGCGGTCTCTCCGGCCTCGTGCTCGGTGGCCTCGAGGTCGTCCTCGTAGCCGGTGATGTAGAGGTTGAGCTCGAGCGGCTCCTCCTTGGCCTCGACCGCCTGGATGAGCTTGCGCACCTGACGGTAGTGACGGCGATGGGGGTGCAGCAGGGCCTTCTGGGGCGTGACCTTGCGACGAGCCAGCGCGGTGGTGATGAGCGGCAGCGAGCTGAGCAGCTCGGGCACCGCCCGCGGGTGGAGCTTGCCGCCGTAGGAGTCGGGCAGCAGGTCGGCCTCGTGGAGCAGCCCGTTGCGCTCGATGTTGTCCACGAACGCCGCCTCGTGGCGGTGGCCGTTGTTGCGGTCCTCGATGCCCTCGCTCCCGGCTGCGCGCCGCAGCCGCATGATCTGGCTCATCGGCGCCACGCCCTTGGGACAGGCGTCGATGCAGTTGAAGCAGTGGGTGCAGTCGTACATGCCATGCGGGTCCTCGGCGAGGTCCTTGAGGCGCTCGTAGTGCTGACCGTCGCGGGGGTCGCCCACGAACCGGTAGGCCTTGGCCAGCGCCGCCGGACCGATGAACAGCGGATCGACTTCCATCGACAGGCAGTCCGACACGCAGGCTCCGCACTGGATGCAGGCCATCGACTGGGTGACGTCGACCATCGCCTCGTGGGGGACGATGTACTCGCGCTCGGGCGGCTCGCCCTCGGGCAGCAGCCAGGGGGTCACGCGCTGGACCTTCTTCCAGTGGACCGACTCCATGTCCACGATCAGGTCCTTGACCACGGGCATGTTGCCCATCGGCTCGACGACGATCTTGCCGTCCTCCTGGGAGTGGCCCTCGGCGAATTCGAGGTGGGTGTTGCAGGCCAACCTCGGCTTGCCGTTGATCTTCACCCCGCACGAGCCGCAGATCGCGGCGCGGCACGAGCAGCGGATCCCAACCGTCCCGTCCTGCTCGCCGCGAACCTTGAGGATGCCCTCCAGCACCGAGTGGTGCCCGTCGAGCTCGACGCGGTACTCCTGCCAGTAGGGCGCCTCACCCGACTCGGGCAGGTAACGACGGATCTTGAGGATGAACTCGGGCACTAGACGTTCATCTCCCGATTCTCGTGCCGTGCGTGCGGAGGGTGGGGGACACGCATCTAGTACTTCCTCTCCTCAGGCTCCCAGTGGGTGATGGTGACCGGCGAGTAGGAGACCTGGGGCGTCCCGTCGCCGTCGCGGGTCACGTTGATGTGCTTGAGCCATTCTTCGTCGTTGCGCTCGGGGAAGTCGGTCCGGAAGTGGGCGCCGCGCGACTCGGTCCGCTCGAGGCCGGAGACGACCATCGCCTCGGCGCAGTCGAGCATGTACCCCAGCTCGATGACGCCCAACACGTCCTGGTTGAAGACGGTCCCCCCGTCGTCGATTCCCACCGTGTCGGCCTGCTCCTTGAGTCCGCGAATCGTCTGCAGGCAGCCCTCCAGGCCGTCGGCGTCGCGGAAGACGGCGCAGTAGCGATTCATCGCCTCGCCCAGCTCGTCCTTGAGCTGGGCGACCCGGCGGCCGTTCCCGTCGCGGGCGATGATCGAGTCGATCCACGCCCGCTCATCGGCCATCCGCGAGTCGAAGCCGCCGTCCGGCATGGGCAGGCCGCTCGCCCGGGCGGCGGCGTCCTCGCCGGCGCGGCGGCCGAAGATGAGGGTGTCGAGGAGCGAGTTGGCGCCCAGCCGGTTGCCGCCGTGAACCGACACGCAGGCGCATTCGCCGGCGGCGTACAGTCCGGGCACCGACGTCCGGCCGTCGTTGTCGGTCTGGATGCCGCCCATGATGTAGTGCTGGCCGGGACGGATCGAGATCGGCTCGTTGGTGATGTCCACGCCGGCGAAGTCGCGGCCGATGTTGACGATCTCCCTCAGCGCCTCGAGGATCCGCTTGCGGGGGACCAGCGTGACGTCCAGGGCCAGCCCGCCGTTGTCGAGCCCACGGCCCTCGTTGATCTCGGTCTGCTCGGCGCGGGAGACCACGTCGCGTGAGGCGAGCTCCAGCTTGTTGGGGGCGTAGCGCTCCATGAACCGGTCGCCGTCCTTGTTGAACAGCTGGGCGCCCTCGCCGCGCGCCCCCTCGGTGATCAGGAAGCCGTTCTCGACCAGCGTGGTCGGGTGGTACTGGACCATCTCCATGTCCATCAGCGGCGCGCCGATCCGATACGCCTGCGCGAGCCCGTCGCCGGTGCAGATGAGGGCGTTGGTGGTCGGCTTGTAGGCCTGGCCGGCGCCGCCGGACGCCTGGATCACCGACTTGGCCCGGAACACCTCCATGGCGCCGTCGCGCACGTCTCGGGTGATCGCGCCCGTGCAGCGGCCGTCGTCATCCTGTAGCAACGACGTGACGAACCACTCCTCGTAGCGGTCCACCTGCTCGTGGTACTTCAGGAGCTGCTCGTAGAGGACGTGCAGCAGCGCCTGGCCGGTGATGTCGGCCACGTAGTAGGTGCGGGCCTGGGACGCGCCGCCGAACGCGCGCGTGCCCAGGTGGCCGGTCTCGTCGCGGTGGAAGGTGACGCCCAGGTGCTCGAGATGAAGGATCTCGTCCGGCGCCGCGCGGCACATGATCTCGATCGCGTCCTGATCGGCGAGGTAGTCGGATCCCTTGACCGTGTCGAAGGCGTGCGACTCCCAGGTGTCCTCCGGATTGAGGGCCGCGTTGATGCCTCCGGCCGCGGCGTTGGAGTGGGAGCGCACCGGGTGTACCTTGCTCACGATCGCCACCGTGGCCCCGGCGTCGGCGGCCGCCAGGGCGGCCCTCTGGCCGGCCAGGCCGGCCCCGATGATCAGGACGTCGTGGGAGGGCATGGGCGCTCGATCCTAGTGGACGACCGCGCCGCGGCCCGTGGTTCAGGCCTGTCGCGCGGCGGCGGACTGCAGCGCCCGCCGGACCTGGTCTCGGGTGACCACCCCGCGCAGGATGCCGTCGCCGTCCACCGCCATCAGGGCTCCGAGACGGTGAAGCGGCTCGGAGGCCAGCAGGGACTCCAGCGAGGCGTCCTGGCCGACCCGCCACTGGCCGGCGTCGGTCCCGTCGGTCATTTCCGCCACCGTCCCGACGGCGTCGCCGGCCGCGTCCGCGGCCCGGACCCGCTCCTCGCGCACGACGCCGACGAAGCGCCCGTAGGGATCGACGACCGGAAACCACGGCCAGCGGTAGCGCAGGAAGAACTCCTCCAGCGCCCGAGGGAGCGGCAGCGAGGAGGGGATCGTCACCGGATCTCGGTCCATGATGTCGGCCACCGTGATCCCGCCCATGCGCTCCGAGAACGCCGAGCGCATGAGCTCGCCGCGGGCGGCCTGGAGAAGCAGCCAGCCGAGCGCCATCGCCCACAGCCCGCTCACCAGCGCCCTGCCCACGACCACCAGGAGAAGCCCCCACACGATCAGCAGGTAGGCGAAGATCTGTCCCAGCGTCGCCGCGATGCGGGTCGCCCTCGCCCGGTCTCCGGTGATCCGCCAGGCGGCGGCCCGCGCGATTCGCCCACCGTCGAGGGGGAAGCCCGGGACGAGGTTGAACGCGAACAGGACGGTGTTGATGGTCGCCAGCCAGCCCAGCAGGAGGAGGCCCGGCGACGGCGCCGCGCCGCCGCGCAGCCGCGCCACCGCCTGGAACTGGTCCCAGCCGGTCAGCGCGCTGCCGATGGCGACGCAGACGGCCACGACGGCGAGCGTGACCAGGGGGCCGGCGACCGCGATCTTGAACTCGGTTCCGGGTGAGTCGGGGTCGCGCTCCATCTTCGCCAGGCCGCCGAAGAACCACAGGTCGATGCCCGAGATCCCGATCCCCAGACGGCGGGCCACCAGGGCGTGGCCGAGCTCGTGCAGGACCAGCGAGACGAAGAACAGCAGCGCGCTGGCCACCGCGGTCAGGTAGGCGACCGTGTCCGAGGAGTTCAGGGTCGCCCGGAACGAGCCGGACAGCAGGAAGATGAAGAAGAACAGCACCACGAACCAGCTGGTGTCGACTCCGATGCGGATGCCGAACAGGCGCGCCAGCTGGATCGAGCTGCGACCGAACATGCCGGTGATGATCCCATGCTCCGGCCCGGCGCCCGTGACGCGGCGATAGCATCGCCCCGCCAGCGGCCCACCTGCGGCGAAAGGACCCCGACCCGATGGCCCATGAAGTCACGCTGATCCCCGGCGACGGCACCGGGCCGGAGCTGGTCGAGGCGACCCGCCGGGTCCTCGAGGCGACCGGGATCGAGTTCCGGTGGGACGAGCAGCCCGCGGGCGAGGACGTCTATCGGGACGAGGGCACGCCGTTCCCCGACCGCACGCTCGAGTCGATCAAGCGGACCAAGGTGGGGATCAAGGGCCCGACCACGACGCCTGTGGGCTCGGGCTTTCGCTCGGTCAACGTGCTGCTGCGCAAGGAGCTCGACCTCTACGCCTGCCTGCGGCCATGCAAGGCATACGAGGGCGTTCGCACCCGCTTCCCGCAGACCGACATCGTGGTCGTGCGGGAGAACACCGAGGACCTCTACGCCGGGATCGAGTTCGAGCGCGGCAGCGAGGAGAACGGCCGCCTGCGCGAGTTCCTGGCCGGGCTCGACGTCCGGATTCGCGACGACGCGGGCATCTCCATCAAGCCGATCTCGGAGTTCGGATCCGAGCGGATCGTCGAGGCGGCGTTCGACTACGCGCAGGAGTACGGCCGTCGGAAGGTGACCGCCGCCCACAAGGCCAACATCATGAAGTTCTCGGACGGGCTCTTCCTCGAGGTGGCGCGCCAGGTCGCGGAGCGCCACCCCGAGATCGAGTTCGAGGACCGGATCATCGACAACCTGTGCAATCAGCTGGTGTCACGGCCCGAGGAGTACGACGTGATCGTCCTGCCCAACCTCTACGGCGACATCGTCTCCGACCTCGGCGCCGGGATGATCGGCGGCCTGGGCCTGGCGCCGGGCGGGAACATCGGGACCGAGGCGGCGATGTTCGAGGCGACCCACGGATCGGCGCCCAAGTACAAGGGGCAGAACAAGGTGAACCCGACCGCCCTCATGCTCTCGGGGGTGCTGATGCTGCGCCACCTCGACGAGCTCGAGGCCGCCGACCGGATGGAGGCCGCGATCGCCGAGGTGATCCGCAAGGGTGACAAGGTCACCTATGACCTCAAGCCGACCCGTGACGACCCGACGGCGGTGGGCACGTCCCAGTTCGCCGACGCGGTCATCGAGGAGTTGAACGCGGGCTAGCCCGCCCTCCGCAGTTCGCTACAGAAAGGTGCTCTCGCTGTGACCCCCGCGCAACCCGTCCGTGTAGCCGTCACCGGTGCCGCCGGGCAGATCGGCTACAGCCTGCTGTTCCGGATCGCCAGCGGCGAGATGCTGGGCTCCGACACGCCGCTGGAGCTGAGGCTGTTGGAGATACCGGACGCGCTCTCGGCCGCGCAGGGCACGGCGATGGAGCTCGAGGACTGCGCCTTCCCGCTGCTCACCGGCGTGGAGGTGGGCGACGACCCCGCCGAGGCCTTCGACGGGGCGAACCTCATCCTGCTGGTGGGGGCGCGGCCGCGAGGCAAGGGGATGGAGCGCTCGGACCTGCTCGAGGCCAATGGGGGGATCTTCAAGCCGCAGGGCGAGGCGATCAACGACCACGCCGCCGACGACGTGCACGTGCTGGTGGTCGGCAACCCGGCCAACACCAACTGCCTGATCACGATGAGCAACGCCCGCGACGTACCGCGTGAGCGCTTCACCGCAATGACCCGGCTCGATCACAACCGCGCCGTCGGGCAGCTCGCGAGCAAGGCCGGGGTCGGGCCCGGAGACATAACCAACATGACGGTGTGGGGGAACCACTCCACCACGCAGTACCCCGACATCTTCCATGCTCGGGTACGGGGGGAGAACGCCGCCGAGGTGGTGAACGACCAGGATTGGGTGGAGAACGACTTCATCCCCACCGTGGCCAAGCGGGGGGCGGCGATCATCGAGGCGCGCGGCGCGTCCAGCGCTGCCTCGGCCGCCAACGCGGCGGTGGACCACGTGCGTGACTGGCTATCCGGCACACCGGACGACGACTGGGTCTCGATGGCGATCGCCTCCGACGGCTCCTACGGAGTCGAGGAGGGCCTGATCTCCTCGTTTCCGTGCCGGTGCTCGGATGGCCGGTGGTCGATCGTGCAGGACCTCGAGATCGACGACTTCTCGCGCCAGCGCATCGACGCCAGCGTCGACGAGTTGCGCGAGGAACGCGACACGGTTAAGCGCCTGGAGCTCGTCTGACCGCCGCCAAGCGCCGGCGGCGGCTCGCGGCCGCCGCCGGGACAGAGGTGAAGATCAGGTGACGATCAGCTGCCGGCGGGATGCCAGCCCCGGTCGCGCTTGCGCACCTTGCCTTCCTTCTCGAGTTGTGGCATCACTCGGTACAGATAGTTGGGGGTGATGCCCATCCGCTTGGCCAGCTCGGAGATGGTTACCCCGGGATTCTGCTTGACCAGGCGCTCGGCCTGGGCGCCACGAGTCCCACCACGCGCCCGGCGTCCCCCGCGACGACGGCGACCGTCGGTGGAGCGGCGGCGGGCGCCGCGCGGCCGGCCCGCTCCACGGCGCGTGCCGGTCAGTGCCGCCAGGGCGGTTTCCAGACGCTTCACCTCGTCGCGTAGATCGGCCAGTCGTGACTCGATGTCACGCCGGGCGGTGTCGAGGAATTCCGTCACTTTCTACCTCCGTTGTGAGGCGAGCCCGCATTGACACGTTCAGGACGAGCCCGAGTTAACTGGTTGACAGGCTAACAACGCACGGAGGTCCGCGGATGAGAAGCAAGATCACTGTCGTGGGAGCGGGCAACGTGGGCGCCACCGTGGCTCAGCGTCTGGCGGAGCGCGACTACGCCGACCTGGTGCTGGTCGACGTCGAGGAGGGGCTGGCCCAGGGCAAGGCGCTCGATCTCAACCAGGCGGGCCTGCTGACCGGATACGAACCCAACCTCATCGCCAGAGCGGGGTACGAGGAGACGGGCGGCTCCGACATCGTGGTCGTCACGTCCGGCCGCCCGCGGGGGCCGGACATGAGCCGCGACGACCTCCTGGGCGCCAACCGCGAGATCGTGTCCGAGGTCTGCGGCCAGGTGGCCGAGAGGTCGCCCGACGCCGTGGTGATCGTGGTGACCAACCCCCTCGACGCCATGTGCCATGTCGCGCTGGAGGCGACCGGCTTCCCTCGCCAGCGGGTGATCGGCATGGCCGGGATCCTCGACTCCGCTCGGCTGCGAACCTTCCTGGCCTGGGAGCTGGGCGTCTCCACCGCCGATGTCAGCGGCCTGGTGCTGGGCGGGCACGGCGACACGATGGTTCCGGTGCTGTCGAAAGCGCAGGTCGGGGGGAGCCCGATCCGGGAGCGTCTGTCGGCGCAGCGGCTGGAGGAGATCGTCCAGCGCACGCGCGACGGAGGCGCCGAGGTGGTCGAGCTGCTGGGCGACGGCTCGGCGTTCTACGGTCCCTCGGCGGCGATCGCCGAGATGGTCGACGCGATCGTGCTCGACCGCAAGCGGGTGCTGGTCTGCACCGCGCTGTGCCAGGGCGAGTACGGCGCCCACGACCTGTTCATCGGCGTGCCGGTCAAGCTCGGCAAGGACGGTGTCGAGGAGATCGTCGAGATCGCGCTCGAGGACGACGAGCGGACGCAGCTGCGACGTTCGGCCGACGCCGTGCGCGAGGTGGTCGAGGCGCTGGCCAGGCTCTAGCCCGCGCCCGACCTCGCCGCTCATCTACCTGGCCGCCCCTGGCGCGGCCCGACGCCGCCGAGCCCGGGTCAGAACGGGTAGGGCACGTCCATCAGGGCGCCGAGCGTGTACCAGGCGCCGAAGCCGAGGCTGGCGACGCCGAGGAGCGGGGCCAGCACGGTGAAGCGGCGCAGGAGCGGCCCTCGCGTCACCGCGAAGCCGAAGGCGCAGGACGCGGTCGCCATCGAGACCGCGGTGAACAGGGCGAACAGCGCGAGGCCCGCGACCCCCTGGCGGTGGTCCGGCAGCGAGGCCAGCAGGAGGACCCCGACGCCCGCCGATCCGCCCACGCCGTGGAGCATGCCGATCCCGTAGGCCTGCAGTGGCGAGCGTCCGAGCATCGACGCCTGGCGGACGTGGTCGTGCGAGTGCCCGCGCGCCGTCGCGTGGGGGTGCAGGTGACGGTGCTCGATCTCGCCGTGACGGTGAACATGGGCGTGAAACCGCCCCCTCCGCCACCGAAGCAGGAGCCGGAGGGCCAGCGCCATGATCAGGGCTCCCACCGCAACCTCGGCGCCGCGCTGGATGGCACCGGGCAGGTAGGACCGAAACAGCACGACCGGCAGCCCGAACGCGAACAGCGTCGTGGCGTGGCCGAGACCCCAGGAGAAGCCCAGCCGTCCGGCCCGCCGGGCGCCCCGGTCCTCGTCGGACGCGATCAGGGTCGAGACGGCGGTCAGGTGATCGGGGTCGGTGGCGTGGCGCAGGCCGAGGAGGATCGCCACCGCGGCCACCACCACCAGGCCGTGGCCGCCGTGGAGGGCGGCGATCCGTTCATCCATTGCGGACATCGAGCCTCCCCGAGGCAAGGCGGGCCGCCGCCACCGCGGCCTGGCCGTAGGCGATGCCGCCGTCGTTGGGGGGCAGGCGCTGCGGGAAGAGCACACGCAGGGCGGGCGCGTCCGCCAGCCGGGACGCGGTCGCCTCCAGCAGCCGCCGGTTCTGGAAGACGCCGCCGGAGAGCACGACCGTGCGCGTCCCGCGCCGCTCCGCGGCGAGCCGGCAGGCGGCCGCGGTGGCACCGGCCACCGCGTTGTGGAAGCGGGCCGCCACCAGCGGCACCGCCACCCCGCGCGAGCGCTCTTCGACCAGCGCCCGGACGGTCTCGCGCGCGTCGAGCACCAGGTCCCCGCCCTCGGCGGCCAACGGCAGCGGATATGCCCGGCGCTCGGCGGGATCGCACGCCGCCTCGAGCTCGATCGCCGCCTGCCCCTCGTAGTTGACCTCCGCCCGCACTCCGCACAGGGCGGCGGCCGCGTCGAACAGCCGTCCGACGCTGCTGGTCAGGGGCGACGCGAGTCCGCTCCGCGCCAGCTCGGCCACCATCTCCCATGCCTGCGGATCGACCGCCTCGACCAGCGCCCGCGGCAGCTGCGGCCGCGCGTCGACGCACGCCGCCAGCCAGGCGCACGCCATCCGCCACGGTTGCCGGACGGCCGCGTCGCCGCCGGGCAGGCGCACCGCGAACAGCCGCCCGTCGCGCTCGAAGCCCTCGAGGCCGCCCCACAGCAGCTCGCCGCCCCAGATGGTGCCGTCGGCGCCGTAGCCGGTCCCGTCGTAGATCGCGCCGACCGCGTCGCCGGTCTCGCCGTGCTCGGCCAGGCAGGCGGCAAGGTGGGCGTGATGGTGCTGCACGCCCAGCGGCCGCAGACCCTCGCGCTCGAGGGCGTACTTGGTGGAGAGGTACTCGACATGGAGGTCGTGGGCAACGACCTCGGGCTCGACTGCGAAGAGCCTCTGGAAGTGAGCGATGCCCTCGCGCAACGAGCGCAGCGTCTCGTAGTTGCGAAGGTCGCCGATGTGATGGCCGATCCAGGCGCGGGCGCCCTTGGCGACGCAGAACGTGTTCTTGAGCTCGGCGCCGCAGGCCAGCAGCGGACGCCGGGCGGGAATCGGAAGCTCGATCGCGTCCGGGACGTATCCCCGCGAGCGCCGGAGGATCAGCGGCCGCCGGCGGTCCACCGTCACGGTCCGCACCACGGAGTCGTCCGTGCGGGTGTGGATCGGGCGGTCGTGCACCAGGAACAGGTCGGCGATCCCGGACAGCCGCTCGAGCGCCTCGGCGTCACGGTAGGCGATCGGCTCGTCCGACACGTTGCCGCTGGTCATCACCATGGTGGTCGCGGAGTCGGCCAGCAGCAGGTGGTGAAGCGGCGAGTAGGGGAGCATCACGCCCAGATCGGGCGAGTGCGGAGCGACCGACGGCGCCGCCGGCGCGTCGCGGCGGCGCGGCACCAGCACGACCGGGCGCCGGCGGGAGAGCAGGAGGCCCACATCGTCGGCCGACGGGTCCACCAGCCGGCGGGCCGCCTCCAGATCGGCGGCCATCAGCGCGAACGGCTTGTCCTCGCGATGCTTGCGGGCCCGCAGCATCGCCACCGCGGCCTCGTCGTCGGCGCGACAGGCGAGATGGAAGCCACCGAGCCCCTTGATCGCGACGATCGCGCCCGAGCGTAGGGCTGCGGCCGCCGCCTGGATGGCGTCGCGCGCGCCCTCCGGCCCCGCCGGCCGGCCCGCCGAGTCCACCAGGACTGCCCGCGGGCCGCATTCGGGGCACGCGTTGGGCTGGGCGTGGAAGCGGCGGTTGGACGGGTCCTCGTACTCGGCGCGGCATGTGCCGCACATCGCGAAGCCCGCCATCGTGGTCCGCGGCCGGTCGTACGGCACGCCGCGGACGATCGTGAAGCGCGGTCCGCAGTTCGTGCAGTTGATGAACGGGTAGCGAAAGCGCCGGTCATGGGGGTCGGCCAGCTCCCCCAGGCACTCCTCGCAGGTCGCGCTGTCGGCCGCGACCGGAGCCTGCGGCTCCCCGTCCCGCGGGCTCTCGCGGATCGAGAACCCGGGCTCGCCGGTGGGCGGCAGCTCCTGGGCCCGGACCCGCTCCACCCTGGCCAGCGCCGGAGCCTCGCCGGTCAGGCGGGCGAGGAAGCCGTCGACGACCGCGGCGTCGGCCTCGGCCTCGACCAGCACCCCGGCTGCGTCGTTGAGGACGTAGCCGCTGACTCCCAGTTCGGCCGCGAGGCGGTAGGCGTGAGGCCGGAAGCCGACCCCCTGCACCGTGCCCTCGACGCGAGCCCGAACCCGGCGGCGCCCGCCGGCGGCCGTCTGCGCGGTGGCCGCGCTCACGGGGATGCCCCGACCGCCCGCTCGACGAGCTCGCGCAGCAGGTGGTAGGCGCTGGCCTGGGCCTCCTGGATCCGCGGGATGTGCTCCGAGCGCGTGACCACCACATGGTCGGCGAGCTGCTCGGCGGCGACTCGGCCGCCGTCGTAGCCAACCATGGCGATCGTCCGCAGGCCGCGGTGCCGCGCCTCGCCGAGCGCCGCGACCACGTTCGCCGAGCTCCCGCTGGTGGACAGGGCCAGGAGCGCATCCCCCCGGCGGCCGTAGGCGATGATCTGGCGCGCGAAGATCGCCTCCGTCCCGATGTCGTTGGCGATCGCCGTGATGATCGCCGAGTCCTCGGTGAGGTCCAGCGCCCGGCGCGGCGCCAGCCCGGGCTGGAGCGGCGCGCGAAAGTCGGCCACCGCGTCCATCGCGTCGGTGGCCGACCCGCCGTTGCCCAGCGCCAGCAGCTTGCCGCCGTCGTCGAGGTCCGCTCTCAGGCCGGCGGCCGCCGCCATCAGCGCGGCGCGGTTGTCGGTCAGGGTCTGCGCGCGCAGGGCTTCGATGTCGTCGGCCTTCATCAGCACCGAGCGGCGGACGTCCTCGACCACTCCCTCCAGGTCATGCTCGCCCTCCGACAGGAAGGGATAGAGGAAGCTCGAGGCGCCGGTGTCGTGGACGCGGCGCGCGGCGCGCCCCTCGAGCAGCCCGCGATGCTCGAAGAACACGTGCACGAGCTCCCACAGCACGTGGTACAGGGTCTCCACCAGCTCCTGGCGGACGAAGCGGTCGTCGCCGCCCGGGTCGAATTCCCACTCCGCCCCGGCGGGCGCGAACGCCATGGTCAGGCAGCCTCGCTCCCGGGCGATGCGCAGGGCCGACGCCGTCTGCCCGTCGCGATCCTCGCAGCCGAAGGCGATCGCGATGTCGTCGGGCTCGGCCACCAGGTCGACCTGGTCCGCCAGGCGGCCGCCCTCGCCGGCCAGCCCGATGGCCGGCAGGGCTCGCTTGCCGACGATCACCGGGTGCACGAACTCCACCGCCACGTGACGGACGTCGGAGCGCGCCGTGGGCGAGCGTCCGAAGGCGACGAGACGGGCGCCGCGCGAGAAGCGCTCGGCCATCCGGTGGCAGACGCGGGCCAGGCGCTCGGCCTGCGCCCCGAAGAAGTCGCGGTTGGCCCGGGTTCGCTGCGACAGCGCCTCGTCGAGCCGCTGACTCAGGGCATCCGCGCCGAGCGCCTGCGTCACGCGGGCGCCTCGGCCCGCGCCGCCAGCCGGCGCAGCCACGCGCGCCACTCGGCGACCCCCTCCCCGGTGCGGGCGCTCACCAGCATTCGCGGGACACCGGGATGGACGGCGTCGAGGTTGCCCAGGAACCGGTCGAGGTCGAAGTCGAGGTGGGGGAGGAGGTCGATCTTGTTGACCAGCACCAGCTCGCAGGTTCGGAACATCAGCGGGTACTTCAGCGGCTTGTCCTCCCCCTCGGCGATCGACGAGACCATCACCCGCACGTCCTCGCCGACCCTGAACTCGGCCGGGCAGACCAGGTTGCCGACGTTCTCGATCACCAGCAGGTCGATGTCCCGGAGCGGCAGCGCCGGCACCGCGGAGCGGACCATGTTGGCGTCCAGATGACACTCGCCGCCAAACCCGGCGTCGGTGTTCAGCTGCGTGACCGGGACGTGGAGACTGGCGAGGCGGTCGGCATCCAGGCTGCCCTGGACGTCCCCCTCCAGGACGCCGATCCGGACGCCGTCGACTCCCCCCACCACCCGTTCGAGCAACGACGTCTTGCCGGCACCGGGGGCGCTCATCAGGTTGACCACGGTCACGTCGGCGCGGTCGAAGTCGGCACGGTTGGCCGCGGCGATCGTGTTGTTGGCGTCGAGGGCGTCCTCGACGATCCTGACCTTGGTGCGGTGCATTGGCTAGCTGGACCTCATCCCCGTGCGCCGGCGCCCTACATGGTCTCGATCTTGAGGTACCGGCGGATCTCGGGCATCTGTCCTGACACCGCCGCGGCGAGGGCCGCCAGCGCCAACAGCAGCATGAGTCGCTGGAAGGTCGGGGTGATGCGGATCTCGTCCATCACGGTCACCTCTCGGTTGGGGTCTCGTCGGGTACCAGCAGCTCCGAGACGAGCGACTCGACCAGCCGCACCGCCTCGTCGATCGCCGCGCGCACCGGCTCGCTGAGCTCGGCGACCACATCCTCCTCGTTCCCGGTCATGGCCGTGCGCGGCTCGCAGCCGACGATCAGCACCCGGGCCGGCAGCTCCCCCAGCTCCCGGGCCAGGGCCAGCACCTTGACGGGGTCCATGCCGTGCGCCTCGGGCACGACGTCGTCGGCTTCCAGGTCGGGCTCGATGACGTAGAGCGACCCGGGAGCCCCGCCGCGAGGGACGGCGTCCACCAGGACCACGGCGTCGTAATCGGCGAGGGCGTAGGCCAGGTCCAGGCCGCGGATCCCGAAATCGGTCACGTGCACGCCCGGGGGGATCTCTCGCTGGGAGAGCCGGTCGGCCACCGCCACGCCGAAGCCGTCGTCGCCGAGGAAGACGTTCCCGATGCCCGCCACCAGGACCCTCGGCTGCCCCGCGATCGGCGTGGGGCCCGCGCGCAGCGGCTCCACCTCCGCGGTGGAGAAGAAGAAGCGATGGCCGGGCTGGCGGCGCTCGCCCAGATCGCGACCCGGGTCGTCGTCGACGGTGACCGCCACCAGCACGGAGCCCTCCATGTCCTGCTCGATTCCCTCCACCACCGCGGTCCGTCCCGCCAGCGCCAGATCGAAGGCGTCGCCTCGCGGCCGCGGCCTCAGCCGGACCCGGCTGCCCGGGCGGATCTCGACGTCGTCCACCAGCACAACGTCCGGCCCGGGGCGCTCGAGCTCCTCCCAGTAGCCACGGGGCTCGCTCATCGCGAGCGCGCCATCCCGAACTCGCGGATCGCTCCGTGTAGCCGCATCAGCTCCTCCTCGGACAGCGACTCGGTGCGTTCGAGGATCTCCCGGGCGCGGGGGTCGGAGTCGCGCATCTCCCGCTTCTCCTCGTCGGTGAGGCTGAGGATGTTGAGGACCAGCAGCTGGTCGATCTCGCTCGCGTCGAACAGGTCCCCCGGGCTCTCGGGAGCCACCTGCGGGTAGTCGGGAAGGATGATCGGCGAGGACAGGACGGTGCTGCGGTCTCCCTCCTCGCCCACCAGCACCGGCCAGGTGCCGACGTTCCGGCAGGTCTGCGCCGCCGACTGGAGGTCGGGCGGAGGATCGGTCATCGAGACGAATCGCCCGCCGGTGACACGCAGGACGCAATGCGTCGAGCAGAACGTCTGCCTGAGCGCTTCCTCGCGGCTGTCCCCCTGATACGGGCTGGCGTTGGAGACCCGGACGGTGATCCGCGCAAGCCGCTCGCCCAGCCGCTGCGCCGAGACCTCGAGGGATCCCTCCAGCGTCCGCCAGCTGCGCTCCAGAGCTCCGACCGACCGGCCGTCGACGTCCCGCAGCTCCTCCCGGCCGCTCCCGGCGGCGACCCGGATCGGGATGCGCCGTGGTGACCCCAGCCGGGCGAGCTTGAGCCGTGGCTCTGTCAGCTCGCGCTCGGTGGCCTCCTGCCAGCTCAAGTGGCGCTGGTCTGCGACCTCGAGCTCGTCGACGGGCTCGAGCCCGGTGGCGCCCGCCCTCAGCACCTGGCGCTCGACGACGTGCAGGAAGCGCACGCCGACGTCGAGGGCGGTGTCGCCGTCCCCCTCCAGCAGGCACTGGGTCTGCATCGTCGACGGGTCGTCTCCGTCGCGCGCGGCGGCGTGGGCTTCGGGATACACGCCGCCGAAGGTCCATCGCCGCTGGTTCTTGATCGCCGAGCGGCGGTACGGCCAGAGGACGTAGCCCTCGTAGAGCACCGCGTCGGCGATCCGCCTGATCGCGTCCACGCCTACGTCCCCTCGCTCCCGCGCAGCAGGGAATCCACCGCCTCCTCCCAGCCCGGCAGGGCGTTGCGGGCCTTGTACGCGTAGAGGCGATCGAAGCTGTCCTTGCGCAGCCGCAGCCAGGCGCTGTTGGGGAAGTAGTGGTCCATCGTGTCCCTCCAGACCGCCGCCGGCAGGCGGTACTCCGCCTCCTTGTCCCACGAGATGCGGGCCGTCTTCAGCAGTCCGCCGGCGTCGGCGTAGAAGACCGTGCCGCCGAACAGGAACTCGAGCGGCACCTCTCCGTCCTCGAGCGCGTTGAGGTACCGGGACGCCGCGACCTCGAAGTCGTAGGTGCAGCTCACCGGCAGGTCGATCGAAGTCGTGCCGGTGAACGGCGGCACCGCCACGGTGACACGGCTCCACGGCAGGGTGCGCAGGGTCGAGCCCCATCGCTCGGGCTCGCCGAACAGCTCGTACAGCCGCTCCTCGGTGGCGTCGTCGTAGGCTCGGCGCCGGGCCGCGATCTGCACCTGGACGTCGAGCACGACCGACCGGATCGGGTCGCCGCGCACGCTCTCGATCGCCAGCCCGAAGCGCAGCGTGGGCGCGGCGGCGTACTCGAGCGGCCCGGCCTCCTGAATCGCGAAGTCCAACTCCGGGATGGGAGTCGCATCGACGAACCGGCCGGGAGTGGCGGCTGACACGCGACCCGCCTAGCCCGGGGAGAGATTGGGCATGCGCGGGTCGATCGGGTCGTGCGACTTGGGGTTCACGCCCGTCGAGCGCTCGGCGGTCGACGTGCCATCCGGGTTGTGGCCGACCTGGCTCTCGTAGTTGCCGCGAGCGTTGCCCTGGTTGATCCCGGGAGTGTGGGCCGGAAGGTCGGGCTCGACGTCCGGGTTGCCGGTCTTGAGCATGGTCATCTCCTTTCCGCGGCGGCTGCCGCCGCGGGGTTGGGTGTGTCGCCGGCGTCCCGGCGGCTGGCGGGGCGCGAGCGCCCGTCCAGCTCCTCGAAGAAGCGCCCGATCGCCTCCCACACCTCTCTGCCGCCGGTCAGCCCCTTCCAGCGGGTGCGGATCAGCCCGACCAGCCCGTAGCAGTCGTCGATCGGGACCAGCCAATGCTGGCGGGCGCCCCGCGCCCGATTGACCAGCAGCGCCTCGACGTCGCTCTCCATCGAGACCAGCACCGGGTTGTCGCGCTCGAGCTGCGCCCAGGCGTCGAGTTGGAGCAGCGACTCGGTAGGGCCCATGGGGCTGGGGTAGAAGGCCATCACGCGCTCCTCGGCGGAGCTGCGAAAGAAGAACGCCATGTCGACCGGGAGGCGGAGCTCTTCCCAGGTGAGGTCGCTGAGCTCCAGGTCGGCCAGCCGCAGCCGCCGCTCGGGCACCAGCCGGTAGTGCCCATGACTCGCCGCCCTGCGGTCGAACAGCAGCGCGCAGGCCCGGCAGGCGCACTTCAGCTCACGGGTGGAGCTGTCCAGGAGGTGCCGGTGCACGGCCGGGATCGGCTCGCTGCACATCTCGCAGCGCTCGACCGGGAGGTCGCCGTCCGCGGGCGAGCGCTGCGCGAGACGGCGCAGGCGGGAAGACGTCAAGGTGGCGGGCCGGCTGGTCATGGTCCGGCGATCGCTGGCCCCAGCGCCACCCTGACCACGTCGGCGTCGTCGACCAGGAGCGGCACCGGCTCGAGGTGCAGCTGCGGCGCGTCCAGGCATCTGCCCGCCCGACGGACGTCGTAGCGGTGGCCGCAGCCACCGCAGGTGAGCTGCCCATCGTCCAGCGCTGCCGGCTCGAGCGACGCGCCGCAGTCCGGGCAGGCGGGGCGATAGGCGTAGAACGTCCCGTTCGACCGCAGGAACAGCAGGTCCTCGCCCGAGACCCGCTTGAGGATCGGCCCGCCTCCCGACAGCTCCGGCATCATGCCCGCGATGGCCCACGACCGCTCGTCGCCGGGAGGCGCCGCGGGCGGCTCGCGCAGCGACTCGGAGACCTCCAGCTGGAGCAAGCCGGGGGGCGGGGCGGGCGGCTCGACGGCCCCCTCCGCCTCGATCGCCTCGAGGTCCGGCGCGGCCTTGTGGACCGCGTCCTCGATGGCCAGCTTCAGCGTCATGGTCGAGGAGGGGCAGCCGCTGCAGCTTCCCTGCAGCCGCAGCCGCGCCACGCCGTCGGCGATCCCCAGCAGCTCGACGTCGCCGCCGTGCGACTCCAGGTAGGGGCGCACCCCCTCCAGCGCCCCACGCACCCGCTGCTCGAGCGCCACCGGATGCAGGTCGTGCAGCAGCAGCAGGTGCGACACCAGCTCGTCCGCGCAGAGCGCCTCGGCCAGCCGGCCGTCGTCTCGCTCGGCGATCCGGGCGACCATCCTCGCCAGCCCCTCGCCGTAGAGGTCGAGCAGCGCCTCCACCACCTCCATGGCCCGGTCGCGGGCGCCCGGGTCGGGTAGGGCCTCGAGCTCCTGCAGGAGGGTCTCGACCCGCCCGACCCGGTCGCGTGCCTGCCTGTCGTCCACGACGGCGACCCCTCAGGCGTGCTCGCCGAGCATCGGCTGGTGCACCCGCCGCAGCGTCTTGCCCTTGCCCAGGTACATGTGCACCCCGCACGGCAGGCACGGGTCGAAGCTGCGCACCGCCCGCATGATGTCGATGCCGCGGAAGTCGTCGGGCCCGTTCTCCTCGAAGATCGGCTGCCCGGTCACCGCGTCCTCGTAGGGCCCCAGCGTCCCGAAGGAGTCCGTGGGGCTGCCGTTCCACGGCGTCGGCGGGTAGGGGTGGTAGTTGGCGATCTTCCCGTCGCGGATCACCAGATGGTGCGAGAGCACGCCCCGGACCGCCTCGTGGAAGCCGCAGCCGATCGACTCGTCGGGCACGTCGAAGTTCTCGAAGACCTTCGTGCGCCCGGCCCTGACCTCCTGGAGCGCCAGGTCGACGAAGTGGAGCGCCATCGCCGCCGCGTAGCCGATGAAGTAGACGCGAGCGCGGTCGCGCTCGATGGCGTTCGACCACTGCGGGATCTTCCACTCCAGCGTCTGTTCCGGGCTGTTGGGAGTCTGCGGCAGGTTGATCAGCACGCTCTGGCCGGTGGACTTCACGTACGGCGTGTCGACCTTGCCGGCGAGCGCGGTGACCCACAGCCGAGCGAGCGGCCCGCCGCCGGTGTCGAGCGCCAGGTGGTCGCCGGAGCGCTGGTCGTACCAGCGCGGGCTCATGACCCACGAGTAGTTGCCGCCCTCCAGGTCCCGCTTCTGCGGCTTGGGAATCGTCGTCTGGTTCCACGGGTGGCGCCGGTCCACCGGGTTGCCCAGCGGGTCCTGGGTGACGTAGGTCTCCTCGTTCACCCAGTCCTCGTAGTAGGAGCTGCCCAGCATGATGCGGATTCCGAGGTTGATGTCGACCAGGTCGGTGGTCACCAGCTCACCGTCGACCACCACGCCCGGGGTGACGAACATCTCGTTGCCCCAGTCGTTCATCGTGCGGTACCGGTAGTCGGCGTGCTCGGGGTTGTTGAACGCGCCCCAGCAGCCGAGCAGGACCCGACGGCGGCCGACCTCCTCGTATCCGGGCAGCGCCTCGTAGAAGAAGTCGAAAACGTCGTCGTTCATGGCGACCGCCTGCTTTATGAAGTCGAGGCAGCGCAGGAGCCGGCTGAGGTAGTCGGTGAACAACGTGGGGGTGGCGACGGTGCCGACTCCACCGGGATAGACCGTGGAGGGATGCACGTGGCGCCCCTCCATGAGGCAGATCATCTCCCGTCCGATCCGGCTCATGTGCAGCGCTTCCTTGTACGTCTCGCCCACGAACGGGTTGTAGGAGCGCATGATGTCGGCGATCGTCCGGTAGCCGTGGATTTCGGCGTTGCGGGCCTCGGTCTTCTCCGCCTTGTCGAGCAGGCTGGGATTGGTCTCCTTGACCAGCTGCTCGCAGAAGTCCACGAACACCAGGTTGTCCTGGAAGATGATGTGGTCGAAGATGTACTCGGCCGCCTCGCCGAGGTTGACGATCCACTCGCCCAGCGGCGGGGGCTTCACGCCGTAGGCCATCTGCTGGGCGTAGCACGAGCACACCGCGTGGTTGTCTCCACAGATGCCGCAGATGCGGCTGGTGATGAAGTGCGCGTCACGGGGGTCCTTGCCCTTCATGAACACGCTGTAGCCGCGGAACAGCGAGGAGGTGCTCTTGCAAGACACCACCTCCCGGTTGTCGAAGTCGATCTTGGTGTAGATGCCCAGGTTGCCGACGATCCTGGTGATCGGGTCCCAGGACATGTCGACGATCTTGCCGGCCTCCGGCTTGACTCTCTCCCGAACCGCCATTCCTCGGTCTCCTCTCTCGGTCTCTAAGTCAGCTCGTGGCGCCGTCGTTCACGGCCACGCCTAGCCGCCCCACCGCGGCCGGTAGCCCGTGGTGAGCTCGTCGCGGTTGTGGCGCCACTTCGTCTCCTTGTTCATGGTCTTGTTGGTGATGCCGCGCAGCCTGCGGATCATCGGTCCGTAGGTGCCCATGACCGTCGAGGAGACGCCGCTTCCGGGCGGCATGTCCATGAACGGCATGAACTTGTCGGGGAAGCCGGGCATCGTGCACCCGATGCAGATCCCGCCGACGTTCGGACACCCGCCGACGCCGGCCATCCAGCCTCGCTTGGGGACGTTGCAGTTGACGACCGGCCCCCAGCAGCCGATCTTCACCTGGCACTTGGGTGAGTTGTAGTCCTTGGCGAAGTCGCCCTGCTCGTAGTAGCCCGCCCGGTCGCAGCCCTCGTGGACGGTCTTGCCGAAGATCCACTGGGGGCGCAGCTGGTCGTCGAGGGGGATGACCGGCGCCAGCCCGGCCGCCTGGTAGAGCAGCCAGGTCAGCGTCTCCATGAAGTTCTCGGGCTGGACCGGGCAGCCGGGCACGTTGACGATGGGCAGGCCGCCCGCCGAGCGGAAGTCCCAGCCGAGGTAGTCGGCCAGGCCCATGCAGCCGGTGGGGTTGCCCGCCATGGCATGGATGCCGCCGTACGTGGCGCACGTCCCGATGGCGACCACGCCCCACGCCTTGGGCGCCAGGCGGTCGATCCACCAGTTGATGGTCAGCGGCTCACCGGTCGCCTCGTCGTTGCCGAACGAGGTCCAGTAGCCCTCGCCGTTGATCTTCTCGTTGGGGATCGAGCCCTCGATGACCAGCACGAAGGGCGCGTCGAGCTCGTCGTTGACCGCCTGGCGGAAGGGGAGCAGGAACTCCTCTCCGCCGAGCGTCGGGGACAGCACCTTGTTGTGGAGGTGGACCTTGGGCAGCCCGGGAATCGCCCCCAGGACCACATCCTCGATGCCGGGCTGGCCGGCCGCGGTCACCGAGACCGAGTCCCCATCGCAGCTCATGCCCTCCGAGATCCAGAGGATGTGAACCTCGTCCACGCCTCGAGCCTGTGCCTCAGTCGCCATGGTCCATCCCTCCAGTCGTCGTCAGTTGCTCTTCGAGCTCGAGCGTGTCCACCAGCAGTTCCTCTCCCCGAATCACGGTCAGCTCCAAGCCGCCGCAGCGAGTGCAGGAGAACGGGAACCCGGTCAGCTGGCTCTCGGCCCCGCAGTCGCGGCAGACTCCGGCCGCCGGCACGTCCTCGATGACCAGCTCGGCGCCCTCGACCGCCGTGCCCTCGGCCACCAGCTGGAACGCGAACTCCAGCGCCGACGGCACCACCTGTCGCAGCCGGCCGACCTTGAGCTCCACCCGGGCCACCGCCCGGCCCGCGGCGTGGCGATCCGCGATCCGGACGACCGACTCGGCTATCGACAGCTCGTGCATCGTCAGCAGATCCGCGGCAGCGGGTCGCCCACCAGCTGGTCCATGACCCGCTTGCCGCCGAAGCTCGTCTCCACCAGCACCATCCCCGGCGGGTCGGTCCGCACCTCGCCGATCTGGGCCGCCGACTCACATCCCGCAACCGAGCGCATCGCGGCGAGCGCCGCCTCCGCGGCCTCCGGGGCGACGAAGGCGACCAGCTTGCCCTCGTTAGCCACGTACATCGGGTCGATGCCGAGGATCTCCGACGCGCCGGCCACCGCGGGTGCGATCGGCACGTCGGCCTCGTGGACCGACATCGCCACTCCCGAGGCCCGCGCAAGCTCGTTGAGTACCGAGGCCACGCCGCCGCGCGTCGCGTCGCGCAGGCAATGCACGTGGGATCCCGCCGCCTCCAGCAGCGCGTCCACCGCCGGCCACAGCGACCTGGTGTCCGACTCGATCGGGGCGTCGAGCTCGAACTCGCCTCGAGCCAGCATGATCGCGGTCCCGTGCTCGCCGATCGTCCCCGAGATCAGGACGCGGTCGCCGGGGACGAGCGCGCCGGGGGACAGGCCGGCGCGGGGATCCCGGCGCCCGACGCCGGTGGTGCAGATGTACATGGAGTCGGCGTGGCCGCGCTCCACGACCTTGGTGTCGCCGGCGACGATCTCGACCTCCGCCGCCCGCGCCGCGGAGGCGATCGCGTCGACCTCGCCGCGCAGCTGCTCGGCCGGCAGGCCCTCCTCCAGCACCAGCGACAGGCTCAGCGCCAGCGGGCGCGCGCCGGCGACGGCCAGGTCGTTGACCGTCCCGTTGACCGCCAGCTCCCCGATCGAGCCTCCGGGGAAGCGAATCGGCTTCACGACGAACGAGTCGGTGGTCATCGCCAGCTCCAGGCCGTCGACCCTGACCGCACCGGCGTCGGCCATCGCCTCCAGCGACTCGCCGCCGAAGGCGGGGACGAACAGGCCCTCGATCAGGCTCTGGGTCGCCTTGCCCCCGGCCCCGTGGGCCATGTTGATCCGCTCGTCGCGGAACTTGGGGCGCTTGGAGCGGGCGGTCTCGATGATGCCCAGGATGCGCTGCTCGCGGTCCGAGACGGCCTCGGCCATCACACCACCTCCCGCTCCCGGGCGAAGCGGCCGAAGTTGTAGTAGGCCGCGCACGCGCCCTCCGAGGAGACCATGCACGTGCCGATGGGGCGCTCCGGGGTGCAGGCGGTGCCGAACACCTTGCACTCCCACGGCTTGATCACGCCCTTGAGCACCTCTCCGCACTGGCACGCCTTGGGGTCGGCCACCCGCACGCCCGGGACGCTGAAGCGAAGCTCGGCGTCGAGGTCCGCGTAGGCCTCCGACAGCTTGAGGCCGCTCTGGGAGATGAAGCCCAAGCCCCGCCATTCGAAGTGGGGACGCAGCTCGAACACCTCGGCCATGACCTCGAGCGCGCGGGGATTGCCCTCGTAGGGAACGACCCGCCGGTACTGGTTCTCCACCTCGCAGCGATCCTGCGCCAGCTGGCGCAGGATCATTTGGATCGCCTGCAGGATGTCGAGCGGCTCGAAGCCGGCGATCACCACCGGCTTGCCGTAGTCGGCCGCGATGAACTCGAACGGCAGCGCCCCCACCACGGTGGACACGTGACCGGGACCGATGAACCCGTCCAGGCGCAGGTCCGGAGAGTCCAGCAGCGCGCGCAGTGGCGGGACGATCGTCACGTGGCTGCACATGCAGGAGAAGTTGCCCACCCCTTCCGCTTTCGCGCGCTTGAGGGTGAGCGCGGTCGAGGGGGCGGTGGTCTCGAAGCCGATCGCGTAGAACACGACCTCGCGGTCGGGGTTCTGCCTGGCGATCCGCAGGGCGTCGAGGGGCGAGTAGACCATCCTGACGTCGGCGCCCTGGGCCTTGGCGTCGAGCAGGCTCCCCTCCGACCCGGGGACGCGCATCATGTCGCCGAAGCAGGTGAAGATCACGCCCGCCTGGCGAGCCACCGCGATGCCGTCGTCGACGCGGCCCATGGGGATGACGCACACCGGGCACCCGGGTCCGTGGACGAGCTCCACGTTGGCGGGCAGGAGGTCGTCGACCCCGTACTTGTAGATCGAGTGGGTGTGCCCGCCGCACACCTCCATCACCTTGTAGTGGCGCCCGGGCTCGACAGTGGAGAGGATCTCCCCCGCCAGCGCCCGGCCCAGCTCGGCGTCGCGAAATTCGTCGACGAACCTCACGCCGGCGCCTCCTCAGGCGCCAGGCGCACCAGCGCCACGCCGGCGTGGACGAGCACGGTGTCGCCCGCCGCCACCCCGCTCACCAGCGCCGTCTCGACCGTGGCTCGCCGGCCCGCCTGGTCGGTGCACACCGCGAGGCCGCCGGTCGCTTCCAGGCTGCGCACCCGCATCGGCACCCCATCGTCGGCACAGGTGATGCAGTGATCGGCGCCGCACTGCTCGGCCGGCTCGGGCCGTGCGGTCATTCGATGACGCTCGCCCTCAGTTCCTCGAGCTCCTGCTCGTACTCGGCGCCCATGCGCTCGAGCAGCTCCCGGGTGGCCCGCGCCTCCTCCTCGTCCACGCGCGAGATGGCGAACCCGACGTGGATCAGGACCCAGTCGCCGGGGCCGACTCCGCCCTCCCCGTCCAGCAATCCGATGTTGACGTTGCGCTGGACGCCTGCCACGTCGACCTTGGCGAGGCGGTTGGCCCCGTCGACGACGTCGATGATGCGGCCTGGAATCGCCAGGCACACGACCCGCGCTCTCCCTGGATTGCGGCTTCCCCGACAGTCCCGGCGCCCCCGCCCGGTCGCAGCACTGCGAGGCTGATGCGAGCTATATCACTCCCGCGCGGGGTGGTAAAGCCCGAACGTCAGCCGCCGGCGCTCAGCGCTCGAGCAGCGACTTCAGCCGCTGCAGCGACGCGTTGGCCTCGCGCTGGGGCAGCCCTCCCATCACGGCTCGGGAGGCGGCCGCGCCGAGCGCCCCCAGCGGCGGGGTGAACTCGTTCTCGTACTCGAAGCGGGTCCCGCCGCCGTCGCGGGAGGCCACGCGGTAGGCGATGTGCGCCTCCGACCTGGCGGGTCCGCGACCCTCCCAGTGGGCGGCACGGCCCGGCACGAGGTCGGCGACCGTCCAACGCACCTTGAAGGTGGCTCCGCGCAGCCGCAGCGACTGCACGAGGGTCGACCCCTCGCGGAGCGGTCGATCCGACACCCCACTCGTCCGCCGGTGGATGGTGACCCAGTCGCCCAGCCGATCGGGGTCCATCAACACGTCCCACACCTTCTCGGGCGGGGCGTCGATCTCCACGGTGGCGGTCACTCGGCTCATCGCGCCTTCAGCGGCTCGCGCTCCTCCCAGACCCGCAGCGCGTGCTCCACCGCGGCGTCGACCGAGTGCAGGCGCACCCGGAGCAGCCGGGCGGCCCGGTCGTCGCGCGGCAGCAGGTCGTGGCCGAGCCCCTCCATCAGCGGGCCGACCAGCTCGTGGTTCTCCCCGGCCACCACCGACGCGATGCGGCTGGTCAGCGGCGTGGCCTCGAACGATCCCAGCCGGATCCCCGGCCGGCCAACCAGCATGTGGTCGCGGATGCGCGCGATCATCGCACCGTAGCTGAGCACCTCCGGGCCCGCGATGTCCAGCGATTCTCCGGCGACGTCGGGCGACTCGACCGCGCGAGCCAGGAACTCGATCACGTCGCGTCCGTCGATCGGCGCCGTACGGCGGTCACGCCACGCCGGCAGGGCCAGGACCGGCAGGCGCTCCACCAGGCGCACGAGGAACCGGAACGAGCGCGAGCCGGCGCCGATGACGATCGACGCGCGCAGGGCGACTCCCTCCGGCGCCGCCTCCAGCAGCGTGCGCTCGACGGCCAGCCGGCTCGACAGGTGCGCCGACGGCGGCGCACCGGCCGGCACCAATCCCCCCAGGTACACGAGCCGGCGGACGCCGGCCCGGCGGGCGGCCCGGGCGAAATTCTCCGCCGCGCGGCGGTCGCGATCCGAGAAGCTGCCGGCGGCGGGGCCCGCCGGCTCCATCGAGTGGATGAGGAAGTAGGCCCCGTCCATCCCCTCCAGCGCACGGGCCAGCCCGCGACCGGTCACCGCGTCTCCGACCGCGACGGGAACGCCCGCGGGCGCGCGGCCGGGGTCCCGAGCGAACGCCCGCACGTCATGCCCCGCGGTCCGCAGGCGCGGAATGAGCTCGGAGCCCACGTACCCGCTCGCGCCGGTCACCAGGATCCGCATTGGCGGCAGGGTAAGGCCCCTCCGATCACCGGTCGCCGCGATTTGCGCAAACCGGTTCTCCCGCGCCCTTGAGCGGCCGGTCGGCGGAGTGCTTCAATCGCCCGCGCGCCGAAGTGCGGCGACCATCGAGAGGAGATGCATGGCACAGCGACGGACGGCGGCCCCGAAGGTGACCTGCGAGGACTGCTTCTTCCGACGCAACCTGCTGTGCGCCCTGGCGCTCGACGAACCCTGCGCGACCTTCCGCCCCGACCGGCCCGAGGGGCTGCGCCCGCCCGCCCAGCTGCGCTTCGCCTTCCGCACCGAGCGCCGCGCGCGGGCCACGTGGTCGTTTCCCTCCCCCCAGGAGCAGGCCGCCCTGCACGCCTGAGAGCGGCCCTCGCCCGCCGCCGGGATGGATCACCCACCGTGGGGGCGGGACCGCAGTAGAGTCTTGAACCGCAACCGGGCGAGGGAATCGGGTGCGGATAACCGTCCTTGGGAAGAGCCCATCTTGGCAGGATGCCGGCGGCGCCTGCAGCGGGTACCTGGTCGAGGACGGCGGCGTCGCTCTGCTGCTCGACTGCGGCAACGGCGTGTTCTCCAAGCTGCGCCGCTACCGCGACTACATCGCCGTCGACGCGGTGGTGATCTCGCACCTGCACGCCGACCACTTCCTCGACCTGATCCCGTTCGCCTACGCGCTCACCTACGCGCCTCGCCAGCAGCCGGTCCCGGTGGATCGCTGGCCCGGGACCGACGATCCCGCCCGCCCGCGGCTGTACGCGCCGCGGGGGGCCGGCGAGATCTTCCACCGGGTCGTGGGGGCCTGGGGAAACGACGATCTCATCGACAAGGCGTTCGACCTGCACGAGTACGACGCCACCGAGGCGATCGAGGTGGGACCTCTGCGACTGCGCTTCCACGCCGTCCCCCACTTCCTCACCACCCACGCGATCGACGTCTCCTCCTCCAACGGATCTGGCCGCTTCACCTTCGGCGCCGACTGCCGCCCCACCCACGAGCTGACCGACTTCGCCCGGGGGACCGACCTGCTGATGGTGGAGGCCACGCTTCCGCGGCCCGAGCGTCACGGGGTGCGCGGTCACCTGACGCCGGCGGAGGCCGGCGAGCACGGCCGCAAGGCGCAGGCCGCCCGGCTCGTCATCACCCACATCTCCGACGAGCTCGACGAGCTGTGGGCGCGCGCCGAGGCGCAGCGAACGTTCGGCGGCCCGGTGGCGGTGGCGCGCGAGGGAGCCGTCTACCGCGTGTAGCCCGCTCAGTGCGCAGGGCTGACGGCGCTTGTCTGTCGTCCCCCGCAGCGGGGTATGCTCACCCGCACGGCACACCCCCCGTCCCGAGGGAGACCCATGGCATCAGCACGCAGAGGCGCGGCAAGGGCGAGCAACGCCGCCAGGGCCGCGGGCACCAACCCCTACATCCAGCGCCTGGTGCAGGACGCCGCGCTGCGCGAGGAGATCCGGGAAGCCCTGGCTCTGACCCGCAGCGCCTACGGCCGCATCGCCAACGGCAAGGCGCCGGCGAAGGCGCTGATGGAGGACAAGAAGCTGCAGCGCGATCTCCGCGACGCGGCGACCTCGCTGCGCGACATCGGGATCACGCTCCGGGAAGGGCCCAAGCGCAAGCGCAAGCGGCGCCTGGGACGGATGATCCTGGTGGCGGTGGTCGGCGGCGGCCTGGCGATCGCGCTCAGCGAGGGGCTGCGCAAGAAGGTGCTCGACGCGCTGTTCGGCGCCGAGGAGGAGTTCGAGTACACCTCGACCACCACCCCTGCGCCGGCGCCCGAGACGGCCGCGGCCTAGACGTCGCGGCCATGGCCGGTCCGCGAGGCGCCCCTCGGGGGCGCCTCCGTCGTCGGAGGCGCGACAATCCGGTCCGATGGCCGATTCCCGAGACGTGCGGCGCCTCCGACGGGGCTACGAGGCGTTCAACCGCGGCGACTTCGAGACGGTCCTGCGCGATGTCTCCCCGGACGTCGAGGTGCGCGATCGCGACGAGATCCCCGACCCCGGCGTCTACCGCGGGCTGGACGCGGTACGGGAGATCTTCGCTCGCAACACGGCCGAGTTCGAGGACTACCGGGTCGATCCGGAGGAGTTCATCGAAGTGGGCGAGCACATCGTGGTGGTCGCCCGCCAGTCCGGGCGGGGGCGGGCTAGCGGGGCGCCCGTATCGGGCACGATCGTCCACGCGTGGCATCTGCGCGACGGGCGCGTGGTGGGGATGAGGGCGTTCTCGGATCCCGAGCAGGCGCTGGCCGCGATCCGGCACGGGCACCAAGAGACGCAGACGCCACCGGCGGACGCTGGCTGGTCGGCCAGCTAGCATCCCCCCGATGGAGGCGGCGACCAGCAAGCCCAGGACCCTCGCCGGAGACAGGGCGCAGCGGATCGTGGACGCCATGCGCACGAGCGTGGCGCGCCGGGGGACGGCGGGTTCGACGTTCGACCACGTGGCGCGCGAGGCCGGCGTCTCGCGCGGGCTGCTGCACTACTACTTCGGCACCAAGGAGCGCCTCCTGGTGGAGGTGGTGCGTCGCGACACCGAGCTGCGGGTGGCGCTGCTCGACGACGCGCTCGCCGATGCCCACACCGCCGACGACTTCATCGACGCGCTGGTGCGCTCGCTCGAGGACATGGTCCGCGACGACCCTGGCTACGTGACGCTGGTGTTCGAGCTGTTCGCGCTGGCACGGCGCAACGCCGAGGTCGGCGCCGAGGTGGCGCGGCTCACGCGCCGCACCCGGGCCCAGGTGGCCTCGCTGCTGGAGGCCAAGCAGCGAGAGGGGGTCATCAGGCTGCACGACGAGCCCGACGCGGTGGCGACGCTGCTGTTCGTGCTGGCGGACGGCGTGGCGATGCGCATGCTCATAGAGCCCGACCACGACTTCACCTCCACGGTTCGCGCCGGCGTCACCTGCGCGCGAGCACTGCTGACCGACCACACCTGAGCCAGGCCGCGAACCCTGACCCCGCTTCCGGCGCCGGGCGCACGGCCCGCCGGGTCGCCGTCGCGCTGGGGGTGATCGCCGCCCTGGCGCTCCTCCAGCAGGCGGTGCTCCCCTCGATCGCGCAGACGCGACTGAGGCACCGCCTGGAGCGCCTCGGCACCGTGGAGCGCGTGGAGGTCGGCGCCCTCCCGGCGCTGAAGCTGGCGTTCGGCCATGCCGATCGGGTGACGGTTCGGATGCGCGACTCGACCACGGGGCGAGCCGGGCTGGCCGACCTGCTGGCCGACACGCGCCAGACCGACAGCCTGGATGCCTCGGTGTCGGCGCTGCGGCTGGGGCCGTTGACCCTGCGCGATGTCCGGCTAGGCAAGCGGGGGCTCCGGCTCGCCGGCCAGGCTTCGGTCGGTCAGGCGGATCTCGACGCTGCGCTTCCGCCGGGCTTCACCGTGGCCCCGGTCGCGTCCGGAGGCGGAGTGCTGGTGTTCGCCGCGACGGCGACGCTGTTCGGCCGCACGGTGAGCGCGCGCGCCTTCGCCCGTGCCCGCGACGGCCGCCTGGTGGTGATGCCGGACGTGCCGTTCGGCGACGTGCTCAGCCTGACCGTCTTCTCTGACCCGCGGGTCTACGTGGAGGGGGTCGGCGCCCGTCCGACACGCGACGGCTTCACCCTCACCGCCCGGGCGAGACTGCTCGGCCGATGAGCGTCGCGACGACCCGCCCGCCCCTCAGCGCCCGAACAGCTTTCCCAGCCGCATGAGCACGCGCAGCTTCCCGCGCGGGCGGATGCGCCTGCGCAGCATCAGGCGCCGCGGGTCGCTGTGCCCGGCCATCACCTTCGTCCAGTCCTCCCACGTGCAGGCCAGGGTGAGGTCAGGCCGGGGCGCGCGGCCCCGTTGCGCCCGCGTCGAGCCGTTCTCCACCCGGATGTACCAGGGATCGGTGTCCGAGAAGTCCCACTGGACGGTCAGGGGAGCGCCGTCGGCCTGGCGCGTATCCACCGCCACCGCCATGTTGTCGAACATCCACCCGATGAGCTCCGGATCGCTCGAGGCGGGGCCGGGCTTCTCGCCGAGCACGTTGCCCTGCACGAGCGCCAGCGAGCGGCGCACGCGCTCCTCGACCGGCAGTTCGAGCGGGATGGAGATCCCCCGCTGGATCTCCTCGCCGGTGAGCCCCACGCTGCGCAGCTTGCTCTCGATGGACCGGATGCCGTCGGCGCCGATCTCCTCGAGCGTGAAGCCGAAGCACTCGGTGTAGCGACGGTCCCAGCCCGGGGGCACCAGCACCGCGGCGGTCCAGGGGATGACCTCGCGCAGCAGCTCGATGATCGCCTCCCGGCACTCGCGGTCCTGCCGGACGAGGTCGGACAGCAGCTTGACGCCGAATCCGATGTGGCGCTGCTCGTCCACTGCGACCTTCTCCATCCCCGCCCGGAACCCCGGCAGATAGTCCTCGGCCTCCAGGTAGGTCTGGATGAAGTGCTGTCCGGGCTGGGCCAGCGTCGCCTCGACGATGACGTGGTAGAGCGTGACCGCGGCGGCCAGCTGGGGGAGAGAGCGGTCCGCCCGCAGCTCGTCGGCCATCCTGTCGAGGCGGTCGAAGACCTTGCGGAATCCCCAGGTCAGCTCGGGAGCGGTGGTGCTCAGCGCCGTGGCGACGTCGCCGCCGGCGCCTGCACCCGCCACCTCCCGGAAGAAGCGCGAGAAGAAGACCGCGTGACGCGCCTCGTCCACCTGCTGGGTGGCGAGGAAGTACTTCTGCTCCTCCCGCGGCGCCGCGTCGATGTAGGGGGACAGGTTGTCGGTCACCGAGTCCTCGCCGTAGAAGAACATCGAGTAGTTCCAAAGCGCCGCTCGCCGCTGCAGCTCGGAGAACTCCTCGCGCCACTGGCGCCGGTCCTCGGTGAAGTCGATCTCGGTGGCGCGCCAGTTGCCCGCCTCCCAGCGGGCGTAGAGATCCTCGTAGCTGATCCGGTCGAGCGCCCCGGGGCGCGCGCTGGTCGTGATGGCCACCTGGAACTCCTCTCGCGTCCGCCCGTCCTCCGCTGCGACGGATATGCTAACTAAACGGTCAGTTAGTACCCGGCGTTGTGACACTCGACACTCAAGCGGCACCCAGGCGGCGGTTGAGCGCCGGCGAGCGGCGCGAGGCGATCCTCGCCGCCGCGATGGAGGTCTTCTCGCGCCGGGGCTACCACGGCACCTCGATCGACGGGATCGCGCAGGCCGCCGGTATCTCGAAGGCCCTGATCTACGAGCACTTCGCGTCCAAGAAGGAGCTGCACGGTTCGCTGCTGCAGGCCCAGGTGGACGACCTGTTCGAGCGCCTGGCCGCCAGCGCCGCGGCGGGCGGTGAGCCGGAGCTCCGCCTGCGCCGCGGGCTGGACACGTTCTTCGCCTTCGTACAGGAGCGCCGCGACGCGTGGCGGATGCTGTTCCGGGACGCGGTTGACCCCGACGTCGCCGACCAGCTGCAGCGGGTTCAGGCCCAGGCCACAGGTCTCATCGCGGCCCTCATGGCCTCGGATCCGGATATGCCGCCTCCCGACGAGCCCGAGGCGCAGCTGCTGGTCGAGATGCTGGCGCAGCAGCTCTCGGGGGCAATGCAGTCGCTGGCCAACTGGTGGTTCGACCACCAGGAAGTGCCCCGCCAGGCGCTGGTGGGCGCCGGCGTCGACTTCGCCTGGACCGGGCTCGAGCGCGCCCGTGAGCTGCGGCGCGCCTAGACGGGCGCCCGCGGATGACCTCTCGTGCGGGCCCCGGAGACGGAGGCGCCTAGGCGCCCGGCTTCGGGGTCCGCCAGGGCGACTCCAGGCGCAGTCGCAGCTCCTCGGGGAGGGCGTCGATCCTCACCCGATCCTGGGCCAGGGTGTCGCGATCGCGGACGGTCACCGTCCCGTCGTCCAGTGACTGGCCGTCGATCGTCACCGCCCATGGGGTCCCGATCTCGTCCTGGCGCCGGTAGCGGCGCCCGATCGAGCCGCCCTCGTCGTACTCGGCCTGGACGATCGGGCGCAGGCGGTCGTAGACGGCGCGGGCGAGCTCGGGCTGGCCGTCTCGGCGCACGAGCGGAAGCACGGCGACCTTGACGGGCGCCAGCCGGGGGTGCAGGCGCAGCACGGTGCGGGTCTCGCCCTCGATCTCCTCCTCGTCGTAGGCATCGACCAGGAAGGCAAGCGCCGCGCGGTCCGCTCCGGCCGACGGCTCGATCACGTGGGGCACGTAGCGCTCGCCGGTCGCGCTGTCGACGTACTCGAGCTTGTCCCCCGAGAACTCGGCGTGTCGCGAGAGGTCGTAGTCGCCGCGGTTGGCGATCCCCTCCAGCTCCAGCCACCCGAGGGGAAACAGGTACTCGACGTCGCTGGTGGCTCGCGAGTAGTGCGAGAGCTCGTCGGGACCGTGCTCGCGCAGGCGCACGTGGTCCAGTCGGATCCCGAGGTCGGTGTACCAGCGAAGCCGCTCCTCCAGCCAGTAATCGAACCAGCTGTCCGCCTCGTCGGGGGGGACGAAGTACTCGAGCTCCATCTGCTCGAACTCGCGCGTGCGGAAGATGAAGTTGCCCGGGGTGATCTCGTTGCGAAACGCCTTGCCGACCTGGGCGATCCCGAACGGGGGCTTGCGCCGCGAGAACTGCAGGACGTTCTTGAAGTTCACGAATATGCCCTGGGCGGTCTCGGGGCGCAGGTACACGCTCGAGCCCGCCTCCTTCACCGGACCGACCGTGGTCTCGAACATGAGGTTGAACTCGCGTGCGTCGGTGAGGTCGCAATCCTCGTATTCCCCCGGGTGCCTGGACGGCTTGCGCGGGCACGCGAGCGCCTGCAGGTCATCGGCTCGAAAGCGCTGCTTGCACGCCCGGCAGTCGACCAGCGGGTCGGTGAACCCGGCCAGGTGACCGGAGGCCTCCCACGTGCGGGGGTGCATGATTATCGCCGCGTCGAGCGCCACCACGTCATCGCGCTCCTGCAGCATCGCCCGCCACCACTCGCCCTTGACGTGGTTCTTCAGCAACACGCCGTAGTGGCCGTAGTCGTAGGTCGAGGCCACCCCGCCGTAGATCTCCGAGGACTGGAAGATGAAGCCGCGGCGCTTGCACAGCGCGACGATCTTGTCCATCGTGACTACGTCGGTGGTCGGCTCGGGCATCGGGACGGGGAGTGTAGGAAAGGGCACTCCTATACTCACGCGCGGATGCCGATCTACGAGTACCGCTGCGAGAACGGTCATACCTTCGAGGTCATGCAGAGGATGACCGACGATCCGGTGGCGGTCTGCCAGACCTGCGAGGCGCCCGTCCAGCGCGTCTTCCACCCAGTGGCGGTGCACTTCAAGGGATCGGGCTTCTACAGCACCGACTACGGCAACCGCAAGCGGAGCCGCGAGCTTGATCAGTCCGCTCAGGAGGGCGCCGACAAGCAGGACGCCAAGGCGCCCGACAAGAAGGCGGCCGGCAACGGCGCCGGCAAGACCGGCAGCGGGGCGTCCGACAGCACCAAGCCGAAGGAGTGACCGCCCGCCAGGTCGGGCTGCTCGGCGCGCTGGCGGCGCTGTGGGGAGCGTCGTACCTGTTGATCAAGTACGCGCTGAAAGACTTCTCGCCTTCCGCCCTCGTGTGCCTGCGCACCGCCCTCGGCGCGGCCGTCCTCTACGGCGTGATCCGCCTCACCGCGCCCGAGGCGCGCGCCGCGCTGGGCGAGGTGCGACGCCGTCCCGGGACCGCGTTGCTGTTCTCGACCCTCGCCATCGCGGCGCCCTTCCTGCTAATCGCGGTCGGCGAGCGCCGGGTGCCCTCGGGGCTGACAGCGGTCCTGATCGCCTCGGCGCCCCTGTTCGTGGCCGTCTTCGCGCCGTTCCTGGATCCTTCCGAGGCGGTGGCCCGGCGCCAGGGGCTGGGGCTGCTGCTGGGCCTGGGGGGCGTCGCCCTGCTGGTGGGGGTCGAGACGATCGCGACCCTGGCCGAGTTCCTCAGTGCGCTGGGGATCGTGGCGGCGGCGGCCTGCTACACGCTCTCGACCTTCATGGTCCGGCGCGCCTACCGGGACCTGCCGTCGCTGGCGACCAGCTTCGTCTCGGTGTGCGGCGGCGCCCTGCTGACGCTGGTGCCCGCGGCGCTGACCGCGCCGCGCCACTGGCCCCAGGCGCGCTCGGTGGCGGCGCTGGCCATCCTCGGCGTTGCGGGAACCGCGCTGGCCTTCGTGATCTTCTATCGCCTGATCGCCGAGGTGGGCGCGGGCCGCGCGTCGCTGGTCTCCTACCTGATCCCGCCGATCTCGCTGGCCTACGGGGCGTCTGCGCTGGGAGAGCCGATCACCCCGGCGGCGGTCGGCGGCCTGGTGGCGATCCTGGCCGGCGTGGGCCTGGCCTCGCGCGGCCCGGCGCCTGCGCCCGAGGGGGCCGAGGCGATCCCGGCCGAGGAGCCGGCACGGCGCTGAGGTCGCCGTCAGCCGCCCAGGAAGCGGCGCACCGCGACTCGGCGGTCCTCGTCGGAGACCGTCAACCCTGCGCCGCCCCCCGGAGTCGTGGCGAAGCCGCTCGCGTGCAGGACGCGGGTGGGCGGCGAGCCGGATGTCTCGATCGCCACGAACAGGGCGAGCAGCGTCGGCCCGCTCATGTCTGTGCGGATCGCCTTCGGCGCCGCCCACGACACCCATGGAAGCCGAAGCAGGGTGGCCGGCGAGATCAGCCGCCGCTTGATGGCGCTGAGGATCGCCTGCTGGCGGGCGGCACGCTCGATGTCGCCCTCCGCCGGCGCGCAGGAGTTCTTGCGCACGCGGGCCAGGCCCAGGGCGTGGCGACCGTCGAGGTGGTGGGTCCCGCTGTGCAGGTTGATCGTGGTCCCGCCGTTGGAGTCGCCGCCGTCCAGCCGGGCCTTCACGCAGCGGGTCTGCACGTTGATGCCTCCCAGGGCGTCGATGAACCGCGGGAAGTTGGCGAAGTTGACCTCGATCAGGTGGTTGACGTCGATGCCCAGGTACCGCTTGATCGTGGTGATCGCCAGGGCGGGCCCGCCGATCGCGTACGCGGCGTTCACCTTGTCCGGTCCGTGGCCCGGGATGTCGACGACGGTGTCGCGCGGGATCGACAGCCGGGCGCTGGTAAGGCCGCCGGCGCGCAGGAGCATGATCGTGTCGGAGCGGCTGGGCTGGCCGACCACGTTGGCGCCCCCCTCGTGCGTGCCGCGGGCCCGGGCGTCTGAGCCCAGCACCAGGATGGTGTTGGGGGCGAACGGCATGATGCCGCCGATGTCGAGCGCGCGCTCCGCGGAGCTGGGCGTCTTGGACTCCTCGATCTGGGCGCTGATCAGGAAGAGCACGAGCGAGAGCACGAGCCACACCCCCAGCGCCGCCGCCAGGTAGCGAAGCGCGCGCCGGGCCGGGGGCGGCCCCACCCGCCGGCGGCCGGCGTGCCCGCGCAGTGTCCCGGGCCCGCTGAATTCCGGCCGGCCGCTGCGCCTCTCGAGCAGGCGGGGCCGCGAGCGGTAGACCTTGTATTCCGGCCGCGCCTTCGGGCTCTCCCGGCGCTGCGCGGGGGGCGGTGAGCGGCCTGGGTCGTCGCTCATACGGCGGTGTATGGTGGCCGACATGCCAGCGCCGTGCGTTGTCGGCGTCGACATGGGGGGCACGAAGCTGCTGGCCGGCGCCATCGACGCGCAGCTCAACGTCCACCACCGTGCGCACCGCCGGCTGCCCGGGCTCGATCAGGACGGGGTTCTCGAGGCGGCGGTCGAGGCCGTCGAGGAGGTGCGCGACGCGACCGAGGGCCCGATCGAGGCGGCCGGGTTCGGAATCCCGTGCACGATCGACCGCGGCCGCGGAATGGCCGTCCAGGCGGTCAACCTGCCCCTGGCGGGCATCGCGTTCGGCGACGTCATGGCCGACCGGCTCGGCATGCCGGCGTTCTTCGACAACGACTCCAACCTCGCCGCGCTCGCCGAGCACCGCGCCGGCGCGGCGCGGGAGACGTCGCACGCGGTGATGCTCACCATCGGCACCGGTATCGGGGGCGGGCTGATCCTCGACGGCCGGCTGTATCGCGGGTGGCTGGGGGCGGGCGCCGAGCTCGGACACACGGTGGTCGACATGGACGGGCCGCCCTGCCAGGGGAACTGTCCGAACCGCGGCTGCCTGGAGGCGGTGGCTTCGGGCACGGCGCTCGAACGCGAGGCCCGGGCAGCCGCGCAAGCCCGCCCCGAGTCCGAGCTCGGGCGGCTCGACGCCTCGGGTCGCGAGCTCACGGGCGCGCTGGTGACCGAGCTCGCCCACGACGGCGACCCGCTCGCGCGGGAGGTGGTGGCGCTCATCGGGCGGCGGCTGGGAGTGGGCATCGCCAGCTTCGTCAACGCCTTCAACCCCGAGGTCGTCGTCATGGGGGGAGGGGTGATGGGCGCCGGCGAGCTGCTGCTGGAGCCGGCGCGCGCCGAGGTCGCAGGCCGGGCCCTGCCGCCGGCGCGGGACACGGTGCGGATCGTGGCCGCGCGGCTGGGGCCCGAGGCCGGGATGATCGGGGCCGGCGCGATGGCCTGGGACGAGCTGGGACGGCGGGCGGCGTGAACGCGGCCCGCGGCGCCGCCGCCGGCCGGGTGACGGGGAGGCTGGTCGTGTGTCCCACGCCGATCGGGAACCTCGAGGACATCACGCTGCGCGCCCTGGCGGCGCTGCGCGAGGCGGATGTCGTGGCCTGCGAGCACACGCACCGCACCCGGGTGCTGCTCGACCGCTATGGGGTCCGGGCCAGGCTCGTCACCTACCACGAGCACAACGAGGACCGCCGGGCCGGCGAGCTGGTGGAGCGCATGCGCGCCGGCGGGGTGGTGGCCCTGGTCTCCGACGCCGGCATGCCGCTGGTGTCGGACCCGGGATTCGTCCTGGTGCGCGCCTGCGTGGCCGCGGGCCTGGCGGTCGAGGTGCTGCCGGGGCCCTCCGCCGTGCTCGCCGCCCTGGTCGCCTCCGCGCTGCCGGCCGACCGCTGGCGGTTCGAGGGCTTCCTGCCGCGCCGGCGTGCCGACCTGGCCGAGCTGCTCGAGGCCGACGAGACGCTGGTGGCCTTCGAGTCGCCCCGTCGCGTGGCGGCCTCGCTGGCGCTGCTGGCGGAGATCGACCCCGAGCGTCCGGTGGCGGTCTGCCGGGAGCTGACCAAGGCGCACGAGGAGGTGGTGCGGGGCACCGCGGGCGAGCTGGCGGGGCGCTACCGGGGCTCCGCGCCAAAGGGAGAGGTGGTGCTGGTCGTGGGCGCGGCGCCCCCGCGCGGCCCCGATCCGGGACCCGCGCTCGGGGCGTTGCGGCGGCTGGTGGAGGCCGGAGCCAAGCCCCGTCCGGCCGCAGCCGTGGTGGCGCAGCTGACCGGCGTGTCCGCCAACCGGCTCTACCGCGCCCTCACCGGTGGCGAGGCCGGTTGAGGGCTGCGCGCGCTCTGCGCGCGCCCCGCTGCGCGAGTGAGCCGAATGGCGCGCCATCGCCGAGCGACGCCCGGCGCGGGCCTAGGCTCGAACCGTGCCCCGTGTGATCGCCGCCATCCTGCTCGGATCGGCCATCGCCTGCTTGTCGGGTACGGGCGCGGCGGCGGCGGGGACCTGGCGGTGGCCGGTACGGGGGGCGGTGGTCGCGCCGTTCAGGACGGGACCGGACCCGTTTACCGCCGGCCAGCACCGCGGGATCGACATCGCGGCGCCGGTGCGGACGCCGGTGCGCAGCGCCTGCCCGGGGAGGGTCACCTTCGCGGGCTTCGCCGCCACCGCGGGGCGAACGGTCAGCGTCGCCTGCGGCCGCCTCACCGCCTCGTATCTGCACCTCAGCTCGATCGACGTGCGGCGCGGCCAGCGTGTGGGAATCGGTGACCGCCTGGGAGCGGTGGGGCGAAGCGGTCGCCCCCGCTCCGCCGTCGCCCACCTGCACTTCGGCGCCCGCTGGACGGGCAGGCGATTCGCATACGTGGATCCGCTGTCGCTGCTGGGCGAGCCCGGATCGCCCCCGATTTCCGCCGTGCCCACCCGGGCGCGCCGGGCCACGCCGCCTGGACGTCCGCCGCTCGAGTCCGCCTCGCGTCCGTTGTCGCGGGTGCCCGAGCCGACCCCCGCCATCTCGCGCCGGTCGACGCCCGCGCCCCGTCCGCCCGTGCTGCCCTGGCCGGCATGGGCCGGGCTGGGCCTGGTCGCGGCCGCCGCCCCCACCCGGCTGGTGCGCGCTCGCCGCCAGCGCAGGCGGGCCGCTGGGCGCGCCACCACGGTCGCGCCCGCCCGTCTTCGCGCGCGACCGTGACCGTCGGCCGCCTCCCCGCGCGTCGGGTCGAGGCCGGCCCGCTACCCGGAGGCGCCCGTTACAGTCGATCGGGACCGCCCATCGAGAGGGCCCGGTCCGGGCCCCGCGGATGGCGTGGGGACTTGGCACGAAAACCCAAGGGAGGAGCGATGGCGCAGCCGGAACCTGTCGTCACCGAGGTGGCCGCGGACCTGTATCGGATCTCGATCTTCGCCCCGGAGTTCAACCTCCAGTTCAACCACTTCCTGGTCGACGACGACCAGCCGCTGCTGTTCCACACCGGGCTGAAGGACATGTTCCCGCTCGTCCGCGAGGGCGTGTCGACGGTGATCGACCCGTCGACGATCCGCTGGATCGGGTTCAGCCATACGGAGTCAGACGAATGCGGCGCCCTGCCGGAGTGGCTGGCGATCGCTCCCCACGCCGAGCCCGTCTGCAGCCAGCTCGGAGCGCTCGTCAACCGGGACTTCACCAGTGCGGTGCGAGAGGCGCGGGGGATGGCCGACGAGGAGGTCCTGGCCACGGGCCGCTACCGGTTCCGCTTCTGTCGCACGGCACAACTTCCCCACGGCTGGGATGCCGGCGTGCTCTTCGAAGAGACCAATCGCACACTGCTGTGCTCCGACCTCATGCACCAGAACGGCCCCTGTGACCCGGTCACCCACTCGGATGTCATCGAACGGGCGCGGGCCTCACTGCTGGAGTACGAGGCGGGCATCCTCGCCGACTACGTCCCGTATACGAGCCGGGCCGACCGCGTGCTGCAGAGGCTGGCGGCCCTCGAGCCCCGCACGCTCGCCGCGATGCACGGCTCGACGTTCGTCGGCGACGGCGCCCAGGCGCTGCGCGACCTCAACGTGGTGCTGCGAGAGGTCTTCGGGGCGGCCTAGCCCGATCGCCGACGCACCGGCGGCGCTCGGCGAGAGAGGCTCGTCGACGCGGTCGATCGCGCTCCCGCCTCGACCGAGCGCCGGCAGGCCCCCCGATAGCCTTGGCCGCCCGTGTCGTTCTACGTGACCACGCCGATCTACTACGTCAACGCGGCGCCCCACCTGGGCCACGCGTACACGACGATCGGCGCCGACATCCTGGCCCGGCACATGCGCCAACGTGGCGAGGACGTGTTCTTCCTCACCGGGACCGACGAGCACGGCGAACCCGTCGTGCAGGCGGCCGAGCGGGAGGGGATCACCCCGCGCGAGCTCGGTGACAGCAATGCCCCGCGATTCCGCGAGCTGATGGCGCGCGCCGGGGTGTCCAACGACTTCTTCATCCGCACCACCGACCCCGAGCACGAGGCCAAGGTGCAGGAGATCCTCCAGCAGGTCAACGACAACGGCCACGTCTACGCCGGCACTTACGAGGGCTGGTACTGCCCGCGCTGCGCGGACTTCAAGAGCGAGACCGAGCTGGGGCCGGACAACACCTGTCCCATTCACGGGATCCCGCTCGAGTGGCAGCAGGAGGAGAACTACTTCTTCCGGCTGTCCTCCTTCCAGGAGGCGCTCGAGCGGCTGTACGCCGAGCGCCCCGACTTCGTGCTCCCCGAGACGCGATTCAACGAGGCGCTCGCGTTCATCCGGCAGGGGCTGGCCGACGTGTCGCTGAGCCGGGCCAAGATCACCTGGGGGGTGCCCGTCCCCTGGGACGAATCGCAGGTGTTCTACGTGTGGTTCGACGCGCTGCTCAATTACGTCACGGCGCTGACCTATGCCCGGCCGGGCGCTGACCTCGTTGCCCGCTACTGGCCGGCCAGCTTCCAGCTGATCGGCAAGGACATCCTCAAGTTCCACGCGGTCTACTGGCCGGCGCTGTTGATGGCCGCCGGCTACGAGGTTCCGCGGCACCTGTTCGTGCACGGGTTCCTGCTCATGCAGGGAGAGAAGATGTCCAAGTCGCTGGGGAACGTGCTCGACCCGATGGCGGTGATCGAGCGATTCGGCGCCGACGCGCTGCGCTACTACTGCTTTCGCGACGTCTCGTTCGGGCAGGACGGATCGGTGTCGACCGCGGACTTCGAGACCCGCTACGAGACCGAGCTCGCCAACGAGCTGGGCAACCTAGCGAGCCGTACGCTGGCGATGGTGCAGCGATATCGCGCCGGGGTGGTGCCGGACGTCGGGATCGACCCCGAGGTCGCCGCCGACTTCGAGGGGCTCGCCGCCCGGGTTCAGGCCCAGCTCGATCGGGCCGACATCACCGGCGCGCTCGACGAGGTCTGGCAGCGGGTGCGCAGGCTCAATCGCTACGTCGAGGAGCGGGCGCCCTGGCGGCTGGCCAGGGAGGAGGAGGGGTCGGGTGAGCTGGACGTGACGCTGCGCTCGCTGGCCGAGGGCCTGCGGGTGGTGGCCGTGCTGCTGCACGCCTACATCCCGCACAGCGCGGGGCGCCTGCTGGAGGCGCTCGGGCAGCCCGAGCTGGAGCTCGAGGCCGCCGGGTTCGGCGCTCGGGGCGGCGGAGCCCGCGTGGCGGCGCTCGAGCCGCTCTTCCCCAAGTCGTGATCGACTCCCACGCGCACCTGGACATGTGCGGCCGGGGCGACGCCGACGTGGTCGCCGACGCGCAGGCGGCCGGCGTGGGTCGGGTGCTGGCCATCGGGATAGACGGGGCGTCGTGCCGCGCCGCTCTCGCCGCCGCCGAGGCGTTCCCGCAGGTGTGGGCGGCGATCGGCCGCCACCCCAACCACGCCACCGGCTTCGACGACGCGGACCTCGCCGAGCTGCGGGCGCTGGCCGCGCACCGGCGCTGCGCGGCGATCGGCGAGACGGGTCTGGACTACCACCGCGACCACGCGTCGCGCCCCGACCAGATGCGGGCGTTCGCCGCGCAGATCGAGCTGGCGCGCGAGGCCGGCAAGCCGCTGGTGATCCACACCCGCGACGCCGCCGACCCCACGCTTGCCGCCCTCGATCAGCGCGCCGCGGGGGTGGCGGTCGTGATGCACTGCTTCTCAATGTCCGACCGTGTCGACGACTGCCTGGAGCGCGGCTACTGGATCTCGTTCGCCGGCAATCTCACCTACCCGTCCGCCCACGACCTGCGCCAGGCGGCCGCCCGGGTGCCCGACGGCCGGCTGCTAGTGGAGACCGATTCGCCGTTCCTGGCGCCCCAGCCGGTTCGGGGGCGCGAGAACGAGCCCGCCCATGTCGTCCACACCGCTCGGTCGCTGGCGGAAGTCCGGGGGACCGGTTACCGGGTGCTCGAGGCGACCCTGGAGCGCAACGCCGCCGAGGTGTTCGGTTGGTGATCGCCCGCCGCTCCCCGGGGGCCGGTGCCCACGTCCTGCCCTCGCAGCCCAGCCTGCGCCGACTGAGGCGATTCGGCGTGCGTCCCAACCGTGAGCTCGGCCAAAACTTCCTCGTCGACTCGAACCTGCTCGAGGTGATCGGCCAGGCGGCCGAGCTCGATGGCGGCGACGTGGTGGTGGAGATCGGCGGCGGCCTGGGGGTCCTGTCCGAGTACCTGGCGGCTCGGGTGGCCCACGTCCACGTGGTGGAGGTCGACCCGCGGCTGGAGCCCGCGCTGCGCGACGCGCTCGACCCGCACCCCAACGCGACGCTGCACCTGGGCGACGCGATGGAGGTCGACCTGCGCGCGCTTTCGCCGGCGCCCGGAAAGCTGGTCGGCAACCTCCCGTACGGGATCGCGGCCGGCGTGATCCTGCGCACGGTGGAGGAGCTGCCGGGCTGCAGGCTATGGGTGGCGATGGTCCAGCGCGAGGTTGGCGAGCGCCTGGCGGCCCCTCCCGGCAGCGCCGCCTACGGCACGCCGTCGGTGGTGGCGCAGCTGGCATGCGACGTCCGCCTGCTGCGGCGCGTCTCGCGGACGGTGTTCCATCCGGTGCCCAACGTCGACTCCGTCCTGGTGCGCCTGCGCCGGCGCCCCGATGGCGGCGACCTGCCCGCCGGCCTGCGGGCGCTGGTGCGCGGGGCGTTCGCCCATCGCCGCAAGGCTTTGGCCGGCTCGCTGGCGCTGAGCCGCGGGGCCGAGGCCGGCGTGCGGGACCGCGCCCGTGCCGCCCTGGAGGAGATGGGGCATCCGGCCGACGAGCGGGCGCAGCGGCTGGCCCCCGAGGAGTTCCGCGAGCTGTGGAGGAGGATCGGTTGAGCGCCCTGCGCGCGTGCGCCCCGGCCAAGGTCAACCTGTGCCTGCTGCTCGGCCACCCGCGCCCGGACGGGCTGCACGAGCTGGTGTCCGTCCTGTGGTCGGTGTCGCTGGCCGACGAGCTGGAGCTCGCGCCTGCGCCACCAGGCGCGCCGGTCGACGAGCTGGAGTGCGCCGGCGTGGAGGGACGCAACCTGGCCGGGGACGCGCTCGAGGCGTTTCGTCGCGCCACGGGTTGGGCCGCGCCGCCCCAGCGCCTCACGATCGTCAAGCGCATCCCGGTGGCGGCCGGCATGGGCGGGGGCTCGGCCGACGCGGCCGCCACCCTGCGCCTGGCCGCCCGCGCCGCTGACGGGGACGCCGCCGCCGTGCTCGCACGGCTGGCGCCGCTGCTGGGAGCCGACGTGCCCTCGCAGCTCGAGCCCGGAGCGGTGCTGGTCACCGGGGCCGGCGAGCGCGTGCGGCGCCTGCCCCCACCACCGCCCCACGGCCTGCTGGTGGCCGTGCTGCCCGAGCAGCTCGCCACCTCCGCGGTGTTCGCGCAGGCGGATCGGATGGGACTGCCGCGCGGCCCTGGCGAGGTGGCCGAGCGCCTGGCCGAGCTGGAGACCGTCCTCGACCAGGAGGGCCGGCTGCCGCCGGAGCTGATGGTCAACGACCTCGAGCCGGCGGCTCGGTCGCTGTGCCCGGCGATCGATCCGGCGCTGGAGGCGGTGCGCGCGCACGGCGCGGCGGCGACCCTGGTGACCGGGTCGGGACCGACGGTGATCGGCGTCTATCCCGGAGCCGATGGCCCGCGCCGGGCACGAGAGGCGGCGCAGCGGCTGCGCGGGCGATTCCCCCTCGCCTGCGCCGCCTCGGCTGTCGACGCCGGCTTCGGGGCTCCCCGGCCGGTCGGCTTGTCCGCGTGAGCCCCGCCTCCCCCGCCGTGCTGGCGGCGCTGCGGCCCGGTCCCCTCGTAGTGGCGATCGCCCTGGTCGCCTTCGCCGCCTGGCGGTGGCGGCGTCTGTCGAACGAGAACCGCGTGCTGGCGGTGATCGCCGCCGCCGGCCTGGCGCTGTACGGCAGTGGGCTCGTGCATCCGCCCGACCTCGAGGCGGTGATCCGCTCGGTGGGCAGCACCCTCGGCCCCTACACCTATGCGCTGGTGGGGGTGATGGCGTTCCTGGAGACGGGGGCGTTCATCGGCCTCGTCGCGCCGGGCGAGTTCACCGTCATGTTCGGCGGCGTGGTGGCCGCCCAGGGGCAGATCCGCATCGTCCCGCTGATCGGGCTGGTCTGGGCGTGCGCGGTCGCGGGCGACACCACCTCGTTCTTCCTGGGCCGCAAGCTCGGGCGCGGGTTCATGCTGCGCCACGGCCCGAGGGTCAGGATCACCCGCCGCCGGCTGGAGCAGGTCGAGGGGTTCTTCGACCGCCACGGCGGCAAGACGATCCTGTTCGGGCGCTTCATCGGGCTGGTGCGAGCGATGGCGCCGTTCATCGCCGGCGCCTCGCGCATGCCGTTCGGGCGCTTCATCCCCTATGACGTGGTCAGCGCCGGGCTGTGGGCCACCACCTTCTGCCTGATCGGCTACATCTTCTGGCAGTCGTTCGGCCAGGTGGTGACGATCGCCAAGCGCGGGGCATTCGCGCTCGGCACGGTCATCGCCGTCGTGGTGGGCGCGATCGCGCTCTACCGCTACCTGCGCGTGCCGCGCAACCGGGAACGTGCGCGGACCTGGATCGACGAGCAGTCGCAGCGTCCGCCCCTGCGCCCGGTGGCGCGCATCGTGCGGCCACTGCACGCGCGCGTCATCCGGCCGGTGGCGCAGCGCTCGGCGGGACCGCTGCGCTTCCTGTGGGAGCGGCTCACGCCCGGAGAGCTCGGCCTGGAGCTCACCACGCTGCTGGCGGTGGCGCTGGTCGGCGGCTACGTGTTCGCCGCTCTCGCGGTCGACGTCGGGGCCGACCAGAGGTTCCTGTTCGACGGGACGGCGTTCGACGGCGCCGCCTCGCTTCGTTCGGGAGCCGGAATCGCCGCCGCCAGAGCGCTCACGGTTCTCGGCTCGACCCAGGTCGTCGGCGCGGCGATCGTCGCGGCGGCCGCGTACCTGTTGTGGCGCCGGGAGCCCATCGTGGCCCTGACGCTGCTGGTCGGCTTCCTGGCGACCTGGGGCGCCGTGAACCTGGCCAAGGCGTTGGAGGCACGCCCGCGCCCCGGCGACGGGCTGGTCGCGGCATCCGGCTCGAGCTTTCCCTCGGGTCATGCGGCCTACGCCGTCGCCTACGTGGCGATCGTGCTGGCGATGGTGCGGGTATTGCCCAGCTTCGTGCACCGCGCGGGCTGGGTGGTCTTCGCGCTGGTTCTGGCCGTCGCGATCGGGCTGACGCGCGTCTATCTGCACGTCCACTACCTGTCGGACGTCCTGGCCGGCTGGGCGCTGGGCGCGGCCGTGTTCGGTGCTTGCGGGCTGGTGGCGGTGATCGTCGCCTTCATCCGGCAGAATCCGCGCCAGCCATGAGCAACACCGCGATCACCTACTTCGTCGCGGCCTGCGCCGGGGTGTTCTCGCTGACCGCCTTCGTCGGGTGGGTCCTCATTCCGGCGTGGTCCGCATACACCCGCGGCTGGGAACGCGCCGCGGCGGTGTTCCTGTCGCTCTACGTGCTCGTCTCCTTCCTGGGTGCCGGAGTCGCGATGGGAGTGACGGTCATCTACTTCTGGGATCGGATCGGCTAGCGCGCCGCGCACCGTGGCCCGCGGCGGCATAGCCTCCGCGGCCATGGACTACCAGCACCTCACCTACCAGCAGGACGGGCACGTCGTGACCCTGGTCTACGACCGGCCCGATCAGCACAACGCGATCAACCGCGCGATGGCCCGCGAGCTGCAGCACGCCTGGCAGCGCTTCCGCGACGACGACGACGCGTTCGTGCTGGTGATCACCGGCGCCGGCGAGACGACGTTCTGTGCCGGCTGGGACCTCGGCGAGGCCGCCGCGCTGGAGGACGTCGGCGACTTCGATCGCTTTCGCAGCGGCCTCTACAACGATCCGGGGCCCTGCGGCTACACCCGTCGGGTGGACGTGTTCAAGCCCGTGATCGCGGCTGTGAACGGCTACGCCTTCGCGGCGGGGCTGGAGACCGCCCTTCTGGCCGACATCCGGGTCGCGGCGGAGAACGCCGAGTTCGGCGCGCTGGAGCGGCGCTGGAACATCGTCGGCGGCGACGGCCTCACCGCGAGGCTTCCGCTGGTGGTCGGGTTCGCCCGCGCCATGGAACTGATCATCACCGGACGGCGAATCGACGCTCGCGAGGCGGAGAGGATCGGGCTGGTCAACGAGGTCGTCGCGCCCGGACGCGCGCTGGCCCGCGCCCGGGAGCTGGCGCACCAGATTGCCGAGCTGCCCCAGGGCGCGATCCGCTCCGACAAGGAGTGCGTAGTGCGGGGCGTGGGGCGCACCCTGGAGGAGCGCCTGCGCATCGAGGCCGAGATGGTCGTCTCGATGTTCATGCGCCACGACTCGCACCGGATCGGCGCGGCCGCCTTCAAGGCCGGGGAGCCCCCGCGCTGGGAGCACCACGGCCTCTGACCGCGACCCGCGGTCCCTAGACTGTCCGCATGTCCTCGCCGGCGCGGCGCGTGCGTGACACCGCGCCAGCCCACGCGGCGCCGGAGGAGTCGGAGCTCGGCGCGCTCGAGGAGGTCTCCGCGGCCGTGGAGGCCGGCGCCGGCCTGCCCGAGGTCGTGCGGGCGGCGGCACGAGCCCTCGACGCCAGCCTCCTGCTCTCCGATCCCGGTGGCGCGGTGCTGGCGGTCGCCGCCCGCTCGAAGGCCGACGAGGGCTCCCTGAACGCGGGCGGCGCGGGCGTCCAGACGATCGAGCTGCGCCTGCGCGACGAGCTGGTCGGCCGCCTGCGCATGCGCCCGCGCTCGGGGACGCCGTCGCCCGCGCTGCTGTCGGTGCTGCGCCCGCTTCTCGCCGGGGAGGCGGACCGTTCTCGAGCCCCGGGCCGCGCCTCCGAACAGGCCGCCGCCACCTTCCTGCATGAGCTGCTCGAGCGCGAGCCCGCCGACCGTGGGGCGCTCGTCGCTCGAGGCCGCGACCTCGGCATCGACGTCGGGCGCGGCGGGAGCGTGATCGCCGCCCGTGCCCACCCGCTGGCCCCCGCCGACGAGGACTGGCGGTCACGGATGCTGACCGTCAGCGAGCGCGGCGCCCGCGCCGCCGTGGCGGACGCCATCACCGCCCTGGTCGATCGGTCCGACGCTCGCGCCGCCGAGGTGCTGGTGCTGGTCCCCGACCCGGACGAGGCGCTCGCCCGCCGCGCGGTGGAGAGTGTCCTGCGCGAGCTCGAGGCCAACCTGCGCGGCTTCACCTTCGCGGTCGGGCGCAGCCGCGCGGCGGGTGACCCCCAGAAGCTGCACCGCGCCGCTCACGAGGCGCTGCTGGCGGCGACGGTCGCGGAGTCCGACCCCGACCATGACGTGCTCGATTTCGCCGGCCTGGGCGCGTACCTGCTGCTGCTCTCGGTGATGATCGACGATCCGACCGAGATCCAGCGCTTCTACGCCGACACCGTCGAGCCGCTGGTCGCCTACGACGAGCAGTACGAGACCGGGCTGGTGCCCACGCTCGAGACCTTCCTGGAGTGCGACGGCAACGTCGCCCAGACCGCCCAGCGGATGTACACGCACCGTCACACGATCCGCTACCGGCTCGAGCGGGTCCGCGAGCTCGCGGGGCTGGACGTCGGCTCCAGCGAGGGACGGGAGAAGCTGTCGCTGGGGCTGAAGGCGATGCGCGTGCTGGGCATCGCCACCCCGCGCGGCCCCGCCACCGAGACGGGGGCGGAGGCCGGACGGGTGCCCGGGCGCCAGATGCGCTAGCCGGCCGCGCGGGCGGGCGGCGGCATGTCGTCGCCATGGCTTCCGGCTCATAGGATGCGCCCGGATGCTGGTCGGGATCGTCACCGGGTCGGGGACCTACTCGCTGCCCGGCCTCGAGGTGGAGTCGACGGGCGAGGTGGACACGCCGTACGGACGCGCGCCGGTCACCCGGGGCAGGTTCGCCGGCGCGAGCGTCCTCCACGTCTCGCGCCACGGCGAGGGCCACGCGCGCCTCTCCAACCACATCAACCACCGCGCGAACCTGTTCGCGCTCAAGGAGCTGGGCGCCGACTGCACGATCGGGTGCACGGCCTGCGGCGCGGTGGACGGCGACGTGGCGCTGGGCAGCCTCCTGTTCTTCGACGACCTGCACTTTCCGGTCAACCGGCTGCCCGACGGCTCGCTGTGCACCTTCTACGACCGCGCCGGAGACCCGCGTCGAGGACACTGGATCTACGAGCGTCCGTTCTCCGAGCCGCTGCGAACAGCGCTGGTGGAGGCGGCGGCGCGGGCGGGCGTGGAGGGGCGCGACGGGGGCTGCTACGGGCACGTCGACGGCCCACGGTTCAACACCCGCAGCGAGATCGCAGCATTGGCTGCCGCCGGCGTCACCGCGGTGAGCCAGACCGCCGGGGCCGAGACGGTCCTGGCCGGCGAGCTCGAGCTCCCGTACGCGCTGATGGGCTTCCCGACCGATTACGCGAACGGGGTCAAGCCGGTCGCGACCCCGCCCGCCGAGATGATCCGCCTGATGGGGGAGAGCAGCGCCCGCTTCGCGGCCGTGCTCGCCGCCGCGGTCCCGGCCCTCGAGGGCGTGGATCTGCCGGCTGCAGGCATCGTCTATCGCTTCGAGGGCTAAGCCGGGCGCCGGGGCCGGGTCCGCTGGTCACGCCGCGCTGGCGCGGGGGCTCGGGGCCGAGCTGGGGGGCAGGGAATCGAACCCCGGTCTCTGGGACCAAAACCCAGTGTCTTGACCAACTAGACCACCCCCCAGGGACCGCGCCACCCATACTAGGTGCCGCGGGTGGCTCCCCCGCGACGCGCCGGGCGTCACGCGCGGGCTGGATCACGGGGGTGGCGGGATCGCGGCTAGCATCCGCTGGGTGAAAGCCCCCACCGTCGTGATCCTCGCCGCCGGGCTGGGGACCCGGATGCGCTCGGCCACGCCGAAGATGCTGCACGAGATCTGCGGCCGCCCGATGGTGGGCTGGACGATCCAGGCTGCCCTCGACTCGGGTGCCGGGCAAGTCGTGGTGGTGGATGGTCCCCAGCGCGCGCTGGAGGGACACGTTCCGCAGGGCGTGGCGCTGGCGGTGCAGGCGGATCCGTGCGGCACCGGTGACGCGGTGCGGGCCGCCGCCGAGCACATCGAGCGCGGCGCGCCGGTGGTCGTCCTGGCGGGCGACGCGCCGCTGGTCACCGGAGAGGTGGTGTGCGCGCTCGCCGCGGCCCACGCCGACGGGCAGGCGGCCGCCACCATGGCCGTCATGGAGGTCGATCCCCCCGACGGCTACGGCCGCGTCGTGCGCGCCCCGGACGGGTCCGTCGAGCGGGTGGTGGAGACCAAGCACGCCGACGACGCGACCGAGGACGAGCTGGCCATCCGCGAGGTGAACACCGGCCTGTTCGCCTTCGACGGCGAGCCGCTGCTCGACGCGCTGGGAAAGCTCAGGGCCGACAACGCCCAGGGCGAGTACTACCTGCCGGACGTGATCCCGGTGCTTCGTGACGGCGGCGGCACCGTCGCGGCGTTCGAGATCGACGACCCGTCGCTGCTGCTGGGCGTCAATGACCGCGCGGACCTGGCGGCGGCGCGCGCCCTGGTCCAGCGTCGCATCCACGAGCGCCACATGCGGGCGGGCGTGACGATCGTGGATCCCGCCAGCACGGTGATCGACGCCGGGGTGGAGCTCGGAGGCGACACCGTGATCGAGCCATCCTCGTTCCTGCGCGGTCGCACCCGGGCCGCAGCGGGTTGCAGGATCGGGCCGCTGACCACGCTGATCGACTCGGAGCTCGGCGACGGCGTGACGGTGCCCCACTCCTACCTGGTCGAGTGCCGCGTCGCCGCCGGCGCCACCGTCGGCCCCTTCGCCTACCTGCGCCCCGGGGCCGACCTCGAGCCGGGCGCCAAGGTGGGGACGTTCGTCGAGATCAAGAACTCGCGGATCGGCGCCGGCGCCAAGGTCCCCCACCTGTCCTACGTGGGCGATGCCGAGGTGGGGGAGGGCTCCAACCTGGGCGCTGGAACGATCACCGCCAACTACGACGGGCTTCGCAAGCAGCGCACGCGGATCGGCGCCCGTGTGCGCAGCGGCGTCGACACCGCCTTCGTGGCCCCGGTGGAGGTGGGCGACGACGCCTGGACGGCGGCCGGCTCGGTGGTCACCGAGGACGTCCCGGACGGCGCGCTGGCGATCGGGCGCGCCCGTCAGCGCAACGTGGAGGGATACGCCGACCGCAAGCGGCGCAAGGACTCGTGACCGTCGGAATCGCGGCGTAGACTGCGAGGGGAGATGAGCGTCGTCCAGCCGCGGCCCCAGCTGCGGTCGAGCCTGGAACTCAACTACGGCAAGCGCCTCATGCTGGTCTCGGGGCGCGCCAATCCGGAGCTCGGCTACCGGATCGCCCGCAAGCTCGACGTCGACCTGGGCGCCGTGACGCTGAGGACCTTCTCCGACGGCGAGGTCTACTGCCGCTACGAGGAGTCGATCCGCGGCGCCGATGTGTTCATCGTGCAGCCCACGTGCGGGAACGCGACGACCGGCATCAACGCCAACGACGCGCTGATGGAGCTGCTGCTGATGGTCGACGCGGCGGTCGGCGCGTCCGCGCACCGCGTGATCGCGGTGACCCCATGGCTCGGTTACTCGCGCCAGGACAAGAAGTCCGCCCCGCGCGAGCCGATCAGCGCCCGCGCGGTGGCGCGCATGCTGGAGTCGATGGGCGTGGACCGGGTGGTGACCATGGACCTGCACTCCGGCCAGATCCAGGGTTTCTTCTCCAAGCCAGTCGACCACATGACCGCGCTGTTCATGCTCACGCAGCACTTCCTCGACCAGGGCCTCAACGACCTGGTCGTGGTGTCACCCGATGCGGGCCGGGTGAAGCTGGCCAAGAACTTCGCCGCCAAGATCGGGGCGGAGCTGGCGATCCTCAACAAGGAGCGTCCCGCCCAGCAGGTGGCCGAGATCGGCTACGTGATCGGCGACGTCAGGGGCAAGACCGCGATCCTGGTCGATGACATGATCGACACCGCCGGGACGCTGAAGGCGGCGGCCGAGACGGTGCTGAACGAGGGCGCGGCGCGGGTGTATGCCGCCGCCACCCACGGGTTGTTCTCGGGCGAGGCCTACGAGAACCTGGCCTCGTCGGGCTTCGAGCAGATCGTGGTCACCGACACCATCCCCCCGCGGGAGGGCAAGCCCGACAACATCGAGGTGCTCACCTGCGCGGACCTGCTGACCGACTCGATCCGCCGCATCTTCACCGACGACTCGGTGAGCGAGGTGTTCCGCGGCGAGAACCAGCTGTTCTGACGAGTCGCGCGACTCGCCTGATCGAGCTTCTCGGGCTCTCCGAGGAAGAGCTCTGCGCGATCCTCGACGTGGACGCTCTGACCCTGCTGTCGGGGCAGCTCGAGCACCGGCCCGAGGTGGGAATCCTGGTGGGGCTCCTGGACGAGGCCCAGCGCACGGCGGGACCGGTCGTCCTGCGCCGCTGGGTCCGGGCCTGCGGCCCGCGGGGGCGGCCGCTCGATCAGCTGCTCGCGCGCGACTTCGTCGCCTTCGAGGAGTCGCTGGCGGCGCTGGCGGAGCGCGGCTTCGTGCTGCGCTCCCGGGGTTGACCCGCCCCGTGCCGCGGCGCCGCTTTCGTTGCACGGTCGCGCGCCGTCGGGTCAGCGTTTACCCTGACGATGCCTGACGCGGGAGGCCGATGGAAGGCGATCCTCATCCAGCCGATCGAAGTTCAGCCGAGGAGCTGCTGAGACGCGCCCTCCTGGACGCCGAGGCGGCGGCCGCGGTGGCGCTGCGGGTCCGGGGTCTGCCGCTGTCGGACACCGTGACCGTGATCTTCCACGGGCGGCGCGACCTGGCGACGCTGCAGACGTACGTGACGTCGGGCGGGCGGCGGGCGGGCTCGTCGGTCGCGCCGGAAGAGCTCCTTCGGGTTCCCTGCGACCTCGACCTGGCCGACGCCGAGGACCGGACCCAGGCCGAGCGCCTTTATGCCGAGCAGGCGGCAGCGCTGCGTGACGCGCTGGTGGGCGCCGAGACGGTGCTCGATCTCTGGCGCGAGTCGCTGGACGAGGCGACCAGCGGCGAGGTCGTGATCAACCGTTCGGTGGAGCTCGACGTGACCCTTCCGGCCTACCGCCTGCTGCCGGTGGCACTGGTCGCGCCCGAGCGCCACCTGGTGGTGACGCCGGTATGCGAGGCCCGCACGCTGGCAGCCGGCCGGCCGCCGCTGGGGATCGCCTGCGCGCAGCAGGACGTGACGCGCGTCTATCCGCTCCCCGACGACCCCGATCGGTGCCTGGCGGACTTCTTCTCCGTGGCCTCCGAGCGCGCTCGCGAGTTGAGCGAGCGGCTGCGCCACCAGGAGGCGTCGGTCGAGCGCTTCCTGGAGATAAATCTCGACGATCCGCCCGCGGCGGCCTAGTCGGGCCCGGCGGCTTGCCGCGTCCGCTGCGCTACGCGCTGGTCGCACTGGGGGCCCTGGTCTTCCTGGTGGTCAGCGCCGGGCTCGCGCGCGTGCTGGGAGCCGCCAATGCCGAGCGCGACGCGGCCATCGAGATCGTGAAGGCCCAGTCGCACGGCGACGGCGCCCAGGTGATCCGCAGCATCCGGGGATGCCGCTCCGACGCCGCCTGCCGCGGGCGGGTGAGCGCCGACGTGGCCCGCCTGCACAGCCCGGGGAAGGTGCGCATCCTCCGCCTCGACGGTCCGTCGGCGCTGGCGGTGCGGGCACGGACGGGGACCGCCCGAATCGCCTGGCACGCGGGTGACGCGCTGCCGGTCGTCCAGTGCGTGAGGCTGCGGCGCGGCGGCGATCTGCTGCACGGGTTCCGGGTGCGGGTGCTGGCGCTCAGCCGCCCGATCAGGCGCGATGCCGGCTGCCCAGCTGCCGCCTAGGTGCGTCGTCGGGCCGGCGCGCGAGGTCGGGTGGGGGCATCGCCGGGAGCATGGGCGGGACGCCGTTCGCGCACTGGCGCGAGATCGGTCAGCCGCCGCGGCTCGCGCAGCCGTATCCGCGCCGGACGGGCATCGACGAGGGGTGGGCCGCCGCCGCTGGGACCCGGCGGGCGGGGCGGCACTCGATCGTTCCCGCCGCCCCCTCCCTCCTCGTCGGGCGGCGACCAGACGGTGACGCTGTCGCTGCGCAGGAACATGACGAGCAGCACCGCGCCCAGCCCCATCCCGATCAGGTGCAGCACCGCGAACAGCGCGATCAGCTTCGCGTCCGCTCCCACGCCTGGAGGTTACCCCGAGACCAATCGGGCTATGCCGCGGCGGGGCGGTGCGGGGGCGGCTCCTTAGTACCATCGCCGGCGGCATGGCTCGACAGCAGACCACCCGCCTCTCGGTCCAGCCGCGACGGCCCGAAGGGTCGCGGGCCGCACGCCGGCTGCGTCGCCAAGGGCATGTGCCCGGCGTCGTCTACGGCGGCGGCGACGAGCCCCAGACATTCGAGGTCGACCAGCGGGCCCTGCGCCAGGCGCTCGCCCACGCCGGCGCGGTGATCGAGCTCTCGCTCGACGGCGGTGGGAGCACGCCCGTGGTGGTCAAGGAGGAGCAGCACCACCCGGTGACCGGCCGGCTGCTCCACGTCGACATGCTCCGCGTGCGGCTCGACCGCCCGATCCAGGCGACCACCGTCCTCGAGCTGGAAGGCGTCGAGGAGGCTCCGGGCGTCAAGGAGGGCGGGATCCTCGAGCAGGTGACTCGCGAGCTGAATGTCGAGGCGCTGCCCACCGCGATTCCGGACGTCATCCGCCACGACGTCTCCGGCATGGAGATGAACGACACCCTCACGCTGGCCGCGGTTACGCCGCCCGGGGACGTCACGCTGCTCGACGATCCGCAGGAGACGGTGATCGCCACCCTGTCACCGCCCCGGGTGGAGGAGGAGCCGGAGATCGAGGAGGAGACGGAGCTGGTGGGCGAGGAGGCCGAGGCGGCCGAGGGAGCCGAGGAGCCGCCGGCCGCCGAGGGCGAGGCGCCGTCCCCCGCCGCGGGGGCCGAGGAGCCCCAGGCGGAATAGCCGCTGCGGCTGTTCGGCGCCCCCACCGACTGGCTGATCGTCGGGCTGGGCAACCCCGGCGAGCGTTACGCGGACACCCGCCACAACGTCGGCTTCCGGGCGGCCGGGGCGCTGGCCGAGCGCTGGGGGCTGGGACGAAGCCGACACCGCTTCGCCGGCCTCATCAGCGAAGGTCGTGCCGGCCCGGGAGGACCGCGGGTGGCCGTCCTCCTGCCGCAGACGTACATGAACGACGCCGGCCGCTCGGCGGGGCCGGCGCGGGGTGCGCTCAAGCTGCCGCTGGAGCGTGTGCTGGTCATCCACGACGACATCGACCTTCCCTTCGGTGACGTGCGGCACCGGGTCGGTGGCGGGCTGGCGGGCCACAACGGGTTGAGGTCGCTGTCCCGCGAGCTGGGCGGGCCTGACTTCGCCCGACTGCGTATCGGCGTCGGCCGGCCCGACACCACCGACCCGGAGGTGGTGTCCGATTACGTCCTGTCGCGCTTCTCGGAGCCCGAGGACCAGGTTCGGGAGCTGATCGAGCGAGCCCGCGACCACGCGGAGCGCGTGGTGGTGGACGGTCGAACGCCTGACGGGCCACGGGGGCGGTAGCCTGCGCGCCGGCTCGGCGCCCGCCGGGCCCGACCACGAGGAGGCCGTGCATGAGGTCAAGGGTCATCGGTGTGCTGGCGCTCGCCGGCGCCCTCGCCGCCGTCGCCGGATGCGGCGGGGGCAAGTCCATCTCCAAGGGGGAGCTGATCCGGAAGGGCGATGCGCGCTGCGCCCGGGACAGTCGCCGCATCCAGGCGATTCCACAGCCCCGGTTCAGCCCCCAGGGCGCCACCCGCGCCCAGCTTGCTCAGGCCGCCGGGTACCTCGCCAAGGTCAATCCGATCCACAAGGCGCAGATCGACTACCTGCACGGGCTCGGCGAGCCGACCGAGGGCAAGAAGCAGTGGGACGAGATCCTCGCCGGCGCCGACCAGGTGCGCGCGGCGCTGCAGGAGGCCCAGGACGCCGCGAGCGCCGGCGACCTGAACCGCTTCAAGGCCCAGTTCGGGAAGCTGGGGCGCAACAGCTTCAGCCAGAAGGCGAGGCAGTTCGGGTTCACCGAGTGCGGGCAGTGAGCCGCCGCCGGCGTCGGCGGCCCCTGCGCCCCCGCCGCCGCTGAGGCATGCCGGCGTCGGCGGCCGACCCCGTCACCGGGCGGGCAGGGGAAGCGCTCGAGCGGGAGCGCGCACCTGCACCGGCCGGTTCACGTCGCGCAGCCGCATCTCGAAGGCCATCCGCAGGCTCAACCGCCCCAGCTGCCGGCGCAGACGGGTAGGCACGGCCACGGTGGCCGAGCCGCGCAGGCGCCGCAGCTGGCGGTCCTGGCGGCCGGTCACGAGCTCGACCGACGACGAGCGCACCGACTCGCGCAGCCGCCGCGCTTCCCGTGAGCTCAGCTCTAGGGCGTTGCCGCCCGCGCGCCTCTGCGCAGCGAGGACATCACGGACGGCGGCGACGACGTCGAGGCGCCCGGTCACGCGCTCGGCGCCGCCGGGCGCGTCGTGGGCGCTCGGGTTCTCGATCCAGTCGGCCACGTTCAGCTGGGCGAGGGACACCGAGCCCCGGCGGGGCCCCGTCGTGCGCAGGCGCTTCGCCAGCCGTTCAGGCAGGCGATAGGAAGCTCCGCGCAGGCTGACGAACGCCTCGCGCGGGGTGGAGATGAGCGTGGCGACCGTCCGCCGGCTCCCGGCCGACTGCACGTACGTGATGCGGGCGGTCGGAAGCTCGCCGGCGGCGGGAAGCGAGAACGGCCCGTTCAGCGACAGCGCCAAGCCGCCGCGGGGCGAGTCCAGGGGATGCAGCCCGATCCGCAGGTAGAGATTGGCGCTGTGCACCCTGGCGAGGTTCTTGGCCGTCTGCCTCACCACCTCGCGCGGGTTGTCGCCGCCGCAACCGGCGAGTCCCGCCGCCAGGGCCAGCGCGGCCAGCGCGGTTCGCCGGAAGACCGGGCCGGCGTTGCTCATGTCAGTGCGCCGGCGCGCCCTCGGTCTGCGTCTGGTCGGATCCGGAGTCCGCAGAGGTCTTGGTCGGCTCGGGCTGGGTGGGCGTCGTCGCGCTCGGCGTCGTCGCACTCGGGGTTGTCGCGCTCGGGGTCGTCGCGCTGGGCGGACTCTCGGGCTGCGTCGCCGTTGGGGTTTGAGCCGAACTCGGCTCCGGCGTCTGGTCGGCGCCCCCGCCAGCTCCCGAGCCGGGCCCGAGCACGACGAGTTGGCTGGCCAGCACCTGTTGAAGCCGACCCATCAGGGCGTCCGTCTGGGCCTGGATCTCTTCGATCGAAAGGTTCGAGTTGCGCAGCCTCAGCAGCTCCCGGTGTATCTCCTCGGCCTGCTGGCGGCCCTGCGCCGAAAGCTGCAGCCGGATCGCGCCCCCTCCCAGCACGAACTGGTAGGCGGAGGCGAGCGTGGCGCACAGGTTGCAGTTCACGTTGATCGCCAACGCCAGGTTCTCGGGGGTGACCACCGACGGGTCGCTGGCCACGATCAGCGCCTCAATCGAAATGGCCACCGTCTGGCAGCTGTCGCAGCTGGCATACGCCACAGCGGCGTTGCGCTGGTCGACGACATCGCCCATGACCCTTCGGATCGAGAAGGCGAGGCGAAACACCGACGAGCCGTCGCGGGTGTTGACCGCCACCGCCGAGGTGTCCTGCGCGGCCGCCGGTTCGGCGAGCGCGCCGCACGCGGGCGCGGCCAGGACGCACGCCGCCAGCGCAGCGGCCACCTGCCGGCGCCCGATCACGGGCTGGCTCCGGGCGGTGTCGGGGGCGGCACCGGCGGCGGCGCGGCCGCCGGCGCGGCGGACGTGGCCGTCTGGTCTTCCGGCGACGGCGGCGCCCCCGAGGTGGTGGTCTGGCCCTCGGGCGCCGGTTGCGTCGGGCCTTCCTCCCCCGACGGAGCCGACTTGTCCTGCGGTGTGGTCGCTGTCTGTCGAGGCGTCGTGCCCTGGTTCGGGGCCGAGCGGCGCGATCTGCGGATCGCGGACGCCGCCTTGGACTTGGTGGAACGTCGCGTGTGCGAGCGCTCGCCCGGTGCCCCGTGCAGCTCGCGCTGGCGCTCTGGTGTCAGCGAGGGACGGCCGGTGGCTATCTGTCGCAGCGCGGCGAACCCGCCTTGGATCGTGCCATGCTCCTGCGGCTGGATCGGCCTGTAGTCCCCGTTCGGCCACCACACGAATGCCGCCAGGCCTCCGGCCGTCAGCAGTGGCCCCAGCACGGCCGCGCGACGCAGGGGCTCGCCGGCCGACCACGTCCAGGCGGCCACGCTGACGCGCCGTCCGATGCGACCGCTGGTGACGACTATTCCCGCCAGCGGGAGCACCAGCACGGCCATCTGGATCACTCCGGCGAGTCCGGCCACCGTATTCCCCGACCCGAAGGCAGCCGACACGTCGTGATAGCGCAGCCCCAGCGAGTCATAGGCGGTCGCGAACACCCGCGGGGCCTGGATCATCATCATCACGGCGGAGAACAGAAGCAGCGGCACGACCGTCAGCACGTAGCCGCTCACCGCGACCCGCACCCAGGGCTTGAGCTCCTCGACGCGCGGATTGCGCGGGCGGCCCGGGATCAGGCTGGCCAGGGTCGGCCGGACGCGGGCGAACATGTCGGGGACGCCGGTGAGGTCGCTGATGATGTAGTAGCCGTCCAGGCGCAGGAGCGGCAGCATCTGCTGGAGGATCGCGAAGGTCTGGATCAGGACCAGGAGGAGCACCGGCTCGAAGCCGGTGGCGAAGTAGGCGCCGGCCGCCGCGAGGGCGAACACGGCGTTGAAGTAGACGCCGCCCAGGTCGGTGCGCAGCCGCCCGCGCTTGTTCAGCCGGTAGGCGTCGGTGACGTCGGTGAAGAAGGCCGGCCAGACGATGTAGATGCCGACCCCCATGACCCCCGGCTTGGCTCCCCCGTAGCGGCAGGCGGTGGCGTGGCCGATCTCGTGCAGCACGGTGGCGACGACGACCCCGCCGAACAGCAGCACCAGGACGAGCGGCTGATAGAGGGCCGCCCGCAGGCTCTGGCTCACCCCGTGCACGAAGAACAGCCAGCCGTCGAGCCCCATCATGCCGACGACCACCGCGAGGACGACGGGAGGCCAGAACAACGGCTTGAACGCGCTGGTTATGGCGGTGACGAAGCGCTCGGGAACGACGGCGGTGCGGAACTTCAGCGCCAGCAGCGGGTCGACCTTGGGCAGCTCGCGCGTGCCCGCGGGGTCGGCCACGATCCCCAGCGGCCGCAGCTTCTCGTCGATCAGGAACCGTACGTCCTCGGCGCCCAGGCCGCGCCCGAAGGCCTCCGTCACCCGGGCGGCGATCTCGCCGTGATCGCGGCGGCCATCGACCTGCTCGGCCACCACGTAGAGGAGGTGGGGCAGCTGGATGACCTGCCCGTCGCGGCGGCGCACGATGTAGGGCGGCTCCTTGAACCCGGAGTCCTCGTACCTGCCGATCAGCTCGATGCCACGGGCCAGGCGGGGTGGGGCCCGGTGCGCGGTGGGCGGGGCCGGCGCCTGCGGGACAGGCGGTGACGCGGTCGCGGTTGCCATCGTCAGGCCCTCGTCAGCGGCGGGGGCGACCCTTTTGGCCGCCCCCTGCGACGCCACTCGAGTCGCTGGTTGGCGTCAAGGCCGCCGCCCTAGTCGGGGTCGGCCTCGGGAAGGACGTCGTCCGAGAGCATGTTCGCCGCCACGGTCGCGTCCACGTCCGCCGCCAGGTTGGCGTTGACCAGCGACATCGCGGTGCGGGGGGGCAGCTTCTCGCCGGACAGCTGCTCGAGCTCCTCACGCGAGAACGAGCTGTCCTCCTCGGGCTGCTTGTCGGGCATCTCCGTCTCCTAGTTGCTCTGGGTGATGTCGACGTCCTGTTGCGCGTTGGCGTAGGCGATCGAGTCGTCGGACGCCACGTTGAGCGCCACCGCCGCGTTGACGGGCGCCGCCACGTTGGCGTTGACCAGCGACATGGCCGCCCGCTCGGGCAGCTCCTCGCCCGCCAGCTGGTTTAGCTCCTCGCGGCTGAGGGGCTTGAACTGCTCGGGATGTGCGCTGGGCTCGGGCATCTCGGCCTCCTAGTTGCTCTGGTCGATCGGGGTGGTCTGGGCGGCGTCGGCGTAAGCGACCGCGTTGTCTGAGAGCACGTTGGCGGCCACCGCCGCGTTGATGGGAATCGCCACGTTGGCGTTGACCAGCGACATGGCCGCCCGCTCGGGCAGCTCCTCGCCGGCCAGCTCATTTAGCTCCTCGCGGCTGAGCGGGCGAAACTCCTGCTCGTCCGGGCGAGGCGTGGGGTCAGTCATGAGTCCTCCTTTGCCTGCGAATCCAGGTCGCCAACGATTTGGGAATCCCCCCGTGGTGGTGGGCGGAAACCGGATGTCAACCGGGTTTGACGCAAGCGCGCTCGCGGGTACACGACTCTCGCGCGCGGGTAGCCAGGGTAGCCAGGTGTCAGGGCAATGGCGTGCACCGAGGATGAAATCCGAGCCGGGTCCGGTGCTCCCACCGAGGTGGAGACGCTCGCGCGCCGGACGACGCGGACGCTGGATCCGCAGGCCGGCCTGCGGGCGCTGACCGCCCTTCGCGAGCGCTTGGACGAGCTCGAGATGCTGCAGGTCTCCGCCGCGGTGGAGGCCGGCCTGTCTTGGACCGACATCGCCCGCGCGATGGGAATCTCCCGCCAGGCGGCGCACAAGCGCTACTCCCGTCGGGCCGGCCGCGAGCCCGGCGCTTCCGGGCGCCCACGGCGGATGCTGGTGACCGCCGAGGCCCGACACGCCGTCCAGCTGGCTCGCGAAGAGGCCCGCGCCCTGGGGGCCGACGTGGTCGGGACCGAGCATGTGCTCCTGGGCATCCTGCGTTGCGAGCGCAGCCATGCCACCTGGGCGCTGCACGCCATGGGAGCCCGCCTCGACGACGCGCGCGCGGCGGCGGAGCCCACCCTGGCCTCCTGCAACGGGGATGCCGTCTCGGGCGAGCCGCGACATCCCGCCTGGCGCGGGCTGTCCCCCCATGCGCGACGAGTGCTCGAGCGCTCGCTGGAGGAGGCGCTCGAGCGAGGCGAGGGATACATCGGCGTGGAGCACCTCCTGCTGGCGGTATTGCGCGACGAGCGGGGCGGCGCGGCGCAGACCCTTCGGCGCATGAGCATCGACCCGCAGGAGATGCTCAGCCGCCTCTCGGAGCTCTAGCGCGCAGTCCGGGCCGGGGAGCCGAACGGGCTCCGCCACAGGCCCCGCTCCCCGCCGCCTAGAATCGGATCCAGGCCGGCCGCGTCCCGTGCGCGGTCGCTTGCCCTGCGCTCATGCCGCTGCGCCCCCTTCTCACCTACGCCGCCGAGGACACCGCCGTGCTCGACCTCGCCCGCGAGGGCGGCGAGGCGTTCGTCTCGCCGGCGCTGCGCGCCTATCTGGTCGCGGGGCTGGTGGACTCCGACTCGCTGCGGGCCCGTCCCGCGGTGGCGGTGGCCGGCGACGACCGCGCCGCCCGCGACCTGGCGGCCGACCTGGGCGCCTGGCTTGGCCCCCGTCCGGTGCGGTTCTATCCCTCGCGGGGGGTCACCTACGAGTCCCACCTGGCGCCCGCGCCGCACCTCGTCGGGCTTCGGGTGGCGGCTCTCGACGCCCTGCTTCGATGGGGCTCGGGCTCGGGTTCCCCCGAGCCGCCGGTGGTGGTGGCCAGCGCGGTGGCGCTGTCGGAGAAGGTCCCGGACCCGGCGCTGCGCCCGCGCGGGCTGGTCCTGCGTCGCGGGGAGCTGCTCGACGTCGACGAGCTGACCCGCGACCTGGTGGACGCCGGCTACGAACGGGTCGACCAGGTCGAGGAGCGCGGGCAGTTCGCCGTGCGTGGCGGCCTGCTCGACCTCTACCCGGCGACCGAGGAGCGCGCGGTCCGCGTGGACCTGTTCGGCGAGGAGGTCGAGTCGCTGCGGTGGTTCTCCACCTTCACCCAGCGCTCGCTGGGCGAAGCCGAGGAAGTCGAGGTGGCGCCCGCCGCCGAGCTGGGCGCCGAGCACCGGGAGCTGGCTGCGCTCGCCGCGCTCGAGGACGCCGCCGACAGGCCCGACGTCGCCGACCTGCTGCCGGTCGAAGACTTCCGCGCCTTCCTGGACCTCGCCCCCGCCGAGACGGAGGTGATCGTCGCCGCCGACGAGGACGTCGGCCCGGCGCTGGCCGACCACTGGCAGGACGTCACCGCCGCCTTCCATGACCAGGACGCCCACCACCTGTACGTCGCGCCGGAGCGGATCGCCGCCGAGCTCGACCAGCGGGTCCGGGTGCGGCTCGGCGCCGTGATGCGCGACCAGCCAGTCGCCTTCCACGCCCAGGCCGCCGATCTTCCCGCCCGCACGCTGAAGGACGCCGAGGCCGAGCTGGAGAAGCTGGTGCGCTCCGGATATCGCACCGTGGTCGCCTGGCCGCGTCGGGGGGAGGGCGAGCGGGCCGCCTACAACCTCGCTCGGCTCACCCCCGGCTGGACGGACGGGCGGGCGGCGGCCGACGCCGGCCTGGGCTTCGCCCACGCCTCCCTGCGCGACGGCTTCATCGCGGCGCCGTTCCGGCTGGCGGTGATCCCCGAGCACCGGCTCATGCGCCGCCGCCGGGCGGTGCGGCCCGAGGCGCCGCGCGCCGGCGTGCTGCGCTCGTTCGCCGACCTGCGCACCGGTGACATCGTGGTGCACGAGGACCACGGCATCGCCCGCTTCGCCGGCTTCGATACCAAGACGGTCGCCGGCGTCACGCGCGACTACCTATACCTGGAGTACCGGGGCGACGACCGGGTGTTCGTCCCCTCCGACCAGCTGGCCAAGATCTCGCGCTACGTGGGCGCCGGCGGGGAGCACCCGCCGCTGTCGCGGCTCGGAGGCACGCGCTGGGAGCAGATGAAGGCGCGCGCGCGCCGCGCCGCGCAGGAGATGGCCGGCGAGCTGCTCAACCTCTACGCCGAGCGCCGCCGGCGCACCGGGCACGCCTTCGCGCCGGACTCCGACTGGCAGCGCGACTTCGAGCAGCGCTTCTCCTTCCAGGAGACCGCCGACCAGGCCGACGCCATCGAGGCGGTCAAGGCGGACATGGAGGCGCCCCGGCCGATGGACCGCCTCATCTGCGGAGACGTCGGCTACGGCAAGACCGAGGTCGCCCTCCGGGCCGCCTTCAAGGCGGCCGAGGGCGGCAAACAGGTGCTGATGCTGGTGCCGACCACGATCCTCGCCCAGCAGCACTACGGCACCTTCCGCGAGCGGCTGGCCGACTGGCCGATCAGCGTCGAGCAGGTTTCGCGCTTCCGTGCGCCGCGCGAGCAGCGCGCGGCCATCCGGGCGTTCTCCGAGGGCAGGCTCGACATCCTCATCGGCACCCACCGGCTGCTGTCGCGCGACGTCCGCGCCAAGGACCTCGGCCTGCTGATCGTCGACGAGGAGCAGCGCTTCGGCGTGCGCCAGAAGGAGCTGCTGCGCCAGCTGCGGCTCAAGGTGGACGTGATCTCGCTATCGGCCACGCCGATCCCGCGAACCTTGCAGATGTCGCTGGCCGGGGTGCGCGACATCTCCACCATCGACACCCCACCCGAGGGCCGGCGCCCGATCCGCACCTACGTCGGCGAATACGACGAGGAGTTGGTGCGAGGAGCGCTCGAGCGCGAGCGCCGCCGCGGCGGCCAGGCGTTCTTCCTCCACAACCGCGTCGAGACGATCGACGAGACGGCGGAGCGCCTGCGCGGGCTGTGCCCGGACCTGCGTTTCCTGGTGGCGCACGGCCAGCTCCAGGAGCGCGAGCTCGAGCAGCGGATGCTGTCATTCCTGCGCGGCGAGGCCGACGTCCTGGTCTGCACCAGCATCATCGAATCGGGCCTCGACATACCCCAGGCCAACACGCTGGTGGTCGAGGACTCCCACGGCTTCGGGCTCGCCCAGCTCTACCAGATCCGGGGGCGCGTCGGGCGCAGCCCCGAGCGCGCCTACGCCTACCTGCTGTATCCGTCGGCCGCGGCGCTCACCCCGGAGGCGGCGCAGCGCCTCACCGCGCTCTCGGACTACACCGAGCTGGGGGCGGGGGTGCGGATCGCGCTGCGCGACCTGGAGATCCGCGGCGCGGGGAACCTGCTCGGCGAAGAGCAGTCGGGGCACGTGGCCGCCCTGGGATTCGAGCTGTATCTGCAGATGCTCGACGAGGCGGTGGCCTCGATGGGCGCCGACGGCGCCGGCGCCGCGCGCGAGGAACCGGTTCGCCTCGACGTGAACGTCGACGCCTTCGTGCCCGCGGAGTACATCCCCTACGAGCAGGCCAAGATCGACGTGCACCGCCGCATCGCGGCGGCGTGCGAGGTCGCCGACCTCGAGCTGCTGCGCGACGAGCTCGAGGATCGGTTCGGCCCTCCGCCGGCGCCGCTGCTCAACCTGATCGCGCTCCAGCAGGCGCGGATCAAGCTCGGGCAGGCCGGGGCGCGAGCGGTGTCGTTCCGCGGCGATCGGCTCGCGGTGGCGCCGGTCGAGCTGGACTCTGTGCGCGCACGGCGACTGCGGGAGCAGATCCCCGAGGCGCTCTACGAGTCCGGCCGCTCGCAGGTGTCGGTCCGGGTCCCGAGCCAGCCCGAGCGGCGGTTCCCGGCGGTGGTGCGGGCGGCGGACGTGCTGCTGGCGCTCACGCGCGAGGCGGCCTGACATCGGCGCTGCGCGGGGGGTCAGCCGGTCCCGGCCCACGCCGGCGTCGGCGGCCGGCGAGCTAGTAGGATCGGCGGCTCGCGTGGCCCGTCCGCTTCGCTCGATTCCGGCGCTTGGCGCCTTTTTTGTGCTCGCCGCCGTCCTGGGCGCCTGCGGCGGCGTCCCCGGCAACGCCGTGGTCCGGGTGGACGACTCGGTGATCAAGCGCAGCACGTTCGACCACTGGATGCGCGTCGCCGCGCTGTCGTCTCAGCCTCCCGGCCAGGGTCGCGCGGTCCCCGTCCCCGACGCTCCCTCGTTCACCCGGTGCGTGGCGGCGAAGCGCAGGAGCGCTCCCCCGGCCCCCCGCGGCCAGCCGAAGCTCACCGACGCGCAGTTGCGCTCGCAGTGCCGGCAGGAGTACAACGGCCTGCGCGATCAGGTGCTGCAGTTCCTGATCCAGGCGCAGTGGCTGCAGGGAGAGGCCCAGGACGAGGGCATCAAGGTCTCGTCCAAGCAGGTGCAGACGTCCTTCCAGCAGCAGAAGCGCCAGTCGTTCCCGGACGAGGCGGGCTATCAGCGGTTCCTGCGCAGCTCGGGGATGACCCAGCAGGACATCCTCATGCGGGTCAGGCTCGACCTGCTGTCGAGCAAGATCCGCGACAAGGTCGTCCGCGACAAGAACAAGGTGACCGAGAAGCAGATCTCCGACTACTACAACCAGAACAAGCGCCGCTTCGCCCAGCCCGAGCGGCGCAGCCTCGAGGTCGTCCTCACCAAGACCTCCGGCGGCGCCCAGCAGGCCAGGCAGGCGATCCAGGGCGGCACGCCGTGGCCGCAGGTGGCCAAGCGCTACTCGATAGACCAGACCTCGAAGGCGCGCGGCGGACGCCTGTCCGACGTGATCCCGGGCCAGCAGGAGCGCGCGTTCGACAGCGCCGCGTTCAAGGCGCGGCGCGGCCAGCTCGTCGGGCCGGTCAAGACGCAGTTCGGCTACTACGTCTTCCGGGTGACCAAGGTGGTTCCGGGCTCCCAGCAGAGCCTTCAGCAGGTGCGTGGGACGATCCGCCAGGTGCTGATGTCCCAGAACCAGGAGCAGGCGCTGCGGAGGTTCGTCAACACCTTCCAGAAGAAGTGGAAGGCCCGAACCACCTGCCGCAAGGGCTTCGTGATCGACAGCTGCAAGAACGCGCCGGCTCGGAAGCGGACGTCGACGATCCCGCCTGGAGCGGTCCCGCCGCAGGGCGGCGCCCCGCAGGGCGCGCCTCCCCAGGGCGCGCCGCCCCAGGGCGCGCCTCCCCAGGGCGCGCCGCCCCCGGGCGGCCCGTCGTCCGGGCCCTGACCGGGGCCCCGCCGCCGGTGAGCCGGGTCGAGATCCAGCGCGCCCTGGCGCGGCTGGACGGGATCACTCGCCGCCTGCGCCGGGACTGCCCCTGGGACCGCGAGCAGGACGAGCGCTCGATCGTCCCCCACACCGTCGAGGAGGCGTATGAGCTCGCCGACGCCGCCGACGCCGGGGACGACGCGAAGCTGGTGGACGAGCTGGGCGACGTGCTCTTCCAGGTGCACTTCCTCGCGCTGCTCCTGGAGGAACGGGGGAGCGGCGATCTCGCCGCGGTGGCCGAGCGCTGCGCCGAGAAGCTGATCCGCCGCCACCCGCACGTGTTCGGCAACGCGGAGGCGCGCAGCGCCGCCGAGGTACTGCGCAACTGGGACGCGATCAAGCGCGACGAGCCGGGGCGTCCGTCGGGCACATTCGCCGACGTCCCCGAGAACCTGCCGGCCCTCCTGCTGGCGCGCAAGCTCCAGCGGCGTGCCGCCTCCGCCGGGTTCGACTTCCCCGCCCCCGAGGCGTCGCTGCAACGCCTGCGCGAGGCGGCGGGGGAGCTCGAAGCCGCCGCCGGGCGCGAGGAGCGCTTCGCGCAGGCCGGTGACCTCCTGTTCGCGGCGGTCGCCGTCGCGCGCCGGCTCGGAGTCGACCCCGAGCTCGCCCTGCGGGCGTCCGCCAGGCGCTTCCAGGGCCAGGCGGAGGCGGCGGAGGCGCTGGCCGCCGCGCAGGACGAGTCGTGGGCCGACCTGCCGCCCGAGCGCCAGCTCCACTACTACCGGCGGGCGCGAACCCCGCGATAGCCTGCCGCGCCGGTGCCGGCGCCATGAGCCAGATCGAGCGCATCCACGCCCGCCAGATCCTCGACAGCCGTGGCAATCCCACCGTCGAGGTAGAGCTGACCCTGCGCTCCGGCGCGGCGGGGCGGGCGGCGGTTCCGTCGGGCGCCTCTACCGGCGAGCTCGAGGCGAGCGAGCTGCGCGACGGCGGCGAGGCCTGGCTGGGGCGCGGCGTGCAGCGCGCCGTGGGCCACGTCAACGGCGAGATCGCCCAGGCGGTGTGCGGTCGCGACGCGGCCGACCAGCAGGGCCTCGACCGGGCGCTCGTCGACCTCGACGGGACACCTGACAAGTCGCGGCTCGGAGCCAACGCCATCCTGGCGGTGTCGCTGGCCGCGGCCCATGCGGCGGCGGCCGAGGAGCGCCAGCCGCTGTGGCGCTACCTGGGCGGGGAAGCCGCCCACCTGCTCCCGGTGCCGATGATGAACGTCATCAACGGCGGGGCTCACGCCGACAACCGGATCGACTTCCAGGAGTTCATGATCGTTCCCTACGGGGCGTCGAGCTTCTCGGACTGCCTGCGGGTGGGGGCCGAGGTGTTCCATCGGCTCAAGTCGATCCTCCACGAGCGTGGCCTGGGCACGGCGGTGGGGGACGAGGGCGGCTTCGCCCCCGACCTCGAGTCCAACGAGGCCGCGCTGGAGGCGCTGGTCGCGGCGATCGGGGCGGCGGGGTGCCGGCCCGGCGAGGACGTGGCGATCGCGCTGGATCCCGCCACCAGCGAGCTCTACCGCGACGGCGCCTACCGCCTCGAGCACGAGGGACGAACGCTGTCGGCCGGCGAGCTCACCGACTACTGGGCGGACCTGTCGGCCCGCTATCCGGTGGTCTCGATCGAGGACGGCATGGACCAGGACGACTGGGACGGCTGGAGCCGACTCAGCGAGCGGCTGGGCGCCGGCGTCCAGCTGGTGGGGGACGACCTGTTCGTCACGAGCGCCCGGCGCCTGCGCGAGGGGATCGAGCGCGGGGTGGGCAACGCGATCCTGGTCAAGCCCAACCAGGTGGGCACGTTGACCGAGACGCTCGACGCCATCCGTATCGCCCACGAGGCGGGCTACGCCGCGGTGATGTCGCACCGGTCCGGCGAGACCGAGGACGTCACCATCGCCGATCTCGCGGTGGCCACCGGCTGCGGCCAGATCAAGGCCGGCGCCCCGTCCCGCTCGGACCGGGTGGCGAAGTACAACCAGCTCCTGCGCATCGAGGAGGCGCTGGGCGCCGACGCGAGCTTCCCGGGCAGGTCCGCCTTCCGCTCCTGAGCGCGCGCCGGCGCGGCAGGAGCGGGGCGCCTGGCGGCGAAGCCCCGGCCATGGCCTCGGCCCGAGCCTCCGCCGCGCCCCGCTCGCGCACCCGACCGGCGCGCCGGAGACGGCGGGCCGGGCCGCGCCCCGCGGCCGGTGTCCGCTGGGACCGCGTCGGCCGCGTCACCCTGCTGGTCGTGCTGGCCGGCGTGCTGCTGCTCTACGTCGGTCCCGCCGTCTCCTACGTCCAGACCTGGCGTGAGTCCAAGGCGAGGCAGGCCGAGCTGCGAACCCTCCAGCGCGAGAACGCCCGGCTGCTGGCGCGCCGGCGCGCACTGCATGAGCCCCGGTCGCTCGAGCGCGAGGCGCGGGCCCTGGGGATGGTCCGCCGCGGAGAGCGCCCGTTCGTGGTCGAGGGGCTCCCGCCGCGCGGCTGACCACGCGGGCTGGAGCCGGGCTACCGCTAGCCTGGTGCGCCGCGTGAGCTACGAGAACGCCAGCTTCCAGTGGGACGACGGCCAGCGGCGACTGCAGGAGGCGCCCGACGAGGACCGCGCCGCCCTCGAGCGCGTGACCGAGCGGATCGTCGCGGAGCTGCGGCGCCGCCTGGGCGGGGCGTTCACCACCGCCGAGCTGGCCGACCTCTACCAGCGCGGCACCGACTGGTGCCTCGAGCTCGCGGTCTCGATCGCGCCGGATCACCCGCGCGCGTGGGACCTCCCGACCGTGGCCGACGCCGCCTTCGCCCGCTACGTCCGCGAGGCGGTCGACTTCGCGGGCGGGCGACGGGTGGAGACCTAGTCCGCTAGTCGGGCTCGTCGGCGGGGGCGTCGCCGTCTCCGCCGCGGCGAATCACGATCTGGTCCTCTTCGACGGTCACCTCGACCGGCCGGTGCCCGGCCCAGTGCTCGGCGTAGATGGGGTCGTCCTGGACCGCCGGGTCGAGCCACAGCCCGTAGCCCTCCTCGCCGTGGTCGAAGGTGCCCTCGAGCGTGGCCGGCCCGCTGCGCCGACGCCCTCGTCCGCCTCGCCGGCCCCGTCGCCGGGAACGGGCGGGAGTCCCAGCCTCGCCGCCGGGGCTCTCCGCGGACTCCGATTCCGCGCCCTCGTCGGCATCCGGGCCCTGCGTCTGCGCGGCGTCGAGCTCGGCGGCGATCAGCGCGTCGTCCTCGGCGCGCAGGTCGATCTCCTCGGGGAAGGCCTCGCCGCCCGCGGCCTCCCCCTCGTCCGGGGCCAGCTCGTTGTCGCGCTTGAACGCCTGGATCTCCTGCACCGTCACCTCGAGCTGATGGGCGATCCAGGCGTCGGTGCGACCCTGGCGCACCCAGGAACGAATCTGGTTCATGTGAGGCCGAAGCGACCGTCGGGCCATGGGCGCGCGGAGCCTAGCGAAACGCCCGAGCGGCGGCTGGTGGCCTCCCGCGGCGGCTCCGGTCGCACGCGGGCGGCCCGTTTGCATCGCACCCGCCGACGTGCTGTAGTGGCTGGCAACTAGTCGTCCGCATGCGGGTGCGGCAGGAAGGCATGGTCATGCTGGTTCTGACTCGCAAGTCCAATCAGAGCATCATGATCGGCGACGACATCGAGGTCTCAGTTCTCTCCGTCATGGGGGAGAAGGTGCGCCTCGGGATCCAGGCCCCGAGGGACATCCCGGTCTTCCGCAAGGAGGTTTACGTCGAGATTCAGCAGGAGCGGGCGCAGGAGAGCGCTCGTGGGGAGGTGGACGAGGCGCTGCGTCGACTGGGTGAGTGACCCGGCCGCGCGCCGCGCTCAGCCGATCACGTAGTACAGCGCCTCGAACATCGCGATCGTGACCAGCACGGCGGTCACGATGAGCGAGAGCATGAGCAGGAAGAAGCGCAGTGAGCTGCGCTGCTCGCGCCGCTGGACCCGGCGCTCGCGCGACCGGTGGGCGGCGGTCCGGCGCAGGTGCTCACGCCGGGTGCGGTCGAGGATGACCTCCTCGGCGAACGCCCGCTCCAGCTGCGCGATGCTCTGACGCATCCTCATGGCGCCGGGGAAGCTATACCACTGCCCGACGTCGACATAACATCGGCTGCGGCGCATGCTCGCCACAGCCCGACGCCGGCCTCTCGGGCGCGCCGCTCGAGGCGGCGAAACTCGCCAGCGTGGGCGACGTTGGGCGGGATCGTGAGGATTGCCGCCAGTCCGCGGCGCACCAGCGCGGCGTTGACGAACAGGCCGTCGCCGCGGCGGTAGACGTAGGCGAGCAGGCGCCCGTATCGGTCGCGCGGCTCGGCGTCGGTGCGCAGGAGCACCGCCCTCCCGGCGACCAGCCGGCGGTTGTAGGCGGTCGCCGCCTCGCCGAAGCACTGGATGGGCGTCCCCGGATGGGTCTCGGGCGTATCGACCCCGATGTAGCGCACCGTGTCGCGACGCCCGGCGATCGAGACCTTGACCGTGTCTCCGTCGACCACGCGGGTGACGGTGGCGGCGACGGTGGCGTTGCGGCCGAGGCCATGCAACGGCGGCTGCGCCAGGCCGCGGAGCGCGAGCGCCGCCACCGCGGCGAACACGACCAGCCAGGGTGCCGCCCGGCGCCAGTCCACGCCGGGACGCTAGCGCCGTCGGGGGGCGGCCTCAGCCGACCGGGGCCTTGCTGCCCTCGGCCTGACTGTAGACCTTGACGAACCTCAGGTAATTGTCCGCGATCTGGCCGGCCGCCGCGTCGCGCTCGGCCTCCGCCGCCAAAAATGCCTTGAGCGGGTCGCCCCAGATCGAGCGTCCGATGGCGAAGCCCACGAACCCGTCCACCGGTGCCGCCTGTCTGAGCCAGTGGTCGACCTTGTCGTCGTTGGCGCCGCGTCCCAGCAGCACGCAGACCACGCCGTCGCGCCCGCCGACGCGCGTCTGCTCGGCGAGCATCTCGGCCTCGGACCGCTCCTCCACGCCCTCGATCTTCCAGACGTCGGGCTCCACGCCGGCGCCCTGCAGCTCCTCGATGGCTCGGCGCATCAGCTCCGGTCGAAGCTCGGCGTCGTAGCGGTCGGAGTCGGCGTCCACCGAGGCCAGCTGATCGTCGGTGGCCGGGACCAGCAGCTCGAACAGGAACTTGCGCTCGCGCTCGTGCAGCCAGTCCGAGAGCCGGCGAAGGCGCTCGGCCTGGCGGCGGTTCATCCCGCCGTCGGCATCTGGGTTGTAGCGGACCAGCACCTTGGAGAAGTCGGGGTCGAAGCGCTCGATGTGCTCACCGAACCGGTCGCCGTATTCGAAGTCGAACTCGTCCTGGCCGCTCTTCTCGACCGGCATGGCCAGCCTGATCCCCCGGTCGCGCGCCTGCTCGGGAATGTCGCCGCCGAACTGCTCGTCGACCAGGCCCCCGGTCACCTGCGGCTCGGCGCCCCGCTCCAGCGCAGCCGCCAGGCCCTCGTAGATCAGGTGCTTGCCGTCGGCGATCCGTTCGGTCTCCTCCGGGCTGGGCGCCCCCTGGATCCCGAACCACTTCTTCTGGAACGACCCGCGGTGGTCGAACGCCAGGATGTACAGCTTGCCGTCGTAGCCAAGGCCCATTCAACGCCCCTCGTCAGAAGTCGTTTGCGACGCTGCGGGCCAGTCTAGAGGCCCTTGCCGCCCCCCAGGAGCCGCCGGACCCGGCGGGTACGCTTGCCCGCCAATGGAGCACAGGTTCACCGGCCCGCCGTTCACGATCGGGATCGAGGAGGAGCTGATGATCCTCGACGCGGACACGCTGGAGCTGTCGAACTCGATCGAGGTCATGCTCGAGGCGGTCCAGACGGACGGCCTGAAGGGCGACATCAAGCCGGAGCTGATGGAGTCGGTGCTCGAGGTCGCCACCACGCCGTGCCGGAACACCTCCGAGGCGGGCGCCCAGCTGCGCCGGCTGCGCCGCGAGGTGCGCGAGAGCGCCGGCGGCCGGGGCCTGACCATCGGCTCGGCGGGGACCCATCCCTTCGCGATGTGGGAGGACCAGCGCATCGTGGCGCGCCCGCGCTACCGGGACCTGGTCAGCGCCCTGCGCTTCGTCGCCCGGCAGGAGATCATCTTCGGGGTCCACGTACACGTGGGGATCGACGACCCCGACAAGGCCATCCACGTCGCCAACGGGATGCGGGTGCATGTCCCGGTGCTGCTCGCGCTGTCGGCCAACTCGCCGTTCTGGCGGGCCGACGTGACCGGGCTGTCCTCGACCCGCACGCCGATCTTCCGCGCCTTCCCCCGAGTGGGGATCCCGCCCACCTACCGGGACTGGGACGACTACCAGCGCCGGATCGCGTTCATGCGTGAATGCAACGTCATCGAGGACTACACCTACCTCTGGTACGACGTGCGCCCGCACCCCAACTTCGGCACCGTCGAGGTTCGGGTCATGGACGCCCAGACCCGCGTCGAGCACACCCTGGCCCTGGGAGCGCTCGTCCAGGCGCTGGTCAAGGAGCTGGCCGAGCACTTCGACGCCGGCAAGCGGCTGTCGAAGTACCCCCACGAGATGATCGACGAGAACAAGTGGCTGGCCGCCCGACACGGGCTGGAGGGCGAGCTGGTCGACCTGCCCTCGCGCCAGCGGGTGACCAGCAAGCAGCTGGCCCGGCGCCTGCTGGACCGCATGCGCGAGCACGCCCAGGACCTCGGGACCGTCGCCGAGCTGGAGGCCATCGAGGACCTGCTCGCCCATGGCAACGGCGCGAGCCGCCAGGTCGTGGTCTACGAGGCCAACCACGACCTCCGGGAGGTCGTGGCGGAGATCGTCGCCGCGACGGGCGAGTAGCCGCCGGTCGCACCGCCGATGATCTACAGGTAGCCGATCCGCAGCAGGTCGCCCATCGACGTGAAGCCGGCCGACGAGCTGGTGCAGCGCACGCGCACGACGAGGTCGCCGTCGCCGGCGCTGCCGCTGACGTAATTCGCGAGTGTCCCCCCGGGCGCCTTGTCCACCTTGACCTCGGTGGCGCCAACCGAGGTGGAGGAGAGCTGCACCCAGGCGCTCGTGGCGTCGTTCCAGATCGAGACCGTCTGAGCGCACGTGGCCGAGTTCTTGCCCTTGTAGATCACCCTCAGCGCGGTGAGGCTGTTGGGCACCCCGGTGAACGTGACTCGCCAGGCGGCGCTGAAGGTGGCGGCACCGGTCGAGGCGACGCTCAGGAATTGGTCGTCGTCGTCCTCCAGGGCCGTTTGATTGCCGCCTGCGGGCGAGCCCTCGAGCACGGTCACGGCCCCGGGCAGTGGGCTCGTGCGGTTCCACGTCGTGAACGTCCAGAGCTTCTGGGTGGCCAGGGAGTTGCCGTTCAGATCCCTGGCCCCGGTGCCGACGGTGGCCGTGTAGCCGGTGCTCCTGTCGAGGTCGCCGGTGGGGTCGAAGGTCATCGTGTTGCCGCTCCAGGAGAAGGCGCCGGAGACGGAGCTGCCGTCGCTCGTGCGCTTCAGCGAGAACGCACCCTGCGCCGAGGCGTGGTCCATCGGCTCCGAGAAGGTGACGGTGGCGTTGGCGAAGCCCTGAACTCCGGTCGCGCCGCCGCCGGGCGAGATCGACTTGACCGTCGGTCGGGTGACGTCGGTCGTGAAGTACCAGAGCTTCTGGGAGCCGAGTGGATTGCCGGCGAGGTCCCGGGCCGCGGTGGTCACCGTCGCCGTGTACTTGGTGCTGGCGAGGTCGCTCGTCGGATCGAAGGTCATCGTGTTGCCGCTCCAGGAGAAGGTGCCCGAGACGGAGCTGCCGTCGCTCGTGCGCCTGAGCGAGAAGGCGCTCTGCGTCTGGCTCTGGTTCATCGGCTCGGAGAACGTCACGCTGACGTTGGTGGAGACGGCGACGCCGGTGGCGTTCGCGACCGGCGAGATCGACTTGATCGTCGGGGCGGTGGTCTCGAGCGGCGCTGCGGTCGTAAAGCTCCAGCTCTCCTGCGCCGAGAGGGGATTGCCGGCGAGGTCCTGGGCGCCGGTCGTCAGCTTGGCGTCGTAGCCGATGCCGGCCGCCAGGTCGTTTGTCGGGTCGAACGTCATCGTGTTGCCGCTCCAGGAGAAGCTGCCCGAGACCGGGCTGCCGTCACTGCTGCGCTTGAGCGAGAAGGCCCCCTCCGCGGAAGCGTGGTCCATCGGCTCGGAGAACGTCACGCTGACGTTGGTGGAGACGGAGACGCCGGTCGCGTTGTCGGCGGGCGACACCGAGCTGACCGTCGGGGCGGTGGTGTCCGACGACGAGCCGGAGCCCGTGACGCCCACCCAGCCGAGGTAGCCGAAGTACTCGCCCGAGACCGGGTTGTTGTCCGGGTCGCCGGTGAAGCCGTAGCCATGATCGCCGTCCGTGTGGTCCTTCGCGTCGGATCGCACCTGCTGGACGATCTGACTCGGCGACTTGCCCGCGCAGGGGCCGTTGGTGCCGCCGTCGTCCAGGCACAGGGCGACCGCTCCCGCGATGTGCGGGCTGGCCATGCTGGTTCCGGAGATCGTGTTGTAGCCGCCGCCCTTCCAGGTCGAGCGGATGCAGATCCCGGGCGCCGCGATCGTGTGATCCCTGCCGGCCGAGGTCTTGGCGAAGTTGGAGAAGCTCGCGTACTTGTCGTCGGACTCCCCCTTGCGGCAGGTCGGGTCGCCGCCGCTGCCGCCGGGCAGCCCGTCGCTGTCGGAGGCCGCGGTCACGGTGAGGACCTCGGGATAGGCCGCCGGAGTGTCCGGCGAGCTCGCGAGGTCGAAGTCCCAGCCGCTGTTGCCGGCGGCGACGACGTAGGTGACCCCGGCAGCGGTGGACTTGCAGATCGCCTTGTGCATGGCGTCGGTGCTGTTGGGGCAGCTGTCGAGCTCCGGACCGAAGCCGCCGAGGCTCATGTTCGCCACCTTGATGCCCAGGGCGGAGGCGTTGGCGGTGACCCAGTCGATCCCGCAGATGACGGACGAAAAGGTGCCGTCGCCATTGTCGTCGAGCACCTTCACGGCGTAGACCTTGGTACCGGGGGCGACGCCGACGACCCCGGCGCCGTTGTTCTTGGCGGCGATGGTCCCGGCCACATGGGTCCCGTGGCCGTCGCCGTCCTGCGCCTTCTGGGTCGGGTCGAAGCAGTTCGTCCCGTCCACGGCGTTGAGATCCGAGTGGTTGAGGTCTATGCCGGTGTCGATCACCGCGACTCCGACGTCGCTGGCTTCATGCGCGGACGTACTCGAGGCGGCTTGGATCCGCCGAACGCCGGTCGGCGGCAGCGGCTCACCCGAGGCGAGCGGGACCGAGTCGGTTGCCTTCACCTTCGCGTCCGGGGTGACGAACGCCACCTCAGGGTCGGCCTGGAGCTTTGCCACCTGTGGCCCTGAGAGCTTTGCGGCAAAGCCCTTGATCGCCTTCGTGTAGCGCAGGTCGCTCTTGAAGCCCTCGGCCTTCTCGTGCTTGCGGGTTTCGGCAGCGGGATCGCCCACCGAGTCCTTGTAGACCACGATGTAGTGGTCGGGGACGCGACGCTCGCGCTTGGTCGGGGGCGGGAGCGTCGGTTCAGCAGGCGCCGGCTCGTCGGTGGAAACGGTTTTCTCACCGGTGCCGTCCGGCGGCGTCTGGCCGCTGCCGTCAGGGGGCGTCTGGCCGGTGCCATCCGCCGGTGGCTGGTCCGAAGACCCGTTATCGCCCGAGTTGGGTGGCTGGTCACCGTCGCTCTGATCGCCGCCCTGGTTGCCGGCGTCCTGGCCGGACTGATCGCCGGAACTCTCCGCGCCGGCCGACGCCGGAGGGTCGGAGCCCGCGGCCTCCTGACCAGCCGGCTGGCCGGATTGCCGATCCGGGTCTGGCGCCCCGGCCGCCCAAGCCGCCGACACCGAGATCACGACCATGGCCAGGACCGGCAGCAACGCGATAACCCGACGGATCACCGCCGGCGCCCATCTCGACCAGGTCACCTTGACTTCACCTCACAACCCCCCGGGACAGGGCGATCACGGTATCGGCATTCGCGGTTCGCCGCCGCAGGGACTGTCCCTCTGCCCGCTGCGCCTAGAATCGTTTCGATGTCCAGCGGTGCGGACCTGTTCGTCGTCTGCAAGACCTGCGGCTCGGAGGTGAGCGCCTTCATCACCGAGTGCCCGTACTGCGGGACCCGGCTGCGCAAGCGCGCGCCCAAGCTCGATCGTCCCGGCGCCTCGCCGCGCCGTCCCCGCCGGCCGGGGGCCCGGCTGCGCCGCGACCGGCCCAGGCTCGGACGCCTGCGTCCGGGCGAGATGCCCGGCATCCGCTACGACACCCGGCCCTTCGTCACGATCGTCCTGGTGGTGGCCAGCATCGCGGTGGCCCTGGCGTGGCAGGCGAGAGCCGTCTCGCTGCGCGACCTGGCGGTGTTCGGGCCGCTCGGCGACCAGTGGTGGCGCGTGCTGACCGCTCCCTTCGCGTACGACAACAGCGGCTACCTGTTGTGCGCCGCGGTGGGCATCGGACTGTTCGGCTGGCTGCTCGAGCGCCGGCACGGAGCCTGGGCGCCCCTCGCGCTGTTCGTCGCCGGTGGCTGCGGTGGAATGCTGGTCGCGGCGACGGTCGAGGCGATCCCGGTGGCGCTGGGCGCCAACGGAGCGGCGCTGGCGCTGCTGGGCGCGTGGGTGGTGCCGGACCTGCAGGAGCGCCACCGCGACGGTGAGACCGACTCCGACCTGATCGGCGTGGCGGTCATCGCCGCCGTCCTGCTGCTGCTCCCGTTCGCCGTGCCCGACGCCAACCCCATCGTCGGGCTCGCCGGCGGGCTGATCGGCCTGATCCTCGGATTGCCGCTGGCCGCGCTCAGCCGCGTACGCTGATCGAGCCGGCGGGGCCGTCGGTCAGCCGCCCGATCCTCGCCCCGTCCAGCCCCCCCGCGCGGTCGGCGGGGACCGCCACCAGCAGCCCGCCCGAGGTCATCGGGTCGGTGAGCAGCCGTCGCCGAGCCGGCTCGACCGCGTCCTCGAAGCGCGTGAAGGTAAGGGCATGGCGGGCGTTCGCCCGGGCCCCGCCGCTGACCGCCTGCTCCCCGGCGAGCAGCTCGAGCGTGCCCTCGATCGCGGGCACCGCCGTCGCCTCCAGCTCCGCGGACGTCCCGCTCGCCGCCGCCAGCTCGTGCAGGTGGCCGAGGAGCCCGAATCCCGTCACGTCGGTGACCGCGTGGGCGCCCGCCGCCCGGGCGGCCGCCGCGGAGTCGCGGTTGAGCTCGACCATCACCTCCACCGCCCGCGCCATCAGCCCGCCGTCGGCCAGGCCGCGCTTGGCGGCGGTGGCCGCGGCCCCGGCGCCCAGCGGCTTGGTGAGCACCAGGCTGTCGCCCGGCTGGCCCCCGGCGTTGGTGGTGATGTCGTCGGGGTGGACGATGCCGGTCACCGCCAGCCCGTACTTGGGCTCGCGGTCGTCGATCGAGTGCCCGCCCACGATCGCCGCCCCGGCGGCGTCGGCCATGTCGCGCCCCCCGCGGAGGATGTCACGCAGGACGTCCCGGCCCAGCTGCTCGAGGGAGAAGGCCACCAGGTTGAGAGCGCTTAGCGGGGTGCCGCCCATCGCGTAGACGTCCGAGAGCGCGTTGGCGGCAGCGATGCGGCCGAAGTCGTAGGGGTCGTCGACGATCGGCGTGAAGAAGTCGGCGGTCTGGATCAGGGCGAGGTCGTCGCGCAGCCGGTAGACGCCCGCGTCGTCGGCGGTCTGCGGCCCGACCAGCACGGCGGGATCGTCGCCGGTGGAGAGGCCGCTCAGCACCGCCGCCAGCTCTGCCGCCGGGAGCTTGCAGCCGCAGCCGGCGCCGTGGGAGAGAGAGGTGAGGGCCACGGGCACGCCCGTATGATGACGCGGTGCTCGAGGGGCCCTACAGCGACGAGGAGATCGACGCCGCCGTAGCCGCCCTCACCGCCCCCGACCGGCTGGCGGGCGCCCAGGATGCCGTGGCCCGCGTCGCGCCCCAGCTCCAGCGGGTTCTCGATGACGCGCTCGACGCGGGCGGGTGGTTCGGTCAGGCCCACGAGACGGAGGTGTCGAAGGCCGCGACCATCGCCGATGCCGACCACCGCCGGCGCGCCGTGCGCACGCTGATCGCCGAGGAGACGCGGCTGGGAATGATGGTCGGGGTGGCGGTCGGGATCGAGCTCGCGCGCGAACTTGCCAAGCATCCCCACCACAAGGAGGACTGATGGACATTCGCTTCCTGGGCCACGCCGCCTTCGAGCTGTCCGACGGCGACACCCGGGTGCTGGTCGACCCGTTCCTGTCGGGCAACCCCAAGGCCGCCGTGGGCCCCGACGAGGTCGACGCCACCACGATCCTGCTCACCCACGGGCACGCCGATCACATCGGCGACACGGTCGACATCGCCAAGCGCACCGGCGCTCCGGTGGTGGCGATCGTCGAGCTGGCCCAGGAGATCGGCCAGGACGACATCGAGGTGTTCGACCCCAACCTGGGGGGCACCGTCAAATTCGACTGGGGATGGGTCAAGCTGGTCCCCGCCTGGCACACCTCGACCACACCCAAGGGCACGGTCAACACCCCCGCCGGACTGCTGATCGGGTTCGGCGACACGGTCGTCTACCACCTGGGGGACACGGCGCTGTTCTCGGACCTGCAGCTCATCGCCCGGCGCGGCGATCCGGTCGACGTGGCCCTGATGTGCATCGGCGGCCACTACACGATGGATCGCCTCGACGCGGTCACCGCCGCCGAGCTCGTCGCCGCCAGGACCGTGATCCCCTGCCACTACGACACCTTCCCGCCGATCGAGACCGACGCTCAGGCGTTCAAGTCCGACGTCGAGTCGAGCACGGCCTCCAGTGTGGTCGTCATGTCGCCCGGCGAGACGCACTCCGCGTGACGCACGCGATCGTGCTGATCGCCGCCGAGCGCACGGCGCTGCCGACGCTGGGTGGGATCCTCGCCGACGTGGAGGGAGTCGCCGAGGCCTATTCGGTCACCGGCGACTGGGACTTCGTGGCGATCGTCCGCGTGCCCGAGCACGAGCGCTTGGCCGAGGTGGTGACCGGCCGGATCGGGCAGCTGGAAGGGGTCACGAGGACCCAGACCATGGTCGCGTTCGAGGTCTTCTCCCGCCACGACCTCGAGGCGCTGTTCTCGATCGGGGAGTAGCCGGTGCCCCCGTCGAGGCGTCGACCCCCTGCCCTCGCTCGAACCAGCACGAGCGGTCCTTCCAGTCGTGCGCCATGAGCAGGCTGCCGGTGGCGGCCAGGGCGGCGGTGCCGCGGGAGTTGAGCCGATGCGTGACCAGCGCGCCCACCGCCGCCAGCGCCAGGACGGTGCCGGTCGCGCCGTGGTGGCAGCGCTGGCCGAACAGCCATACCCGGCGGCTCACCGAGTCGTACCGGACCGCCCGGGGGTACCGGGGGATGAGCTGTCCGTCCATGGGGCTCGACCGCGTTCCCGTCGCGCCGACCCTGTTTAGGGCGTCCGCCGGACGGAAGCGATGAGCGCCCGCCGCCCGCCGGCCTGGATGCTGCTGGCCGCCGGCGTCGCCCTCGGGCCGGGGGGATGCGGCGGCAAGGGGCCGGGCACGACCGGGGCCTCGGCTCCCGCCCGACCGTCGACCACCGCGGCGCCGCCGCGGGCCGGGAAGGCGCGCGTCCGGCCGCCGCGGCGCCGGCACGCCACGCCGGTTGCCGGCGGCGAGCGCCCGGTTCGCGCCCGGGCGACGTTCACGCTGCGTGGCGGTCGACTGGTGCCGCGGATCGTGAGCGTCCCGCCGTTCCTGGCCGTGCGGGTCAGCGCCGCGGCCGCCGACCGCCGCACCCACGTCGTGACGATCGCCGCCGACCGCGTCTACCGGCTCACGGTGCCTCCGGGCGGGCGCTCCGCCGTCGTGCTGCCGGGCCAGCGGCCGGGCCGCTACGCGGTCAGAGCCGGCGCGGCACGAGCGACGCTCGCGGTGGGCGGCGAGCCCGGCGGCTGACCGAACGGTCGGACAGCCCCGAGGCGGGACGAAATGGCTGGCCAGCCAGCCAGTCGGTGCGCTACGCTGGCGCTTCCCCGAGCGAAGAGAGGCCAGCGTGTCCGATACGGCCACCCAGCGCACCGACCGCCAGGACTTCCAGGACACCTCGGATCCCGGGGTGCTGGAGTCCGCGGATCGCGGCGAGGCGAAGCTCCTGAGCTACGGCGAGCTCTACCGGCTGTGGGAGCGCCAGCAGTGGCGCACCCAGGACCTCGACTTCACGCAGGACCGCATCGACTGGCACGAGCGAATCGACCCGGACGAGCGCTTCGCGCGCATGTACGGGCTGTCGTCGTTCTTCATCGGCGAGCAGCGGGTGACCGAGGAGCTGGGGCCGATGATGCGCGCCGTCCCCGACCGTGAGGCGCAGATCTTCCTCAGCACCCAGATCGCCGACGAGGCGCGTCACGTGCGCTTCTTCGACCGCTTCTACTCGGAGGTCGGCGTGCTGGACTCCGACAACCTCCAGGAGCGCCTCGAGGAGACCTCCGAGCACCTCAACCCGGAGTTCGGCGTCCTGTTCGACGACCTGCTCGGCCGCCGCGTCGACCGCCTCGCGCGCGAGCCCGAGGACTTCGAGGCGCTGGTCGAGGCGGTGACGATCTACCACATGGTGATCGAGGGGATGCTCGCCCTCACCGGCCAGCACACGATCATCAGCTACAACGAGTCGGTCGGGACGCTGCCCGCCTTCGTCGAGGGATTCACCAACGTCGCGCGGGACGAGCACCGCCACGTGGCCTTCGGCGCCCGCTTCCTGCGCGACGCCGCGACCCGGGAGCCGCGCTACGCCGAGGCAATCCAGCGCACGCTGGCCGAGGTCCTGCCCGTCGCGGACGGCGTGCTGCGCCCCAAGTGGCTGGGCGACGACGTGGACGAGGACACGGTCATCTTCGGAACCAGCGTGGCCGAGTCGCGCGCCTTTGCCGCGCGGGCTCTGGAACGGCGACTGAAGGTGATCGGCCTGGGGGCTGCCGCCTAGCGCGGGCCCCGACCGCGGCGAGCGCGTCCTCCACGCACGCGTCGCGCACCTGGGCGGCCGCCACCGGGAAGGGGTCGGGTATGCCGGGAGCCGCCTGGCGGACGCCGACGCCGACCCGGGCCAGGTGCATGGTCCCCAGCGTCTGGACGTAGAGGCGGTTGGCGACGAAGGCGGGATCGTCGATGGTGAACGCCCCGCTGCGGACGCCGTCGGCCAGGATCCGCTCCAGCGGCCCCAGGCAGGCCGACATCGCCTGGCCCAGCCGGAACCAGACCGCCTCGGACATGCGCTCGCGCAGCTCTGCGGCCGGACGGCGCATCAGCGACAGCGCGCAGTCGAGGAAGGCCGGATACTCGAGGCAGAAGTCGGCATAGCGCTCCCAGCCCTCCCGCAGGCGCGCGACTGGCTCAGCCGACGCGTCGACCCCCTCCAGGCGTTCGGCGAGGTCGTCGAGGTACAGCGTCACGGTGAGGACGAACAGCTCTTCCTTGGACGAGAAGTGCCGGTAGATCAGCGCCTTGTTGATGCCGACCGCGCGGGCGATCTCGTCGATCGGGGCGTCCTGCATCCCGCGCTCGTCGAACAGCGCCCGGGTGGCGATGACGATGTCGCGCTCGCGGCTGCGGCGGGGCCGACGGCGGGCGTCGGGAGCCCGCCGGGCGGTCCGGGGGGAGACGGCCATGCCCGGATTCTACCCGGTTGCAAACGTCCGGTGTAACAATGGTTTGACGGTCGTTTACACTGGGCACCTACCAAACTGGTTCGCCCGAACCCGACCCCCGAGGACTCGCCATGCAAGCCAGCACCACCGCGGCCGAGGCCGCGGCCGCCGCGACCGAGACCCCCGACCAGGGCCCCACGCCCTTCTCGCTCGCGCTCACCCAGGACCAACGGGACATCCGCGACTGGGTCCACGGCTTCGCCGAGCAGGTCGTCCGGCCCGCCGCCGCCGAGTGGGACGAGCGCGAGGAGACGCCCTGGCCGGTCATCCAGGAGGCGGCCAAGATCGGCCTCTACGGCTACGAGTCGCTCGCCCAGTTCTGGGCCGACGAGAGCGGCCTGCTGCTGCCGATCGTCAACGAGGAGCTGTTCTGGGGCGACGCCGGGATCGGGATGGCGATCATGGGCACCACCCTGGCGGTGGCGGGCATCTTCGCCAACGGGACCCCCGAGCAGCTCGGGGAATGGGTGCCGCAGTGCTACGGCACGCCCGAGGAACCCAAGGTGGGGGCATTCTGCGTCTCGGAGCCCGACGCCGGCTCGGACGTCTCGTCGCTGCGGACCCGCGCCCGCTACGACGAGGCCAAGGACGAGTGGGTGCTCAACGGCCAGAAGGCCTGGGCCACCAACGGCGGGATCGCCGACGTCCACGTCGTCGTGGCGTCGGTCGACCCCGAGCTGCGCGCCCGCGGACAGGCGTCGTTCGTCATCCCGCCCCACACCCCGGGCCTCGAGATGGGCAGCAAGGTGCGAAAGCACGGACTGCGGGCCTCCCATACCGCCGACGTCTTCCTGGACGACTGCCGCGTTCCGGGGTCGTGCCTGCTGGGCGGCAAGGAGAAGCTCGACGAGCGCCTGGCCCGCGCCCGCGAGGGCGCGAGCGCCCGCTCCCAGGCGGCGATGCGCACCTTCGAGGTCTCACGCCCCACCGTCGGCGCCCAAGCGCTCGGAATCGCGCGCGCGGCATACGAGTACGCGCTCGACTACGCCAAGGAGCGCTCGCAGTTCGGGCGGCCGATCATCGACAACCAGGCGATCGCCTTCGCGCTCGCCGACATGAAGATGGAGATCGACGCCGCTCGCCTGCTGGTGTGGCGCGCGTCGTGGATGGGCCGCGCCGGGAAGCCGTTCGACGCCGCGGAGGGGTCGATGAGCAAGCTCAAGGCCGGCGAGGTCGCGGTGTGGGTCACCGAGCGCGCGATCCAGATCCTCGGCGGCAACGGTTACACGCGCGAGTACCCGGTCGAGCGCATGCACCGCGACGCGAAGATCTACACGATCTTCGAGGGCACGTCGGAGATCCAGCGCCTGGTGATCTCCCGCGCGATCTCGGGCGTTCCCATCCGCTAGCCCATGGCCCTGCCCGCAGACATCGAGCAGGCCGAGATCCGGCTGCACGGACACCGGGTCAGCTACCGGATCGGCGGATCCGGGCCGGTGCTGTTGCTCGTCCACGGCGTCACCAGCTCGTCGCAGAGCTGGGAGCCGGTCCTGCCGCTGCTGGCCGAGCGCTTCACGGTGGTGGCTCCGGACCTGCTGGGTCACGGCGCGTCGGCCAAGCCCCAGGGCGACTACTCGCTGGGCGCCTACGCCTGCCTGGTGCGCGATCTGCTGCTGGCGCTCGGGCACGAGCGGGCGACCGTGGTCGGGCACTCGCTGGGGGGCGGGGTGACCATGCAGTTCGCCTACCAGTTCCCCGAACGCGTGGAGCGGATGGTCCTCGTGTCCAGCGGCGGCCTGGGGGAGGAGGTCCACCCCCTGCTGCGGGCCGCGGCGCTCCCGGGATCCGAGTTCGTCCTGCCGCTGATCACCGCTCGGCCGCTGATCAACGCGGGCGCCGCGCTGGGGCGCCTGCTGGGGCAGATCGGGCTGGCCGCCGGTTCCGACCTGGGGGAGATGGCGCGGGGGCTGGCGTCGCTCGCCGACCTGAGCGCCCGCCAGGCGTTCGTGCACACCGTGCGCGCCGTGATCGACCCCGCCGGCCAGCGGGTGGACGCGACCGATCGGCTCTACCTCGCCGAGACCGTCCCCACGCTGGTGGTGTGGGGGGCGCGCGACCGCATCATCCCCGCCGCCCACGGCGTCCGCGCGCACGAGCTCATGCCCGGCAGCCGCCTCGAGGTCTTCGACCAGGCGGGGCACTTCCCCCACCACGACGAGCCGGTCCGGTTCTTCGCGCTCCTACGCGACTTCCTCGCCACCACCGAGCCGGCGAGCGTCGACCTCGAGCGAATCCGGAACCTGGTCCTCGAGCACGCCGGAACCGCGCAGCTCAGTCCCGCGGCCTGAGCGAGTACACCTGCAGGTCCCTGGGGGCTCCCTTGGCCCGGAAGCGTCGGCGCCGACGAGCCTCGAAGCGGTCCTCCTGGAGGCGCTCCAGCACCGGCGCCGACACCAGGACCTCGCCCTCCGAGGCCGCGTCGGCGACGCGGGCGGCGATGTTCACGTCGACGCCCAGGTAGTCGCCCCCCAGCTTGCGCGGGCGGCCGAGATGCACCCCGGCGCGCAGCGCGGGCCGGTAGCCCGCGACCTCGATCCCCGCCACCCCCGACTGAGCCCCGCACGCCGCGTCCACGGCCGCGGCCGGGTCGGAGAAGGCGGCCATGTGCCCGTCCCCGAGGCGCTTGACGACCGCGCCGTTGCGGTCGCCGATCTCGCGCTCGACCGTGTCGCCGACCTGGCGCAGCAGGTCGAGCGCCGCCGCGTCCCCGGCCTCCAGCGCCCAGTCCGAGAAGCCGACCAGGTCGGTGAACAGGATCGCCAGCTCGCGCTCGCCGCGCCCCCGTCCCTGGGCCTCGGACAGCGCCTGGTAGACCTGCATGGCCCCGAGGCCGAGCTCCCGGGCGGCGCTGGGCCGCGCACTGGCATCGGCCAGCCGCCGCGCGGCCAGGTCGGCGGCCCCGCCGCGGGCCGTGGACAGGGCGTCGCCCAGCCCGGTGTCCCCGGGCAGCAGCTCCCGCGCTGACCGGGCCAGCTTCACGGCGCGCGGCGCGCTGTCGACGCGCCGTGCCCGGTCCAGCAGGCGGGCGAGTCGGCGATCGTCCGGCACCCCCCGGACCCTAGCGAGCGAGGTGCCCTGGACGGGGGCTAGGGCGCGGCGGTCCCACCCGAGCCGTCACCGGCGCTCGTCACGGTCTGCGCCGGCGCGGAATCGGTCGGGGCAGGGGGCGGCGCGGCCTGGGGCGCAGGCGCGGGCTGGACGCGGACCGGCGGCGAAGGCGCCGAGCCGGGCAGCGTCGTGGTGTCCGACTTGGTCTCGACTCGGCCGGTCCCGCTGGAGGCGGTGGCGGGCGGAGCCTGGTCGGCCTGGCCCTGCGTGTCCTGGGCCTGGCCCTGCTGCTGCTCGGACTGCTGCGTCTGTGGTTGCGGCTGGTCGCCCGGTTTGACCGCGGCCTCCGTGGTGGTCTGCTTCGTGGTCGCGTTGGCGTCCTTGGGCTGCGGCGTGGGCTCGGCGGCTGCGCCCGCCGGAGGCTCGGCCTTCGGGCTCAGGCGAGGGGCGGCGACATGGGCCGCGCCCCTCGGATGCTTGGCCGTCACGTGCTGTACCTCGACCGCTCCGGCGGTTACCAGCGCCGCCGCCGCGACCCCGGCCGCCGCCTTGGTGGCGACCGCGCTGGCGCCCGCCGACAGCAGGCCGCCGGCCGCCGACCCGCCCGCCGCCGTCCCGACCGCGGCCCCGGCTGCGCCGCCGGCCGCCGTT
>JBJMKZ010000024.1:0-29823 GCA_045805565.1 Solirubrobacteraceae bacterium | reverse complement strand
CGCCATCGAGAAGGTCGGCAAGGACGGCGTGGTCAACGTCGAGGAGGGCCAGACGTTCGGCATGGACCTCGAGTTCACCGAGGGCATGCAGTTCGACAAGGGCTACATCTCGCCCTACATGGTCACCGACCAGGACCGCATGGAGGCGGTGCTCGAGGATCCCTACATCCTCATCGCCAACCAGAAGATCGGCTCGGTCCGCGATCTGCTGCCGGTGCTCGAGCAGGTCATCCAGTCGGGCAAGCCGCTGCTGATCATCGCCGAGGACGTCGAGGGCGAGTCGCTGGCCACCCTGGTGGTCAACAAGCTGCGCGGCACGTTCACCGGCGTCTCCGTGAAGGCGCCCGGCTTCGGCGACCGCCGCAAGCGGATGCTGGAGGACATCGGCATCCTCACCGGCGGCGAGGTGATCACCGAGGAGATGGGGCTCAAGCTGGAGAACACCCAGCTGTCCCAGCTCGGGCGCGCACGCCGCGTGGTGGTCTCCAAGGACACCACTACGATCATCGACGGCGCCGGGGAGTCGGAGCAGATCAAGGGCCGCATCAAGCAGATCAAGAACGAGATCGAGACCACCGACTCCGACTTCGACCGCGAGAAGCTCCAGGAGCGCCTGGCCAAGCTTTCCGGCGGCGTCGCGGTGGTCAAGGTCGGCGCGGCCACCGAGACCGAGATGAAGGAGAAGAAGCACCGCGTCGAGGACGCGCTGCAGGCCACTCGGGCCGCCCTCGAGGAGGGCATCGTTCCGGGCGGCGGCGTGGCGCTCCTGGCGGCGGTCGGCGAGGTCAAGGTCGACGCCATCGACGACGCCGACGAGCGCACCGGCGCCCGCATCGTCCTGCGCGCGCTGGAGGAGCCGCTCCGCCAGATCGCGGAGAACTCGGGTCTCGAGGGCTCGGTCATCGTCAACGACGTCCGTCGGGCCAAGGACGGTCACGGGCTCAATGCGGCCAACGGGGAGATCGAGGACCTGGTCGCGGCGGGCGTGATCGATCCGGCGATGGTCACCCGCTCGGCGCTGCAGAACGCAGCCTCGATCGCCAAGAACATCCTCACCACCGAGGCGATCGTGGCCGAGATCCCCGAGAAGGAGCCCGCCGCTGCCGGCGGCGGCATGCCCGACATGGGCGGCATGATGTAGGCGCGTTCCGCGCGTCAATCCGCTGCACGACGAAGGGCCCGGCCGACGGCCGGGCCCTTCGCGCACCATGCCGCGGCGGCGCGACCGTGCGATCGGACTGATCACGCGGGTTACGGCGTCTTAAGAGACATGGCTGAGCACCCCGAGCCAGGCGAGAGCCCGACCGGCCGCCGCGAGCAGGCGGAGCTGGCCGCCTACGCCGACGCGCGCCTGGATCCCCGTCGCGCGGAAGCGGTGGCGGCGCGGGTCGCCGCCTCTGCCGAGCTGCAGGCGGCAGTGGCGATCCAGCGACGTGCGATCAGCGCCATTCGCGGCGCCGAAGCCGCCGCGCCCGACGCGCTGCGCGCCCGTGTCGCGGGCCTGCGCAGCGGCGCCGTATCGCGCCGGCGGGCCCGGCTTGCGCTCGGCGGGGCCCTCGCGGGAGCCATCGCCGCCGCGGCCATGGTCGTCGCGCTGTCCCTTCCCGGCCCGGTTCCCGGCGGGCCCTCCGTCGTCCAGGCGGCGGCGCTGTCGCTGCGAGCGCCCACCGGGCCACCCCCCGGCCAGAGCGCCACGCGTCCCGGGGTGCTCGAGGCCTCGACCGCCGGAGTGGCCTACCCGTACTGGGAGGACCGCCTCGGTTGGAAGGCGATCGGAATCCGCAGCGATCGGCTCGGTCGGCGGCGGGTGACGACGGTGTTCTACACGCGACGCGGTCAGCGGATCGGCTATTCGATCGTCGCGGGCCGCCGCCTGCCGTCCCCGCCCGCCACCACCGACCGCGTCGTAGAAGGCGTTCGCCTGCGCTCGTTCAGGGCCGACGGCGCCCGGGCGGTGACGTGGGTTCGCGACGGGCGCACCTGCATCCTGTCCGGACGCGACGTCGACGTCGGGACGCTGTTCTCGCTCGCCGGGCGCGGCGGTGGTCAGGCGCGATCCTGAGCTCGCCCGACACGCCGGCGGACCTTCACCCCGACGGCGGCCCCAGCCGGCGAGCCAGGCGCTCTCGCGCCCGATAGAGCCGGCTGGTCACCGTTCCCTCCCGCACGCGCAGCGCCCGGGCCGCCTCGCCGTACGAGAGCCCGGCCACGTCGACCGCCACCAGCGCATCGCGGAACTCGTCCGGCAGCTCGGCGATCGCCGCATAGACCTCGCGCGCCTGGGCGGCCACCTCGGGCTGGGCGCCGCCCCCCGCGTCGGCCAGCTCGAGCTCCTCGGGCGTCGCCGTCACCCTGGCCGGGCGGCGGGCCGCGGTGCGCCGCTGCGAGATGAAGGTGTTGCGCAGCACCCGCACCAGGTAGCCGATGTCGTCGTCCCGCCTCACCAGGCGCGGGCGGGCCAGCACCCGGACGTAGGTCTCCTGGACGAGATCCTCGGCGTCCTCGCGGGACCCGCACAGTCCCCACGCCGCCCGGAAGAGCCGGTCGAAGTGATCCCCCAGACCCCCGGGGTCCAGCTCGTGCTCGGGCGCCACCGGCGGAGCATAGGCCCGAAGGGGACGGGCTCAGCGTCCGTCAGGCGACCTCGTGCACCGCACGCGGCGGCGGCCCGACATACCTGGCGCTGGGCCGGATCAGGCGGCCCTCGCGCTTCTGCTCGAGGATGTGCGCCGCCCAGCCGGCGGTCCGTGCGCAGGTGAACATTGAGGTGAACAGGTGAGACGGCACCTCGGCGAGATCGAGGACCACCGCCGACCAGAACTCGACGTTGGTGGCCAGCACCCGGTCGGGCTTGCGAGCCCGCAGCTGCTCCAGGGCGGCCGCCTCCAGCGCCTCCGCCACCTCGAAGCGCGGGGAGCGCAGGTCCCGGCAGGTGCGGCGCAGCACCCGCGCCCGGGGGTCCTCGGCCCGGTAGACGCGGTGGCCGAATCCCATCAGGCGCTCACCACGGTCCAGCGCCGTCCTCACCCAGCGATCGGGATCGCCCAAGGCCTCGACCTCGTCGAGCATCCGGAGCACCCGGGCCGGCGCGCCGCCGTGGAGGGGACCGGACAGGGCGCCCACCGCGCCCGACAGCGCCGCGGCCACGTCGGCGCCGGTGGAGGCGATCACGCGGGCGGTGAAGGTCGAGGCGTTCATGCCGTGCTCGGCGGCCGAGATCCAGTAGGCGTCGATGGCCTTGAGGTGATCGGGGTTGAGCTCCCCGCGCCACCGGATCAGGAAGCGGCCCGGGATCGACGACCCGGCGGCGTCGACGTCCGACTGGGGCACGGGCGCCCGGTCCGGGCCGCGGGCCGACTGGGCGACGAACGAGAGCGCCATCACGCAGCAGCGCGCCAGGTCGTCGCGGGCCTGGCGCTCGGAGATGTCGATCAGCTGGCGCAGGTGCCATTCCGGCGCCAGCATCGCCAGTGCGGACTGGACGTCCACGCGCGGGTCCGTGGAGCGGATGTCCAACGGATGCGGCTCGGCCGGAGGCAGGCCCGGCTCGAAGCTGCCGTCGACCAGCAGACCCCACACCTTCTCGTAGGGCACCTGTCCCACCAGGTCCTCGATGTCGACGCCCCGATAGCGCAGCGCGCTCCCCGCCTTGTCGGGCTCGGCGATCTCGGTTTCGAAGGCGACGACGCCCTCGAGGCCGGACGGGACTTCGGTGGTGATGGCGGTGTTCACTTTGCCTCCTGGTGGGCGCCGCTCGAGCTCGTAGCCGTCCTAGAGTGCCAGGAAGCGAGCCCGGGCGGTCGGTATCCCCGGAGCCGGACCTGGCGCAGGGCGCGCCGGCGCCGCTCCTCGACGACCGACGGGCCGAGCACGAGCACCCCGCCGAGCTGGAAGGCGGTCACTGCCACCCAGGCCGCCGGCCAGGACGTAGCGACCACCAGTGCGGCGAACGCGATGGGCGCCATCGCGCCCCCGGCCGATAGGACGGTGTTCTGCACGCTGATGGCGGTGCCCGCCCGCACCCGACCGGACATCTCGGCCGCGGCGGTGAACGACAGCCCGTTCCAGCTCATGGCCAGGACCCCGGCGGCGACCAGAACCGGAACCAGGACGGCGCCGGCGGCGTGCGTCAGCGCCGCCGCCGCCAACAGCAGCAGCGAGCTGGCGGTGGCCATGGCCCGCATCGGCGCCACCCGCTCCTCGCGACGGTCCGACCAGCGGCCAGCCACCACGCGCAGCACCGAGCCGCCGACCTGGATCGCCGCCAGCACGGCGGCGGCCGCGGCGGGCGCCCAGCCGTGCTCGTCGTGGAGGAAGATCACCACGAAGCCGAGGATCGACGCCTGTGCGACCACGAGCATCCCGCTGCCCGCCGCCAGGCGCCAGAGCCGGCGGTCGCGGAGCGGTGGCGGAGCCTCGACCGGCGGCCGGTCGCGCGGCGGAGGAGGGGGCTCGCGCATCCAGCGCCAGCCGGCGGCCGCCGCGACCAGACAGCCGGCGGCGAGCGCGAGCAGCGCGGCCCGCAGGTCGAAGGCGGCCACGATCAGCGGCAGCGCGACGGCGGCGACACCCCCGCCCAGCGGCACGCCGGTCTGGCGGATGCCGAGGGCCAGGCCACGCTGGGAGCGCCCGAACCATCCCATCACCGCCCGGCCGCTCGCCCCGGTGGCGCTCGCACCGAACATCCCGGCCACCACCAGCGCGATCAGCAGCGTCCCGTAGCCGGCGGCGAACGAGGCGGCGACCAGCGCGAGCGCGGTGCCGGCCAGGCCGGCGCCGATGACCCTGCGCTCGCCGAATCGGTCGGCCAGCGCCCCCCAGGGGATGAGGGTCAGCACGATTCCGACGCTGACGCTTCCCAGGATCACCCCCAGCTCGGGCAGCGACAGATGGAAGGTTGAGCGCAGGATCGGCCCCAGCGAAGGCAGCCCCTGGCGCAGCGCCGATACGGACATCTGGGCGCCCACGCCGACCGCGAGGATGGTCCAGCGGTAGCCGCTCACGCGGCGGCCCGCCTGCGATCGCGATGCCGACGGGCCTTGGCGGCGTTGCCGCAGGTCCGCATGGAGCACCAGCGCCGCCGACCGGCGGGAGAGCGGTCGTAGAAGCGGGCGCTGCAGGAGTCTCCCGCGCAGATCCGCACGCGCGCTCGCTGCTCGGCCAGCCCCAGCATGGTGGCGGCGTCGAGCGCGACGGTGCCCAGCGCCCGGCGCGGCGAATCGGCCGCGGGCCGCTCGCCGAGCGTCGGCTCGCCGCCGATCAGCGCGAGCGACGGCCGGGTGCCGGCATGGACGAGCCAACCGTCGATGACGCGAACCGCCTCGTCGGGCGGCGCGTCGCCGGCCACCGCGGCGCGCACGCCCGCGTCGATCGCCTCACGGAGGTCTCGGGTCTCGTCGAGCGCCGCGCGCCTCACCGGCATCGGCCCGGGCAGCAGCCCGGACTGCACCAGCCACGCTGCGAGGTCGTCGGTGGTGACCAGCGTGTCGACGCGCCGGCGCCAGCGCTCGCGCAGCGTGTTGACGAGGTCGAGAGCCGGGCGCCCGCCGAGCCAGTACCAGTGCGCCGCGCCGCTGCGCAGCGGCAGCTCGAGATCCTCGGGCAGGTCGAGGTCGAGTGCTCGCAGCAGCATGTAACCAGATCTTACCCCCTCAAGGGGTTACGCGGTACGGCCCGGCCCTCGGGCCGGCGATAGGCTCCAAGACCCGCGAACCAGGAGTCGCCTTGGCCGAAGCCACCATCTCCGAACTGCTGTTCCGACCCGCCACCGAGCTCGCCGAGATGGTCCGTCGCGGCGAGGTCTCCGCCCGGGAGCTGGTCGACGCGTCGCTCGAGCAGATCGAACGGCTGGACCCCCAGATCAACGCGTTCGTCCACGTCGACGCCGACGCCGCCAGGGAGGCCGCGGACGCGATCGGCCCCGGCGACGAGCGGCCGTTCGCCGGCGTGCCGCTGGCCATCAAGGACATCGGGCCCCCCTGGGAGGGCAGGCCGCTGACCTTCGGGGCGGAGCTGTTCGGCGACTTCGTGCCCGACTTCGACGGCTCGGTGGTGCGGCGCTTGAAGGAGGCCGGGTTCGTGCCGGTCGGCAAGACCAATGCGCCCGAGTTCGGGATCCTCCCGGTCACGGAGCCGCGGCGCTACGGCCCGACGCGGAATCCGTGGGACACGGACCGCACCCCGGGGGGTTCGTCCGGCGGCTCGGGCGCGGCCACGGCGGCCGGGATGGTTCCGATCGCCCATGGCAACGACGGCGGCGGGTCGATCCGCATCCCCGCCGCGTGCTGCGGCCTGGTCGGTCTCAAGCCGAGCCGCGGGCGGATCTCGCACGCCCCGGTGCTGGGTGAGAGCTACCTGGCCACCGACGGCGTGCTCTCGCGCACGGTGGAGGACACCGCGAGGGCGCTCGACGTGCTGGCCGGCTACGAGCTGGGCGACGTCCACTGGGCTCCCCCTCCCCCCGAGCCCTTCGCACAGGCGCTGCAGCGCGACCCCGAGCGTGCGCACATCGGGTTCACCGAGGTGCCCCCCCTCGACGCGCCGGTGGACCCGACGTATATCGAGGCGGTGGAAGAGACCGTCCGGCTGCTGGAGTCGCTCGGCCACCGCGTGGAACGGTTCGACCCTCCCTGGACGGATCGCGACCTCTTCCAGACCTTCACCACGATGTGGGCGGTGGCGATCGGGATGACCGCGCTGTTCGCCAGCCAGGTGAGCGGCCGTGAGCCGACGCAGGAGTCGATGGAGCCGCTGTCGTGGGAGCTCTACCGGCGAGGCCGCGACACCAGCGCGTACGAGCACGGCCAGGCGATGGTCGCGCTGCAGAACTACGCGCGCACCATGGTGGCCCAACTGTCGCGCTTCGACGCCTTCCTCACCCCGGCGCTCGGACAGCGCCCGGTGCGGATCGGGGAGATCGACCCCGAGACCGGGATGGACGCGTTCGCGCGCGCCGGGCGGTTCACGCCGTTCACGGCGGTCGTTAACGTCAGCGGCCAGCCGGCGATCTCCCTGCCGCTGTATCAGGGCGACGACGGCCTGCCGACCGCCGTCCACCTGATCGGCCGACCGGCGGGCGAATGGGAGCTGCTGGCCCTGTCGGCGCAGCTCGAGCGGGCACGGCCCTGGGCCGATCGCCGGCCGCCGATCTCCTGAGCTCGATCAGCCGGCGCCCAGCACCGCCCGCATCGGCTGCGGTCGCACCCCCAGGCGCTCGGCGTCGGCCGTGCCGCTGCGGCTGGTCATCGGCACCTCCATCAGCTCCGCCTCGTCCCAGGTGGCGAACACGGCATCACCCGCGACCAGCCGGGCCAGCTGCAGGAAGCGCCTGACCAGCGGCATCGGCACTCGCAGCAGGGGACGGCGACGACCGAACGACCGCAGGGCGAGCTCGACGATGTCCCGATAGGAGAGCGTGTCGGGCCCGGCCAGCTCGTAGCGGTCTCGCCGGTCGGCGACCGCGCCGTCGAGAGTGGCCATCACGCAGTCGGCGACGTCGTCGGCCCAGATCGGCTGGTACAGCGTCCTTCCCGACCCCGGCACCGGCATGAACGGGAGCAGGAGCGCCAGGCGCTCGAGCAGCGTGAGCCAGTGGTCGCCCGGCGCGTAGACGATCGACGGAGCGAATACCGTGTGCCGAAACCCGGACTCCGACACCGCCCGCTCGGCCAGCGCCTTGGCGCGGAAGAAGCGCGCCCGGTTGAACGTCGTGGCGTCGAGGGCCGAGAAGTAGACGAAGTGCTCCACCCCCGCGCGCTCGGCCGCGTGCACCATCCGCCAGGTGGCGACCGCGTTGAGCTCCTCGATCGATCCCGACGCCTGGTCGCGGATGGCGGCCGCCAGATGCACCACCGTGCTCACTCCCCGCAGGGCGTGGCGGAACGAGGGCGGATCGGCCAGGTCGCCGAGCGCGATCTGCACCCGGACCCGCTGGTTGCCGAGCCGGCGCGGATCGCGGACCAGGCAGCGGACCGGCTCCCCCGCCGCCGTCAGCCGCCGCAGCAGGGCCGAGCCGACGAGCCCGGTGGCCCCCGTAAGGAGGATCATCGCGCCGGAGTCTAGGCGCGGGCGAGGTACCGCAACCGCCGGGCGACCGCCGCCGGGCCGGTCGCCTGGAGACCGCCGGGCGGGCCGACGCCTAGAATGAACCGCCCGGTCAGTCCCCGAGCGCCGACGAGGAACCCGAATGGCCTACGTGATCGCCGAGCCCTGCATCGGCACCAAGGACAACTCATGCGTCGAGGTGTGCCCGGTGGACTGCATCCACCCCACCCCCGACGAGCCGGGTTACGACGAGGCCGAGATGCTCTACATCGACCCCGAGGAGTGCATCGATTGCGACGCCTGCGTCGAGGCCTGCCCGGTCGACGCCTGCTTCGCCGAGGACCAGCTCCCACCCGAGTGGGAGAAGTACACCCAGATGAACGCGGACTACTACGCCAACCGGTAGGGGCGGTGCGGCCGGCGGCCGATCCGAGGATGGTCGGCGAGTCCGCTGAGCTCGTACGCCGAGCCGTCGAGGCGTTCAACCGGGCGGCCCGGGATGGGCGGCCCGACTCGTGGCTGAGCCTCTATGACGCCGAATTCGAAGGCGAGGAGCTCGAGCGGTTCCCGCATCTGCGGCGGGTCAGCGGACACGACGGGCTGCGCAGCTGGTTTGGCGGAATCATCGAACGGTTCGGGACGCTGAGCGTGGAGGTCGAGGACGCGGTGAGCACGGGCCCGGATGAGGTCATCACGGCCGAGCACTGGGTAAGCGCCGGCAGCGCGGGCGGCGGCGGGCTCGACGTCAGCGTGTTCTGTCTCATCACGGCCCGGGAGGGACGGATCGCCAGTCGGCACGTGTTCCCGACGCGCGAGGAGGCCCTGGCGGCCGCGGTCGGGGAGCGCGCGCCGGGCGCGATGAGCTACGACTAGGGGGCGTGCGTGGGCGGTCCGGGGACCGCCCGAGCCGCCTCCGCCAGCCGCTCGTCGCCCCAGTACAAGCGGTTGCCCACCGCCACGGTCGGGACACCGAACACGCCGCGCCCATGCGCGTCCTCGGTCGTACGGCGCAGCGCGTCCTTGACCGCTTGATCGCTCACCGCCGCCTCGACCTCGTCGGCGTCGAGACCGGCATCCCGGGCCGCGGCGAGCACCGCTTCCGGCCGGCCGAGGTCCTCTCCGAGGACAAACGCGCGCCGGAAGGCGGCAAGCGCAAGGCCGACCTCCTGGCGACGCTGCTGGGCCAACGTCGCCGCGCGCATCGCGGTGAGCATGTTCCCGGGCCAGGGATCGGGCCAGCGGACGGGCGGCAGCCCGTAGGCACGGGCCCGCCCCTCCACCACGGCCATCCCCGTCCGTCGCCTATCGGGATCGCCGGTCGCCCACGAGCTGCGGCCGTTGAGCTTGAACAGGCCGCCCAGCAGGATCGGCTGCCAGCGGGCGGATGGGATGAGCCGCTCGATGCGCTCGGCGGCGAGGTAAGCGTAGGGAGAGCCGAAGTCGAAGTAGAAGACCGGCCCTGCCGTCAAGCCGGTCCTAGGCCATCGGCAGGGTCATCCCCGCCGGCTGGGGCGCCGCGGCCGGGGAGGGCGCCTGCATCACCGGCAGCTCGACGGGAGTGGCGGCGACGATCCCTCGCGCCGCGTGGCGGATCGCCTGGGCGGCGGGATCGTCGGGATTGGCGAACACCAGCGGGGTGCCAGCGTCGGACTGCTCGCGGAGTGGCATGGTCAGAGGGACCTTCGCGAGCAGGGGAACGTCGAGCTCGTCGGCCAGCAGCTGGCCGCCGCCCTCGCCGAAGATGGGATAGCGCTCGCCTGCCGGCGTGACGAACCCGGCCATGTTCTCCACAACTCCGACGATCTCGAGGTCGTACTTGAGCGCCAGCTGGGCGGCGCGGCGGGCCACCTTCTGTGCCGCCGGCTGTGGCGTGGTCACGAGCACGAACCTGGACTGCGGGAGCAGCTGGGCGAGCGTCATCGAGACGTCTCCGGTCCCCGGAGGCAGATCGACGATCAGATAGTCGAGCTCTCCCCAGTCGACGTCCTCCAGGAACTGCGCAAGCGCCTTGTGGAGCATCGGCCCGCGCCAGACGACGGCGTTGTCCTCCTCCAGGAAGAAGCCGATCGACATCACCTGGATCCCGTCCGCGCTGCGCGGGATCAGCTTGCGCTGCGGGCTCACCTTGGGCTTCTCGGAGCCCAGGCCGAACATGCGCGGGAGCGAGTAGCCCCAGACGTCGGCGTCGAGCGCGCCGGGCCGGTGTCCCTCGGCGGCGAAGGCGGCGGCGAGGTTGGCGGTGAGGGTCGACTTGCCCACGCCGCCCTTGCCGGAGGCCACGCAGATGACGTTGCGCACCTGGGCCAGGGCCCCCTCGGGCAGGGTGGCGCGCCCCAGCTTGCGCTGGAGGGCCCCCTTCTCGCTGTCGGAGAGCACGTCGAAGGCCACGGTCACGCGCTCGACCCCGTCGAGCTCGCCGACGGCCTGGACGACCGCGGTCTGGAAGTGGTTGCGGATCGGGCAGCCGGGCGTGGTCAGGGAGACCGTGACGTCGACCTCGCCGCCATCCTGGATCTCGATCGCCCTGACCATCTCCAGCTCGACGATCGAACGCCGCAGCTCGGGGTCGATGACCGCCCGCAGCGCCTCGAGTACCTGATCTCTGGTTGGCATTCCGACCATTCTGGCAAACCCCCGGCGGCAAGCCGGGGCCGGGCGACGGTTCCACCCGGCGCCAGGACGACGGGTCGGGCCGTCGCCGCGCCCTTAACACCGACGGGACGCCACGAGGGCGTCCCGGCGGTTGAGGGAGGAGAGGGTGCTGCATGTGCCGGCGAGGTATGTGGGCCGGCACACTTCCCCTGGCCCGGCCTCTCCTACGCCGGGAGGGGGAAGCTGTTCGCCCTAGGAAGCGTTGTCGGCGATGCGCTCCTGGACGTCGGCGACCGCCCGCTGACCGGCGGTGACCGCCTCGTCGACCCGGGCCTGGGCGATCCGCCGCTGACGCCGGAGGTCCCGGCGCACAGAGCGGGCCTCGCGCTCGACGCGACCGCGGTTGCGCTTGAGCACGCGCTCGACGGCGCTGCGGCGCTGACGCAGTTCGCGCTCCACGCGGGTGCGGGTGCGCTTGAGCCGGCGCTCGGCGCGGTTGCGAGCGGTGGTGCCGCGGCGCTCGAAGCGTCGCAGGTCACGCTCGAGCCGGCGCTGGGCCGACTCGCGGGTGCGATACGGCCTGACCGCTTCGGTGACCGTCTCGATCACGCGGTCGCGCGCGACGAGAGCGGCACCCACGGGGACGAGGACCGAACGCTCGGCGAGATCCTGAGCGCGCTGGACCGGCGTACGCTGGCGCAGCTCGCGGGTCGCCGCGGCGCGCCGGGCGGCGGCGCTGCGCCGGCGGGCGTTGGCGCGACGGGTGGCGGCAGCGCGCTGGGCGCTGGACGTGCGGGTGGTGGTGGGAGTCATGCGGTGAGTCTCTCCTTCGAGATGGCGGACGACCTGGTGCCCTTGCGACTAGCCCGAGGGCCAGATTAGCACCGAACACATGTTTGTAAACCCGCCTCCCCACATTGTTACACCCCGGGCGGTAATTGGCCTGCCGCCTTCCTGTCCGGGCTAAAACTTTGTAACAGACGGAACGTTTGTTCGCCGCATCCAGGCCCCGGGGTCGTCGAGCTCGGAGAGGGTCGGAAGGGCGTCGGGACCGGCCCACACGCGATTGAGCGTCTCGATCCCGCCGGCCTCGACGACCGCGTCGCAGAAGCGCTTTCCCACCTCGTACTGCCGCAGCTTCAGCTCGAGCCCAAAGAGCCGCTGCAGCAGCCGCGAGATCGCCGACTGGTTGCGGCGGCGGCGGCCCATCGCCTCCCGCAGCCGTGGCAGCGAGGGCAGCAGGTCGGTCCCGACCGCGTCCATCACGTGCTCGGCATGCCCCTCGAGCACGGCCATGACGGATTGCAGGCGCTCGATGAGGGCTCGCTGCTCCGGGCCCGTCACCAGTGAGATCAGATCCCCTGACGCGACGGCGTCGACCAGCGCCCGCAGGTCGGCGCGGTTTGGCAGCCGCAACACCCGCGCGGGCTCGAACGCGACCTCCAGCGAGTCGAGCAGCAGGCGCAGCAGGCCGGCGAGATGCCCGCGCAGCCACGGCACGCCCCCGAACTGGAGCGCGTGCGTCACCTCGTGCAGCGCCACCCAGCTGAGCAGCTCGTCCTCGTCGACCCTCATCTCCTGTGCCGCCTCGTCCAGGTTGGGCCCGACGAACAGCAGGCGGGCGGGGGCCTGCGGGTCGAGGATGACCAGCTCGTACTGGCCAAGGACCCGCCGTGACACGTAGCCGAGCAGAACCCCCAGCTCGGCGGCCAGAAGCAGGCCGGCCGCACCCTGGAGCACCTGCCCGGCGGGACCGATTCCGCGACCGAGCCGCTCGGCGAGCGGGTCGAGCATCGGGCGGGCGGAGCGCAGATTGGCCTCGATCCAGTCCGGGCGGTCGAGGAGCTCAGGCGCCGGAAGCGGTCGCTCAGGGGTCAGGCCGGTGTATTCGCCAACCAGCCGCTCGCTCTCGTTGGCCAGCCCGGGGAGCGCCGGGCGCGGCTTGTGGCCGGGATCGCCGGCGACGAAGCCGGCGAGCTGGGCGGCAAGGCTCCAGTCGATCACTGTCCGGATGATGCCGTATGGACGCGTCCGGCCCTACGGACGGGGTCGGGGCGGTACGCGTCCACCCTACGCACGGGGTATCGCAGCCAGCTCCCGCAGCGCCCGCTCGCTGCGGGCCGCCACCACCGGCGAGTGCGGCTTCAGGTCGAGCGGCGCGCCTAGCGGGCGGTCGAAGACCGGAAACGCCACATGCCCGCCCGCCTCACGGACGATCAGCTGTCCCGCGGCGGCGTCGAAGGCCCGGCATCGCTTGAGCGAGAGCATGGCGTCCATCCGCGCAGCCGCCACCTGGCACAACGAGACCGCGATCGAGCCCAGCGCGCGCAGCCGGTACGCGTGCTCCAGGAGCCCGTCGATCGACTCCGCCACCCACCGCGGATCGGCGGACTCGACTCCGACCACCTCGAGGCGGCCGGCCGGATCCCGGCGCTCCGCGGTCTCGGACGCGAGCGGATCGCCATTCAGCGTGGCGCCCGCACCGCGCCGGGCGATCCACTCCTCGTCCTGCCCATAGTCGTGCACGAAGGCGAATGCCACATCGGCCATCGTCCCGCCATCCGCCACCGCGATGGAGATCGAATAGGGGGCGAGGTTGCGCTTGGCGTTCAGCGACCCGTCGATGGGGTCGATCATCACGACCAGGCGGGGATCGCCGTATTCGACCCGACCCCGCTCCTCCGAGAAGGCGGTGAACCGCCGACCGCTCTGGTGCAGCTCGTCGAGCAGGGCGAAAACCCCATCTTCGGCGGCCTCGTCGATCATCAGCGAGCGATCGCCGCCCTCGCCGCGGCCGGTGGTCACCGCCCGCTCGCGCGTGGTGGGGTTCTGGTCGAGCACATCCCCAAGCCGCCGGGCTGCCTGGCGGCACAGCCTCAGCCACTCGTCGTCCCCTGGGGCGGCGGTAGCTTGGGGGGAAGGGCCCATGCGGCCAATATCCTAGGAACGTGTCCGCGCCGGTCGACGGCCTCACCCCTGCTCAGATCGAGGCGGTCACGCATCCCGGGGGACCGCTGGTCGTGGTGGCGGGCGCCGGGGCGGGCAAGACGCGCACCCTGGTGGCGCGCTTCACCTGGCTGGTCGAGCAGGGCTGTCCCCCCGACTCGATCCTCGCGCTCACCTTCTCGGCCCCGGCCGCCGAGGAGCTGCGGGCCCGTCTGGAGACGGCGATCGACCGTCCCTACGAGGACCTGGCCGTCTCCACGTTCCACTCCTTCTGCGCCCGCCTGCTGCGCGAAGAGGCGGCCGCCGCGGGAATCGATCCGTTCGCCCAGCCGGTCACCCCGGCGGACCGGCTGGCGTTGCTGCTGGAGCGCATCGACGAGCTGCCGCTGCGTCGCCACGACCTGCACGGCAATCCCGCCGCACTGCTGGCCTCGTTCATCGAGCGCTTCGACCGCCTCAAGGACGAGCTGGTCACCGCCCAGGAATACGAGGAGTGGGCCGCCAGCCTGCGCGACGGGGAGCGGGGGCGGCGCGAGCGCGAGTTCGCCGCCCTGTACGCCGCCCACGAAGGAATGCTGGCCGAGGCAGGAGCGCTGGACTTCGGGGATCTCGTGCTGCGGGCGCACCGGCTGCTGCGCGACTCCGCCGCGGCGCGCGAGCGGGTCGGCGAGCGCTTCCGCCACGTCCTGGTGGACGAGTTCCAGGACACCAACCACGCGCAGGGAGTCCTCCTGGAGCTGGTCGGCGAGGCCCACGGCAACATCGGGGTGGTCGGCGACGACGACCAGGCGATCTACCGGTTCCGCGGCGCGTCGACCAAGAACCTGCGCGACTTCCGCGAGCGCCATCCCGACGCCCGCGTGGTCATGCTGGAGCGCTCCTTCCGCTGTGGCCGGCGGATCCTGGAAGCCGCCGCCGCGGTGGTCGAGCCCAACCCGGACCGGATCGGGAAGGCCCTCGAGGGGCGGCCGGGCGGCAGCGTCGGCTTCTGGCGCTGCGCCAACGAGCGCGCGCAGGCGCAGAGCGTGGCCGCCGACGTCGAGCGCCTGCTCGCGGTGGAGGGCGTGGCGCCTGAGTCGATCTGCGTCCTGGTGCGATCGGTCCGGCGCGAGGGCCAGGCGGTCGCCGTGGCGCTCGAGGAGCGGGGGGTGCCGTTCAGGATCGTGGGGGCCGCGGCGTTCTTCCAGCGCGCTGAGATTCGCGACGTGCTGGCGTGGCTGCGCCTGCTGGCGGATCCCGGCGACGCGGGCGCGGTGGTGCGAGCGCTCGCCCGCCCCCCGGTGGAGCTGCGCTCGATCGACCTGGCCCGGTGCACCCAGATCGCCCGCCGGCGCAAGCTCGACATGGTCTCCGCGCTGGTGGCGGCGACCGAGGCGCCCCAGATCCCGCCCGAGGCCCGGGAGCGCATCCTCAACTTCCTTCGCATCTACCGATCGGCGTCGGCGTCACTCGACACCACCCGGCCGGACCTGTTCGTCCACCGGCTGATCGAACGCCTGGGGCTGCGACGCCAGCAGCTGTTCGCGGCCCAGGCCGACGTGGTCGAGCGCCTGGTGAACCTGGCCAAGTTCGGCGAGCTCGCGGCCGCGTACGGGCGGCGCTCGCCGCAGGCCACTCCGCGCGAGTACGCCCGCTACATCGCCGCGGTCGCCGAGGCCGGCCTGCGCGAGGAGGAGGCGGTAGCCGAGACCGAGCCGCGGGCGGTCCAGGTCATGACCATGCATTCCGCCAAGGGTCTCGAGTTCGACCACGTCTACGTCCTCGGGCTCCAGTCCACCCGCATGCCAGGAGCCGGACGGGCGACGCTCGAGCCGATCCCGGACGCGCTGCTCAAGGAGCGCGTTCCGTCGGATTCGCGCGCCGCCCATACGGCGGAGATGCGCCGGCTTGTGTATGTCGCGATGACCCGGGCCCGGCGGCGGGTGGTGCTCTGCTATGCCGAGCGCAGTGACGACGGCGGGGAGCGCACGCCGTCGCCGTTCGTGGAGGAGGCCCGCGCCGCGGTGGGCGCCGAGTGGGAGGACCGCCAGGAGGAGCTGTTCGGGCCGGCCGAGACGCTGCACTCGACGTTCCGGCTCCTGCGCGACGACCTGCTCGACACGGTCGCGCGCACCGGGGGCCGCCTCTCCGAGCTGCGCCTGGACACCGACCTCGACGTCTCGCACGCGGTGGTTCGCTACCTGGAGCTGCTCAAGCTGGCCGCCCTGCTCGAGCGCCCCGCGGGCCAGTCGGTGGTCGAGGCGCTGCCGGAGATCAACGCCCGGCTGGCGCGGGCGGTGACCGCCGAGCAGCGGGAGATCTTCCAGACGTCGGCGCTGGACGACTACCTGCTGGACACCGAGCGCGGCGAGCGGCGGCGCGCTCAGGCGATCGCCGTGCGCGACGAGCCTTCACTGGAGGCGTTCCTGCCCCGCCGGGGCGAAGGTCTGATGCTGTCGGCCTCCGACGTGGAGACCTACCGGATCTGCCCGCTGCGGTACAAGTTCGCGCGCGTCTTCCGGATCCCCCAGGAGCCGACGATACATCAGCGGTTCGGGATCCTGATCCACCAGGTGCTGGAGCGCTTTCACGCCCGCGAGGGGCCGGCGGCGCTGCCGGAGCTGCTCGGCCTGCTGGACGCGGGCTGGCGGCGGGGAGGGTTCGGCGACTCGGACGAGGAGCGCCAGCTGCGCGACAAGGCGACCACCGCCCTGACCCGTTACCACGAGCGCTTCGAGGCCGAGGAGGCCGAGCCGGTGTGGTTCGAGCGGCCGTTCTCGTTCCGCCTGGGCCCCCACCTCCTGCGCGGGCGGGTGGACCGGGTGGACCGTCTGCCCGCCGGCGGCTACGAGCTGATCGATTACAAGACGGGCCGGCCGAAGACCGCCGCGCAGCTGCGCGATGACGTACAGCTGTCGCTCTACGCGGTCGGTGCGCGGGAGGCCTGGGAGCTCGACACCGCGGGTCAGGCCTACTACTACGTGCTCGACGACGAGAAGGTCCCGGTGGAGCGCGACGACGTCGACCGCGAGTGGATCACCGAGACGGTGATGGAGGTTGCCGACGGGATCCTGGGCCAGGGGTTCGAGCCCACCCCGTCTTACGCCGCCTGCTCGACGTGCGACTTCAGGTTGATCTGCCCGGCGGCGGAGAAGTAGCCGGGCTGCGGTGACCTAGCCGCGCAGGCGCCCGGCGAAGGCGAGGATCGCCCGGGCGGTCGCCAGCGGCTTCTCGAACATCGGGCTGTGGCCGGCGCCGCCGATGAGCCGGACGCGGACGCGCGGAACTGTCCGATATGTGCGCCACGCCCCCGGCTCGACGATCTGGTCGCGGGTCCCGAACACGACCAGGACCGGCTTGCGCACGTCGGCGAGCCGGCGATCCAGCCAGCGGGCCTTCACGTACGCGCCCTCGCCCTTGCCCGACTTCTCGTATGAGGTGTAGGTCATGCGCCGGTTGTCCTGAACCATCCAGCGCGGATAGCGGAAGCCGGGCGCGAACCCGACCTTGAAGGCGTCGTAGATGAGCGAATCGGTGGCTAGTCGCCTCAGCGCCGGGCCGATGAACGGGTAGAAGCCGAGCTTGGCGGTGAGGGGAAACCTGGCCTGGCCGGGGCGAGCCGGCTCATCGATTACCACCAGGCCGCGGACCAGCGGCGGATCCTGCTCCGCCAAGGCGATCGCCACCGCGGCCCCCATCGAATGGCCGGCGACGACGGCCCGGCGAACCCCGAGCATGCGCATGACCCCGGCCACCAGCCGCGCCTGCTCGGGCATCGAATATCCCTCGCGCGGCTTGGCCGAGCCGCCGTGGCCGAGCAGGTCGATCCGGATCACCCGGTACGAGCGGGCCAGCGCCAGGACCGACGGCTGCCACCAGCGCAGGGAGGCGTCGAAGCCGTGCAGCAGCACGATGTCGGGAGCCTGGCGAGGGCCGTCCTCGCGCACCTGCAGCGACACGGCGCCCGGCAGCGTCACAAGGCTGCCCGTGTCGGCTCTGGCCGACTTCGTCTCGCGGGTGATGATGTAGGCGTTGACCACCAGCGCGATCACGATCACGATGGCCACCCCCACGAGTAGCTTCGCGAACCGCCGCACCGTCGCTCGGGCTAGGAGGACTCGCCGTCGCCGCGCTGGCGCAGGAACCGCTGGAACTCGCGGGCGATGGTGTCGCCGGAGGGCATCTGGCCGGGGGCGATCTCGGTCTCGGAGTCCTCGGCCGCCTGCTCGAGGCGCTCGACGAACGCCTGCACGTCGGGGTCGCTCTGGACCGCCAGGTTTACCTGTCGCTCGTACTCGGCGCTGGAGTCCTCCAGCTCGGAGGCGTCGACCGAGACGCCCACCAGCCCCTCGAGCTTGCGCACCAGCGCCAGCGCCGCCTTTGGGTTGGGCGCGGCGGCGACGTAGTGCGGGACGGCGGCCCACAGGCTCGCCGACGGCAGGCCGCCTTGCGCGCACGTGGAGTGCAGGACCCCGACGATCCCGGTGGGCCCCTCGTAGGATGAGGAGCGGAGGCCCAGCCGCTCGACCAGCCGCTCGTCCGACGCCAGCCCAGTGATGGTGACCGGACGGGTGTGCGGCACGTCGGCCAGCAGCGCCCCCAGGGTCACCACCATCTGGACGCCGAGCGCCTCCGACAGCTCGACGATCAGCGAGCAGAAGCCGCGCCAGCGCATCGACGGCTCGGCGCCGCCCAGCAGCACCAGGTCGCGCGGGGCGCGCGGAACGCGCGCCTCGTAGATCTCCACCTCTGGCCACACCACCTCGCGCGTGCGCCCCTCGATCAGCCGGATCTTGGGCCGCGTCGCCTGGAAGTCGAAGTACTCGTCCGGATCGATGGCGGCGAACCGCTCGGCGCCCAGCGAGGAGCCGATGAACTTCAGCGCCGTGCTGGCCGCGTCGGCGGCGTCGTTCCAGCCCTTGAACGCGCACACCAGCGCCGGGGCACGCAGCCCGTCGGGCCGGCGATCCCAGATCAGCGGCGCCATGGGGTCACCGTAGCGGATGCCGCGCCACCCTCCGCCGGGTTCGCCCCACCGGTTTCTACGATCGCGACCGGCGCCGCAGGGCTATAGGTGATGCGGGATTAGGACGCGAGCCCTACGACGACCAGGACGACACCGACCGTGCCCAGCAGGCCTGCGGCGGCCAACAGCCAGCGGCGGCCGGCGAGGATGGAGATACCGGCCATCACGATCCCGACCTGGAGCCCGACCTCTGAGAGCTCGTAGACGAGGTGACGCTGGTTGGCGCGCTCACGCTCTGTCTCGTCCCGCCTTATGTAGGCGGAAAGGCGCCGCTCGACCGGGGCGAGCTCGGCTTGAATGCGACTCTCCAGCGCCTGAGCCGTCCTCGCCGCCGCCCGGGCCTCCCTGGAATTGCCGGCGCCGACCACCCGCAGCAGGACGGAGTTGGCGCCTGCGATGGTCGTCTTCACGTCGGCGGCTTCCAGGCGCGCGCTGGCGTCCGCGGCCTTCGTCTCCCCCGTGATGACCTCCTTGATCGACTCGTTGGCCAAGAAAGCCGAAGCCGCGAGAACCGCCGCGAGAACCGCCACCATCAGCGCTGCGTCGCGAGCCAGGCCGCCTTGGTCGGGCTCCGCACGGCGTCCGCCCACCTTCTCGAACCGTTCTAGCGCGTCGTGAGCCTCGATCCGCGCAACCTACCTTTTGAGCGCGTGCCGGGCAGGCGTCCGCCGCGGCCGAGAGAGCGGCGGCCTAGCGGGGGCCTACACGAGGTCTACGAGATTGGCTGACGGAACTCACCGGCGATGTGGCTCGCTCTCGCAGGAGCTCGGTGCTCGTACTCGGGCCGGCACAGGCGACCGCGCCGGCAGCTGCGGTCTCGTTCCGATCGCCGAACTACCCCGCCGCGGTCAGATGAGTTGGGTGGACGAGGCTAGATTTCGGCTCTGGAGCGGCAGGGGTCTGGTGGCCCATCCGGTCTTCAAAACCGGCAGGGCGTGGCAACCCCACGCTTGGATGGTTCGATTCCATCGCCGCTCCGTGCAAGGAATCCGCCTGCAAACCGGCAGGACGGCGCCCCAGCTCCGGCGCCGCACCGCCGATCGCGATTTTGAGCCGGCGCGCTCAGACGTCTCGCCTGAGCACGAAGAGACCATCGCGCAAACCATCGCGCAGCCGCTGCGCCTTCCAGAACCGCGTTCACGGGGGTCCTGGAGCCGCTTCCGCCCGCAGCGCGGCTTTTTTGAGCAAAACACGGGGTTTTCTCGCCACTCCGCTTCCGCTCCGCGCCCCCCTTTTTGAGCAAAACACGGCGTTTTCTCGTCGGCCGGTTTCCGCCTGGGGGGGCACCCCTTTTTGACGAAGTGCTGATTTGCAGGGAAAATGCTATACCTGACCTGAAAGTCCGGAAATAGGACGCCGCACGAAGCGTTGTGTCGGTCGCTCGAAAACCGACCCAACTCGTTGCCGGGCTCGCACGAGAGATTGGTGCCCTCCCTTGCGAGCCCGTCCGCCAGCCGCTCTACCGTGGGGCGGTGAAGCCACGCAGCAGAAGATCAAGGCCCGGCGCCAAGTCAAGCCACGAAGCTTCCGGTCAGACTGGCAGCCCTCGCTCGGCCTATGAGGAGGTGTGGCTGCAGGACAGCCAGCGCCTGGAGGGGATGCACCTGGGAAAGGTCGAGCGTCACCTGTTTCGCCATGCCAGCAATCCCGACGACCCCTACGGCTACCCGCTCGACGCCCGCCGCCACGGGCGCGCCGCCCACGAGACGGTGCTTCGCGCCGGCCGCAAACTCGAGCACTGGGGTCTGATCGAAAGCGAGCGCATTCCGCTTCAGACCCGGATCACGGATCCGCGCCTAGAGGCTCCCGTCTACCGCGACGGGGGCTTCTGGCAGCACCGCAACCCGCGCCGCCGCCACATCGTCTATCGCAAGGTGGTGTGGAAGACCGCCTTTGGCCTTCAGATCTGGGAGCTGTTCGGCCCGCGGCTCAGGCGGGGTCTGCCGGTCCGCTGGGACCCCAACAAGGTCTTCGAGGCGACCCGTAGGTCACAACACTGGAGCAACGTGCCGGATCGCGAGGACAGGCAGCGCGTCGCTAGCGAGCGTCGCCGCTGGGCGGCCCAGGAAGACGACCCCGAAGAGCTCGAGCCCCTCAAGCCCGACTTCGTGTCCGGCTTCGAAGGCCTCCAGCGGTGGGAGCTGTGCGTGGGCGCTGGTAGGAGGCTTTGCCCCAAGGCCGGATCCGCCCGGCTGTGGGAGAAGTGCGGCGCGCTCTACCAAGGCGGCACGTCGACGCAAGCGCTGCGAATTCTCGCGGGCGAAGCTGACCCACCGGCTCAGAGGGTCCCTCGCACCGCGACCGACCAGTTCCTTGCCGACCCGGTCAACGACCTCCTAAAGGCCCATCCCCGCTTCTGGGATAGCCCTGATGACTACTTCGACTTTAGGGCGGACGAGGACTTGCTTTTCGACGACTAATCACGCTAACCGTGTGGCGTGTCCAGCTCAAAGCTCGCCCGGCGGCCTGCGCCCCGTCGGCGAAAAGCGCCCGCCGAGGGCATCGCGCTGCGCCACTCGCGCCGCTGTGCCTCGCGCACCGGCCGCGAATGCTCCTGCAGCCCGACCTACCAGGCCATGGTCTGGGCGGCCGCCCAGAACAAGCCGGTGCGCAAGTCATTTGCCACCCTGGGCGCCGCCCGAGCCTGGCGCGCCCAGGCCCAGGTCGACCTGCGCCGCGGCCGGCTGAGCGCGCCCAGCGAGAACCGGCTGGCCCAAGCCGCGCAGGAGTGGCTCTCGCTGGCCGAACGCGGCGTCATACGAACCCGCTCGGGGAGCGCGTACAAGCCCTCGGCGCTGCGCGGCTACCGCGAGGCCCTGGCCAAACGGGTCCTGCCGGCGCTGGGTCAGCGCCGGCTGTCGGCTATCACCCGCAACGACGTCCAGGACCTCATCGACGAGCTGCTGGGCGGCGGGCTGGCGCCCAGCACGGCGGCCAACGCCGTCCTGCCGCTGCGAGCGATCTACCGCCGCGCCGCCCAGCGAGGCGAGGTCGCCGCCAACCCAACCCTCAAGCTCGCCATGCCCACCCAACCGCGCACCCGCCAGCGCGTGGCCAGGGCCCAGGAGGCCGGCGCGCTGATCGATGCGCTCGCGCTTTGCGATCGCGCCCTGTGGGCGAGCGCCCTCTACGCGGGGCTGCGCCGCGGAGAGCTGCAGGCCCTGGGCTGGGAGGACGTCGACCTCGATGGGCGTCTCATCCACGTGCGCCGCTCCTGGGACCGGGTGGCCGGAGCGGTGGAGCCCAAGAGCCGCGCCGGGCGACGTCGGGTTCCCCTCTCGCAGGCGCTGCGCCGCCGCCTACTCGCCCATCGCCTGGCCCAAGGCAGCGGTGGCGAGGGGCTGGTCTTCCCCAGCTCGGTGGGACGCCCGTTTGACCCTCCCACCGTGGCCCGCCGGGCCCAGGCGGCGTGGGAGAGAGCCGGACTGGAGCCCATCGGCCTACACCAGTGCCGTCACAACTACGCCGCGCTGATGATCGCCGCCGGGGTAAACGCCAAGGCGCTGTGCGCCTACATGGGCCACTCCACCATCACCGTCACCCTCGACCGCTACGGCCATCTGATGCCCGGAAACGAAGCCGAGGCCGCGCAGTTGCTCGACGACTACCTCGAACGGGCTCCGGGATGACCGCGAACCAAGGCCAGCCGCGGCAAGCCGAGGACGAGTACGCCGAGCTCGTGGCCCAGGTCGAGGTCGCGGTCTACGACGTGCCGGCGCTAGATCGGCTACAGAAGGTGATCGACGAAACGCCGCTGACCGCCTTTCAGCGAGACGACCTCCTAGGTCGGGTTGAGATGTATCGCTACGGCTGTATCCGATAGCCGGCACCTGGGCGCTCGCGCGGTCACTTTAAGTCGCCGACACGGCGGTCTCCAAAACCGCAGCCCGGGGTTCGATTCCCTGGTCCCCCGCTCGCCGCCGTGGCCGCGCATCGGCGACCATTGTGGCCGGATCCGGCCGATAGCGGGGACGATTCATCCTGATCGGGCCGCCAAAGCCCCCGCCGGCGTACCGTGCTGGCCTCGAATCCCGGCGTCCGTCCCGCCTGTTCGGGAGTGCGGCCGCCATCTCCAAGATGGTTTCGATCGCACACCGATCGCGCGGACTTGCTTTCGCGGCCTGCCGAGCTAGATGTGTGCCATGCCCGCCTCGAGTAGCCGACGCCGCCGCGCCGAGGGCGTGGTCGTCCGCCATTCGCGCCGCTGCGCTAGCCGGGCGGCCGCCGCTTGCAATTGCCGCCCGGCCTACCAGGCTCAAGTGTGGTCGGCGCGCGATCGACGCACGATACGTAAGACGTTCGCCAGTTGGGCCGACGCGCGGGCCTGGCGGGCCGAGGCCCAATCGGCCCTTCGGCGGGGAACCCTTCGGGCCCCTACTCGCACGACGCTGACCGAGGCGGCGGACGAGTGGCTGGCCGCTGCCCGGGCCGGCATTGTGCGCACCCGCTCGGGCGAGACGTACAAGCCCTCGGCGCTGCGCAGCTACGAGCAGGCGCTGCGCCTGAAGGTGGTGCCGGAGCTGGGCGACCTGCGCCTGTCGGCGCTCACCCGCAACTCGGTGCAGGACCTAGTCGATCGTCTGGTCGCCGAGGAGCTCAGCCCCTCGAGTGTGCGCAACGCCATCCTGCCGCTGCGGGCCGTCTATCGCCGGGCCGTAACGCGCTCGGAGGTGCTGGTCAACCCGACGCTGGGGCTGAGCCTGCCCGCGGTACGCGGTCGGCGCGAGCGGGTGGCTCGACCCGGCGAGGCCCAGGCGCTGCTTGCGGCCGTCTCACGGGCCGACCGCGCGATCTGGGCCACCGCCCTCTACGCCGGGCTGCGTCGCGGCGAGCTGCAGGCCCTGCGCTGGAGCGACGTCGATTTTCAAGACGGGGTCATCCATGTGGAGAGAAGTTGGGACGAGAAAGCAGGGGTGATCGCGCCCAAAAGCCGCGCCGGTCGGCGCCGGGTGCCCTTGACGGCACCCCTGCGCGCGCAACTAGCCGCCCATCGGCTGCTCCAAGTGCCTAGCCCCGACGCACTGGTGTTCATCGGTCGCCGGAAGGGAGCTTTCTCGGCCGAGGCCCTGCTCAAGCGTTCGCGCACCGCGTGGAACCGCGCGGGACTTAGGCCCATCGGGCTGCACGAGTGCCGCCACACCTACGCCGCCTTCATGATCGCCGCCGGAGTCAACGCCAAAGCGCTGTGCTCCTACATGGGCCACTCCTCGATTACCGTGACCCTTGACCGCTATGGCCATCTGATGCCCGGTGCCGAAGCCCAGGCGGCCGGCATGCTGGCCGACTACCTCGAGCGCGAGGCCGCGGTCGAGCGGGTCAGGCCCCACTGCCGACCTGACCATGTTGGCCAAGCTTTGCTCCGCACTCGCTAGGGCACGAGCTGTACGAGTCTCCACGTAGGGGCCTCGCCTCGCCCTGCGCGATACTCGGCGGGCGATGTCGCGGGAGAACGTCGAGGTCGTCCGCCTGGCCGTGGAGGCCTGGCAGCGCGACGACCTCGAGACGTGGCTGTCCCTGATGGACCCGGACGTTGAGTACCACACGGCGATCGAGCGCGGCCTGGAAGGCGGCGCGAGCGTGTATCGGGGCCATGACGGGATTCGCGAGTTCTGGACCCTCCGGCGCACCGAAGTCGAGGACTACTTGCTCGAGTCCCAGGAACTTCGCGACCTGCCCAATGGCCGCGTCCTTCACCTCACCCACATCCGGTGGCGCGGCGCGGCGAGCGGGATCGAGCTTGAGTCGCCCTTGGGCATGGTGGTCACGGTGCGCGGCGGGAAGATTGTCCGCTCGGTGCACTATCTCAGTCACGAGGAGGCCCTCGAAGCCGTGGGGCTGCGGGAGTAGGCACCCGGCCTTTTTGGTGCGTTCCTGTTCTCGCGCGCCCAGCGCGCTTTTTATATGCGGCCTCGGCGATGGGGCAACGGGGGAATCTCACTCGGGGACGCGCCAATCCTGCGGGCCTTGGAGGCCGTAGTGGTCAACCGGCGGCTGGTCAATCTCGGTCAGCGTTCTGTCGGCCGGGCGGCACCCAATAGACGCCAGCCCGACCGCTGTTGACGCCAACTCGATCAACGAAGGGAGCGGCGCGGTAGGACCGCTAACGGGATTCGAACCCGGTTTCCGGACGATCGCCTTTTCAAACCGGTACCAATCCGCAATGCGTGCATGCCCGCACGCTGGGATCGTCGCGTAGGAGGTGACTGATGAGTGAGACCGCTGCATCCGCCGAGCCAGTCAGGTTCGATCAGGAAGCGTTGGGGCGCGCCGCCCGGAGCATCCAGCATCCCCTGGCCAGGGCGCTCCTGGTGCTTACCTTCACCACCGGCCTCATCGACGCCGTCAGCTTCCTCGGACTTGGCCGCGTCTTTACGGCGAACATGACCGGGAACATCGTCTTCCTCGGCTTCGGCATCGCCGGCAGCGGCGGGCTCCCTGTCGTCGCCCCGCTGGTTTCGCTCGGCTCCTTCCTCCTGGGCGCGGGCGGCGGTGGCGTCCTCGCGGAGCGGATGGGAGACCGCCATCCGGCCCACATCGCTCGCGCGCTCGCCGTCGAAGTGTCGCTGATCGGCATGGCAGCCGTCTTGGCGGCGGCAGTCGACGTTCGCCCGAGCTCTGTCTCAGGCGACGTGGTGATCGCGCTGTTGGCGTCCGCGATGGGTGTTCGGAACGCGACCGTTCGGCGCCTCGGCGTGCCCGACCTGACGACGACCGTGCTCACGATGACGCTGACCGGGCTCGCGGCGGACTCGCCGGCGGCGGGCGGATCCGGCAAGGGCTCGGCGCGCAGAGTCGCCGCCGTGCTCGCGATGTTGACCGGCGCGCTGGCCGGGGCACTGCTGCTGAAGACGAGCCTCGTTCTGCCGCTGGTCGCAGCGGCCGGGCTCGCGCTCGTCACCTGGCTCGTCTACGTGCCGGCCGCGCGCCGAGGCGCGTAAGCGGTGGGCGGCAGGCGATCAAAGCGATAGGTTGGGGGCGAACGCCTCATGACGACCGTCACCCTCGGAATGACCGGCCTCGAGGTCTATCCGATTGCCTTTGGGGCCTGGGAGCTCGGAGGCGAATGGGGCGAGTTCGACGAGCAGCAGGCGATCGGCGCGATCCGCCATGCCCGCGAGCTGGGCGTCAATCTCTTCGACACCGCCCAGGGGTACGGATTCGGCGCCTCCGAGCAGCTGCTCGGCCGCGCGCTGCGGGACGATCTCGACAAGCGCCGCGACGAGGTCGTGATCGCGACCAAGGGCGGCTTGCGGATGACCGACGAGGGCCTGGTCCGCGACGCGAGCCCCGAGTTTCTTCGCGGCGGGCTCGAGAACAGCCTGCGTTCCCTCGGGCTCGACTACGTCGACGTCTACCAGGTGCACTGGCCCGACCCCAACGTCCCCTTCGCCGAGACCGCCGCGGCACTCGAGGGGCTCGTACAGGAGGGAAAGATCCGGCACGTCGGGGTCTCCAACTACGACGCGGCCCAGATGGCCGAGTTTACCCGCGGGCGCCCGGTGGAGACGCTGCAGCCGCCCTACCATCTGTTTCGCCGCGAGGTCGAGGCCGAGGTGCTTCCTTACGCACGCGAGCACGACATCGGGGTTCTCATCTACGGACCGCTTGCGCACGGGCTGCTGACCGGTGGCATGGACGAGCACGCGACCTTCGCCGCCGACGACTGGCGCAGCCAGAGCCACGTGTTCGAGGGCGAGGCCTTCTGGCGCAACCTCGAGGTGGTGAGGGAATTGGAGCGCTTCGCCGTCGATGAGCTCGACACCTCGGTCGCCCAGATGGCCATCGCATGGACGTTGGCGAATCCGGCCGTTCACGTCGCCATCGTCGGCGCGCGAAGCCCCAGGCACGTCGAGGAGAGCGTGGCGGCGGCTCAGGTTCGCCTGAGCGAGGTCGAGCTCGAGCGGATCGACCGAATCGTGGCTGGCTCGGCCGCGATCGCGGGGCCGTTTCCAGAGTTGGGCCGCCTGAGCACCGAGACAAGCGTCTTCACCGACACCAACGTGAGCCAGGAGGGAAGCAATGCCCAGTCCATCGAAAGGTGACCCTGGCCGACCGGCCATCGCGGTGCTGGGGACAGGCAGGATGGGCGCGCCGATCGCCCGAAACCTGCTTGCGGCCGGCTTCGAGGTGTCAGTGTGGAACCGGACCGCGGAGAGGGCTGCACCACTCGCCGCTGACGGCGCCAGGCAATCGTCCTCGCCCGCGGAGGCGGCGGAGGGTGCGGATGTGACGCTGACGATGCTGACGAACGGGGACGCGGTCAACGACGCGATGGCCGGTCCCGAGGGCGTCCTGGCGTCGCTTCGGCCGGGCTCGGCCTGGATCCAGATGGCGACGATTGGCGAGGAATGGACGGCGCGGCTTGCTGCCCTTGCCACCGAGAACGAAGTTGAGTTCGTCGACGCGCCGGTCTCCGGCAGCGACGTGCCGGCCCGGGAGCGCCAGCTGATCGTGCTGGCCTCGGGCCCGGAAGCAATTCGGGAGCAGGTGCAACCGATCTTCGATGCGATCAGCCGCAAGACGATCTGGCTGGGGCCGGGCGGAAACGGCACCCGGCTGAAGCTAGTCCTCAACGACTGGCTCGCCTCGCTGACCGAGGGAATGGCTGAAACGATGGCCCTGACCGAGGCGCTCGGGATTGAGCCCGAACTCTTCATCGAGGCGATCGACGGCGGACCGCTGGGATCGCCATATGCGGTGACAAAGGCCCGCGCCGCGCTCGCCGGCGACCTCGACCCGGGCTTCGCCCTGCGACTCGCGTTCAAGGACGTCGGACTTGCGCTCGATGCCGCTCGCGAGCGGGACCTGGAGCTCCCGATCACCGAGGCGATATCGCGACGCTGGCAGCTGGCGATTGCCGACGGCCATGCGGACGAGGACATCTCAGCGGTGATTGCCCTAGCGGGGTCGCGCGCCACGGCCTGACGTTCAGAACCGGATCGGAGCCCCCATCACGACGGATGTGGGCGGAGCACTCCTCTGAGGGGCGGGTGGCGTGCACGGGCGCCTCTGCTCGAAAACTCGGCGGCGGGCTGGGTTAACTGGGCGCCGAGCTCCCAGAGGTTGTCGACGTGCTGACTCGCCCACAGCAGGGTGAGGGCGGGGGCGACCATGGAGCCGTCTCCGGCCGCAAGCGCTTGGGGCACGCACCGCACCACCTGTCGGTCATCGTCGTCACCGCGAGGGTGTGGGGGTGGGATCTCCGTCCACTCGGCGAGGGCGTCGGCGAGGCTGAGGTACCAGGAGCGCAGGGCGTCGACCTGCGCGGCCAGTGCCTCGGCGCATTCGTCGATGGGCGGTCCGGCCGGCGCGGGAGTTAGCGTTGATAGCGAGTAGGCCGCCAGCCGCACTCGCGTGGTGCCTGCGACCAGCGTGGCCACGCCCTCCAGGTTTTCTTGGTGGGTGGAGGACTCGGCCAGGTAGTCGCGAAAGGCATCGTCGAGGCGGTTGGCGGCGGCCCTGGCGATCTGCCTGGCGGGCGGGACGCTGGGCTCCGTCCGCCCGGGTCCGCTCACGGCGACCAAGCGCCGGGTTGCGGAGGCCACGTAGTCGGCGCTGCGCGCGTAGGCCGCCCCCAGGCTCTCACGCAGTAGGTCACCGACCCCGCGAGGCCAGAACAGAAGGCCGACGGCGAGGCTGACCGCAAAGCCGATCGCGACGTCCTCGACGCGGACCAGCCCCACCGTCCAGCCGGTCAGCTGGATGATGTTGAAGAGAATGAACAGGACGATCGTGAAGCCGGCCTGCCCCGCTGCGAACGAGATCGCCCGAGGAGCGTAAGCGGCCAGCAGGATGGCCGGCGGGAGCAGCGCCCACAGCACAGGTTCGTCACTGCCTATAGCGGCGACCAGGGCTCCCCCGATCACGATTCCGGCAGCGGTCCCAGCGAGCGCCTGGAGCACGGTCGAGCCCGTGCCCAGGGCATTGGACCGCAAGACGGAAAGCATCGCGAGGACCACCCAGAAGGAGTGCTGGAGGCTGGCCAGCTGGCCGATCAGGACGGCGGCAGCCAGCCCGGCGGCCCCGCGAAGGCTGTTGCGAAACGAGGCGGAGCGCAGGCTGGTGTGCGCGGCGACAAGCTTCTCCGTGGCCCCGAAGCGCTGATTGCGCCTGGCGGGCCAATCCCCGCCAGCGCGTAAGGCGATCCGAGCGGGGCCGAGGGGGGCCTTCGATCGCCGGCGCCGCGGCACCGGAAGCGAGCAATGCATTGACACCGACCTCGCGCGCCGCATAGGACAGCTCACGCATCCGGAACGAGGGCCCGAGCGCGGCCCGCAGTGCGACCTCCTCCTGGAGGGCCGGCGAATCGGCCACCCGCCGCATCAGTGTCCTTGCCACCGCTTCCCGCGCCCGGTCCAACCGGTCGAGGTCCGGCTGGCGGCGCTCACCCTCGAGGTTCGCCGCACTCGCGCGCAGTACGGCGACCGCAGCCGCCATCACCTCGCAGTTCTCTTCACGACACGGCTCCGATCGAGCCTCGATCCCGCCGGGAGTCGAAGAGGCGAACGACAGCAGCCAGTCGAGCTCATCGACGAGGAAGGCGAGCGCCTCGGTGGAGCCCGTGGGTCCGGTCGGCCGGTAGGGCGTGGCGACGAAGCTGCGGCGAAACTCGCCCACCGCGGCGTTCGCAGCATCGGCGCGGGAGGCGATCGCCGACGGATCGCCGGACGGCTCGGAATCCACCAGGTCGGCGAGGGCACGAGTGGCGCGGGCCACCCCCACGCGAAGCCTGTCTCGTGGCTAAGGGCCACAACAGCATCACCGCGCAGATCCCCACCGAAGCCGCCAAGGCCCACCCTTCGAGCTGTGCGGGGATCGCGGCGGGGGGCGCGGGAATGCTGACCGGAAGGATGAAGGTGAGCAGGGCGGCTATCCGGGCGGCGGCGAAGTAGCCGCTGATCACTCCAGACAGGAGTATCAGGAAGCCGAGCACCGCCATGGCGACGACCGCGAGCCAAGGCGTTCGCGAGCACAACGTTCCCAGGGTGATCAGGACAGCGCCGGCAACGGTCAAACCCAGATACGCGGCGAGGCGCTTTCGCCACGGACCGCCGAAGTCGGCAAGCACCAGGATCGCGAATGAACCGAACGCCGATAGGAACGTCGTCTGCTGGTCTTGGATGACGTGGTCGGCGAATGCGAAGACGGCGGGCATCACGATCGGCGCCCGCGCGGCGCGCTTTAGGGAGAACAGCCAGGGATCGACGATCTGAAGGCGGAGACCCCTCATCCTTGGT
>JBJMKZ010000023.1:0-190213 GCA_045805565.1 Solirubrobacteraceae bacterium | reverse complement strand
TCGTGGCCTACCGCGCCGCCAACACCCTGGATGCCATGGTGGGTCACCGCTGCGCCCGCTACGAGCGATTCGGGTGGGCGGCCGCCCGCCTCGACGACCTGCTGACCTGGCCGGCGGCCAGGGTGGGCGCCGCGCTGGCGGTGGGGCTCGCCCCTCTCGCCGGCGGCCGCGCGCCCGAAGCGTGGCGTGTCCTGCGCGCCGACGGCGGAGGCCACCCCAGCCCAAACGCGGGACGGATGGAGGCCGCGTTCGCCGGCGCGCTCGGTGTGCGTCTGGGCGGGCTCAACTCGTATGACGGCCGCGTCGAGCGCCGCCCCCGGCTCGGCGACGGTCGCCACCCCGGGCCGGCCGACATCGTGGCCGCGGTGCGGCTGTCGGCACTGGTGGGAGCGGCGGCTGCGCTGTGCGCCGCGGTCGCGGCGGAGGCGGTCGGCCGGTGAGCGGCGGGCTCCTCGTGGCGGGCACCGGCTCGGACGCCGGCAAGAGCGTGGTGGCCGCCGGGATCTGCCGCTGGCTGCGCCGCCGGGGCGTGCGCGCGGCGCCGTTCAAGGCCCAGAACATGGCGCTCAACTCCGCGGTCACGGCGAGCGGCGCGGAGATCGGCCGCGCCCAAGCCGCCCAGGCGCAGGCCGCCGGGGTGGCGCCCGAGCCGGCCATGAACCCGATCCTGATCAAGCCGTCGGGCGAGCGCTTCAGCCAGGTGATGCTGATGGGCCGGCCGCTGACCGACGTGGACGCCCGGGGCTATCAGGGCCTCAAGGCGAAGCTGTTCCCCACGGTCTTGGAGGCGCTGGAGAGCCTGCGCTCCCGGTTCGACGTGGTCGTCTGCGAGGGCGCCGGCAGCCCGGCCGAGATCAACCTGCGCCGTGACGACCTGACCAACATGGGCCTGGCCCGAGCCGCCGGGCTCCCCGTGGTCCTGGTCGGCGACATCGATCGCGGGGGGGTGTTCGCCAGCCTGTTCGGAACCCTCGCGCTGCTGGACGCCGGCGACCAGCGCCTGGTCGGCGGTTTCCTGATCAACAAGTTCCGCGGGGATCGGGCCGTCCTCGACCCCGGCCTGGACGCGCTACGCGAACTGACGGGACGTCCGACGCTGGGGGTCCTGCCGTGGCTGCGGGGGCTGTGGCTGGACGTCGAGGACAGCCTGGCGCTCGAGGCGCCACGCGACGGCGCCCGCCCCCCGGTCGGCCCGCACGCGCTCGAGGTTGCGGTGGTCCGCCTGCGCTGGATGAGCAACTTCACCGACTTCGACGCGCTGGCGGCCGAGCCGGGCGTAATCGTCCGCTTCACCCAGTCGGCGGCCGACGTGGAGCGCGCCGACCTCGTGATCCTCCCCGGCACCAAGGCCACGGTGGAGGACCTCTCCTGGCTGCGCGAGCGGGCGCTCGATGGCGCGCTGGTGCGGCGCGCGCGGACCGGCGGGCCGCTGCTGGGCATCTGCGGTGGCTACCAGATGCTCGGCAGCGCCATCAGGGACGACGTCGAGAGCGGTGCCGGCGAGGTCGTGGGCCTCGGCCTGCTGCCGATCGACACCGAGTTCGTCACCGACAAGTTGATCGCCCGCAGCCGTGGACGGGCGGCGGCGTTCGGGGGCCACGCGGTCGAGGGATTCGAGATTCACCACGGCCGGGTCAGGACACGGGGCGGGCGTCCGCTGTTCGACGGCTCGATCCGCGGCGGAGAGGGCTGCCGCCGCGGGGCGGTCCTGGGCACGTCGTGGCACGGCGTCCTGGAGTGCGACGGGTTTAGACGAGCCCTGCTCTCGTGGGTCGCCGCCGTGCGCCGACGGCGCTGGACCCCGGGTGACGAGCCGTTCGCGGCGGTGCGCGAGCGCCGGCTGGACGCCCTGGGCGACCTGATCGAGCACCACGCCGACACCGAGGCGCTGCTGTCGCTGATCGAGAGGGCGCCGGCGCCCGACCTGCCCTCGGTGGCCCCGGTGGTGGCCGCATGATCGTACTGCTGACCACCGCCGACACCGAGATCCTGGCCGCCGCCGGCGCGGTCGAGACGCTGCCCGCCGGTTTCCCGCGGGTGAGGTGCGACAACCCCTCCCGCGCCGAGGACCGGAATACCTTCCTGGACGAGGTCCTCACCGGCGCCCGCGCCGTCCTGGTCCGACTGCTGGGGGGCCGGCGGGCCTGGCGCGAGGGCCTGGAAGAGTTGTCCCGGCGCTGCGCTGCGGACGGCATCCCGCTCGTGGCGGTGGGCGGCGAGGCGGAGCCCGACGCCGAGCTGACGGCGCTCTCGACCGCCCCCGCGGGAGTGGTGGCGGAGGCATTCGAATACCTGCGCCACGGCGGGGTCGAGAACACCGCCCAGCTCCTGCGCTTCCTGGCGGACACCCTGCTGCTGGAGGGCTTCGGGTTCGACCCGCCCGCCGCGATTCGCGATTTCGGGCTCTATGCGCCCGGGCGCGGCGACGTCACGCTCGAGCAGGCCACCGCGCGCCACGACCCGGACCGCCCGACGGTCGCGGTGGTCTTCTACCGCACGCACCGCATCGCGGGTAACACCGGGTTCGTCGATGCGCTGGTCGGAGCGCTGGAGGCGGCCGGCGCCAACCCGCTGGCCCTGTGGTGCTACTCGCTGCGTCCCGACGAGCGCGGGCGGGTGGACGCGCTCGAGCTGCTGCGAGACCGGGTGGACGCGCTGGTCGCCACGGTGCTCGCCTCCGGAGGGTCGAACGGCGGCGACGCCCTGGCGGGAGCCGGAGACGATCGTCCGCCGGACTGGCTTGACTGGCGCGCCGACGCCCTCGCGCAGCTCGACGTTCCGGTGCTGCAGGGCATCTGCGCGACGGTTCCGCGCGGCCGCTGGGCCGCCAGCGACTCCGGCCTGAGCCCGCTCGACGCCGCCATGCAGGTGGCGATCCCCGAATTCGACGGGCGGATCGTCGGCGTGCCCTTCTCGTTCAAGGAGAGCGCGGCCGGAGACTCGGCGGTGGGAGCGCCGCTGGTGAGCTACGTGGCTGACCGCGAGCGGACCGCGAGGCTGGCCGAGCTGGCGGTGCGCCTCGCCCGGCTGCGGCGACGGTCGCCCGCGCAGGCCCGCCTCGCGATCGTGCTGTCCAACTACCCGACTCGCCATTCGAGGGTGGGAAACGCCGTCGGCCTCGACACCCCGGCCAGCGCGATCGTGCTCCTGGACGCGCTGCGCGAGGCCGGTTACCGCGTGACCTGCCCCTTCGAGTCGGGGGACGAGCTGGTGCACGCCCTCATCGCCGCCGGCGGCCACGACCAGGAGTTCCTGACCGACGCCCAGCTGCACGGCGCCGACGGGCGCCTGGACGCCGGGTGCTACGCGGAGTGGTTCTCCGCCCTCCCGGCACAGCTGCGCGAGGCGGTGGTCGAGCACTGGGGCCAGCCGCCCGGCGACCTCTACGTCGACCGCGGCGACCTGGTGGTCGCGGGGCTGGAGCTCGGCAACGTGATCTTGGCCATCCAGCCGCCGCGCGGGTTCGGAGAGAACCCGGTGGCGATCTACCACGATCCCGACCTCCCCCCCACCCACCACTACCTGGCCGCCTACTGGTGGCTGGACCGCGTGTTCGGCGCCGACGCGGTGATCCACCTGGGCAAGCACGGGACGCTCGAGTGGCTGCCCGGGAAGGGGCTGGGCCTGTCGGACGCCTGCGCGCCCGACGCCGCCCTTGGCTCGCTCCCCCTCTTCTATCCCTTCGTGGTCAACGACCCCGGCGAGGGCGAGCAGGCCAAGCGCCGCGCCCACGCGGTGGTGATCGACCACCTGGTGGCGCCCATGGCACGGGCCGAGACGTACGACGAGCTGGCCCGGCTGGAGCAGCTGCTCGACGAGTACGCCCAGCTCGAGGCGCTGGACCCCGACAAGCTGCCGGCGCTCGCCGGCCGCATCTGGGAGCTGGTGCGCGAGGCGGAGCTCCACCACGACCTCGAGCTCGCGGCGCGGCCCGAGGACTTCGCGGGATTCATCAACCACCTCGACGGCTACCTGTGCGAGGTCAAGGACCTGCAGATCCGCGACGGGCTGCACGTCCTCGGGCAGGCGCCGGCCGGCGAGCAGCGGCTCGGGCTGCTGGCGGCGATCCTGCGACTGGGGGCCGGCCGCGTGCCCGGTCTGCGCCGTGCGGTCGCCGCGGCGTTCGGGCTCGATGAGCCCTCCCTGGCGGCGGATCCCGGCGCCCGGATCCAGGCGCCCCCGGCGCTCTGCGAGCGCTTTCCGGGGCCGGCTGTCACCGGGGGCGACCTGATCGATCGTCTGGAGGACGCCCAGCGGGCGCTGCTCGAGGCTCTGGAGTCGCGGGGATTCGAGCACGACGCCTGCCAGGCGGTCTGCACGGAGGTCATCGGACACTTGGACCCCGGGGTCGTCGCCGCGCTGGGCTTCGCCTGCCGGGAGGTGGTGCCGCGGCTGGAGCGCACCGGCGACGAGGTCGGCAATCTGCTGCGGGGGCTGGCCGGCCGGTTCGTCCCGTCCGGGCCGTCCGGCTCGCCCACCCGCGGCCTGGTCAACGTGCTGCCGACGGGACGCAACTTCTACTCGGTCGATCCCAGGGCGCTGCCCTCCGAGCTCTCCTACGAGACCGGGACGCGCCTGGCCGACGACCTGCTCACCCGTCACCTGGCCGACGACGGGACTCATCCGGAGACGGTCGGCATCGTGGTGTGGGGCACCGCCGCGATGCGCACCCACGGCGACGACGTCGCCGAGATCCTGGCGCTGCTCGGGGTGCGGCCCCGCTGGAACCCGGAGTCGCGCCGGGTGACAGGGCTGGAAGTGGTGCCGCTGGACGAGCTGGGCCGCCCGCGCATCGACGTGACGGTGCGGATCTCCGGGTTCTTCCGCGACGCCTTCCCCCACCTCGTCGCGCTGATCGACGAGGCGGTGGTCACGGTGGCCGGCCTGGACGAGCCCGAGCAGCTCAACTTCGTGCGCCGCCATGCCCTCGACGACCGCGACCGGCTGGTGGCCGAGCTGGGCGAGCCGGCCGCCTGGCGCCGGGCCACCACGCGGGTGTTCGGGTCCAAGCCCGGCGCTTACGGCGCCGGGCTGCTGGCGCTCATCGACGCCCGCAACTGGCGCACCGACGCCGACCTCGCCGAGGTCTACGAGGTCTGGGGCGGCTACGCGTACGGCCAGGGCCTCGACGGCGTCCAGGCGCGCGAGGCCATGCGAGACAGCTTCGGGCGCATCGACGTCGCGGTGAAGAACGTCGACACCCGCGAACACGACCTATTCGACTCCGACGACTTCTTCCAGTACCACGGCGGGATGGTGGCCGCGGTGCGGGCCCTGACCGGCGCCGAGCCCAAGGCCTACGTCGGGGACTCCTCGGACCCGGGCCGGGTGCGCACCCGCAGCCTCCAGGAGGAGACCCGACGGGTTTTCCGGGCCCGGGTCGCCAACCCGCGCTGGATCGCCGCCATGAGGCGTCACGGTTACAAGGGCGCGTTCGAGCTGTCGGCGACCGTCGACTACCTGTTCGGCTACGACGCCACGGCCGGGGTGGTCGACGACTGGATGTACGAGACGCTGGCGGCCAAGTACGTGCTCGACGCCGAGGTCGCCGGGTTCATGCGCGACTCCAACCCCTGGGCGCTGCGTGCGATCTCCGAGCGGCTGCTGGAGGCCGCCGACCGGGGGCTGTGGGAGCAGCCCGCCGACGCCACGCTGGACGCGCTGCGCGATGGGTACCTGGAGCTCGAGGGCGAGCTGGAGGAGGTCGGCACGTGAGCGTGGCCGACTTCCCATTCTCCGCGCTGGTGGGGCAGGACGAGCTGCGCGCCGCCCTGCTGGCCAACGCGGTCAACCCCGCCATCGGCGGCGTGCTGGTCCGCGGCGAGAAGGGCACCGCCAAGTCGACCGCGGTCCGGTCGCTGGTGCGCCTGCTGCCCGACGTCGAGGTGATCGCCGGATGTCCGTACTCGTGCGATCCCGCCGCGCCGGACCCGGCATGCCCCGCCGGGCCGCACCCGCCCGACGCCCCCGCGCATCGCCGGCCGGTGCGCCTGGTCGAGCTGCCGGTGGGAGCCACCACCGACCGCCTGGCCGGCTCGCTGGACCTGGAACGGGCCCTGGTGGACGGCGTCAAGGCGTTCGAGCCGGGGCTGCTGGCGGCCGCCCACCGCGGGGTGCTCTACGTCGACGAGGTCAACCTCCTGCCGGACCATCTCGTCGACCTGCTGCTCGACGCCGCGGGGCTGGGCGTCAACTACGTCGAGCGGGAGGGGGTGAGCGTCCGCCACGCCGCCCGGTTTGTGCTGGTGGGGACCATGAATCCCGAGGAGGGTGAGCTGCGGCCCCAGCTCCTGGACCGGTTCGGGATCAGCGTCGAGGTCCGCGGCAGCCGCGATGCGGGCGAGCGCGCCGAGGTCGTTCGCCGTCGGCTGGCCTTCGAGGCCGACCCCGGCACGTTCGCGTCCGGCTTCGCGGCCGGCGACCGCGGCGTCGGCGAGCGCATTCGCGCCGCCCGGGCCCGGCTGCCCCGCGTGCGCTGCCCGGACCCGGTGATCGTCCGCATCGCCGGCGCCTGCGCCGCGCTGCAGGTGGACGGGCTGCGGGCGGACATCGTCACCGCCAAGACGGCGGTGGCGCTGGCGGCGCTCGACGGGGCCCCCGAGGTCGACGACGACCACGTTCGCCGCGCGGCTCTGCTCGCCCTCGCCCACCGTCGACGGCGCGGGCCGCTCGAGCAGCCCGGCCTGGAGGAGCCGGAGCTCGATCGCGCGCTCGGCGGCGGGGCCGACGACGAGCCGCGCCCTGGCGGCGATGGCGGGGCCGGTGCTCCCGACGGGGCGGGCGGCGCAGGCAACGGGGCGGCGGGCGGACGGACGACGGCCTCGCCGGCGCCGGCCTCACCGGCGGCCTGCGCGTCGGGCGAGGCATCCGACGCCCGGGCCGGGCGCGGAGCGGGCGCCGAGCGGGTGGACGCGCCGGCGGGCTCCTTCTCGGCGCCGCTGATCGAGCTTTCCGGCGCCGGCGGCGGCGCGCCAGGGCGGCGCAGCCCCGCCGCCGCGCACGCGGGACGGCCGGTCGGAGACCGTCCGCGCGAGCAGGGAGGCGAGCTGGCGATTCTCGCCACCGTCCGCGCCGCCGCGCCCCACCAGCGCTCCCGCGGGCGGCGCGGGCCGGGGCTCGCGCTGCGGGCGGGCGACCTGCGCTCGCCGGTGCGCGAGGGCCGCCAGGGCAACCTGGTGCTGTTCGTGGTCGACGCCAGCGGCTCGATGGGCGCGCGCCGGCGCATGGGCGCCGTCAAGGCGGCGGTGCTGGCCCTCCTGGTCGACGCCTACCAGCGCCGTGACCGGGTCGGGTTGATCGCCTTCCGCGGCGAGGGCGCCGAGGTCCTGCTGCCGCCCACCTCGAGCGTCGAGGTGGGCGCCCGCCGCCTCGCCGAGCTTCCGACCGGCGGGCGCACCCCCCTCGCGGCGGGACTGGCGCAGGCCGGCCAGGTGATCCGGGTGCAGCGGATGCGCGACCCGCGCCGCCGCCCGCTGGTCCTGGTGGTGACCGACGGCCGCGCCAACGCACCGGCGCCCGACCCCGCCGGGGCGGCGCACCTTGCCGCGGCGGGTCTGGCGGCGGAAGGAGCCGGCCTGGTGGTGGTGGACAGCGAGGACGGGCCGGCGCGGCTCGGGCTGGCCGGCGCCTTGGCCGCAGCGGTGGGGGCGCCGAGGCTCAGCCTCGACTCGCTGGGCGCCGACCGGGTCGCGGGGGTCGTGCGCGGAATCCGACGGAGGGCGGCGTGACCGGGCCCCAGACCAGACGCCGCAAGCCGCGCGATCGGCCGCTGCTGATCGTCATCACCGGCGAGGGCAAGGGCAAGTCCACCTCGGCCTTCGGGGTCATGCTGCGCGCCTGGGCCCGCGACTATCGGGTCGGCGTCTTCCAGTTCGTCAAGTCGGGGAAGTGGAAGGTGGGCGAGCACAAGGCGGCCCTCGCGCTCGGCGGCATCGAGTGGGAGAAGATGGGCGACGGCTGGACCTGGACGTCGCGCGACCTCGAGCACAGCGCCGATCTGGCGCGCGAGGGCTGGCAGGAGGTCAGGCGGCGGATCGGGCAGGAGCGCTACGACCTGCTGCTGCTCGACGAGTTCACCTACCCGATGACGTTCGGCTGGGTGGACGCCGGCGAGGTGGTCGACGTCCTGGTCAACCGGCCCGGCTTCCAGCACGTGATCGTGACGGGGCGCGACGCCCCCCCCGGGTTGGTCGACGCCGCCGACCTGGTCAGCGAGGTGACCAAGGTCAAGCACCCATTCGACCGCGGCATCCGCGGGCAGCAGGGGGTCGAGTGGTGAGCGCCCCCCGCCTGGTCGTCGCCGGGACCGGCTCGGGAGTCGGCAAGACGACCGTGGCCACCGGCCTGATGTCGGCGCTCGCGGCTCGCGGCGCCCGGGTCGCCGGCTTCAAGGTCGGGCCCGACTTCATCGATCCCTCCTATCACGCGCTGGCCACCGGCCGCCCCGGGCGAAATCTCGACTGCTTCCTGTCCGGTCCGGGCCTGATTGCGCCGCTGTTCGAGCACGGCGCGCGCGGCGCCGACCTCGCCGTCGTGGAGGGAGTGATGGGGCTGTTCGACGGGAAGGCGGGCGGCGGCGAGCTCGCCTCCACCGCGCAGGTGGCCAAGCTGCTGCGCGCGCCGGTCCTGCTGGTGGTGGACGTGGCGGCGATGGCCCGCTCGGCGGCCGCGCTGGTGCAGGGCTTCGCCGGCTTCGACCCCGGGGTCGAGCTGGCGGGTGTGGTGCTCAACCGGGTCGGCTCGCATCGCCACGAGGCGATGCTGCGCGAGGCGCTAGCGCCGCTGGGGATCCCGGTGCTCGGCGCGCTGCGCCGCAACGATCAGCTCGCCTCCCCCGAGCGGCATCTCGGCCTCGTCCCGGTGGCCGAGCGGCGGCAGGTCGCCAACCGGACCGTGAGCGCCCTGGGGGCCGCGGTGGCGCGCGACTGCGACCTCGAGGCGCTGGTGGCGCTGGCCCGCAGCGCGCCCCCGCTGGCGGTGCCGGAGTGGGATCCGCGAGCCGCCGTGGCAGCCGGCAGCGGCGGGGCGGCCGGGCGCGTCGCGGTCGCGCGTGGGCCGGCGTTCAGCTTCCTCTACGAGGAGAACCTCGAGCTGCTGGCGGCCGCCGGCGCCGAGCCGGCGGAGTTCGACCCGCTGCGCGACCGGGCGCTGCCCGTCGACGCCGGCGCTCTCTACCTGGGCGGTGGCTTTCCCGAGCAGTTCGGGCCCGAGCTGTCCGCCAACGTGGCGTTGCGCGCGGCGGTGGCCGGATTCGTCCGCTCCGGGCGCCCGGTGGTCGCGGAGTGCGGCGGCCTGCTGTATCTCAGCCGGGAGCTCGACGAGCTGCCGATGTGCGGCGCCATCGACGCCCGCGGCCACATGACCGACCGCCTGACGCTCGGCTACCGGGAGGCGGTCGCGCCCGCCGGCTCGGCGCTGTGCCCCACCGGCAGCCGGTTGCGCGCGCACGAGTTCCACTACTCGGCGCTCGAGCCGGCGGCGGGACCGACCCCGGCATGGGCGCTCGACGGCCGCGTCGAGGGGTTCGTCGCGGGCGGTCTGTACGCCAGCTACCTCCACACCCATTGGGCGGCCACGCCCCAGGTCGCCGTCCGGCTGGCCCGGGCGGCGGCGGGCGCGCCGGCGCAGGTGGCGGCATGAGCGGACGGCTGATCGGCGTCGGCGTGGGACCGGGGGACCCTCAGCTGCTGACCCTGAAGGGGCTGCGGGCCCTCGAGACGGCCGACGCGGTGTTCGTGCCGGTGGGCGACACCGGCGAGACCGGGCGCGCCGAGGCGATCGTCGCCCACCACCTGCCCGACCGCCAGCCGGTGCGGCTGCGGTTCGCGATGACCACCGACCCCGCGGCGCGGCGAGAGAGCTGGGACCGCGCCGGCGAGGCGATTGCGGCCCAGGTTGGCGCCGCGCGGACCGCGGCCTTCGCCACCATCGGCGATCCCAACCTGTACTCGACCTTCACTTACCTCGCGCACACCGTCCGGGAGCTGGTCGCCGGGGTCTCGGTGGAGACGGTGCCGGGCATCACCGCGATGCAGGAGCTGGCCTCGCGCTCGGGGACCGTGCTGGCCGAGGGCGACGAGAGCCTGGCCCTGTTCCCGCTGACCGCCGGCGAGGACGGTCTGCGACGAGCGCTCGAGGTCTTCGACACGGTCGTCTGCTACAAGGGCGGCCGCCGGCTGCCCGCGGTGCTGGAGGCGGCGCGGGACGCCGGACAGCTCGGGGAGGCGGTGTACGGCGCCCACCTCGGGCTGGCGGGAGAGACGGTGTGCTCCGCCGCCGAGATGGACGGGCGCCGGGGGCCGTATCTCTCGACCGTGATCGTCCCCGCTCCCCGCGCCGAGCGGGTGCCCGGAGGCACGCGATGAGCCGCGCCAAGGTGTGGTTCGTGGGCGCCGGCCCCGGTGCCGCCGACCTGATCACCTTTCGGGGCGCGCGGGCGATCGCCGCCGCCGACGTCGTGGTTTGGGCGCGCAGCCTGGTGATGGAGGAGGTGCTCCAGCACGCCCGGGCCGGTGCCGAGCTGATCGAGTCGACCGACCGGACCCTCGAGGACGTGCTGGCCGTATACGAGCGGGCGATCGCCGACGACCTGGTGGTGGCGCGCGTGCACTCGGGCGATCCGGCGATCTACGGGGCCATCCAGGAGCAGATCCGCTTCTGCCTGGCGCGGGGGCTGTCCTACGAGATCGTGCCGGGCGTCAGCTCGCTGGCCGCCGCCGCGGCCACGCTGGGACGCGAGCTCACCGTGCCCGAGCGCTCTCAGTCGCTGATCCTCACCCGCCGCGGCGGGCGCACCCCGATGCCGGCGGGTGAGCAGGTGCCGGCACTCGCCCGGCATCGGACCACGATGGCACTGTTCCTGTCCGCCGCGCGGCCGCACGACCTACAGCGCGAGCTGCTCGAGGGCGGTTACCCGCCCGACACCGCGTGCGCGGTCGTCTACCGCGCCAGCTGGCCCGACGAGGCGGTGCTGCGCTGCCGCCTCGACCAGCTCGGCGACCGGGTGCGCGCCGCGAGGATCAATCGCCAGGCCCTGATCCTGGTGGGGCCCGGGCTCGACGACGCGCAGACCAGGTCGCACCTCTACCACCCCGGCTACGGGCACCGCTTCCGGAGGCTCGGCGCCGGCAAGCGCTATCGCAGGACCGAGGAGGCGGCGAGTGGTCCGGCCTGAGCTGCTCGAGCCCAATCTTCCGGCCAGCGCCCGGCGGGCGGCGACCACCCTGCGCCGCGGGTGGACGACGGGCACCTGCGCCGCGGCCGCCGCCAAGGCGGCATCCGTCGCGCTGGCGACCGGCACCCCGCCGGCCCGGATCGAGGTCCCGCTGCTGCGTCCCGGCGCCCGCCACGAATTCGAGGTGGAGCGCTGCGAGCTGCGGGGTGCGGAGGCGACCGCCGTGGTGGTCAAGGACGCCGGCGACGACCCCGACGTCACCCACGGCGCCCACCTGACGGCCGCGGTCCGCCGCCGCGCCGAGCCCGGGATCGAGCTGGCCAGCGGCGATGGCGTCGGAGTGGTCACCCGCCCGGGCCTCGGACTGGAGATCGGCGCCCCCGCCATCAACCCGGGGCCGCGCCGCCAGATCGTCGCCGCCGTCGGCGAGGCGCTCGACCTCGAGCGCCGGGGGGCCCGGGTCGCGATCAGCGTCCCGGGGGGCGAGAGGATGGCGCGGCGCACCACCAACCCCCGCCTGGGGATCGTGGGCGGGATCTCGATCCTGGGGACCACGGGGATCGTGCGGCCGTTCTCCACCGCGGCGTGGAGGGCCAGCGTCGGCCAGGCGATCGACGTGATGCACGCCCAGGGCATGGGTGAGTTCGTGCTCACCACCGGCGGGCGCACCGAGCGCGCCGCGATGGCGCTCCTGCCCGGCCTCGACGACGTCTGCTTCATCGAGGTCGGCGATTTCACCGGCTACGCGCTGCGGCGCGGGGCGGCGCTGGGGCTCGAGCGCTGCTTCTTCGTGGGGATGGCCGGCAAGCTCTCCAAGCTCGCGGCCGGGATCATGATGACGCACTGGACCCGGTCGAAGGTGGACCCGGGGATGCTGGCCGAGCTCACCGCGACCGCGGGCGGGGACCCGGCGTTGTCGGCGGCGGTCGCGGCGGCCAACACCGCCCGTCACGCCTACGAGCTGTGGCGCGAGGCCGGCCTCGACGCCGCCGGGGACCTGCTGTGCGCGCGCGCCGCCACCAACCTCTCGCGCTTCGTCGACGGGCGCCTGGACGTGCACGCGGTGATGGTGGACTTCGAGGACCTTTCGGTCACCGGGGCGAGCCCGGCCGCCCGGCAGCTGCTGGCCGGCGAGGTGACCGGGTGACCGCCCGAGCGCTGGCCGCCCGCCGGCGGCGAACCCGCGCCGAGGAGAGCGCGCCGGCGGCCACCATCGCGGTGATCGGCGTCGCCGGCGGTGCGCTGGCGCCCGGCGGCGCGCAGCGCCTGGCCACCGCGGCCCTGGTGGCCGGCGGCGAGCGGCAGCTCGCCGCCCACGCGCCGCCCGGCGTGCCCCGGGTTCGCCTGGCCGGCGATCTGGAGCCGGCGCTGGCCGAGATGGCGCATGCCCGCGGCCCGGTGGCGGTGCTCGCGTCCGGCGATCCCGGGTTCTTCGGCATCGTGCGGCGCCTGGCGCGTCGCTTCGGTGGCGAGCGCCTGGAGGTCCTGCCCGCCCCCTCGTCGGTGGCGCTGGCCTTCGCCCGCGCCGGCCTGCCGTGGGACGACGCCCTGGTGGTCAGCGCCCATGGACGGATGCCGCGCGCCGCGGTGGCCGCCGCCCGCGCCCATCCCAAGGTGGCGGTGCTCACCGAGCCGGGCTTCACGCCTGCCGACCTGGCCCGGGCGCTGTGTGGAGGCCCCTTCCGGCGCATGCTGGTCGCCGAGCGCCTGGGCGAGCCGGCGGAGCGCGTGACGCGAGGCGTTCCGGCGCAGATCGCCCGCATGCGGTTCGCCGATCCCAACGTGGCTCTGGTCATCGATCCGGCCCGGGCGGTCGGGCCCAAGCAGCCGGGCTGGCCGCCGCGCACGCCGGCCGGCTGGGCGCTTCCGGAGGAGCGCTTCGAGCACCGGGACGGGATGATCACCAAGGCCGAGGTCCGCGCGCTGGCGCTCGCCCGACTCGGCCCCGGAGCGGGGGACCTGGTGTGGGACGTCGGCGCCGGGAGCGGCTCGGTCGCCGTCGAGTGCGCGCGACTCGGGGCGGCAGCGATCGCCGTGGACCGCGATCCCGCCGCCTGCGACCGGATCCGCGCCAACGCCGCGGCTCACGGCGTGGACGTGCAGGTGGTCGAGGGCGAGGCTCCAGCGACGCTGGAGCCCCTGCCCGACCCGGACGCGGTGTTCGTGGGCGGCGGCGGGCGCCAGTTGGCCGCGGTCCTCGAGGGCGCCGCCGCGCGCGCCCGGCGCGCGGTGGTCGTGGCGCTGGCCACCGTCGAGCGGGTGGCGATGGCGACCGAGCGCCTGCGGGCCGGCGGCCTCGAGGTCGAGGCCGTGATGCTCCAGGCCTCCCGCCTGCGCCCGCTGGGCGCCGGGCACCGCCTGGAGGCCGCCAATCCGGTGTTCGTCGCCTGGGGAGATCGCGGGTGATCGCGCTCATCGCCGCCACCCCCGCCGGCCGAGCCCACGCACGTCACCTGGCCGCCGCCCTGCCCGATGCCGAGCTTCTCGCCGGCAGGCCCAGCGAAGCGCTGCCCGAGGCGTTCCGCCGAGCCTCGGGCATGGTGCTCTTCCTCGCCACCGGCATCGCCGTGCGCCTGCTAGCCCCCCTCCTGGCGGGCAAGCGCACCGACCCGGGCGTGGTCTGCGTGGACGACGCGGCCCGCTTTGCCGTGGCCCTCGTCGGCGGGCATGCCGGCGGAGCCAACCGGCTCGCAGAGCGGGTGGCCGGGGCGCTGGGCGCGGCGCCGGTGATCACGACCGCCAGCGACGCGACCGGCCTGCCGGCGCTCGACGCGCTGGCCGAGGAGAACGGCTTCGCCATCGACGCGGGCAGCGACCTGGCCGCCGTCGGGGCGGCCCTGATCGGCGGTGAGCGGGTGGCGCTGGTGAGCGATCGGCGGCGACCGCTCGGCCCGCTCCCTCCCAACGTGGTCGCCGACGGCGCCGCGCGCAGCGGCCCGGCGATCGTCATCGACGACCGGGTTGTCGACCCGCCCCACCCCGCCGCGATCTACCGGCCCCCGTCGCTGACGGTCGGGGTGGGCGCCAGCCGCGGCGCCAGCGCCGACGAGATCGTCGATCTCGTCGGGGCTGCCCTGGCCGACGCCGGGCTGTCGCCGGCCAGCGTGAACGCGCTGGCGTCGGTCGACGCCAAGGCCGGCGAGCCCGGGCTGCTCGCCGCCGCCAGGGCACTCGGGCGGCCGCTGCGCCTTCACCCGGCCCCCGCCCTGGCCGCGACCGTGGTCCCCAACCCGTCCGAGGTGGTCCGCCGCGCGATCGGCACGCCCAGCGTCGCCGAGGCCGCCGCGCTGCGCGAGGCCGGGGCCGGCGCGAAGCTGGTGGTGGCCAAGCGCCGCTCCGCGATGGCGACGGTGGCGGTCGCCCGCCGGGCGGTTCGCGGGCGCCTGGCGGTGGTCGGACTGGGGCCGGGCGACGACGCCCTGCTGCCCGGGCTCGCCCGCCGGGCGCTGGCCCGGGCGCAGCTCGTGGTGGGCCTGAGGCGCTACGTCGACTCGATCCGCCATCTCCTGCGGCCGGGCACCGACGTCGAGCCCTACCGGCTGGGGGACGAGGTCGAGCGCTGCCGCCGCGCGGTGGCGGAGGCGGCCGCCGGCGGCTCGGTGGCGCTGGTGTCCAGCGGCGACCCGGGCGTGTACGCGATGGCGTCGCCCGCGCTCGAACAGCCCGCCATCGAGCGGGTGGACGTCGAGGTGGTGCCGGGGATCACGGCCGCGCAGGCCGCCGCCGCGCTGGCCGGGTCGCCGCTGGGGCACGACCATTGCGCGATCTCGCTGTCCGACCTGCTGACCCCATGGGAAACGATCCGCGAGCGCGTCGAGGCTGCGGCGCAGAGCGACTTCGTGATCAGCTTCTACAACCCGCGCAGCCACGAGCGCGACTGGCAGCTCGAGGAGGCTCGCGACGTCCTGCGCGAGCGCCGGCCGGGGACCACCCCGGTGGCGGTGGTCAGCGACGCGCACCGCCCCGACCAGCGCGTGACCCTCACCACCCTCGACGACCTCGACCCCGGGGAGGTGTCGATGACCACCACGGTGATCGTCGGCAGCTCCCAGACCCGCCTGGTCGACGGCCGGATGGTCACGCCCCGCGGATACCACGCGCCGGTCGAGGCGACGCCGTGACGCTGTTCTTCGCCACCGCGGCCTGCGCCGGCTGCGGCGCCTGCCTGCGCACCTGCCCCGAGCGCGCGCTGCGCCCGGCACCGCCGGGTGGCGAGTCGCCCCTGCTCACGCTGACCGACCGCTGCACCGGATGCGGCGAGTGCGCCGAGGTCTGCCCGGCGGACGCGTTCGTGGCCGTCGCGGTCGCCGAGGTGAGCGCATGAGGACCGGGGCCCACCCGATCGAGCGCGAGAGCTATCGCATCCTGCGCTCCCTGATCGACCTCTCGCACCTGGCGCCGCTGTCGCGCGCGGTCACCGAGCGGATCATCCACGCCAGCGCCGACCTCGACTACGCCGAGACGCTGATCCTCGACGAGGCGGCGCTCGAGGGCGGCCGCGACGCCCTCGCCGCCGGGGCGCCGCTGGTGGCCGACGCCCGGATGGTCGCCTCCGGGGTGACCAGCCGGACCGCCCGCTGCCTGATCGGCGACCCCCGCGCCCGCATCCGCTCCGCGGTCGAGGGGATCACCCGCTCGGCGGCCGGCTTCCGCCTCGCCGCCCGCGAGGTGGGGCCGGGAGCGGTCTGGGTGGTGGGCAACGCGCCGACCGCGCTGCTGGAGCTCCTGCGGGTCTCGCCCGACCCGGCGCTGGTGGTCGGGCTGCCCGTCGGCTTCGCCGGGGCGGCCGAGTCCAAGGCGTCGCTCGCGGCCAGCGGCCTGCCCTGCCTCACCAATCGCGGCGCCAAGGGCGGCTCGGCGGTGGCCGCCGCCGCGCTGAACGCCCTGCTCTACCAGGAAAGCGAGGAGATCCATGACCGATAGCCCCGGCCTGCTGATCGTGGGACACGGCACGCGTGCGGCGGACGGCGCCGCCGAATTCCACTCGCTGGCCGAGCGGGTGGTGGCGCTGGCCCCCGAGCTGCGGGTGGCCGCGGGCTTCATCGAGCTGTCCGCGCCGCCGGTGTCAGAGGCGGTCGCCGAGCTGGTGGCCGACGGCTTCACCGACGTGGTGGCGATCCCGCTCATGCTGCTGGCCGCCGGTCACGCCAAGAACGACATCCCGGCCACGCTGGTCCGGGAACGACTCGCGCACCCGGGGGTGCGGTTCCGCTACGGCCGCGAGCTGGGCATCCGACCCGAGCTGCTCGAGCTGGTCGACCGGCGGATCGCCGACGCGGTCGCGCCGCAGGAGCTCGACCGGACCGCGGTGCTCCTGGTGGGCCGCGGCTCGTCGGACCCCGACGCCAACTCCGAGCTGTTCAAGATCGCCCGGCTGCACTTCGAGGGACGTCCGCACCCCCTCGTCGAGGCGGCGTTCGTGAGCCTGGCGCCGCCGTCGGTCGCCGAGGGCCTCGAGCGCTGCCGCCGGCTGGGCGCCGAACGCGTGGTGGTCGTCCCCTACTTCCTGTTCACGGGCGTGCTGGAGCGGCGCATCCGGGCGCAGGCCGCGGACTACGCCGCGCGCACCGGGCTGGAGGTCCGGGTGAGCGGCTACTTCGGCCCCGACCAGGCGATCGCCGGGTTGGTGCTCGAGCGCTACCGCGAGGCGATCGAGGGCGACATCCGCATGAACTGCGACGTGTGCGTCCACCGGGTGGCGCTGCCGGGGTTCGAGGACCGGGTCGGCGCGACCGCCACCCCCCATTACCACCCGGACGAGAACGGGCACCACCACCACGCGCACGCCCACTGATGCCGCTGGTCCTGGTCGTCGGAGGAACCCGCTCCGGGAAGAGCGAGCTGGCCGAGCGGCTGGCCGGGGACGCCGGCGAGCGGGTCACCTACGTGGCGACCGGGGGCGCCCGCGACCCGGAGATGGCCGAGCGTATCGCCGCCCACCGGGCCCGCAGGCCGGAGGGCTGGCGCACGGTCGAGACCACCGATCCCGCCGCCGCCGTGATCGCCGCCGACGGCGACCCGGCGGTGGTCGATTCCCTGGGCGGGTGGCTGACCACCCTGATGGAGCGGTCGAGGCTGCTCACCGACGAGCCGGTCGCCCCCCTGGGCGACGACGGCGCACGCGTGCGCGCCGCGGTGCTCCAGCGGGTCCACGAGCTCGCCGACGCGGCGCGCGGGCGTGCCGCGCTGACCGTGGTGGTGGCCGAGGAGTCGGGGCTGGGGCCGGTGGCGGGCGGCGCCGCCACCCGCCGCTACCTGGATCTGGCCGGCGAGGCCGCCCAGGTGCTGTCGGCCGCGGCCGCCGAGGTGATCCTGGTCGTGGCGGGCAGGACGATCGAGCTGCCGCGCCCGGCGGGAGGGCTCGAGTCGGCGCAGCTGCGCCTGCACGGCGACTCGATGGTCCCCGCCGGCGCCGAGGACTTCGCGGTCAACGTGCGACGCGAGAACCGCCCCGGTTGGCTGGACGACGCGTTGAGGGGCGCCCTCGACGGCGCCGGCGCCTATCCGGACGAGAGCCAGGCGGTCGCGGCGGCGGCCAGCCGTCACGGCCGCCACCCCGACGAGGTGGTGATCACCAACGGCGGCTCCGAGGCGTTCTGGCTGCTGGCCACCGCGCTGCGGCCGCGCCACGCCGTATGCGTCCACCCTTCGTTCACCGAACCGGAGGCTGCGCTGCGGGCGCACCGCCGGCCGGTCGAGCGCGCGTTTCGCCGCCGGCCGGACTTCGGCCTGGATCCCGCCGCGGTCGCCGCGGGAGCCGACCTGGTGGTCACCGGTAACCCCAACAACCCGACGGGGACGTTGGATCCGGCCCGCGAGGTGGCCGCCCTGGCCGCGCCGGGGCGCGTCCTCGTGGTCGACGAGTCATTCATGGACTTCGTCCCCGGCGAGCCCGAGAGCCTGGCCGACCGCGACGACCTGCCCGGGCTGGTGGTCGTGCGCAGCCTGACCAAGCTGTGGTCCCTGGCCGGCGTCCGCGCGGGGTACATGCTGGCGCCGGCGCGGATCGCGAGCGCGCTGCGAGCACTGAGGCCGGCGTGGAACGCCAACGCCCTGGCTCTAGCGGCGGTTCGCGCATGCGCCGCCCAGGTCGGTGCCGCGGGCGAGGTCGCGCAGCGGGTCGGACGGGCGCGTGAGCGGCTTCGCGGCGACCTGGCGCGCCTGCCGGGCGTCCGCACCTGGCCGTCGGCCGCCAACTTCCTGCTGGCGCAGGTCCCGGACGGCGGGCGCGTCCACGCCCGCCTGCTCGACCGCGGGGTCGCGGTGCGCCCGGCGCACAGCTTCCCGGGGCTGGGCCCCGACCACCTACGAATCACCGTCCGGGACGGCACCGCCAACCGCCGGCTGGTCGGAGCGCTGGCGGGGGCCCTGGGATGAGGGTGCGGCTGCGGGGAGCGATGCTGGTGGCGGAGCTCGAGGGCGCCCACCGGTGCCTGTCGTCGGCGGTCCTCGGCGGTGGCCTGGGCTGGATGCGCACCTGGATCAACCTCGGCGTCCCCGCCGACTACGACCGGCACGACCCCCGCGCGCACCTCGAAGGCGAGTCCGTCGGGCTGAAGGGGCCGGTGGTGGGAATGCTCACCGCGGTCGACGTCTCCACCTACACCCGCGGCGATCAGGGCGAGGCGCGCGCGCTCGCCACCGTGGGAGCCCGCCACGCTCTGGCCGCGGCGGGAACCCGCCCGCGGGCGCTGCCCCGCGCCGGGACGATCAACCTGCTCGTCGTGGTGCGCGAGCCACTGACCGACGCCGGCCTCGCCGGCGCCCTGCAGACCGCGGTGGAGGCCAAGGCCCAGGCGCTGGCCGACGCACGCGTGGCGGCCGCCAACGGCGGCGGATGGGCGACCGGCACGGCTACCGACAGCGTCTGCGTCGCCTGTCCCCCGGGCGGGCGGGCGAAGTTCGCGGGGCCGGTCACCGGGGTGGGCGCGAGCCTGGCCCGGGCGGTGCACGCGGCCGTGCTGGCGGGGGCGGTGGCCGAGCGCCGCGAGGCCCCGGGGGTGCGAACGGCGTGAGCCTGGAGAGCGCGGTCCTCGAGCTGGCCTGTGAGGTCGAGCCGCCCGACGACGGCTCCGGCGCGGCCGCCCACGCGCGTCACCAGCGCCTGGTCAAGCCGCCTGGCAGCCTCGGCCGGCTGGAGGAGCTCGGCGTGCGTCTCGCCGCCATCGCCGGCGCCTGCCCTCCGCCGGTCTGCCAGTGCCCGGCCGCGGTGGTGGCGGCGGGCGACCACGGCGTGCTCGCCCAGGGCGTTTCGGCCTGGCCGGCGGAGGTGACCGCGGTGATGGTCACGGAATTCTGCTCCGGACGCGCCGCGGTCAATGCCCTGGCCGCCTGCGCCGGGGCCCAGGTCAGCGTGCTCGACGTTGGAGTGGCGGCCGACCTGCCGCGCCATCCCAGGCTGCGGGCGGCCAAGGTGCAGCGTGGGACCGCCGACCTGTCGCGCACCGCCGCGATGGAGCGTGAGGCGGCGGCCCGGGCAGTGCTGGCCGGCGCCGGCATCGCGGAGGAACTGACGGGAGCGGGCGTGGACCTGCTGGTCACCGGCGACATGGGAATCGGCAACACCACGCCCGCCGCCTGCCTGGTCGCAGCCTTCACCGGAGCCGCACCCGAGCTGGCCACCGGCCCGGGGGCCGGGTCCGACGACGGGACCGTGGCGCGCAAGACGCAGATCGTGCGCCGGGCGCTCGAGCGCCACCGGCCGGGCCCGGCCGACGCGCTCGGCGCGCTGGCTGCGGTGGGCGGGCTCGAGCACGCGGCGCTCGCCGGCTTGATCCTGGGCGGCGCGCGCGAGCGCGTGGCGGTGGTGCTCGACGGCGTGTCCACGGTGGCCGCCGCGCTGGTCGCCTGCGCGCTGCGTCCGGCGGTCGGCGGCTACCTGATCGCCGGCCATCGCTCGACCGAGCCCGGCGCCTCGGTCGGCCTGGCGCACCTGCGGCTCGACCCGCTCCTCGACCTCGAGATGCGGCTCGGCGAGGCGACAGGCGGGCTGCTGGCGGTGCCGCTGGTCCGGGCGGCGGCCGCCGCCCTCGCCGGGATGGCGACCTTCGAGGAGGCCGGCATCCAGGCGTGAGGACCGCCCTCTCCTTCCTGACCGTCCTGCCGGTGTCCCGCCGGCACGTGGCGCCGGACCGCAGAGCGCTGCTCTGCTTCCCGCTGGCGGGGCTGACCCTGGGCGCGCTGTGGGCGCTGGCGGCCTGGGGCGGAGCGAGCGTGTGGAGTCCCCCGGCGGCGGCGGCGCTGGTGCTGGCGGTCGATCTGGTCTCCACGGGCGCTCTCCACGTGGACGCGGTCGCCGACGTGGCCGACGCGATCGCCAGCCGACGTCCGCCCGGCGAGGCGCTGCGGATCATGCGCGAACCGCAGGTGGGCGCCGCCGGCGCCGCCGCCGCGGCGGTCGCGCTGCTGCTGCGGTTCGCCTGGATCTCGGTTGTCGTGGGCGCGGGACTGTGGCCGGCGCTCGTCGGGGCGCCGGTGTGCGGCAGGGCGGCGATGGTGGTGGCGCTGGCCGCCGGGCGACGTCCGCGCGAGTCGTCGCTGGCCCGCTCGCTGAACCGTGCCGCCACGGGGCCCGTGGCGGTGGCCGCGGTCGGGTCGGCGGCCGCACTGGCCGCGCTGGCGGGGACCGCGGCGGGCGGGAGCGCGGTGGGCGCGCTGGGCGCGGGCGCCGCGCTGGCGGCCGCGATAACCGCGCTGGGCGCCGAGCGGGCGTGGCGCGCCCGCTACGGAGCCCTCACCGGGGACGTCGTCGGCGCCGCGGGGCTGGCCGCCGAGACGGTCGGCCTGGCCACCCTGGCGCTCGCCCCCGCTGCTCTGCGTCTCGGCTGACCGGGGCGGTCCAGCGGGGCTCTCAGCGGTGGGCCACCAGCCGCCGGTCGGGGCTGTAGCTGGTCAGGTGTTCGCCGTCGTAGTAGATGACCACGCGGTAGGTGCCGCTGAAGAACACGCGCGCGAGGCCGGTGTAGAAGGAGCGGTTGCCGGTGGTCGGAACCAGCGGCATGGTCCTGATCGTCAGGAAGGCGCCAGCCCCGTTGCGCCGCTGCAGGCGCACGAGGCGTCCGTTGTGGGCGGGCGCGACGGTACCCGAAAAGCGCACCAGCTGGCCGCGGCGCGGGGTCACGGTGGTCGTCCACAGGCCGACCACGGAATGGACCCTGACCGCCACCTCGGCGTGCTCCGCCCCGCTGCGCACCCGGTAGTTGGCGTCCACATCCGCGACTCGATTGAAGCGGTACACCCCGTCGTTGTCGGTATGGGTCGAGCTGACGTTCTCGAAGCGGTCGCCGTAGGGATAGCGGTCGCGCTGGAGCGTGACCGTCTGCTTGGCCTTGGCGGGTCCCTTGAGCTCGCCGGTGAGAATGAGCGGCGAGGCGAAGTTCAGGACGAACGGGCTGGCATTGATGGTGATCTTGCGGTTCTGGTCCTGTGGCTTGGGCGGGGCGGCCGCGGCGCTCCCGGTCACGCCGAGGGCGCCAGCCAGCATCATCAGGGCGATCGTGCGTCGCATGGGTCTCCTCGGGACGTCTGGCGATTGCTCTGCGCCACAACGCGGTGCGCCGCCCAGAGTTGCGCTCGCGCCACCGCGACGGAACCCGCGTTGACCGCCGGGCCCGCGGTCGGATAATCGGGTGATGCTGCACCGCCGACCGCTGACCGGCGCCTGCGCGATGGGGCTGTGGCTGGCGCTGACCGGCCCATGCGTCCCGGCCTCGGTGACGACGGCGCCGCCTCCCTCGGTGGCGCTGTCGATCACTTATACCGCCGGAAGCTCGGTGCATGCGGGTGCCACCCTGACCTGTCGCTCCGGCCTGGCGCGCGCCACCGGCTTCCTTGTGCATCGCTCGACGGCGCTCCTCTGTCGCCGCGCCAGGGTGATGCGCCTCTTCCTGGCCTCGGCGCCGGCCCGGGGTCGGCTCTGCTCCCAGATCTACGGCGGCCCGGACCGCGCGCTCATCCGGGGGACGATCGGGACCGACTCAATACGGCGGCGCTTCGGCCGCGCCGACGGTTGCCAGATCGCCGACTGGACCCGCGCCAGGCTGCTGCTGCCGCCGCCGTCAGGCGCTCAATAGACCCGCCACGGCGCCGTCCGGGAGCCTGAGCGCGCGGGTATGATCGCCGCGTGATCCGCCAGGGACCGATTCCCGCGTGGTTGCACGGGATCTTCGAGTACGCGGTGGTGGTGGTCCTGATCGTCGCCCCGTTCGTGCTCCACTTCCGCGCCGGCGCGGCCACCGGCGTGTCGATCGTGACCGGCGTGGTCCTCCTGGTCGTCGTCGCCAGCAGCTCGGGGCCGACCAGCATCGTCGACCAGGTCCCCGTCGCGGTGCACGTGCTGCTCGACTACATCCTGGCCGGCGTCCTGGTCGCCTGTCCGTTCATCTTCGGGTTCTCCCACGAGACCAACCCGACGGCGTTCTTCATCGCCCTCGGGGTGGCCCATCTGCTGGTCACCATCGGGACGCGGTTTTTGCCGGTGAAGGCGACCGACCCCCGGTCCCCCGAGCGAGCCCGCCCGGCCTGAGGCCGGCGCCGCGCGGAGCCTATCTGGCGGTCGCGCAATCGCCCGCCCCGACGGCGAGCCGGCGCGGCTAGGCTAGTACCCTCAAGCGGGCCCATGTCCTACGCCGAGGAGAGCCCCGCCATCCGCCCGACGATGAGCCAGCAGGCGTCGTCGCTGGCCCACGAGTGGCGCAAGCTGACGCGCGCCGCCACCGTCGTCGCGATCTTCACCGCGCCCGCCTTCTTCCTGGTGCTCCACCGCACCAACGGATGGAGCGTGCCCCTCTCGCTGCTGGTCACCTTCATCGCGGTCGTGGCGTTCCGCGGGCTGGTGGACGTGCTCGCCCACAAGCTGATTCCGCACCCGAACCTCTACGGGGCCTCCCCCGAGCTGCTGGAGGCGGACGTCGTGTCCAGGCGCCGGACCTGGTACTGGCAAACCCGGTTTCGCCACCTGACCTGGTACCTGCTGACCTTCTTCGGCCTGGTGGTGATCGCGTACGTGGTCCTGCGCATCGCCGGCCAGCAGACCACGCTGTTCGGGTCGCTGCCCCTGATCGGCAAGCTGGCCCTTCTGCTGCTGCCGCAGATCCTGCCGCTGCTGCTCCTGTTCCCGCTGTTCTTCCTGTTCAACGCCCTGATCCTGTTCGGGCCGCTGGCGATCATGGGCATCATGCAGATGAAGGCGTTCGAGCCCGGGGACGCCGACTGGGGGGTCCGGCTCGCGGACGTGCGGGGTCAGGCGGAGCCCAAGGACGAGGTGACGCGCGTCATCTCGCTGTGGCAGTCGGGCGAGGAGTTCAGGAAGGCGGGCGGAAAGCCCGAGCGCGGGCTCCTGTTCCTGGGCGCGCCGGGGACCGGCAAGACGATGCTCTCGAAGGCGATCGCGACGTCGTTCAACTCGCCGATCATGCTGATGCCCGGCTCGGGGTTCGCCCAGACGTTCATCGGCATCGATGTCCTGGTCGTGCTGCTGCTCGTGGCCCGGGCGCGGCGCCTGGCCCGCAAGTGGGGCGGTCAGTGCATCATCTTCATCGACGAGATCGATGCGGTGGGCATGCGGCGCCGGGCCCTCAATCCCGGCGTCGGCTTCGATCCCCGTCCGTCGCTCGACGACGTCAATTTCTACGGGCCGTGGGGAGCGATAACCGCGAGCGGCGACGTGGTCATCGAGTCGCGGGCCTGGCGCGAGCGGCTGTTCGCCAGCCGGGCGAGGCCGTCGGCCCGACTCGACCCTCCGGCCGCCGCCAAGTTGGGTGCGCGCCTGGCCGAGTTCATGTTCCCGGGGGGCATGGGCGCCGGCGGCGGGATGGCGCTCAACCAGCTGCTGGTGCAGATGGACGGCGTTGACAACCCGCCGTTCCTGAAGCGGTTCTTCACCAAGCGCGTGAACACCCTCCTCGACGCCACCTACGTGATCCCGCGCCGCGTGGGCAAGCTGAGCCTGCGCTTGGCGCCGGTGGAGCCCCGGCCGGAGCAGATCTACTTCATCGGCGCCACCAACGTGCCGATCGACGCGCTCGATCCGGCCCTGATCCGCCCCGGCCGAATGGGCCGTCACATCTGGTTCCGCACCCCGACCAAGGATGACCGCAAGGACATCTTCGACCTGTACATCAACAAGGTGGCGCACGAGCCCGAGCTCAACACCGACCGTCGTCGCGACGAGCTGGCGCGGATGACCAGCGGGTACTCGCCGGCCATGATCGAGCAGGTCTGCTCGATGGCGCTCACCTACGCCCATTCCGAGGGGCGGATGCAGTTCAACCGGGCCGACATCGTCGAGGCGATGACCACCGTGGAGACCGGGACCGCCCAGGGCGTCGAGTACGTCCCCGAGGAGACCCGCGCGGTCGCGCTGCACGAGGCCGGGCACGCCGTGGGGTCCTACCTGTTCCAGGACAACATCGAGGCCACGCGCCTGACCATCCGCAAGCGGGGCGAGGCGCTGGGCCACTTCCAGAGCGCCGAGAAGGAGGAGCGCTTCAGCAGCTGGCGCAGCGAGGAGATGGGGCTGCTGGTGATGGTCCTCTCGGCCATGGCCACCGAGCATGTGATCTACGGCGAGAACGGCCGCGGCGTGGGCGGCGACCTCCAGGGCGCCTCGTTCCGGGCGATGGCGATGGTCGGCGTCGCCGGGATGGCGCCCGAGTACGTGGACCTCAGCGGGCGCTTCCGCAGCGAGGAGGAAGAGGACGAGGCCCGCGAGAAGATCATGCAGCGCTTCGAGCGGATCGGCAACCAGCTCATCCACCGCTCGGATCCGGGCGCCGGCAGCCCCTATGCCCAGGCGCTGGTGGGCGTCCTCGACGACAGGTCCAAGCGCGCGCTGGCGGCCCAGATCCTGGGCCAGGCCTATGTCACCGCCTACAACGCGATGCGCCACAACCGGGACGCGCTGGATCGGATGGCCGACGTGCTCGTCGAGAGGCGGGAGCTGCACGGCGACGACGTGCTCGAGCTGCTGGAGGAGGTCGCCCCTCGGCGGCCCAACATCGATCTGATGGTGCGCGAGTCATGGCCGAGGATGTGAACCGCCCGGATTCGAGCTCACAGGAGGACTCAGCTTCGAGGTCCGATCCGAGCCCGCTGCCGGACGCGCGGCGGCAGGCCGGCGACCCGGAGGAGGCTGCTCGCCAGCGCGAGACGCTTCCCGACGTACGGCCCGAAGAAGTGCAGGGGGAGCTGGACCGGCCACTGGCCGGCGGCCCGCCCTCGGTGTACGCCCCCCGCTTCCGCGCGCTGACCGGAGGCCTGGTGGGGTTGGCGGTCGGAGCCGTGGTGGCCGCGGCGGTGGCCCTGTTCGCGCCGAGCTTCCAGCCGGGACCGGCGTGGTCCCGATGGATGCCCACGGAGACCGGCACCGCCGGAGCCAACCAGATCGCCCGGCACGTGGCTCCCGCCTACCGCCTGCCCACCGGCGATCAGCTGGTGCTGGTCACCGCCGGACCCCCGCGCGTGGGGGACCTACTGCCGGCGAAGATCGCGGTCGTGGGCGGCCAGGGCGGACAGCGGACGTCGGTGGTGAGCGGCAAGACGATCCTCTACCAGCTGTGCGGGCTGGGCGAGCGCTGTGCGATCGCCAAGGGGACGCCGTCGGTCCAGCGGTTCCTGCTCCTGCGCCGCGAGGGACTGGAGCTGGCGCTGTACACCTTCCGTTACCTCGGCGGCGTCGACAACGTCGTGGCCCTGCTGCCGCCGGCGCCGGGCGAGAAGCCACAGAATGCGCTCTTCTTCCGCAAGAGCCAGCTCGAGCCGGTGCTCGACCGCCCGCTGACCTCGACCTTGCCGCCACCTCCGCCGACCGTCAACTCGGTGGAGGACGCGCCCGAGGCGGGGATGGTCAAGCACCTGACCCGCGGCAACCTGTTCCTGTACTCCTTCACGCAGGGGCAGGACCTGAGCGCCTACCTGGTCCTCAATCACCGCGCCTCGGCGGACTGACGCCCACCTCTCCGGCCGCGGCGGCGCGGAGCGTGCGAGCCAGCGCCGGCGAGTCCGGGCCGCGGACCGCAAGCGCCACGCGGGCGGGCAAACCGTGCTCGGATCAGGGCTCGGGATCGCGCCGCTGGTATCCGGGGCAGCTGCGAACCGGCAGGCGCGGATAGCGCGGGTAGGCGGGATCCGTGCGAGAGCGCTCGCAGAGCGAGAACGTCGAGCCCCGCGTGTTGTGCACCAGGCGCTGATGGCGGCAGGAGTCGCACAGTCCCGCCGACGGCGGGGACGACGGCGAGGTCGAGGGGCCCACAGCCGGGAGTATGGCCGCCTTGACTTCCTCGGCCACTATACTTTTTGAAGCGTGAGTACCTTCCTGCGTCTGCTCGGCTTCCTGCGTCCCTACCGGCTCGGGGTCGCCGTGTCGCTGCTGCTCGCCGCCGTGGCGATCGGCGGCACGGTGGCGATTCCCTGGCTCACCGGCCGGGCGGTGGACGAGATCCGCCTTGGCGACCGCCACATGCTGGCGGTGATCGCCCTGGCGATCCTGGGCGCGGGCGTGGCGCGGCTGGTGGTCACCGTGAGCCGCCGGCTGGTGGCGGGGCGGGTCTCGCTGGGGGTCGAGTACGACCTGCGAAACCGGCTCTACGGCCACCTGCAGGCGCTCGAGCTGGGGTTCTTCGATCGCCAGCAGACGGGGCAGCTCATGTCGCGCGCCACGGTGGACCTGCAGTCGGTGCGCTTCTTCCTCGGCTACGGGCTGGTGTTCCTGCTCCAGTCCGCGCTCACGCTCGCGCTGGGCGCCGCCGCCATGCTCGCGCTGCAGCCCGGCCTGGCGGCGATCGCGCTGTCCCCGCTGCCCTTCGTGGTGGTGGTCGCCTGGCGCTACGGGCTGCGGGCGCGGCCGGCTCTGCAGGAGGTCCAGCAGCGCATCGCCGAGCTGACCGCGCACGCCGAGGAGAACGTCTCCGGCATCCGGGTGGTGAAGGCGTTCGCCCGCGAGCAGCACCAACTCAGGCGCTTCCGTCACAGCGTCAAGCGCGTGTTCGACCAGTCCATGCAGGCCACCCGGTTGCGGGCCTTCTACAACCCGTTTCTCGGCTTCCTGCCCAACCTGGGGTTGGCGGCGATCCTGGTGTTCGGCGGGCGCCAGGTCATCGGGGGGTCGCTGACTCTCGGAGAGTTCACCGCCTTCTACGCCTACATGCTGATGCTGATCTCCCCCATGCGGACGTTCGGGGTGGTGCTCGGGATGGCGCAGCGGGCGACCGCGTCGGGCGCCCGCATCTTCCAGGTGCTCGATCGCGAGCCGCGCCTCACGGTCCCGGCCGACGCCGAGCCGCTGCCGCCCGGGGACGGTCGCGTGGAGCTGCGGGGGGTGACGCTCGTCTACGAGGGCGCCGCCGAGCCGGCCCTGCGCGACGTCGACCTCGAGGTGGCGCCGGGCTCGACGGTCGCGCTGGTCGGCGCCACCGCGTCGGGAAAGACGTCGCTGGTATCGCTGATCCCGCGCCTCTACGACCCCACCCGCGGAACCGTGCTGCTCGATGGCGCCGATGTCTCGCGGGTGCAGCCGGAATCACTGCGTGAGCAGGTGGCGCTGGTCAGCGACGACCCGTTCCTGTTCTCGGCCTCGGTGCACGAGAACATCGCCTACGCCCGTCCCGCGGCGACCCGCGAGGAGGTCGAGCGAGCGGCCCGGCGGGCGCAGGCCGACGAGTTCGTCACTGCGCTGCCGGAGGGCTACGACACGTTGATCGGCGAGCGCGGGCTGACGCTGTCGGGCGGTCAGCGCCAGCGCCTGGCCATCGCCCGGGCGCTGCTCGCCGATCCCCGCGTGCTGATCCTGGACGATGCCACCTCCTCGGTCGACGTCACCACCGAGCAGGAGATCAAGGCGGCGCTGGCGGAGGTCATGCGGGGGCGGACGACGTTCGTGATCGCCCATCGGCTGTCGACCATCTCGATGGCCGACGACATCGTGGTGCTCGAACACGGGCGGATCGCCGTCCGAGGCAATCACGAGGAGCTGCTCGAAGCCTCCCCGCTGTATCGCGAGATCGTGGAGAAGGGGATGCCCGAGGCGGTGTTCCTCTCACGCGAGCCGCTCGAGGCACAGGCGGCGGGGCTATGAGGCGCCCGGCCGAGCTGCTGCGCCTGGTGCGCGAGAGCGGGGGTCGCTGGCGGAAGCTCCGTGGCCTGATCGAGCTGCTGCGTCCCTACCGGTCCCGGGTCATCGCGATGTTCGTGGCGCTGGCCCTGGCCACCGCGGCGACGCTCGCTCCGGCGCCGCTGGCCAAGCTGGCCATCGATCAGGGCATCGCCCGCCACGACACCACGACGCTCGACCTGGTGGTTGCGGCCTTCCTGCTCTCGGCCCTGCTGCTGTGGGGCGCCGGCTCGCTGCAGACGTATCTGGTCGGCTGGGTCGGCCAGCGGGCCCTCCAGGACCTGCGGGTGCGGGTGTTCGGACACCTTCAGACCCTGTCGATCGGGTTTCACTCGCGCCGGCGGGCCGGGGTCCTGGTGTCGAGGCTCACCAACGACGTCCAGGCGCTGGACCAGCTGGTCTCCGACGGGGTCGTGACCCTGTTCCAGTCCTCGCTGACCCTGATCGGCACCGTGGCGATCCTGGTGTGGCTCGACGTCAGGCTCGCGCTGGTGACGTTCCTGGTGCTGCCGGTCCTGGTGGCCGCCTCGCTGGCCTACCGGATCGCGTCGACCGAGGCGTACCGCATCACCCGCGAGAAGATCGCCTGGATCACGTCGTACCTGCAGGAGACGCTGTCGGGGGTGCGGCTGGTCCGGGCCTTCGGCCAGGAGCCGCGGCACCGCGAGCGCTTCGCGCAGCTCAACGACGACAACCGCGTCGCGAACATGCGCACGGTCAACCTCAATGCCGCCTACTTCCCGTCGGTGGAGCTGATGTCGGCGCTGGCGACGGTCGGGATCCTGCTCTACGGCGGCTATCAGGCGATCGCCGGCGAGGTGACGATCGGCGTGCTGGTGGCGTTCGTGGCGGCGCTCAACAACTTCTTCGACCCGATCCAGCAGCTGTCGCAGCTGTACACGACCTACCAGGCGGGGATGGCGGCGCTCGACAAGATCTTCGAGCTGCTGGACGAGAGCCCCGACCTGGTCGACCGGCGCGGGGCGCTCGAGCTGGGGCGCCTGGAGGGACGGATCGGGTTCGACGGCGTGTCGTTCCGCTACGGCGAGGGCGACGACGCGGTCTGGGCGCTGCGCGACGTGGAGCTCGATGTCCCCGCGGGTCAGACGGTGGCGCTGGTGGGCGCCACCGGGGCGGGCAAGTCGACGCTGGCCAAGCTCGTCGCGCGCTTCTACGATCCGACTCGGGGACGGGTGCTGGTGGACGGCCACGACCTGCGCGACGTGCGGGCGGCGTCGCTGCGCGCACAGCTCGGCGTGGTGCCGCAGGAGGGCTTCCTGTTCTCCGGCACGATCCGCGAGAACATCGCCTTCGGCAAGCCGGACGCGAGCGACGAGGAGGTCGCCGCGGCAGCGCGGGCGGTTGGCGCCGACGAGTTCGTGGCGGCGCTGGAGGGCGGGTACGACGCGGAGGTCGGCGAGCGCGGATCGCAGCTCTCAGCCGGACAGCGCCAGCTGGTCGCCTTCGCCCGCGCGCTGATCGCGGATCCGCGAATCCTCATCCTCGACGAGGCGACCTCGAACGTCGACATCCACACCGAGGGGCGGATCGAGGCGGCGCTGCGACGGCTGCTCGCGGGGCGCACGGCGATCGTCATCGCCCACCGCCTGTCGACCATCCGGCGCGCGGGCCGCATCGTGGTGCTCGATCACGGCCGCGTGGTCGAGCAGGGGACGCACGACGAGCTGCTCGAGGCCCGCGGCGCCTACTGGCGGCTCTATCGCGACTGGGCCGAGCAGGCGGCCTAGGCTTGAGATCGCGCGTATCGGTCGCTCGCCGCGGAGGTCCGCATACCGCTGGACCGAGCTGCGGGGCCAGGACTCGAACCTGAAATTCCTGATCCAGAGTCAGGCGTGTTGCCGGATTACACCACCCCGCAGAGTCGCCCCAATATAGCCAGCGGATCCTGGCTTTCCGGCCAGGCTGGCAGCGCACATCGGGGCTCGCAGCCCACGCAGAATCGCCCCGGCCCGAGGCGGCCCGCCGCGCGGGCGGTCGTCGCTAGAGGCCGCCCAGGTCCGAGTCCACGTCGCCCAGCTGCGTCTTGCGCTGTGAGACGTCGGTGCGCTCGGTGATCAGCCGCCGGGCGTGCTCGAGGTCGTCCGAGCGCCCGACCGACAGGGCGCCCGCCACCCGGCCCTGATCGAGGTACCAGAGCGAGAACTCTCCCTCGTCGATGGATCCGCGCACGATCTCCTCGTCCCACGCGTAGGCCGGGCCGACGTACTCCATCGAGGACCAGTCCGCGAGATCCGAGAAGAAGTAGGGGACGACATCGTGAGGCTGGCCCCCGCCCAGCATGTTGAGGGCCGCGGTCCTGCCCTGGTTGAAGGCCACATCCCAGTGCTCGATGCGCACCGGACGGTCGTGGATCGGGGAGTCGTACTCGCACACGTCGCCCGCGGCGTAGATTCCGGGCACCGAGGTCTCCAGCCCGGACGAGCAGCGGATTCCGCCCCGCTCGCCCAGCTCGAGGCCGGCCGACCTGGCGAGGGTGACGTCGGGATGGACTCCCGCCCCGACGACCACCAGCTGCGCGTCGAGCTCGCGCCCCTGCTCGGTGACGACCTTGGTGACCCGTCCGTCCGAGCCCTCGAATCGAGCCAGGGCGTCGTCGCCGTGGACCTCGATCCCGTGCTCCTCGAGCACGCCCTGGAAGAACCCTCCCGCCGTCCGGCCGAATCCCGCCTCCAGCGTGACCGACTCCTGCATGAGGATCGAGCAGCGCTTTCCGCGCAGGGTCAGCGAGGCGGCGACCTCGGTCCCGATGTAGGAGCCTCCCACCAGGACCACGCGCTCGGCATCCTCGGCGTCGGCGAGGATCGAGTCGACGTTGCGCAGCGTCCGCAGGTAGTGGAGCCCTTCCAGCTCGCCACCGTCGACGTGCAGCACCCGGACGTTGGCCCCGGTCGCCACCAGCGCCTGCTCGAAGCTGACGCTCTGCCGGTTCGACAGCCGCGCCTCGCGTTCTCGCGCATCGAGCCGCAGGACGCTCGTGCGAGTCATCAGCTCGATCGACTGCTCCTCCCACCACTCGTCGGGCCGGAAGTACGCCGCCTCGCGCGCCTCGCGCCCCTGCATGTACTCCTTGGAGCACGGCGGGCGGTTGTACGGCGGGTCCGGCTCGCGCCCGACCAGCAGGATGCTCCCGTCGGCTCCCGACTCCCGCAGCCAGCGCGCGCAGTTGGCGGAGGCGAGGCCGCCTCCGATCAGCAGGTAATCGACCTGTCGGTCAGCCACTCGTGGCCGTGGTGTCGGCGGTGAACTGCGAGGTGATCGAGTCCTCGAGCCCGGGATCCAGCACCACCAGCACCTCGTCTCCGCCCCGGATCGTGGTGTCCGGCTTGGGCACGAAGCCGCCCCCGTCCCGCAGGATGGAGATGATCAGGCTGCCCTCCGGCAGCGTCAGCTCGCCCACCCGACGGCCCGCCGCGGGAGCGGCGTCCGAGACCTGCAGCTCGATGATCTCCAGGCGGTCCTCGGCGAGGTCGAGCAGGTGCACCAGCCCGTACTGGGGCACCTCGTGCTCGATCAGGCGCAGGATCAGGTCGGTGGCGGACACGGCCGGGTGTATCCCCAGCAGCTTGAAGTGCTGAAGGTTGCGGGGGTTGTTGACGCGGGCCACGATCCGCTCGCAGCGGTACTTCTCGTTGGCCACCTGGCAGATGAGGATGTTGTCCTCGTCGTCGCCGGTCACCGCGATCACCAGGTCGGCACGCTGGATCCCGGCGCGCTCGAGGACCCACAGCTCGGTGGCGTCGCCGTACTCGATCACGTGCTCGAGCTCCTCCTCCACGGTCAGGTAGCGAGCCCGATTGTGCTCGAGCAGGGTCACCTCGTGGTCCTTCTCGATCAGCTCCCGAGCGAGGTTCCAGCCGACCTTCCCGGCGCCGGCGATGATCACGTACACGGGCGGCCCTCCGGCTCGATGCCGGCATCGAGCGGCGCCCCGCTCACGCGGCGGTCACCGCCTGCTCGAGCATGTCGATCGCAACCGCCGTGGGGCAGACGGTCTGCAGGCCCTGCTGGCGGTACCACTCGGCCCGCAGCGGGTCCAGGACGCGGACGATCACCTTGGGCACGCCGAATCTCCGCTGCGCGATCTGCGAGACCACCAGATTGGTGTTGTCCCCGTCGGTCGAGGCGATGAACACGTCGGCGCGGTCGATCCCCGCCGCCTCGAGGGCCTCGATCTCCAAGGCGGTGCCGACCGTGAACTGGCCCCCGAGGTTCTCCCACGAGTCGCTCATCCCGATGTCCAGACGCTCATGCGAGAGCGGGTCCTCGTCGAGGACGGACACCTCATGGCCCTCCTCCAGCGCCCACTTCGCGACCGTCGAGCCGACGCGGCCCGCGCCCACGATGAGGATGAACATGGCCGCACTCTACCGGGGCCGCTGGCTGTCCTCGGCGGGCGATCGAACCGCCCGCAGCCGCGCTGGGCCGGGCCGCGAGCGCCCGCTCAGGCGGCTCGATCGGAGCCACCGGACGGGCCGGGATCGCCGCCGCCGTCCGTCCGCCGCGCCTCCTCGCTGGGCGGCGCGGTGAGGATGACCCGGCACGGCGCCTTCTCGACGACGTAACGCGTCACGTCGCTGAGATAGTTCTCCAGACGCCCGACGCCCCCCAGCACGGCGCCGCCGCGTATGCGGGAGGGCTCCTCCGCCCCCAGCACGATCACCTCGACGCCGCGGCGGCGGGCCTCCTCGACGATCGCCTGGCCGGCCCGCCGAGCGCGCACCGTGGCGGTGGCCACCTCGACGCCCTCGTACTCCTCCCCCACCTGCTTGGCGTGCGCGAGCGCGCGGCGCGCCTCCTTGAGGCGGCCCTCCGGCAGCGAGGCGTCGAGCGGCAGCGCCAGCGGCACCTCGAAGATCCACAGGGCTTCGATCATCGCGCCGAATCGACCCTCGTCCTCGCGCTCCTCACCCGCTAGCCGGCCGGCGGTCTGGACGATGTCGTCGTCGAGCGCAGTTCCGAGGAGAGGGACCAGGATCGACCCGTATTCGGCGGCGGCCGGCTCGTGCGCCAGCGCGCCGGCGGGAACCGTCACCCGCCGCAGGAGCGGCTTGCCCTCGCTCAGGCGGTAGACCAGGTACAGCGTCAGGCCGACCGCCATCCACAGCAGGCCGACCGTCCGGGCCGGCCGATGAAGCAGGACCACGCTGAGGAAGCCCGCCGCCGACAGCAGCGTCCCCACCAGAGCCGGCACCGGCAGGGACCCGCCCCGGATCCGCAGCGACCACGGCATGACGTAGGGACGGTCGCGATCGGGCTCGCGGTAGCGCAGCACGCACACCGAGACGTGGGCGATCGTGAACGTGAGCATCCCGCCGAACGCGTAGATGCCCACCAGGAAGTCCAGGTCTCCCATCACCGCCAGTGCCGCGGCCAGCGCAGCCGCCGCAACGATCAGCACCCATGGCGTGGAGCGTCTCGGATGGAGTCGCCCCACCGCGCTGGGAACCTGCCGGTTGGTGGCCAGCGAGTAGCCCAGGCGGGCCAGTCCCAGCATCGCCGAGTTGGCGCCCGCCACGAGCGTGAGCGCGCCGATCGCCCCCACGGCATAGCGCAGGGCGACGGACAGCGCCGATCCCGGCTCGAGCGCCCCCACCACGCCCAGAAGCGGGGCGTCCATGTATCGGCCGCCGAGCTCGGTCTGGCCGTTGGCGACCGGGAGGGCGCTGAGCGCCACCAGCGCCACCCCGACGTAGAGAACCATCACCGTGCCGATACGCGCCGCCACCAGCCGCTTCAGGCCGCGCCGCGAGATGGCGACCTCCCCGGCCAGCCCGGACGAGGCATCCAGACCGCTCGAGGCCGCGGTGGCGGCGATCGCGAGCGCGAACACGATGCCGCCCCAGCTGGGAGCGTGGCCCAGCCATATCGAGCCGGTGAGGACGGCGGGATTGAACACCAGCACCAGGCCCAGGACGACGACGACCACCTGCAGCAGGAGGTCGGCGACGGTGAGCCCGATCAGTCGCCGGATGCGCCGGGCCGACAGCCCCGCCACGTTGGCGGCCGCCACCGCGACGATGACCGCCACCGCCGCCAGGTGCTCGACCGCACCGGTCGCAAGCCGGCCCCAGAACGCGCTCAGGTAGTTGGTCGCCGCCAGGGTGGTGAGCGCGATGACGATGACGAAGTCGAGCATGATCGCCCAGCCCGCGATGAAGCTCCACAGCTCGTTGAACGCGTAGCGGGCGAAGACCGTCGCCCCGGCTCTCTCCTGGTGCAACGACGCGCCCTCGACGTACGTCATCACCGTGACGACGAAGAACAGGGCGGCCGCCAGGAAGACCAGCGGCGTCAGGCCGAGCGCGTAGGCGGCGATCGCGCCCAGCGACCAGTACAGGGCGCTCGCCAGCGTCGTGTAGAGGACCGCGAACAGGGCCGGCGATCCCACCCCTCGCACCAGCGCCGCGTCGGCTGTCCGGATCGTGGGCCGCCGCGCCGACGGCGGACGGCTGCGGCGATCGGCCTGGAGACGATCAGCCATCGGGTGTGCGGGCTTGGAGGTACAGGCGCGCGCTCCCCGCCGCGACGAACAGGACGCCGACCACCACGCCGACCGCGAGCGCGCCTCCGCCGCGCGCCAGCGTCAAGCCGACCAGCAGCAACCCGATGCCCACCATGATCAGGGACAGGGCGCGCGTGGCGGCCCGGTGGACACGGCGCGGCGTGGGCATCCAGCCGAAGCTTATGTGCCGGACAGGGCGGTGGCGCGGGGCGTTCGGGCAGCGCCGTCGACCGGCGCCGACTCGACGATGACGCGGCACGGCCTTTCGGCGAGCACGGTCTCGAGGGACTTGGGGAACAGCGGGCCGCCGCTGGCCCGGCGGGGAAGCGGCACCACGATCGCCCGGGCCCGCATCTCGCGGGCCTCCTCGACGATCAGCCGGCCGGTGGCGCCCGGTCGGACCTTCTCCCAGTGCCCGGACACTCGCCGCCCGCCCTGCAGCTTGGCCTGCTCGATGACCTCCTGGGCGGCCAGCTCCTGCTCCGGCATGGCCGCGTCGATCGGGCTGCTGTTGGGCACCCCGATGGTGACCAGGACGTGGACGCCGCGCCGCCGCGGGGCGGCCAGCTTGACCGCGGTGGCAACCGCCTCGGGGACGTAGCGCCTCTCGTCGAAGACCACCAGGATCGACTGGTACTCGGCCTCGTGATCGACCGCCGGCGCCGGGAGCGCCACCTTGGCCGTGGTGGTCAGGTCGAGGCCCTGGCGCCGGCGGTAAACCACGTAGACCAGGCCGCCGACCAGCAGCCATCCGATCCCGGCGGCGGCGACGTCCAGGTGCAGCGCCGTGACCGTGATGAACGCGGCCGAGGTACCAAACCCGCCGACCAGCGCGAACACCGGCAGCTCCCGTCCCGCGATCCTCAGGGTCCCGGGGCCACGGTAGGGACGTTCGCGCTGCGGATCGGCGACCCGCAGGCGGATCACGGCCGCATGGGCGACCGTGAACGAGAGCATCGCGCCGAACGCGTAGATGTTGCCCAGGAAGTCGGCCTGGCCGGGGATCAGCGTGAGGCAGGCGACGGCGCCGAAGACGATGATCCCGACTGACGGCGTCCGGTACCGGGGGTGCAGCTGGCGCAGCCGGTCGGGGAGCTGGCGATGCAGCCCCATCGAGTACACCAGCCGCGACACCCCGATGATCCCGGCGTTGGTGGCGATGAACAGGATCGTCGCGGCCAGCAGCCCGACATAGATCTCGGCCGCCGGCTGCAGGTCTCCGAGCCTCAGGTGCTTGACCACGCCGAGCACCGGATCTCCGGCGAAGCCGCCCTGCTCCTCGCTGAGGCCCAGCAGCGTCTTGCAGCTGCCGTCGCTGCAGCGCACCGGCAGCGCCGACAGCGCCACCGCGGGCAGGGCGGCGTAGATCGCGAACACGGCGATTCGAACCCGGCCGATGGCCGCCGGGATGGTCCGCGGCGGGTCCCGGGCCTCCTCGGCCATGTTGGAGATCGTCTCGATGCCGGTGTAGGCGATCATCCCGATCGGGATCGCGAGCAGGAAGTCCTTCCAGGTGGGGGCGATGCCGAGCGCGACGTTGCCGACCAGCGTGTCCGGCGAGAGCACCAGCACGACGCCCACGATCACCAGCAGCAGCTGGGTGAGGAAATCCGTGATCGCCAGGAAGATGTTGAGGCCCGCCGACTCGCGGATGCCCACCACGTTGATCGCCGACAGCAGGACGATCACGCCGATGCCGAAGACGATGTCGCCGGGACTGTGGCGCAGCGCGTCCCAGAACAGGCCGCCCAGGTAATGCGGCACGAAGAACGCCGAGATGGCGACCGTGATGATGTAGTTGAGCATCTGGCCCCACGCCGCGAAGAACGACCAGAACTCGTTGAACGCCCGCCGCGCGAAGCTCGAGGAGCCACCGGCCTCGGGGAACATGGCGGTCGCCTCGGCGTACGTGGCGGCGGTGCAGAAGAAGAACATCCCGGTGATGACGAACACGACTGGGGTCAGCCCGAGCGCAAACGACGCCACCAGCCCCAGCGCGTAGTAGATGGACGAGCCGACGTTCCCGTAGGCGGTCGAGAACAGCGCGTTGGTTCCCAGCACCCGCTGGAGCCCGGGAAGGCGTCGCTCGGCCATGGTCGGGGCTAATCCTAGGGAGGACCCGGGCGGCGCCGGTCAGCCGGGGGGCCGCCGCCGGGCGGATGCTCCACGCGGGCTCAGGCGATGAGCGGGATGATCAGGATCGCGACGATGTTCGCCACCTTGATCATCGGATTGATCGCCGGCCCGGCGGTGTCCTTGTAGGGATCTCCCACCGTGTCTCCGGTGACGGCGGCGGCGTGGGCCTCCGACCCCTTGCCCCCGAAGGCACCGTCCTCGATCAACTTCTTGGCGTTGTCCCACGCGCCGCCGCCCGAGGTCATCGAGACCGCCACGAACAGCCCCACCACGATGACCCCGATCAGCAGGCCTCCCAGTGCCCGGTAGGAGATCAGGCCGACCACCACCGTGACCCCGATCGGAATCAGCGAAGGGAGGATCATCTCCCGCTGGGCGGCCCGGGTCACGAGGTCGACGCAGGTGGCGTACTCCGGGCGCTCAGTCCCCTCCATGATGCCGGGCTTCTCGCGGAACTGGCGGCGCACCTCCTGGACCACCGCGGCACCCGCGCGGCCCACCGCCTCGATCGCCAGGGAGACGAACAGGTAGACCATCAGCCCGCCGACCAGCAGCCCGATCAGCACCGCCGGCTGGTCGAGGGCGAAGGTGAGCACCTGGCGATGCAGCTTGGCGGTGAGCTCGGCCTTGAATGCGGCGAACAGGACCAGGGCGGCCAGCGCCGCCGAGCCGATCGCATATCCCTTGGTGACCGCCTTGGTGGTGTTGCCGACCGCGTCCAGGGGATCGGTGACGTTGCGGACCTCCTCGGGGAGATCCGCCATCTCGGCGATCCCACCCGCGTTGTCGGTCACCGGCCCGAAGGCGTCGAGGGCGACGATCATGCCGCACAGCGACAGCTGGGCCATCACGGCGACGCCGATCCCGTAGATCCCGGCCAGCTGGTTGGCGCCGTAGATGCCGGCGGCGATCACGACCGCCGGCGCGGCCGTGGACTGGAAGCCCTGCGCCAGCCCCTGGATGATGTTGGTGGCGTGCCCGGTCTCCGAGGCGCGGGCTGTCTTGCGCACCGGGGAGAAGCGTGTCGCGGTGTAGTAGTCGGTGATCGCGAACAGCGCCGCAGTGACCGCGATACCGATCAGCGAGCAGAGGTAGATGCGGCCCACGCCGGGCGTGTTGAGGTGCGTCTGGACCGTCTTGTAGTCGAGGCTGTTCATCACGAACCGCGTGATGGGATAGAAGGCCGCGGCGGCCAGCAGCCCGGACAGGATCAGGCCCTGGTAGAGCGCGCGCTCGACATTCCCCGAACGCGAGCGAACCGCGAACGTCCCCACGATCGAGGCGAGGATCGAAGCCGCGCCCAGGAGCAGCGGATAGACGGCGACCTGGGGCTGGTTGTTGAAGGTCAGGACGCCGAGGAGCATCACCGCCACGGCGGTGACCGCGTAGGTCTCGAACAGGTCCGCCGCCATCCCGGCGCAGTCGCCGACGTTGTCGCCGACGTTGTCCGCGATCACGGCCGGGTTGCGGGGATCGTCCTCCGGGATACCGGCCTCGATCTTGCCGACCAGGTCGGCTCCGACGTCGGCGCCCTTGGTGAAGATCCCGCCTCCCAGGCGGGCGAACACCGAGATCAGCGAGCCCCCGAAGCCGAGTCCGACCAGTGCGTCGATCGCGTCCTTGGGCGACCGCCCGAGCAGCCCGGTGAGAATCCCGAAGTAGCCGGCGACCCCCACCAGCGCCAGCCCGACGACCAGCAGGCCGGTCACGGCGCCGCTGCGGAAGGCGGCGGCCAGCGCCGGCGGCACGCCACCCCTGGCCGCTTCGGCCACGCGGGCGTTGGCGCGCACCGACATGTTCATGCCGATGTAGCCCGCCGCCGCCGACGAGATCCCCCCGATGGCGAATCCGACTGCCACGTAGATGTTCTGGACGAAGACGAGGGCGACGGCGAGCACCAGGCCGACCAGGCCGATCGTCCGGTACTGGCGGTTCAGGTAGGCGCCGGCGCCCTCCTGCACTGCGGCCGAGATGCTGCGCATCGTCTCGTTGCCGGGCGACAGGGCGAGCACCGAGCGGGAGGTGGCGGCGCCGTAGACGAGCGCGGCCCCGGCGGCCGCGAGCGCCAGGATGACCCCGTAATGGGTCAGGAAGTCACTCAACGATGGGTCCTCCGAAGTCTGGGTCGAGCGGCGAGCGTGGCGGCCCGCACGGTGAGGCGCCGGCCGCGACCCTTGGGGGCCGCCGCCGGCGCCAGAGCGGGCGGGAGTCTATCGGCCGTCCGGCGCCCGCGCTCAGCGCCCCGGGACCCACAGGCGGCCGCTGGACTCGGCCGGGCCAGCGCCCTGTCCCGGTGGCTCCGCGTCCGGTTGCTCGGTGGGCTCGTCGGCCTCGCCGGGGGTCGGCTGGGCCGCGCCCGGTGGAGCGGTGCCGCGCAGGCGGGCATACGCGAGCTGCAGCTGGGCCAGCGCGTCGCGCAGCCCGCGGACGTCACCCGACCCGGGGCGCTTGTCGAGGATCGGCAGCAGCGCCTGCACCGCCTCGATGGCGGCCTCCACCTGGCCGGGATCGACCTCCCCGCCGCCGGCGCCGGCGAGGCCGGCGCGCCGGGCGCCGAGGTTGAGCAGCGACACCACGCTCTGGGCCAGAACGTCGTCGACTCGAAGCCGTTTCAGCTCGGCTTCGAGCTGGGCGCGCAGCTCCTCCTCGCTGGGTGGCTGTCCACCGGCGGGGGCGCCGGTCGGTTCCTGGTTCATGCCACGACCTCCTGGGCATAGGTCTCGCGAGTCTCGCGCACGGTCTCGGCGTACACCTCCTCCATGCTGACACCCGCGTCGATCATCCGGCGCTGGCGCTGGGCACCGTTGAGTTCGGGGAGCATCGGCTCCAGGCCCAGCTCGGCGCGCGCCGGTGCCGACCATTCGAGCAGCCTGGCGCCGGTGTCGGCCGCCGGATACTCCTCGGCTCGCTCGAGATCGATCAGCTTTCCGTCCAGGCCGTAGCGGATCGCTCGCCAGAAGTTCTCCTCGATCAGGCGCGGCGGCGGGTCGGTGAACGGGATCCCCTCGTCCTCGTCACGCGCCGCCTGGGCTGCGCACGCCACCATCAGGCCGATCACCGCCTCCGATTCCGTGGCGGTCATCTGAGCGTCGCAGATGCGGATCTCGACGGTGCCGAAGCCGACGTGCGGGCGCACCGACCACCAGAGCTGCGTGTGCTCGACGATCGAGCGGGTCCTGACCAGGAAGTCCAGGTAGTCGGCGAACGCGCCCCAGTCGCCGAACGCGTCCGGTACCCCGCAGCGCGGAAACGTCCGGGTGAACGCCTGCGTCCGGGCGCTGTGAAGCCCGGAGTCCTGGGCGTCGAGGTACGGCGAGTTGGCGGACACGGCGAGCAGCAGCGACAGCACCGGGCGCAGCCGATCGCAGACCCGCACCACCCGGTCGGCGCCCCGGATGCCGACGTGCACGTGCAGCGAGAACGTGTTGTTGCGCCAGGCGGCGTAGCGCAGCTCGCGGTCGAGCCGACGGTAGTGCTCGGTGTCGATGATCCGCTGCTCGCGGTAGTCCGAGAAGGGATGGGTACCGGTCGCCCCCAACGCCACCCCTCGCGCCGCGGCCAGCGCGAACAGCCGCCGGCGGCACTCGCGCTGGCGCGACAGCGCGTCGTGGACGTCCAGGCCGCGCCCCGACCGGATCTCGATCTCCGACGAGATGAGCTCCCCGGCGATCGAATCCGCCAGCACCAGGTCGGCGGCGCCGGCGTCGCGAAGTTCCTCGAAGCGCGAGACCAGGCCGAGCGTGACCGGGTCGAGCACCGCGAACTCCTCCTCGATGCCCACCGTGAAGTCGGTGGAGGCCTCGAAGACGCCGCGGGCCTGTTCGAGTTCGATGCTCACGGTCGGACCTGCGCGGGGAGCTAGGTGAGGTAGAAGTAGAGCGCGTACAGCAGGTCGACCGCCGGGCTCGAGGTGTGGACGGTCACCTCCGGCGGCACCGCCAGCAGCGCCTCCGAGTAGTTGAAGATGATCTTGACCCCCGCCTCGACCAGCTGGTCGGCGAGTCCCTGGGCCACGATCGCCGGCACCGCGAGCACGGCGACGACGATCTCCTCGTCCTCCACCACGCCGGGCGCGTCGGAGATGTGGCGGACGCTGTGCGGGCCGACCTGGGTGCCGACCTTGGCCGGATCGTTGTCGAACAGTGCCACCACCCGGAAGCCGTGGTCGGCGAAGATGTCCGAGGAGGCGATCGCCGTTCCCAGGTGGCCCGCGCCGAACAGGGCGATGTTGTGCTGGCCCGACGTCCTGAGGATCTTGCGGATCTGTGAGACCAGCGACTCGACGTTGTAGCCCACCCCCCGCTTGCCGAACTTCCCGAACCCGGACAGGTCACGCCGGATCTGGGTCGAGTTCACGTGCGTGTAGTCCGACAGCTCCTGGGAGGAGATCGTCTCCTTGCCCATCTTGCGGGCCTGGGTGAGCACCTGCAGGTACCGCGACAGACGAGCCGCCACACCTAGGGACAGCCGGTCGACCGTCGGCTCGGCCGCGCGCTCCGACTCGCTGCGGTAGGCGACGTCACCGGCGCTCATGGGCGATTCACTCTAGCGAGCCGGCGTCGCAGCTCCGGCTCCTCCACGAATAGCGCGAACGCCTCCTCCCCGTCGATGAGGACGACCGGAATCCGCTCCAGATAGAGCCGGTGAAGCGCGTCGTCGGTGGTGATGTCCCGCTCGACCAGCTCGAACGGATGATCGCAGCGCACGCGCTCGAGCACCGCCCGGGCGTCGTCGCAGAGGTGACAGTCGGCCTTGCCGTAGAGGGTGACGACGACGCCCCCGGCCGGCCGGCTCACAGCCCCAGCTCACCGCTCGCATAGACGTCGAGGCCGAGGTATTCCGGATGCGGCAGCGGTTCGACGTATCGGGCGGCGCTGGCGATCATCGCCGCGTTGTCGGTGCACAGCTCGGCGGGCGGGACGGCGACCTGGTCGGCCAGACCGGTGACCCGCGCGCGCAGGGCCGAGTTGGCGGCCACGCCGCCGCCTAGCGCCAGCCGACGGTGGCCGGTCGCCTCGAGGCCCCGCTCGACCCGTAGCGCCAGCGCCTCGACGATCGCCCGCTGATAGGCCGCCGCGAGGTCGGCGCGCCGAGCCTCGGCCTCTCGCTGCCCGAGCTCGCGCAGGCGATAGAGCAGCGCCGTCTTGATCCCCGCGAACGAGAAGTCGAGGCCCGCGACGCCAGCCGCGATCGGGAACTCGAATGCCTCCGGGTCTCCCTTCGCGGCCAGGCGCTCCAGGGCGGGGCCGCCCGGATACGACAGTCCGAGCAGCCGCGCCCCCTTGTCGAACGCTTCGCCGGCGGCGTCGTCCAGCGTCCGGCCGACCACCTCGAAGCGCTCCGGCGACTGCACGTCGGCCAGCAGCGTGTGTCCCCCGGAGGCGACCAGGCACAGGAAGGGCGGGTCGAATCGGACCGGCTCGAGGAAGTTGGCGGCGACGTGGCCGTGGAGGTGATCCACGGGCGCCAGCGGCAGGCGGCGGGCGGTCGCCAGCGCCTTGGCGGTCTGTAGGCCCACCAGCAGCGCACCGATCAGGCCCGGCCCCCGGGTGACCGCGATCATCTCGGCGTCGGAGAGCCCGGCTCCGGCCCGCGCGAGCGCGTCGTCGACGACCGTGTTGACCAGCTCGACGTGATGGCGGGAGGCGATCTCGGGGACCACCCCGCCGTAGCGGTCGTGGACTCCCTGCGACGAGATGACGTTGGCCCGGATCATGCCGTCGGCGTCGACGACCGCGGCGCAGGTGTCGTCGCAGCTCGTCTCGAGGGCGAGGATCACGCCGCGACGGCCGCCGGCCCGGCCGTCATCGGTGCGCTTGGCGCCGGCCCAGCGGGCCCCGCTGTGCGCGGGCCCTCCGATGCGCCCCCGCGGCGCGCTTGACGGTGGCGGCGGTGCGCCACATGATCACCGCGTCCTCCCCGTTGTCCTGGTAGTAGCGGCGCCGCGTCCCGGCCGACCGGAACCCGAAACGCTCGTAGAGCTCGATGGCCGGGCCGTTCGAGGCCCGCACCTCCAGGGTGAACTGGGCATCCGGATCGTCCACACGCTCGAACAGCTCGTGCAGCAGCGTGGTGGCCGTCCCGCGCCGCTGACGATCGGGGTCGATCGCGATGTTCATGATGTGCCACACCCGGTCGTAGCGCGAGCAGACGAGGTATCCGATCAGCCGGTCGTCGTGCACGGCGGCCAGGCAGACCCCAGACGGCTTGGACAGCTCGAGCACGAACATCGCCAGCGACCACGGCGTCGGGAACGCGCGGCGCTCGATCCCGATCACCTGGGGCAGGTCGGAGTAGGTGAGCCGGCGGATCTCCGGAGTCTCGGTGACGGTGTCGGTGGCGGCCATGGCGGCTATGTGCGGCGGCGGCGGGCGATCTCGGCGTCGGGCAGTCGCAGGTACGCGGGCAGGACCGCCTCTCGCGCGGCCGGCTCCGCCGCACCGGCCAGCCGGCACATAGGCGCGGCGCTCAGCCGGTGGATCGGATCGTCGTCTGGCGGGATGGCAGCCCCGGCCGGCTCGATGTCCTGCCGGAATCGTAGCGCCCCCTCCCCGACCGCCAGCACGGGCCGCGGTAGCTTGCCCGCCGCCCGCTGAAGCTCGGACGGGGACACTGCCGCCGGCGCCAGCAGCTCCTCGCCGTCCCGCCAGGCGGCGGCGAACGCCTCGCCCCGCCGCGCGTCGAGCACGGCCAGACAAGCCGCGCGGCCGGCGCTTCGGGCGGCGCCTTCGGCGAGGGTCCGCAGGCTGGAGACGCCGACCAGCTGCGCGCCGTGCGCCTGCGCCAGACCGCGCGCGGTGGCCACCCCGATTCGCAGGCCGGTGTAGGAGCCCGGCCCGGTTCCCACCGCCACGCGCCGCACCTGCGACAGCTCGACCCCCGCGGCCGCCAGAGCCTCCTCGACGAGACCGAGCAGGCGGGTCGCATGTCCTGGACGCTCGCCCGGCGCGGGGTCGTGCCGGGCCTCGAACACGGCGCCGTCCCGGCGCTCCACCGCCACCGCCGTGGCCGCTGTCGCGGTGTCGAAGGCGAGCAGGCTCACGACACGGTTACCCGCCGGCGGTCTCCACCACGGTGCTCGAGCCGGACCCGGGCCGTGACCCGGCGTATCCCGGGGTCGGCGCGCTCGGGCCATTCCACGAACACCACCGCGTCCCGGGACAGGTACTCGGCGAGGAGCCCCGGGTCCTCGTCATCGGGATGCTCCAGTCGATAGAGATCCAGGTGCGAGACCGCCACCCGGCCTCGATAGCGCTGCGCGAGGTTGAAGGTGGGGCTGGTCACCGCCCCGGTCACCCCCAGCCCCCGGCAGGCCCCGCGCACGAACGTGGTCTTGCCCGACCCGAGGTCGCCCGAGACCAGCACGACGTCGCCGGGGCGCAGCGCCGTGGCCACCTCCGCGCCCACGGCCTCGGTCTCGGCCGCGCTGCGGGTGTCCGCGACCCTCGGAGCCGGGTCGTCAGACAACCGCGGAGCGCGACCGCGCGCGCAAGCCGATCAGCATCAGGCCGCCCAACTCTAACCGTGGCGGGACCGGCCGGCGGCCGGGGCTCCCGGCCCGGCGCAGGCCGCGCGGATAGGATCCCGGCTCGGCTCGGGCCGGCCGGATAGGCTCCCGGCTCGGTGCAGGCCGGCCGACTAGGCTCTCCCGGTCAACCAGGCGGAGGAGGCCGATGCCGGTAGTCAAGATCATCGAGCTGGTGGGCAGCTCGCCCACCGGCTCCGACGAGGCGGTCCAGGACGCGCTCGCCGAGGCGCGCCAGACGCTGCGCAACATCCGGGCGGTGGACGTGGTGTCCACCGGGCTGCGAGGCGAGAACCTGGACGAGTGGCGGGCACACGTGCGGGTCGCGTTCCTGGTCGAGCGGATCTCCGAATAGAGGTTGGCGGCATTCCAGCCCGCGGGCAAGCCGCGACCCCGTGGCGGAAGAGCCCGGCGATGAGCGGGTCGTAGATGCTGGCCGACGACCTGCTCGAGCTGCTGGGGGAGCGTGTTCCCGCCGATCACACGCGGCAGGTCGTCGCGGAGTGGTACGTCGGCGAGTGGTACCGGCGGCTCCGGCACCGCTCGGGCCCGGCCCGCGTGCTGGACCTAGGCTGTGGGGCAGGCGACTCGGTCGACGTGTTCCGGCGTTTCGATCCCGACGTGCGCTGGGTGGGACTGGATCTGCAAACCTCGCCGGAGGTGGCGTCCCGGACGCGCTCGGATGCGGAATTCGCCACCTTCGAGGGCGCGCGCATCCCGTTCGGCGACGGCGAGTTCGAGCTGGTCTTCTGCAAGCAGGTGCTCGAGCACGTTCGGCGTCCCGAGCCGCTGATGCGCGAGGTGATGCGGGTGCTGGAGCTCGGGGGTCATCTTGCCGGCTCGACCTCCCAGCTGGAGCCCTACCACTCGCTGAGCGTGGGCAACTTCACCCCCTACGGCCTGGCGCTGCTGCTCCAGGACGCCGGGCTGGAGCCGGTGGAGTTCCGGCCCAACATCGACGGGCTGACGCTGGTGGTGCAGCGCGGCATGGGGATGCATCGGTTCTTCTACCGGTGGTGGGCGCGGGAGTCGCCGCTCAACCGCTTCATCGGGCTGTTCGGCCGCGTCGCCCGGTTGGACCGGCGGTCGGTGAACGCGATCAAGCTCCTGCTGTGCGGCCAGTTCTGCTTCCTGGCCCGCAGGCCGCAGGCGTCCGGGTCCCGCCCGGACCAGGAGATCGTGCCCTGACCCGGCGGCGGCGCCGAGCTCAGAACAGGCCGAGCTGCGGCTGGGGATCCGCCGCCGCGGCGGCGGCCGTCACCGGCTCCTGCGCGGGCTCGGGGATCTCTTGGGGCTCGGGAGCCGGCGGGACCGGGAGCCCGAGCAGCTCGGGAATGCGCGCGAAGTCCGCCCGCAGGGTCTCCAGCGTCGACGGGGTGTAGAGCGCGGCCGCCGGGTGATAGAGGGGGTACAGGCGGACCGCGCGCGTGCCCACGGTGCGGATCTCCGGCCGGCCGTGCAGGCGGGTGATCCCGGTGGGCTCGGCCCGAAGCAGCTTGGTGGAGAAGTTGCCCAGGGTGCAGACCACCCGCGGCTCGATGAGGTCCACCTGACGGCGCAGATAGTCCTGGCACGCCTCGATCTCGCCGGGCATCGGGTCGCGGTTGTTGGGCGGGCGGCACTTGAGCACGTTGGCGATGAAGACCTGGCCGCGCTCGAGTCCGATATCCGCCAGCAGGCGGTCCAGCAGCTTCCCGGCCTGACCCACGAACGGCAGCCCGGCCTCGTCCTCGTTGCGACCCGGTGCCTCGCCCACGAACATCAGGTCGGCGTCGGCGTCGCCCGCGCCGAACACGACATGCGTGCGGGTCTGGGCGAGCGGGCACCGTACGCAGTCCCTGGCCTCGTCGAGATACAGGCGCTTCAGCGCCTCCCGGCGCTGCTGCGAGGTGGGCATCGGGCGATGGTAGCCCGGACCGCCGACGGCTGAGGGGTATATTCCAGGCGGCCTGCCGCCGTTACTCCCCAAAGAGCGCGTACGGCAGGTGCACATCACCACAGCATGGCCTTCACGCGCCGGTATCTCCGATGGGAGAACTGGACCGAAACCCGACACAACCCCCTCCACGCTCGCTCCGGTGCGCCGTAGTCGGACGCGGGCGGCTCGGGGCCGCCCTAGCCGGCGCCCTGCGCCAGGCCGGCCACCGGGTGGATGGCCCGCTGGGGCGGGGCGCCGACGCCGCCGGCTGCGACATCGCGATCCTGTGCGTGCCGGACGGTGAGATCGCCACCGCCGGGGGGGCCATCCTCCCCGGACCCGTCGTGGCCCATTGCTCGGGCGCCCTCGGCCTCGACGTCCTCCCGGGCCGCGAGCGCTTCTCCCTGCACCCCCTGATGACGGTGACCGCCGAGGGCGGCCGGTTTCGCGGCGTCGCGTGCGCAGTGGACGGTTCCAGCCCGCGCACGCTCGACCTCGCGATGCGCCTGGCGACCGATCTGGGCATGCGGGCGGTGCGGGTCGACGGCGAGGATCGCGCGGCGTATCACGCCGCCGCCTCGATTGCCTCCAACTACCTCGTCGCCCTTCAGGCGGTGGCCGAGCGCCTGGCCGCCGGGGCCGGCCTGGAGCGCCGGGATCTCGTGCCGCTCGTGAGGGCCACGGTGGAGAACTGGGCGGCGCTCGGGCCGGCCCGGGCCCTCACCGGACCGCTGGCGAGAGGGGACGAGGAGACGGTGGCCCGCCAGCGGGCGGCGGTGGCCGAGCGCGCCCCGGAGCTGCTGGACGTGTTCGACGCGCTGGCCGACGCCACCCGGACGCTGTCCCGCGAGGGGGCCCCCGCGTGAGGACGCTGCGAACCGCCGCCGAGCTGCGATCGGCGCTGTCGCCGGTCCGCGCCGCAGGCCGCTCCATCGGCCTGGTCCCCACCATGGGAGCGCTGCACGAGGGGCACCTGTCGCTGATCCGCCGCGCGCGCCAGGAGTGCGAACTGGTGGTGGTCTCGCTGTTCGTCAACCCGACCCAGTTCGCGGAGGGCGAGGACTTCGAGGCCTACCCGCGTGACGAGCGGCGCGACGGGGACCTCGCCGACGCCGCCGGCGCCGACCTGCTGTTCGCGCCGCCGGCCGGGGAGATCTATCCGGAGGGATTCGCCACCGCGGTCGAGGTAGGCGGCCTCACCGAGGTGCTGGAGGGCGCCTCGCGCGGCCCGGACCACTTCAGGGGCGTGACCACGGTGGTGGCCAAGCTGTTCAACCTGGTGGGGCCCGACGTGGCGTACTTCGGGCGCAAGGACGCCCAGCAGGCGCTGGTGATCGCCCGCATGGCGCGCGACCTGGACTTCCCGGTCCGGGTCGAGGTGTGCCCGACCGTCCGCGAGCCCGACGGGCTCGCGCTGTCCAGCCGCAACGCGTACCTGCGACCGACCGACCGCCGCCGGGCGGTTGCGCTTCACCGGGCCCTGGCGGCGGCCGAGCGCTCGGTGGCGGGCGGGGAACGCGACGCCGCCACGGTGGCGCGCGCCGCCCAGGCCGCGATGGAGGCCCATGGCGTCCAGCCTGAGTACCTGGAGCTTGTCTCGCCCGAGACCCTCGCGCCGGTGGCGACGATCGACGGGGACACCCTGCTCGCCGTCGCCGCGCGGGTCGGCGGCGCCAGGCTGATCGACAACACGATCGTGCGCCCCGAGCGCGCGTCATCCAACGGGGGAACGGCCATCTGATGCAACGCGTGATGCTGAAGTCGAAGATCCACCGCGCCACGGTGACCGACTGCGACCTGCACTACGTCGGGTCGGTGACCGTTGACCCGGACCTGCTGGAGGCCGCCGACATCGTCGAGCACGAGCAGGTGCACGTGCTCGATATCGACAACGGCGCGCGCCTGACGACCTACGCCATCGCCGGCGACCGTGGATCGGGCGAGGTGAAGCTGAACGGCGCCGCCGCCCGCCTCGTCACCCGGGGCGACACGGTGATCGTGCTCTCGTATGCGAGCTACGACGAGGCCGAGCTGGCCGCCCAGCGCCCCCGGGTCGTCCACGTGACGCGCGACAACCGGATAGCGAACGTAGACCACGAGGTGGCGACCCTGGCCTCCTAGGCAGGGCGTCAACCGGACAAGGAGGACCACGATGTCCACCCCGCCCCACGTAACCGGCACACCCACCATCGATCGCCTCCCGATGACGCTCCCTCGGCTGGCGGAGAAGAAGCGCCTCGGGGAGCCGATCGTGATGGTGACCGCCTACGACTTCCCCGGCGCCGGGGTGGCCGAGGAGGCGGGGGTCGATCTCGTCCTGGTCGGCGACTCCGCCGCCCAGGTGGTGCTGGGCTATGGGTCGACCGTCCCGGTCTCGATCGAGGAGATGCTCATGCTGGCGACCGCCGTGCGGCGCGGACTGCGCACGCCGCTGTTGGTGGGCGACCTCCCGTTCGGGTCCTACGAGGCGTCCGACGAGCAGGGGGTGGCCACCGCCCAGCGGTTCGTCAAGGAAGCCGGCTGCGACGCCGTCAAGCTCGAGCGCGGCGGTAGCTCCGTGCCCCGGGCACGAGCCATCGTCCAGGCCGGGATCCCGGTGATGGGCCACGTGGGCCTCACTCCCCAGACCGCCACGGCCCTGGGCGGCTACCGCGCCCAGGGCCGGACCGCCGACCGCGCCCTCCAGGTGGCCCGCGACGCGGTCGCCCTGCAGGAGGCGGGCTGCTTCTCGCTGGTGTTCGAGGCGATCCCGGCGGCGGTGGCCACGGAGCTCATGCCCCGGCTGGAGATCCCGGTGATCGGCATCGGAGCCGGCGGCGCCACCGACGGCCAGGTGCTGGTCTTTCACGATCTGCTGGGGATCGGCGACGGGATGACGCCCCGATTCGTGAAGCGCTACGCGGCGCTGCGGGGGGAGATGGTCGATGCCGTGCGCGCGTTCGCCGAGGACGTGCGCTCCGGCCGCTTCCCGGACGCCGAGCACGCGTACTCGATCGACCCCGAGGAGCTTGAGGCCTTCCGCTCGGCGATCGCCGGCGGCTAGGCGAGCTCGTCGGTCAGCAGGACGGTGGCCAGCCGCCAGACGTAATAGCGGCTCATGGTGTCCAGCCCGCCCGGGGCGCGGGTGAGCAGCGAGTCCACCCGGCCGCGGTCGAGCACCTCCCAGGCGGGGTGGTCGGGCCGGGCTGACGCCGCCTCGCGCACCAGCCGCTGGACCCGCCCGAACGGGTCGGCGACGCGATCGCGCTCGCCGACCGAGGGCCGGGCCCGACGCCGCAGCTCGGCCAGCGACTTCGCCGCCAGGGCGCGGGCCCGCGCGGCGCGCGATCGCCTCCCGGTCCACGAGAAGCCGTCGGCGAAGGGCACTCCGACCAGCTCGGGGGCCAGCTCCCGCAGCAGGCGCAAGTGGAAGTGCTCGCGGGCGCGCTCGCCGGCCGCCAGCCCGAGCTCGAAGGGCAGCATGCGCGATGACCACAGCGGCGAGGTGGTGTCGCGCACGAACTCGACGGCGCCGTGCGTGGGGCCCGCCCAGGTTCCCATGCGCTTGAGCAGGTAGAAGACGTCGGGCACGTCGACGGGGTCGATCCCGGACGCCAGCTGGTCCTCCACCCATTCGCGGAGCTGACCCTCGACCAGCGCGCGGCCGCGCTCGGAGAGCGGCTCGACGCGTCCCGGCCGCCGCCCGACGAAGCGCCGGTACAGCAGGGCGACCAGCTCGCCGGCACCCCCCTGCCCGACGCCGTAGTAGCCCCGTGCCACCTCGCCCCCCTGCCCGCTGTGCCAGATGGGGAGCGGGCCGGGCCGTGGTCCCAGCGGGAAGCCGGCGGCGTCGGCCAGCGAGGCGGTTCCGCCCGCGCTCAGCGCCAGCAGCCGCGCGGCCTCGACTGGCTCCCCGAAGACGTCGCCGTGGGGGTCAGCGGGTAGCAGGGCGTGGGAGATCCCTGCCGCCTGACACAGGCGCCGGGCGCTCTCCACGTCGGGGTCGCCGGGGGCGCCGCCGGTGGCGGCGTCGAAGTCGATTCCCGCCGCCAGCGCCGCCGCCAGCACCAGTCGCGAGTCGCGGCCTCCCGTGACGGGGACCACGCTCGGCCGGCCCGGCCAGTCGGCCAGCGCGCGCGTGGCCGCCACCAGCGTCCGCGCCGCCCGCTTGCGGTCGAGCCCGGCACCGAGCATGGCGGCGATCTCCGCCGCCGGCAGCTGCTCGTGGCATCGCGGGCCCCGGTGCGGCTCCAGGTGCAGCGTCGCGCCCCGGGCCAGGCGGCGCACGCCGGCCCATACCGGATGCCCGTCCAGCGGCCATCCCCCGCCGAGCAGCCCCGCCAGCGCCGCGAGGTCGGCCTCCCGGCCGCCGTCGAGCGTGTGCAGCAGCGCGGCGCTGTTGGACAGCCAGGTGACCTCGCCGGCGTGCGCGAGGAACACCGGATAGGCGCCCAGCGCGTCGCTCCACACGTCCAGCGCTCGCTCGGCGTCGTTGTAGCGGATGACGACCCAGCGTCCGTCGAGTCCCCGCGTCGACTCGCGCGGCGAGGACAGGAAGTCGCGCGGTTCGAGGGGTCCGCACCCGTCCGCCTCGGCGTCCCCGCGCCAGCGGATGGGCCTGCCGGCGTAGGCGCAGACACGGTCCGGCTCGGCGTGCACGTAGCGCCGGCCGCCCGTCCGCGAGCGATCGTGGGCCACCCAGGCGAAAGCCGCGGTTCCCGACGGGGCTCGCCAGCACTCGACGCCCGCCCCGCCGAAGAACGGCAGCCGCTCCACGAGCCGCCGCAGCGCGCCGGCGCCGGCCTGGGCTTCCACCGGCGCCGCCCGCGACCATCCGACGACGAACAGGATCAACTGCGCAAAGCGGGTCGCATCCGCGGCATTTTGCCCGGCGCTGCGATCGCGCCGTCGCGGCGACCGCGGGCCGGCGGTCAGCCCAGCGGGACCGGCGAGGGCGTCTCGCCGTCGATGACAGCCGAGCGCGAGCCGTCCACCGCCGATCGGTCGCGCAAGAGCAGCTCGGTTGTGACCCGGGCCAGCGACAGCGGCTCGGGGCGATGGGGCGGATGGACCTCCAGCACCAGCGGCGCCGAGTGGTCGAGCAGCAGCGACGAGATCCGCCTCCAGGGCACGCGGCCGTTGCCCGGCGCCAGGTGGAGGTCGAGCCGCAGCGGGTCCAGAGCCGGCGGCGCGACCGCCTCCCGGGAGGAGCCGAAGTTGTCGTGCAGGTGGAATAGGGCGATGTCCGGGCCGGCCGATCGCAGCGCGTCGCCGACGCCGCCGGTGATGTGCGCGTGACCGAGGTCCAGCAGCATCCGGACCCGCGGGGAGTCCAGCCGTTGGACGAGGCCGCGGACGACGGCGGGCGAGTGGGACAGGCGAGGCGGGCCGGGGAAGACCGGAGCCAGGTTCTCGACCGCCAGCGTGAAACCGAGCGATTCGAGCCGGGCCAGGCGGTCGTGGAGCGCCGCTTCCTCGGCACGCGCGCGATCTCGGGTCGCCGCCGCGCGTCGGCCGCCGTCGGCGATCGGGAAGTTGGCGCCGTGGTAGACCACGTACCGGGCCCGGGTGGCCCCCGCGTAGTCGAGCAGGCCGTCGAGCGCGCGGTCGTGCTCCGGGGTGCCCGCGCTGAGGTCGTCCGGTCCGTGCAGGACGAGGTCCAGGCCGCAGGCGTCCAACACCGCCCGCAGTGCCGCCGCGTGACGCCGGGCGTGGCGGCGCTCGCACAGGAGGCCGCGCGGAGGCGTGTGGACCTGGACCCATCGGAAGCCCGCGGCCTCGAAGCCCTTCAGCATCGGCGCCGTCGGCCACCACTGCGCGGGGACGTTGATCCCCAGACGGCCGGCGATCTCTTCCCGGCTGCGCTGCGTAGCGGCGAGCGTCAGGTCCAAGGACGGGGGCGAGGTGGATTCGGTCATGGCGGGACCGTACGGCGTCCCTGCAAATCGCGTGTTTCTTTGCGGTTGGCGACCGGTGAAGAGGTGGTGAAGCCGGGTTGCCGACATCTTCACACCGGCGCCCCCATAAGCCGCGAGGCTGCACGGGCGAGACCCCCTCAGCACGGCCCCGGATCTCCCTGCCCGGGGCCGTGCCCGTTAAGCGGGTCAGGCCGCCCGCGAGGTGGACTCGGCCGCGCGCTGCGCGTGGAGCGCCATCAGCTCCCGCTGGACGTTGTGCGGCTCGGCGCCGACGGGGGCGAGACGCTCCCACGTCCCGTCGGGTCGCAGGTCCCAGGCATTGGTGTTGTCGGCGAAGCAGCGGTCGAGCGTGTCGAGCACGTCGGCGCGCAGGGCGTGATCCTCGATCGGGGTGACCAGCTCGACCCGGGTGTCCAGGTTGCGGGGCATGAGGTCGGCCGATCCGATGTAGACCTCTGGCTCCCGCCCACCCAGTTCGAAGGCGAAGATCCGTGAGTGCTCGAGCAGCCGGCCGACGATCGACACCACCCGGACGTTCTCGGACACGCCGGGCACGCCGGGACGAAGGCAGCAGATCCCGCGCACGTTGAGGTCCACGCGCACGCCGGCCTGCGAGGCGCGGTACAGCGCCTCGATGCAGCGCTGGTCCACCAGCGCGTTGAGCTTCATGGCGATCCGACTGGGCGCCGAGCTCGAGTGCTCCGCGATGGCTCGCTCGATGTGGCCGATGATCCCGTCGCGCAGGTGGTTGGGGGCCAGGAGCACCTTTCGCATCCGCCGCGGCCGCGCGTAGCCGGTCAGCGAGTTGTACATGTCGGCCACGTCCGCGCCGATCCGGTCGTCGCAGGTGAAGAGCCCGAAGTCGGTGTAGAGCCGCGCCGTGGTGGGGTGGTAGTTGCCGGTGCCGACGTGGACGTAGTGGCGGACCCCGTCCCCCTCGCGTCTGACCACCAGCACGCACTTGGCGTGCGTCTTGAGCGTCGGGGCCCCGTAGACCACGTGCACGCCCGCCTCCTCGAGCGCTCGCGCCCACTGGATGTTGGCGCGCTCGTCGAAGCGCGCCTTGAGCTCCACCAGGCACACCGCCTGCTTGCCGCGCTCCGTCGCCCTGATCAGCGCCGGGACCAGAGGCGAGTCGTCGCTGGTGCGGTAGACGGTCTGCTTGATGGCCAGCACGTCGGGGTCCGCCACCGCCTGCTCGACGAAGCACTCGACCGAGGTGGAGAACGAGTCGTAGGGATGGTGGACGAGGATGTCGCCGCGGCGCATCGCACCCATGACGTCGGCCGGCTCGCCGTGCTCGTGCTGCAACCGGGTCTGCGTGACCGGCGTCCACGACGGATCGCGCAGCTCGTCGAATCCCGGCAGATGGACGATCTGCCACAGGTCGTTGAGGTCCAGCAGGCCCGCGACCTCGTAGACCTCGCGCGGCTCGACCCCCAGCGCCTCCTGCAGCTCGGCCCGGAGCGCGGGATTCATCCCGCCGCCCAGCTCCACCCGGACCACCTCGCCGAACCGCCGCCGCCGCAGCTCCTCCTCGACCGCCTGAAGCAGGTCGTCGGCCTCGTCGGAGACGTCGAAGTCCGCGTCACGGGTGACCCTGAACACGTCGTGGTCGAGCACCTCGATCCCAGGAAACAGCAGGTCCAGATGCCCGGCGATCACCTCTTCCAGCGGCACGAACGTGGTCTCGCCCTCGGCCACGCCCACGAACCGGGGCAGCATCTCCTTGGGCACCTTCACGCGGGCGAACGTCCGGTCGCCGGTGACCGGATCGCGCAGGCGCACCGCGAGCGACAGCGACAGGTTCGAGATGTACGGGAATGGACGGCCCTGTCCGACCGCCAGCGGCGTCAGCACCGGGAGGATCTGGCGGCGGAAGCGCTCGGTGAGCGCCGCCCGCTCGGCCTCGGTCACGGCGTCCCAGGCGAGGATCCGAATCCCGTTCTCGGCGAGGGCCGGCAGCAGGCCGTCGGCCAGGCAGCGTCCCAGCCGTGCGCGCAGGTCGATCACCCGTTCGCGGACGGCGTCGATGGTCTCGCTCGGGGTGCGTCCGTCGGGGCTGCGGGCGGTGACGCCGGCGTCCACCTGGCCGTGCAGCCCGGCGATTCGCACCATGAAGAACTCGTCCAGGTTGGAGGTGTAGATCGCCGCGAACTTGACCCGCTCGAGCAGCGGGACGCTCGGATCTTCGACGAGCTGCAGCACCCGGTCGTTGAAGTCCACCCAGGAGAGCTCGCGGTTGAAGTAGAGCGAGCTGTCGTCGAGCTCGGTATACGCGGGGACGACCGCTTCCGGGTGCGCCGCCGGCTCCTCGTACCGGGGCGCCGGTTGGGCACCCACCAGTCGCTGCGCCTGCTCCATGGGCACTTCCAGGGTAACGCCCTCAGTCGCCCGTGACCGCCCGCGGCCCGGCGGCGCGCGCGGGATTGCGCGGGGGGTCACCGAGTACGGCCGCCAGTTGTCCGAGCTCCTCGCGCAGGCGCCCGACCAGGGGATGGCCCGCGATCACCTCCTCGAGCATCCCCAGGCTCTGCCGGTAGTGGGCGAGGCGGTTGACGTCACGGTCCGATAGCTGCACGGTCCCGTCGCCGGGCACCCGGGCGCGTAGCTCGCGCACCTTGCTCAGCTTGTCGGCGGCGTACACGGTCGCGGCGCGATCGCCGGCGACGGCGACCTGCCGGCGCAGCGCCGCCTTGCGCCGCCCGTAGGGCTCGAGATCCGCGTCCTCGGTCAGGGCGCGCACCAGAGTCGCGACCGGTGGCCCGAATCGCGCCTCGATGTCGCCGAGCACTGCGTCCGTGTCCTCGACGGTGTCGTGGAGAATCCCGGCCGCCACCACCTCCTCCGGGCAATCGGCGGCGTTGAGCAGCGCCCCGACCTCGAGCTGGTGCTCGAGCGACTCCCCCCCATGCGCCTCGCCGGCGAAGGCGAGCGCGTCACGCGCGAGCGGGAGTCCGCGCAGGAAGGGCGGGAACCGCTGCACGCGCTGTGACAGGGCGCTGCGCAGGCGCTCGCGGAACCGTTCTGCCTCCAGCGCCTTCCAACGCGTCACGAAGCGCTCGAAGCTCAGGGTCCGCTGGGCCTGCAGGCGCGCGGCCAGCACCTCGAGGCCCTGATAGGCACTGCGGTTGGACGCCCGGCTGATCAGCGCCGGCTCCACCTCGCGATCCGAGCCGGCGGCGCGCCGGAGCTGGGCGGCGTCCTGCGCGCGCAGGTCGGCGAGCTGCGTCAGCGCCCGTGGCAGCAGGACGTCGCAGTCGTGCACCTCGCCGGCCAGGTCCTGCAGCTCACGGACTCGTCGGGCCGCGGTCGCCGCGTAGGGGCCGAAGCACGGGGCGGTCACCTCGAGCACGTAGCGCAGGCGCTTGGCCGCGATCCGCAGGTCGTGGAGGGGATCCACCTCGGCCGGGTCCAGAGCGCGCGGGACGAAGGAGCACAGCTCCGCCAGGCGCACCCGGATTATCCGCTCCGCCGCGTCGGCGAGCGGCATCGCGGGGTCCAGCCCGCCCACCTTGCGCGGCTTCACCGGCGGGCCTCCAGCGACAGTGCCTGGAGCCGACCGGGCAGGTCGCTGCGATCGGCCTCGGCAAGCGCCTCCGCGAGCGCCGCGTTGGCGGCGTCCCGCTCCTGGCGCAGGAGGTCGATGAGCAGCTCGACTCCCGGACGGTCGGAGGGCGGCGCCGCGGCGGCGTGGGCGGCCAGGGCCGCTATCTGGACGTCGGGGTCGCGGCGCGCGCCGAGGGCGTCGGCCAGCCGCCTGACATCGCGAAGGACAGCGCGTTGGCGGCGCGGGGGGAAGCACGCAGCGAAGATCTCCAGGACCGCCCTCAACCGGCGGCTCGCCACGCGCATGTCGTGCAGGCGCTCGATGTCGCCGACGTCGAGGACGCCCGAGCGCAGCTCGAACAGCTCGCTGGCGCGGGTGGAGACGACCCTGGCGGCCGCGGCGGCGAAGGTGTCGGCGCCGTCGAGATCGGCGATGGGCTGCGCGCGGGCCATCAGCGGAGCTCCCGGTCGCGGTTGATCAGCTCCAGTATCACTCCCTCTCGCAGCCCGCCGTTGCCTATCTGTAAAGGCGTGCCCAGGTGGTCGGAGATCGCCTCGAGGATCATGATGCCGGCTGGCAGCAGGCGCGCGCGCTCAGGCTCGACCTCGAAGCGGCGAGCCACCTCGGCGACTGGGAGCGAGGCCAGCGTGCGGATCCCCCGCTCCAGCGCCTCGTGCTCGAGCCGGGCTCCCACCAGGCGCCGCAGCGAGGTGGCGCTCCCCCCGACGGCGACCGCGAGCTGCGGCCGGTCGGTCTGCAGCCCCTCGAAGACCCCCTCGACGTGCTGGCGCGTGGCGTGCAGCTCCGCCACCGAGGGAGGATCCGAATGCAGGTAGGCGTCGGCCAGGAACCCTGAGCCGACCGGAAACGACTCGAACCAGCGGACGCCCCGGTCCACCGTGCCGATCGCCAGCTCGGAGGAGCTCCCGCCCACGTCGGCCACCGCCACGTCGCCCTCGAGTGCGTGCCCAAGCGTCTTGGTGGCGCCCATGAAGGCCAGCCGGGCCTCCTCCTCCTCGGTGAGGATCGTCACCGCCACGCCGCTTTGCGCGCCCACCACCTCGACCAGCCGGGAGCCGTTGCTGGCCACCCGGATGGCGGCGGTCGCGACGGCGCGCAGCTCCTGCGCGCGCAGCTCGTGGGCCAGGCGGACCTGGGTCGCAACCACGTCGGCGACCTCGGCGAGCTTCGCCTCGGCAATCGCGTGCCCGGGTTTGAGTCCCCTGCCCAGGCGGGTGAACGCCCGCTGCGCGAGGACCTCGCGCATCCGCCCGTCGACCGGTTCGGCCACTAGCAGCCGGGTGGTGTTGGAGCCGATGTCGATGCAGGCGTAGGGCACGGGACGGGCCACTGACGCTGACGGCTGCCGTGCCGCCGCCTGTAGCCGGCTACCGAGCCGCTGGCTCGGTGGCGAAGTCGAGCGAGCCGGCGCCCTCCTCCGGTTCCTGCTCGACCCCAGCGCTGTGCAGCTCGGCCTCGGGGTCGAGCGGCTGGGGGGCGAAGCGGTAGCCGATGCCGAAGTGGGTGTGGATGTAGCGCCAGCCCGGGCTGCGCCGCTCGAGCTTCTGGCGGAGCTTGCGCACGAATACGTCGACCGAGCGGTCGCCGTGGGCCATCGCGTAGCCCCAGACCCGCTCGTAGATGCGCTCCCGCTCGAGCACCTGGCCCTCCGTGGTGGCGAGCAGCTGCAGGAGCTCGAACTCGCGCCGGGTGAGATCGAGCGAGCTGCCGGCGACAAAGGCCTGGAACTGGTCGGCGCGGATCTCGAGCTCGCCGACCACCAGAGGGCCGGTCTCGAGCCGCACCTCCCCGCGGCGCCGGCGGCGAGTGACCGCCTCGACGCGGGCAATCAGCTCCTCGGGGTGGCACGGCTTGGTCATCCAGTCGTCGGCCCCCAGGCGCAGGCCGCGCACCCGCTGCGCGACGGTGGACTGGCCGGTGCAGACCACGACCCCGAGGCCGGGCAGCGACGAGCACACCCGCTCCAGGTAGGGCCAGCCCTCCGGTCCCAGGACCGCCAGATCCATCACCACCGCGTTCAGTCGCATGGCGAGCATGGCGTCCAGCGGCACCGGACTCCCAAGCACCCGATAGTGCCATCCACGGCTCTCGAGCCGCCGGGTGACCACGTGGAGGAACCCGCTGTCCGAGTCGATTAGGGCCAGCCGGACCGACGAACCCTGGTCGGAGACCGCCCCGCCATGGCCGACGCCGGGCACGGCGCGTGTCGCAAAGGACATCGTGGTGCTCATTCTACGGGTGGAGGTCGACGCTCAGGCTTCGGACGGCGGCTCGATCACAGCCTTTTCACACGAGCTTTGTCCGCAACTTGCGCAGAAAAGAAATCACCTCAACGCGGCGCGGCGTGCGAGGCGTCCGAGAACTCCCGGAACAGCCCGGTGACCACGAACGCCGCCTGCTCGCCGACGTCGACCGCGTTGTCCCCGATGCGCTCCAGGCAGCGAGCCACGAGCATCATGTACGCCGCCCATTCGCGGGCGTCCGGGTCGCCGCCCAGCTGCAGCGCGGCCGCGAAGATCTCCCGGTTGAGCCGGTTGACCTGCCGGTCCTGACGCGCGAGGTCCTCGGCCAATGCCGGGTCGCGCAGCGCGAACGCCTGCTTGGCCTGGGACACCTGCGAGCGGGCGAGGCGCCCCATGCGTTCGATCCGCTCGATGATCGCCGCGTCGACCGGCGGGTGATGGCCCGAGAGGGGAATCAGCTTGGCGATGTTCACGCACTGGTCGCCCATTCGCTCCACGTGCTTGATCACGTGCATGAGGGCGGCCACCGTGCGCAGGTCGGTGGCCACCGGCGCCTGGGTGGCGAGCAGCGAGAGGATGCCCTGATGCACCTCCAGGTAACGGCCGTCGATGCGATCGTCGTCGGCGATCACCAGGCTGGCGAGCTCGACGTCCTGATGCTCGAGGGCCTCCAGCGTGCGGTCCAGCGACGACGTGACCATGTCCAGGCCGCCCAGCGCCATCTCCTCGAGGTTCTGCAGCTCGACGCGGAAGTGCGCGCGGGCCTCGGGCATCAGCCGAACTTACCGGTGACGTACTGCTCGGTCCGGGGATCTTCGGGGGTGGTGAACATGCGACCGGTCGGCCCATGCTCCACCAGCTCGCCGTTGAGCATGAAGGCGGTCGAGTCCGCCACCCGCGCCGCCTGCTGCATGTTGTGGGTCACGACCACGATCGTGTAGCGGCGGCTCAGCTCCGCCACCAGCTCCTCGATCTTGAGTGTCGCCACGGGATCCAGCGCCGAGCAGGGCTCGTCCATGAGGATGACCTCCGGCTCGACCGCCAACGTGCGGGCGATGCACAACCGCTGCTGCTGGCCGCCCGAGAGGCCGATCCCCGGCTGCGCGAGGCGATCGTGGACCTCCTCCCACAGCCCGGCCGCCTTCAGCGCGTGCTCGACGCGGTCGCGCAGCTCCGAGCCCCGGGCGCCGGTGAGGCGCAGGCCGGCCGCCACGTTGTCGAACACCGACATCGTCGGGAACGGATTGGGCTTCTGGAAGACCATTCCGACCGTCCTCCGAACCACCACGACGTCCACGTCGTCGCCGTAGATGTCCAGGTCGTCGAGCAGGACGCTCCCCGCGGCACGCGCTCCGGGCACCTCCTCGTGCATCCGGTTGATGCAGCGGACCATCGTCGACTTCCCGCAGCCGGAGGGACCGATGATGGCCGTCACCTGGTTGGCGGGAAACTCCAGCCAGACGCCGTTGACCGCGTGCTGGTCGCCGTAGTAGGCGTGGAGGTTGCGCAGGGTCACCGAGCGGGCCTGGGTCTGCGCTCTGTCCTCGCCGAGCTTCGAGGAGACCGTCGGCGTCGGCGCCGCTGTGGGCCGCGTGGTGCGTGGGGGATCGGTCATGCCGGTATCCGCGGGTTGGCTGTTCATCCTAGGCGGCTCCTTCGCGATACGACTCGAGCCAGCGTCGTGAGCAGGAGGATCATCAGCACCAGGGTCAGGGCGGCGCCCCAGGCGCGGGCGACCAGCCGGTCCTGGGCCTGGCCGACGTCCGAGAAGATCTGCGCGGGAAGCGAGTTCATCGGCGCTGCGAGATCTGCCGTGGTGGCCTTCACGATTGTGGCTGTGAACAGCAGCGGCGCCGTCTCGCCAGCGGCGCGCGCCACCGCCAGCAGCGTGCCGGTAACCAGCCCGGGAAGCGCGGTGGGGAGGACGATGCGCGCCACCACCCGCCACCGCGGCGCTCCCAGCGCGAGCGCCGCCTCGCGCAGCGAGTCCGGGACCAGCGTGAGCACGACTTCGGCCGAGCGCGTGACCACCGGAAGCATCAGCAGGGCGAGCGCCAGCGATCCCTTCCATCCCGCGAACCCCCCGACTCCGGTCGCCAGGACCAGCGTGATGTAGATGAACAGGCCGAAGACGATCGAGGGCACGCCGGTCATCACGTCGACGAAGTACCGAACCGCGGCGGCGAACCGCCCGTCACGCCCGTACTCGACCAGGTAGAGCGCGACGCCGATCCCCGCGGGGACCGCGATGACGGTGGCCAGGGCCACGATCTCGATCGTCCCGAGGATCGCGCTGCGCACTCCGCCGGGGTCGCCGAGGAACCGTCCGCTGGGGTCGGTGGTGAAGAAGCTCGGGCTCCAGGCACCGAGTCCCTGCTTGACCAGGTAGTACAGGACGAGCACCAGCGGCACCAGGGCCAGCGCGGTCGCGGCCGCGAGGAGGGTGCGCGCCATCCTGTCGGTGCGCCGCCGGCGCACGCTGATGTCGGCCAGCGTGGTCATCCCGCCGCCCCGGCCGCGGGAGCACCTCGTGTGGCGCGCGTGCCCCGCTCGGCGCGCATCACGAAGTAGCGGGCCACCAGATTGACGATCAGGGTGAGGACGAACAGCAGCAGGCCGGCGGCGATCAGGGCGGCGCGGTGCAGCGGGTTAGATGCCGCCTCGCCGAACTCGTTGGCGATCACCGCGGCGAGCGTGTAGCCCTGGTCGAAGAGCTGCTTGCCGATGGTCGGCGCGTTGCCGATCACTATGGTCACCGCGATCGTCTCGCCGATCGCCCGGCCCAGGCCGAGCATGGCGGCACCCGAGATGCCGGCCCGCGAGTAGGGAAGGATCGCGGTGCGAATCATCTCCCAGTGCGTGGCGCCCAGCGCCAGGGCCGCCTCCTTGTGGTCGGCCGGCACCGTGGCCATCACCTCCCGGGTGATGGCCGAGACGATCGGGACGATCATGATGGCCAGGATCAGCCCGGCGATGAAGTAGTTCGGTCCGGCCACGTGCCCGCCGATGAAGGGCAGGAACGAGAAGTGATCCGCGAACCACTGCTCGGCCGGCCGCAGCTTGGGCACCAGGAAGAAGAAGCCCCACAGCCCGTAGACCACCGACGGCACCGCGGCCAGCACCTCGACCATCGCGGTGAGCGTGCCGCGGGCGCGGCGCGGGCACAGCTCGGTGATGTACAGGGCGCTGGCCACCGCGACCGGGACACCGATCGCCAGTGCCGTGGCGGATGTGATGAGCGTCCCGACCAGGAGCGGCAGGGCGCCGAACACCTGCCCCTGCACGTCCCAGTCGTTGGTGAAGGCGAAGCCCAGGAAGCCGAACCGCGCGAGTGCCGGCCTCGACTCGAGGTAGAGGCGAACGAAGAAGAAGGCGATCAGGACCAGGATCGCCGCGGCGAGCCCGGTCAGGCCCCACCGCAGCGCCCTGTCCGGCAGCCGAGCCAGCGGCGGCCGCTCGAGGATCGAGCGGCCGCCGCGGACGCCGATGGCTCGGGCTTCCATCCCTGGCTACGCGGCGGCCGCGCCCTTCAGCGGCGCGCCGTTGCAGCGCAGACCGGCGACCTTGGCCTGGGCCTGCCGGAGGATGGAGGACGGATCGGGCGCGTACTGGATCTGCTCGGCGCTCTTCTGGCCCGTCCCCAGGACGAAGTTCAGCCAGCCGGCGATCCGGCTCGCCTGATCCTTCGCGATGCCCGCCTTGCACATGTCCTTGTAGACCAGGATGAACGTCGCCGAGGCGATCGGATACGCCTGCGGGTTGGGCGAGTTGATCGCGCTGAAGCGCAGATCGGCTGGCACCTTGAGCCCGTCTCCGGCCGCCGAGGTGGACTGCAGCGTGGGCTCGACGAACTTCCCGGCCGCGTTCTTGACGCTGGCGGTCGTGAACTTGTTCTGGAGCGCGTACGCCAGCTCGACGTAGCCGATCGCCCCGTCCGTCTGCTTCACGCCGCCGGCGACGCCATCGTTCCCCTTGGCGCCGGTGCCGGTCGGCCACTTGACCGTCTTGTCAGAGCCGACCTTGGTCTTCCACTGCGGGTTGCTGTCCGACAGGAATTGGGTGAACAGCTTCGTCGTGCCGGACTCGTCCGAGCGGTGGACAACCGTGATCGCCGTGCCGGGCAGCTTCTTGCCCGGGTTGAGCTTGGCGATCGCCGGGTCGTTCCACTTCCTGATCTTGCCCAGGAAGATGTCGGCCACGGTCGGGCCGTCCAGCCTCAGCCCGTTCGCCACGCCCGGCAGGTTGTACGCCACCGTGATCGAGCCGAACGCGGTCGGAACGTGGACCGGAACGCCGTGCTTCATGGCCGCCTTGACCTCGTCGTCCTTCATCGCGGCGTCGGTGGCCCCGAAGTCGACGGTCCTGGCCGTGAATTGGGCGATGCCGCCGCCGGAGCCGATCGGGTTGTAGTTGACGGTCGTGCCGTCCTTGTCCTTGAACTCGCTCCCCAGCTGGTCGTAGAGCGGAGCGGCGAACGTCGACCCGGCGCCGCTCACCGTGCCGCCGCCTGCCTTGCCGCCGCCGCCGCACGCCGCGACGCCGAGCGCGACGGCACCGGAGGCCGCAATAGCGAGCAATCTGCCTGACCTCACAGGATCTCCTTCTTCCGGAAACGTGTCGGGGGCGAGACTTTCAGCCGCTTCGCGAAAGCCTGTTACCGACCTGTGGCGCGCCTGTGAAAACCGTGTGAAGGCTCGGAGGAGAAGCGGTATCCGAAGCCGACGTGGGTGTGGACGAACCGCCACTCGGGCAGCGCCTGCTCGAGCTTGATGCGCACCTTGTGGACGTAGACGTCCACCGAGCGATCGCCCGGACGCATCTCCCCGCCCCAGGCGAGCTCGAACAGCTGATCGCGAGTTACGATCCTGCCCGCGCGGCGGGCGAGGGCGACGAGCAGCGCCTGCTCGCGCACCGACAACGTCAGCACCCGTCCGCCGGCGAGCACCAGCGACTCGGCCGGGCGGACCTCCAGGGGGCCCGCCCTGATCACCTCGGCGACCGGGTCGTAAACCGACTCCATCGGGCCGGGAGCCTTGGCCAACGACGGCTCGATCGCGTTACGCCCGCGTGAATCGAGCGTGAAAAGCCGGTGAAAGCGCGCACCAACCGCGGTCCGCGCGTTGACGCGGCCGCCGGCGGCGTCCCCGCCGAGTCCCGGCAAACTAGACTGCCCCCGCCGCCGGCGAGGCGGCTGCCGGCTCGCAGAAACACCATCCCGCCGCCAGGAGGAGCTCCCGCATGCCGCGCCTGTCGCAGGTCTTCGTGCCCAGGGAAAGGGAGTTCTTCGACCTCTTCGAGGAGGCGGGGACCAACATCGTCCGCGCCGCCGACCTGCTCGACCAGATGCTGAGAGCCTATCCGGAGCGGGCGGACCTCGCCCGGGACATCCTGATCTGCGAGCAGGAGGGTGACCGGATCACCCACGACATCATCCAGCGGCTCAACCAGACCTTCGTCACGCCGATCGACCGCGAGGACATCTACGAGCTGGCCTCCGCGCTCGACGACATCGTCGACTACACCGAGGAGGTGGCCGACTACCTCGGGCTCTACAAGATCGAGGCTCCCATGGAGCAGTCGCAGCGGCTGGCCCACATCCTCCTGCAGGCCTCGCGGCAGATCTCGGAGGCGATGCCGCGGATGCGCACCTTCAAGGACATCTCGCACTACACGGTCGAGATCAACCGGCTCGAGAACGACGGCGACCGCGTGACCCGGGAGGCGATCGCCTCGCTGTTCGACGACGGCATCGACCCGATGGTCGTCCTGCGCTGGAAGGACCTGTTCGAGCGCCTCGAGAACGCGATCGACTCCACCGAGCGGGTGGCGAACATCCTCGAAGGGATCGTCATCCGCAACTCGTAGGCCTCCGGCCCCGCAGGAGCCCGTCAGCATGGGAAAGGACCTGATCCTCGTCATCGTCGTCGCAACCGCGCTGACGTTCGACTTCACCAACGGCTTCCACGACACCGCGAACGCGGTGGCCACGCTGATCTCCACCCGGGCGCTCTCGCCGCGACTCGCGGTGGCCATGTCCGCCGTCCTGAACTTCGTCGGGTCGTTCATCTCGATCAAGGTCGCCACCACGGTCGGCAAGGGGATCGTCGAGGCGGGCGCGGCGTCCACGACGATCGTGTTCGCCGGGCTCATCGGGGCCATCGCCTGGAACCTCGCGACTTGGTACTTCGGGCTGCCGTCCAGCTCGTCGCATGCGCTGATCGGAGGCGCGGTGGGCGCGGCGTTCGCAGCCCACGGAGCGGGCGGCGTCAACGGCTCCGGCCTGGTCGCGAACGTGCTCGTTCCGAGTCTCGTGGCCCCGGTCCTGGCCTTCGTCGTCGCAGCGGTGGCAATCACGATCGCCTATCGCATCGTCGGTCGCAGCAGGCCGGGCCCGGTGAGTCGCGGCTTTCGGCTGGGCCAGCTCATCACCGGCGGCATGCAGTCGTTCGCCCATGGAACCAACGACGCCCAGAAGACGATGGGGATCATCGTGCTGGCTCTGATCGCCCACGGCGACTTCACGGCGGCGCACTTCCACGTGCCCACCTGGGTGAAGATCTCGGCCGCCAGCGCGATCGCGCTCGGCACCTACGCCGGGGGCTGGAGGATCATCCGCACGATGGGCTCGCGCATCATCAAGATGGACCCCGCGCAGGGGTTCGCCGCCCAAGGCGCGGGGGCCTCGGTCCTGCTCGCCGCCGCGCACTTCGGGTTTCCGCTCTCCACCACCCACGTCATCTCCGGCGGCGTGATGGGCGCGGGAGCCGGCAAGCGGCTCTCGGCCGTTCGCTGGGGGGTGGCGGGCAACATCGTGGCCGCGTGGGTCTTGACCCTTCCCGCAGCGGCGATCGGAGGCGCGCTCGTCTACGGGCTCACGCGCATCTTCGGCACCGGAGCGACCGGTCCGCTGGTCGTCGCGGTCGCGGCCGTGGCGGTGCTGATCGGCGTCTTCGGCCGCCGCCTGGCGGAGGGCCGGACGCTCACCGCCGAGGGTTGAGATGGCGACCCTGATCGACGTCAACGTCCTATGGAAGCTGGTGATCTATTCGCTGGCGGGCGGGATCGGAGTGACTCTCGCGTTCTCGATCGCCATCTACGGTGCGATCAGGTTCGTGGACCTTCGACGGGACGGCCACTCCATCTTCGCCGGCGCGTTCGCCGCGCTGGCCGCCGTCGCGCTCGCCTCCGTGGCGGCAGGCGTCGTCTACGCGGTGTCGATCCTGGCCCACAAGAGCTAGCCCCCGCGTTCCGGGTACTCGATCCTGCGCAGCACCTGGGCGGGGACGCCCGCGGCGATCGAGAAGGGTGGGATGTCCTTGGTCACCACGCTGTTGGCCCCGATGACACAGCGCTCGCCCACGGTCACGCCGCTGGTGATCACCGCATTGACGCCGCACCATGTGTTGTCGCCGACCCGGGTCGGGCCCTTGGTGGTGAAGCCCTGCCAGGGGACGGGCTCGTCCGGATCGTCGAAGCGGTGGCTGCCGTCGCTGAGGAAGCAGCCGTTGGCGAACATGCAGTGGGAGCCGATCTCCACCAGCTCGACCGAGGCCACCATGACGTTGCGGTTGAGGAAGCTGCCGGCGCCGATCCGGACCCTGGCGGCCCCGGGCGCGGTGATCCACACGCCGGGCTCGAACAGCGTGTGGGCGCCGATCTGGAGCCGGCCCTCATGCAACGCCTCGAGCACGTTGCCATGGACCGGCCAGCGGACGAACGCCTGCCGGCGGGCGAACTCCCGGTGGATCCGGGCGCGGTTCCAGGGCAGCGCGTTGTGCTCGTACCAGAGCCACTTCTGCGCCCACAGCCTGGCGCGCGCCAGCGCGGACTCCCCGGACAACGGTGTCAGGGCGTCGGCTGGAGAGCGAAGTTCTGCGTGATCCAGCGCGGGTCGTCGTTGTGCGGATTGCCGTTGAGCTGGTTGGAGCCCCACACCACGTCGTCGTTCTGCGGGTCGGGGCTGGCGCCCGCGTAGTCGCCCCAGCGGCAGACCGGGCACGAGAAGTCCTGGTCGATGTTGTCGTTCGACGCGAGGGTTATCTCGCTGCCCATGTCGCCGAGGGGAGTGCCGGACGGGGACAAGGGGGACAGGCGCGATCGGGACCGGACCTCGGCTTCGGTGGACGAGTCGCCAACGTTGTAGTGGATCACCGCCTGGTTTCCGTTCTTGGTCGGCGAGATCGCCGCGTTGAACACGTACAACGGGTCGTCCGAGACGGTCCCCTGCTGCCTCAGGGCGCCCCCGGGGCACTTGGTGGTCCCCGTGCAGAGGCCGGGACGCAGCTCGTACCAGCGCACCTGCGCCGGGCTGCCGTTGACCGTGTGCTGGGTCCACACGGCCTCGTCGCCGCCGGCGTCCGGGTCGGCGTGGCCGACCGCCTGGGTGAGGCGGGCGTCGAGCGCGTCGAGGTCGTCGCCGCCCGACGGCTGCGGGACGTTGTCGGGGAACGAATACGGGTCGACCACGATGTTGCCGCGCGACTGGATGTTGATCTTCGAGCTGCCCGAGACACTCCAGACGCCGATCTCCTTGGCCGACCCGAAATCCGGCGGATAGTCGGCCGCCAGCAGGTAGCCCTTGTTGGACGAGTCGGACAGGTTGGCCGGGATGGGGCTGAACAGGGTGTGCCCGTCCTTGAGCTTCAGCGCGCCGGACTGCGGGCTTCCCTTGAACTTGAGCTTGACCGACTGGTTGCAGTCGGAGTAGTTGCCGGGCTTGTTGAACGCCCAGATGCGAGCTGTCCGGAAGGCCTCGTTGGAGAGCTTGAACACGTTGGTCCCGAAGATGACGTGCTTGTCGTCGTGGCCGAGGTGGGGATAGTCGTCCGAGAAGGTCCCCTTGCTGGCGCCGCCAGTGTCCGACGACACGAAGAACCGGCACCAGCCGTTGTCCAGATCGGTGGGGTCGTCGGTCTTCGACCACCCGAAGGCCAGGAAGTCCTGCTCGTCCGGCGCGGAGATGTCGAACACGTCCACCGCCACGTAGAACCAGTGTCCCGCCACCGGGTCCCACTGGATCTGCGGATCGAAGACGTCGTGCCCCTGGGCGACGTCCACGCCCGCGAACTTGTCCAGGTCCTTGGTCGAGTCCTCGGTGAGGTTGCGGTCGTACACCGCCACCTTGGAGTTGACGAACTCCAGGTACTGGTCGGGGCCGATCGCGCCGGTGGTGTCCGGCGGGGTTCCGTCGTTGGCTGGGATGTTGTCGGTCGCGGCCAGACCCGGCTGGATCTTCAGGACGTCGGTGCCGGTCGCGGCGAGGATGCTCGGAGCCTGCAGCCCGCGGGCGTGGCGCCGCGAGCGCAGGGCCTTCTTCGCGCGCTCGAGCCCGCGGGGGTCGAGCGTGTCCAGCTCATGGACCCGAGCCTTGCGCGGCGGACGCTTGCCGCCGCGCAGGTCGAGGTGCTTCGCCGGTACCGCGGTTGCGACCTCCACGCCACCCTCGGCCGCGCGCGCGCCGCCGGGGGCAAGCCCCAGCACGACCAGCGCGCAGGCCGTACACCCGACCGCCCTGGCATGACGCGTCGTCCGAGACGGAGTCATGGGCGGGCGATGGTAGACGCCGGGCCGGACCCCGGCAAACCGCCACCGCGGCCCGCCTCCCCGGCCTGCGCCTGCCCGCGCCCGGCTCCTCAGGCCGCTGTGGCCACCCGCCGGCGGGGAGACCGCCGGCGCGCGGGGCGGGACGCGGGCTGGACCAGCCCGCGCAGGAAGCGCCCGGTGTGCGAGCCCTGGTCGGCGGCGACCTGCTCGGGCGTCCCGGTGGCCTCGACGTATCCGCCTTCCTCGCCGCCCTCGGGGCCCATGTCGATCAGCTGGTCAGCCGTCTTGATGACGTCGAGGTTGTGCTCGATGACCACGACGCTGTTGCCGTCGGCCACCAGGCGCTGGAGAACGTCGAGCAGCCGCTGGATGTCGGCGAAGTGAAGCCCGGTGGTGGGCTCGTCGAGGATGTAGAGGGTCCGCCCGGTCGCCACCTTGCACAGCTCGGAGGCCAGCTTCACCCGTTGGGCCTCGCCCCCGGAGAGCGTGGTGGCTGGTTGGCCGAGCCGGATGTAGCCGAGTCCGACGTCGCCGAGGGCCTCGAGGCGACGTCGGATCTTCGGGATGTGGAGGAAGAATTCGAGCGCATCCTCCACCGGCATCTCGAGCACGTCGGCGATGGTCTTGCCCTTGAAGCGGACCTCGAGCGTCTCCCGGTTGTAGCGCTTGCCGTGGCACTGCTCGCACGGGACGTAGACGTCGGGCAGGAAGTGCATCTCGATCTTGATCTGCCCGTCGCCGCGACAGACCTCGCAGCGCCCGCCCTTGACGTTGAACGAGAACCGCCCCGGCTTGTAGCCTCGCGCGCGCGCCTCCTGGGTCTTCGAGTACAGCTCCCGGATCTGGTCGAACAGCCCGATGTAGGTGGCGGGATTGGAGCGGGGGGTCCGCCCGATCGGCGACTGGTCCACCGAGATGATCTTGTCGAGCTGGTCGAGCCCGGTGATGCGCTTATGCGTCCCCGGACGCTGCTTGACCCGGTGCAGGCGGTTGGCCACCGCCTTGTAGAGCACCTCGTTGACCAGGGTCGACTTGCCCGACCCCGAGACGCCCGTCACGCAGCAGAACACGCCGAGCGGGAGCTTCACGTCGATGCGCTTGAGGTTGTGCTGGGCGGCGCCCTCGATGCCGACGTAGCCGGAGGGGCGTCGGCGGCGGGCCGGCACGTCGATCGTGCGCGCGCCGGCCAGGTACTGGCCGGTCAGCGATTCCGGCACGCGCTCGACCTGGGCGGCGGTGCCGGCGGCGACCACGTGGCCGCCGTGCTCGCCCGCCCCCGGGCCGAGGTCCACCAGGTGGTCGGCGGCACGCATCGTGCTCTCGTCGTGCTCGACCACGATGACCGTGTTGCCGAGGTCGCGGAGTCGCTCGAGCGTGGCGATCAGCCTCGCGTTGTCGCGCTGGTGAAGCCCGATCGAGGGCTCGTCGAGGATGTACAGGACGCCGACCAGCGACGAGCCGATCTGGGTGGCCAGGCGGATGCGCTGTGCCTCGCCCCCCGACAGCGTGGCGGCGGCCCGCTCCATCGACAGATAGCCGACCCCCACCGCGTCCAGGAAGCCCAGGCGCTCGTCTATCTCGCGCAGCACCAGCCGCGCGATCTGGCGGTCCACGTCCGAGAGCTCGAGCCCGCGGATCCACTCCAGCGCCGCCCGGGCCGAGAGCCGGGTGAAGTCGGGCAGCGATCGTCCGCCGACGGTAACCGCCCGCGACTCGGGGCGCAGCCGCGCACCCCGGCACTCCGGGCACGGGCGCACCGACATGTACTCCTCGATCTTCTCGCGCGAGTACTCGGAGTCGGTCTCGCGGTAGCGGCGCTCGAGGTTGGGGACGATGCCCTCGAATCGCGTCGTGTACGAGCGCCGCCGCCCGTAGCGGTTGCGGTAGGAGATGTAGATCCGGTCGCCGTCGGTGCCGTAGAGGAACAGGTCGCGCTCCTCGGCGGGCAGGTCCTCCCAGGGGGTGTCGAGATCCACCTCGTAGCGGTCGGCGATCGCCTGGGTTATCTCGTCGTAGTAGTTGGACGACGATGACGACCAGGGCAGGATCGCCCCCTCGCCGATCGACAGCGACGGGTCGGGGACGATCAGCTCCGGGTCGATCTCCATCTGCGATCCGAGGCCGGTGCACCGCGGGCACGCCCCGTGAGGCGAGTTGAACGAGAAGATCCGCGGCTCGAGCTCGGCGATGCTCGGTCCGTGCTCGGGACAGGCGAACTTCTCCGAGAACGTGAGCGTCCGTGAGGCCGCCCCGTCGTCGTCGAGCACCTCGACGTCGACCAGCCCGTCGGCGACCGCCACCGCCGTCTCCACCGAGTCCGCCAGGCGCTTGCGGATCTCCGCCTTCATCACCAGCCGGTCCACCACCACCGAGACGTCGTGCTTGAACTTCTTGTCCAGCTCGATCGGCTCGTCGAGGAGTCGCAGCTCGCCGTCCACCCTGACCCGTGCGAAGCCCTCGGCACGCAGCTCGTCGAGCAGCTTCCCGTACTCCCCCTTGCGCCCTCGCACGATGGGCGCCAGCACCATGAATCGCGTGCCCTCCGGCAGCGACAGGACGTGGTCGATGATCTGCTCCGCCGACTGGCCGACGATCGGCCGGCCGCACACGTGGCAATGGGGCCGGCCCACCCGCGCCCACAGCAGGCGCAGGTAGTCGTAGATCTCGGTGACCGTGCCGACCGTCGACCGCGGGTTTCGCGACGTGGTCTTCTGGTCTATCGAGATGGCGGGCGAGAGCCCCTCGATCGAGTCGACGTCGGGCTTGTCCATCTGCCCCAGGAACTGCCGGGCGTAGGCCGACAGCGACTCGACGTAGCGTCGCTGGCCCTCGGCGTAGACGGTGTCGAACGCCAGCGACGACTTCCCGGAGCCCGACAGCCCCGTGACCACCACCAGGGCCTCACGCGGGATGGCCAGCGTGATGTCCTTGAGATTGTGCTCGCGGGCACCGGAGATGACGATCTGGTCGCCGGGAGACATAAGACTGGACTCGATTGTAGGAGCGCGAACGGGCGTTCCCCCCGCGGCTCGGCTCGTGAGCGGCCGGCGGCGTCCGCTGGGAGCTCAGCCGACCCGCGAATACACGTCGTCGAGCAGGCCTTCGCGATCGTCGAGGTCGAAGTTCTCGGCCAGGTAGCGGTCGGCCTGCGCCCGCGGCGTGCCGCTGAGCGCCATGTTCAGCGCGATGAGCCGGGCCCCCTCGGCGTCGGCCGGCTCGTCGGCGGCCGGCGCCTGCAGCTGGGGCTCGGGCTCGGCGGGCGGCGGCGGCTCCGGCGCCTCCTCCACCTCCACCTCGTCGGCGAAGTCCTCGACCACCGGGGCTGGACCGGACACGTCCGGGTCCGGCCGGCCGGCGGCCCGCAGCTCGCCCGCGCTGCCCTGCAGGAGGTCCAGGTCGGCAGTCAGGCGTTCGGCGCCCGTGCGCAGGCTCTCCACCATCGCGCCGAGCTCGCCCTCCATCGCGTCGAGGCGCTGGAGCATCATCCGGGTGGCCTCGGCGACCCTGCCCACGTGCTCGCGCGCCTGCGTGGTCGCCTCGCGGCGGGTGCGATCGGCTTCCTCCTGCGCCTGGCGCGTGATCTCCGCGGACGTCGTCTCGGCGGCCGCCACGATGGCGCGGACCTGATCGGACGAGGCCGAGGCGAGCGTGTCCGGGATGGCCGGTGAGCGGGCGAGCTGCTCGAGCTGCTCGGCGACCCGCCGCAGGTGGGCGTCGACCGCCTTGGGGTCGTAGCCGCGACGACTGACCGGAAAGTCGCGGCGTTCGATGTCCTGGCGCTCGAGCGGCACGGCGTCGTGCGATCGGGGCGAAGCGGAGCTAGCGTATCGAAGCGCCTGGCCGGGGTGGCTCAGGCGCCGCCGCCCGCCGGAGCCAGTCCCGCGCGGGCATCATCGAGCTCGCGCCGCAGATCGCGGATCTCGTCGCGCAGCTTGGCGGCGTACTCGAACCGCAGGTCCTCGGCGGCCGCCAGCATCTCCTCCTCGAGCTCCACGATGAGGCGCTCGATCTCCTCGGCCGACATCTCCGTGCGTCGCCGGCGCTGGGCGCGGCGGCCCGACCGGGGGACCTTGGAATCCTGCTGGAGGAACTCCGCGATGTCCGAGATGCCCTTGACGATCGTCTCGGGGGTGATCCCGTGCTGTGCGTTGTACGCGCGCTGGATGGCGCGCCGGCGCGTGGTCTCGCCGATCGCCGCCCGCATGGCGGCGGTGTCCTTGTCGGCATACATCAGCACCGTGCCCTCGACATTGCGCGCGGCGCGCCCGATGGTCTGAATCAGCGAGGTCTCGCCGCGCAGGAACCCCTCCTTGTCGGCGTCGAGGATCGCCACCAGCGAGACCTCGGGGAGATCGAGCCCCTCGCGCAGCAGGTTGACGCCCACCAGCACGTCGAACTCCCCCAGGCGCAGCTCGCGGATGATCTGGATGCGCTCCAGGGTGTCCACCTCGGAGTGCAGGTAGCGGACCCGGAACCCCATCTCCAGCAGGTAGTCGGTCAGGTCCTCGGCCATCTTCTTGGTCAGGGTGGTGACCAGCACCCGCTCGTTGCGCTCCGCGCGGGCCCGAACCTCGTTCATCAGGTCGTCGATCTGGTTGCGGGTGGCGCGCACCTCCACCTCGGGGTCCACGATGCCCGTCGGCCGCACGATCTGCTCGACGATGCGGCTGGAGCGAACGCGCTCGAACTCGCCGGGCGTGGCCGATACGAACACGAGCTGCGGGGTGATCCCCAGGAACTCGTCGAACGTCTGGGGCCGGTTGTCCAGCGCGCTGGGCAGCCGGAACCCGTAGTCCACCAGCGTCTGCTTGCGCGATCGGTCGCCCTCGTACATGCCCCCGAGCTGGGGGACCGTCTGGTGGGACTCGTCGATGAAGCACACGAAGTCGTCGGGGAAGTAGTCGAGCAGGCAGTAGGGACGGTCGCCGGGCGCCCGGCCGTCGAGGATCCGGGCGTAGTTCTCGATCCCCGAGCAGAAGCCGACCTCCCGCAGCATCTCCATGTCGTACTGCGTGCGCTGGCGCAGACGGTGGGACTCCAGCAGCTTGCCCTCGGTCTCGAGCTCGGTGCAGCGGTGGCTCAGCTCGCGGCCGATCTCCTCCACCGCGCGCTCCATCGTCCCCTCCTTGACGTTGTAGTGGGTGGCCGGCCAGATGGCCACATGCTCGAGGTCGTCGACGATGAGCTCGCCGGTGAGGGGGTCGAAGTGCTGCAGGCGCTCCACCTCGTCGCCGAACAGCGTGGCCCGGAAGGCGGTCTCGGCGTAGGCCGGGAAGACCTCCAGCGTCTCGCCGCGCACCCGGAAGGTGCCGCGGCCCAGCGCGGTGTCGTTGCGGGTGTACTGGATCGAAACCAGCTTGCGCAGCAGCTGGTCGCGGTCGACGAAGTCCCCCTTGCGCAGGATCTGCATGTTGGCGTCGTACGTCTCGGGCGAGCCGATCCCGAAGATGCACGACACCGAGGCCACGATCACCACGTCGCGGCGCGCGAACAGCGCCGCGGTGGCGGAGTGGCGCAGGCGGTCGATCTCCTCGTTGATCGAGGAGTCCTTCTCGATGTATAGGTCGCGGCTGGGGACGTACGCCTCGGGCTGGTAGTAGTCGTAGTAGGAGACGAAGTACTCGACCGCGTTGCGGGGGAAGAAGGTGCGCAGCTCGTTGCACAGCTGCGCCGCCAGCGTCTTGTTGTGGGCGATGACCAGGGCCGGCTTCTGGAGGCGCTCGATCACCCCCGCCATGGTCATGGTCTTGCCGGTGCCGGTGGCCCCGAGCAGGGTGGTGAAGCGCTCACCGGCCACCACGCCCTCGGCCAACTGGTCGATCGCCTGAGGCTGGTCGGCGGTGGGAGTGAAGGCGCTGTCGAGCTCGAGCTTGGGCATGGGCTGGATCGAGGGTAGCGAGCGATGCCGGCGGGACCGGCCCGCGCGTGCTCAGAGCCCGAGCTCGCGGGGATAGGTGCGACGGTAGTCCCCGCGCGCCCGCTGCACCCGGCGCACGTAGGCGCGCGTCTCGGTGAACGGGATCTGGTCGGCGGTGAAGATCCGCCCGCGCCGTCCGGAGTCGGCGATCCAGCGGTCCAGGTTGGTCTCGCCGCCGTTGTACGCGGCCAGGGCCAGCACCTCGTTGCCGCCATAGCGGTCGAGCAGGTAGCGCAGGTAGTAGGACCCGTAGGAGATGTTCACCTGGGGCGTGCCGAGGTCGCGCAGCTCGAACCGGGTGGCGCCCGAGCGGCGTGCGATGAACCTGGCGGTGGCGGGCTGGATCTGCATCAGGCCCTTGGCCCCGGTCCGCGACGTCCTGGCGCGGAACTTCGACTCGGCGTAGATGACCGCCGCGATCAGCGCCGGATCGAGGTGCTTGTCGCGAGCCTGCTGGCGAATGATGTCCTCGTGGCGCAGTGGCAGCCGGGCTTCCCGGACCGCCTGCCGGAGCAGCGGGGCCAGCAGGGCGGCGACCACCCCGAGCACGACGGCGGCGGTGAGCATGCCGGCGGCGCGCCGACGGCCGTGCCTGGGCCGGGCCCGGCTGGCGGGACGGCGCCTCGAGGTGGCGGTGCGGGCGGTCATCGGTGGCGGAGGCCCAGATTCTCAAGAATCGCCGACAGCCTGCTCTCGAGGTCGGCTATCGAGGCGTCGTTGGACACCGTGTAGGTCGCACGTTGCGACTTCTCTTCCTGCGTGAGCTGACGCTTGCCGCGCGCGTCGAGCGACGCATGGCCGCGGCCTGCGGCACGCCGTGCCCGCACGTCCTCCGGCGCGACGACTGCGACGGTGGCGTCGAAGCCCTCCTCCATGCCGGCCTCGAACAGCAGCGGGATCTCGACCACCGCGGCTCGCGGAGGCGGCTCCCGTCGCTCCATCTCGACGCGCCACGCCGCGACCCTCTCCCCCACACGGGGCCACAGGAGCGCCTCCAGCCAGCGGCGGTCATCCTCGGAAGCGAACACCCGCCCGGCGACGGCGGTGCGGTCGACGCTGCCGCCGGGAGCCACCTCGTCGCCCCAGCGTGCCACCACCGCGTCGCGCATCTCGTCCGACTGGTAGAGGTCGTGGACGACCCGATCGGTGGAGAGGACCGCGGCCCCCAGGCGCTCCAGGGCGGCCAGCGCGGTCGACTTCCCGGCGCCGATCCCGCCGGTCAGGCCGACGAAGGGCACCCGTGACGCGGAGGCGCCGATGGCGCTAGGAGGCGGGCTGCTGCTGGTCCGGGGCCGGCGTCCCGGGGGAGTCGCCGGCCTCGTCGCCCGCCGCCTCCTGTCCGTCGGCCTCGGGCGGCGGGGGGACCTCGTCGGCGAACACGTCCTCCGACAGTCCCAGCTCCGGCACGTCGTCGAGGTTGGCCGTCTCGCCGTCACCGACGGGCTCGCCCTCGGACGCCTCGCCGGGCCGACGCAGGGGCAGCTCCTGGCCCGCGACCCGCTTGATCGACAGCGACAGCCGGCGGCGGTCGGAATCGATCTCGAGCACCTTGACGCGGATCTCGTCGCCCGGCTCGATGATCTCCCGTGGGTTCTCGACGTGGTGGGGGGCCAGCTCGGAGATGTGCACCAGCCCCTCGACTCCGTCCAGGATCTCGACGAAGGCGCCGAAGGTGACCACCTTGGTGACCTTGCCCTCGAGCTCGTCGCCGACGTTGTAGTTGTCGACCACGCGCTGCCAGGGATCCTCCTGGGTCTGCTTGAGACCGAGCGAGATGCGCTGGCGGTCGCGGTCGATGTCCAGCACCTTGACCTGGACGGTGTCGCCAATCGACAGGATCTCGCTGGGATGGTTGACGTGGGACCACGACAGCTCCGAGATGTGGATGAGGCCGTCGATGCCGTCGAGGTCCACGAAGGCGCCGAAGTCGACGATGTTGGAGATCTGGCCCTCCACCACCATGCCCGGCTGCAGCCGGTCGAGGATCTGCTGGCGGACCTCCTTGCGCTCCTCCTCCAGGACCGCCCGGCGCGAGAGCACGACGTTGTTGCGCGAGCGGTTGAGCTCGATCACCTTGCACTCGATGGTCTGGCCGAGGTAATCGTCGAGGTGCGGGACCCGGCGGATGTCGACCAGGGAGGCGGGAAGGAACCCGCGCACTCCGAGATCGATGATCAGGCCGCCCTTGACCACCTCGATGACGGTTCCCTCCACCGGCGCTCCCGACTCGGCCGCCGCCTCGATGCGCTTCCACGCCTTCTCGAAGCGGGCCCGCTTCTTGGACAGGATCAGGCGGCCGTCCTGATCCTCCTTGGTGAGGACGAGGGCGTCCACCTCCTCCCCCAGCTCCACCTCGTCGGCCGGGTCGACCGACTTGCGGATCGACAGCTCGTGGGAGGGGATGACCCCCTCGGACTTGTAGCCGATGTCGACCAGCACCTCATCGGCGTCTATGCGCACGACGTTGCCGGTGACCACGTCGCCCTCGTCGAACGGGCTGATGGTGGCGTCGTAGTTGGGGAGGACCTGGCCGTTGACCTCGAGCAGCAGACCCTCGGAGCCCTCGACGACCTTCCCCTCCGAGGGCGTTGCGGCGGTTACTTCGGCCATGAGCGGCCAAGGTTAGCGAAGCAGCCCCAACCGTCCGGGCGCCGGGCGAGCCTATGATCCGGCCGTCATGGCGCATCGGGCCACCAAGCGCGGAGCCGCTCGCAGCGCGCTCGGCGGCGACTTCGACGTGCTGGTCTGCGGGGCGAGCTTCGCCGGGCTGGCGGTGGCGCGCGAGCTGGCCGCCTCCGGAGCGCGAACGCTGATCGTCGACCGCTACGAGATCGGCGAGCGCCAGACGTCCGCCTGCGCGATCCCGACCTGCTGGATGGAGGCGATGGAGCTGACCCCGGCGGTCCAGCAGACCTTCTCGGCGCTCGTGGTGCACACGCCGCACGGCTCGGCGCGCTGGCGCCTGCCGTGGTCGTTCTCGACGTTCGACTACCGCACGGTGTGCGGGCTGCTGCGCGACCAGGGCGCCGACGCCGGCTTCGAGACCGCCACGGTGCGGGGGCGCAGCGGCGACGTGGTCCACACCGACCGCGGCGACCTGCGCGCCCGGCTGATCGTGGACGCGCTCGGGTGGCGAAGGGTCCTGGGCCGGGGCGAAAGCGTGCAGCCTCCGGAGGCGTACCTGTCGCGCGGGCTCGAGGTCCACCCCGACGGTGGCGGCGATGAGATGCAGCTCTGGATCGATCGCTCCTACGTGCGCGCGGGATACGCGTGGTCGTTTCCGGCCGGCCGCGAGCTGCGGGTCGGCGTCGGGTCGTTCGAACCGCGCCACCACGTCAAGGACCAGACGATGCGGCTCGCCGCCCAGCTGGACCTCGACGCCGTCCGCTACCAGGGCAACTGGATCCCGCACCGGATCCGCCGGGCGACCGAGGACGGCGTCTTCTTCGTGGGCGACTCGGCCGGCCACTGCCTGCCCACCACCGCAGAGGGGATTCGCACCGCGCTCTACTTCGGGCTGGCCTGCGGTCGCGAGCTGCGCAGGGTCGTCGAGGGCAGCTCGACCCACGACGCGGCGCTGCGGCGCTACCACGATTTCAGCGCCGCCCACGAGTGGAAGTTCCGCTGGCTCCTGCACGTCCAGGACTGGGTGCCGCGAGTGCCTCCGCGAGCCCTGGCTCGGGTTCTGCGCCTGCTCGAGCGCCGCCGGGTCACCGACTGGGCGTTCGGCCACTACCTGGACATCGCGCCGCCGTCGTTCGCGTCCCCGCCGCGGCAGCGAGCGGGACGGCGCGCGATCGCGACGGCCGCCTAGGGCGCCCGGTCAGCGCCGTACGACCAGATAGGTCCCGGCCGCCAGGAAGGCCACCCCGGCCAGCCGCCCGAGGGTCACCGGGTGGCGCTCGACACCGAGCGCGCCTATCTGGTCGACGATCACCGCCGCGGTGAGCTGGCCCGCGATCGTCGCCGCGGTGACCCCGCCCGCTCCCAGCGGCCGGACCGTCACCAGCACGGTGGTCACGTACGTGGCGCCCAGGACACCTCCCAGGAGGTAGTACCAGGCGACGTGGCGCACCCCGCCCAGATCGCCGAAGCCGCCGGCCGCCAGCAGGACGATCGTCACCAGCACGACCGTCCCGATCGTGAACGAGACCGCCGCCGCCTGCCAGGTCCCGATCGCCCGCCCCAGGGTCGAGTTGATCGGCGCCTGCAGCGCGATCGCGCCTCCCACGCAGGCGGTGATCACCACCGCGAGGCCGCGGTCCATCAGGCCGGCACCCGGCTCCGGGCGCCCACTACTTGGCCTCCATCCAGTTGGGGCCGATGCCGGCGTCGACCGCCAGCGGCGGATCCAGCTCGTAGGCCGCGACCATCTCGGCGCACACGACGTCCCGCGCATGTTCGGCCTCGGCAGCCGGGCCCTCGAACAGCAGCTCGTCGTGGATCTGCAGCACCACGCGGGTCTGCAGGCCCTCGCGGGCGAGCGCGTCGTGGCAGCGCACCATGGCCAGCTTGATGATGTCGGCGGCGGTCCCCTGGATCACCGTGTTGACCGCCAGCCGCTCGCCCAGCTTGCGGGTCTGCCAGTTGCGGGCGCGTAGCTCGGTCATCGGCCGGCGCCGGCCCATCAGCGTGGTGACGTACCCGTCCTCGGTCGCCTGGGCGATGGTGCGGTCCATGAACTCCTTGACCCTGGGGAACCGCTCGAGGTAGGCCGCGATGAACGCCGCCGCCTCCTCGCGGGGGATGTCGAGGCGATCGGCCATCCCGAAGTCCGACAGTCCGTAGACGATGCCGTAGTTGATCATCTTGGACTTCGAGCGCATGCCCGGGTCGATCTGGTCGGCGGACACGCCGAACACCTGCATGGCTGTGGCCGTGTGCACGTCCTCGCCGCGGCGGAAGATCTCCTTGAGCACCGGCTCGCCGGCCACCTGCGCCAGGATGCGCAGCTCGACCTGCGAGTAGTCGCACGACAGCAGCAGGCTGCCGGGGTCCGCCACGAAGCAGCGCCGGATCTCCCGTCCCAGCTGGGTGCGGATGGGGATGTTCTGGAGGTTGGGATTGATCGACGACAGCCGGCCGGTGGACGCCGTGACCTGGCTGAAGGTGGTGTGCAGGCGCCCGTCGTCCGCCAGCAGGAGGGGCAGCGCGTCGAGATACGTCTGCGCGAGCTTGGTCAGCTCGCGCCAGCGCTCGATCTTGCCGATGATCGGATGCTCGCCCCGGATCGCCTGAAGCACCCGGGCATCGGTCGAGAAGCCGGTCTTGCCCCGCCGCTTGCGCGACAGCCCCAGCTTGACGAACAGCACCTCGGCCAGCTGCTGGGGCGAGCCGATCGTGAACTCCTCGCCGGCCAGCTCGAAGATCTCGCGCTCCAGCGCGGCGGCGTCGGCCTTGACCCGTTGCGAGATCCCCGCCAGCAGCTCGGTGTCCAGCCGCAGCCCGGCCTGCTCCATGGCGCGCAGGACGCGGACGAGCGGCAGCTCCACCTCGCGCAGCAGAGCCTCGTGGCCGCGCGCGGCGATCTCCCGGCGCTGCCAGGCCGCCAGCGCCCCGACCAGCAACACCTGGCAGGCGGCCGGGTCGTCCACGGCGGCCCCGAGCCCCCGGTCCGCGCACAGCTCGTCCAGGGGATAGGCGCGCGCCGCCGGGTCGAGCAGGTAGGCGGCCACCAGCGTGTCGTGGGCCAGGTTGGCGGGAATGGCGCCCAGCGCCTTCGCGTCGTGGACCACCACCGGACGCTCTCCGCAGGCGGCGACCAGGTCCTCCGGGCGCGCGCACTCGCCGGCCAGCACGCTTTCGCCGCCGGCGCTGACCGCGAAGCGCCACGGCCCCTCCGCCAACAGCTCGCCCTCGGCCGGCTCGGGCGGGCGCGCCGCCACCCACAGCTCGTCGCCCTCCAGCCTCGCAACGTCGGCGAGCGTCCCCGGGCGGATCTCGGCGACCAGGCGCTCGGCGGCCGGGGCGGGCGGTGCGGCGGCGTCCGCCGAGCCGAGCGCCTCCTCCAGCCGGCGCAGTGGCTCGCGCAGCTCGAACTCGCGGAACACGTCCCGCAGACGCGAGCGGTCCGGCTCCCGTGCCGCCTCGGCGGCGACGTCCAGTCCGGTGTTCAGATCCCGTCGCAGGGTGGCGAGCCGCTTGGAGAGGCGGGCATCGTCTGCGTGCTCGGTCAGGTTCTGCTTGCGCTTGGCGCCGGAGATCTGGTCGACCGCGCCGAGCACCCCCTCCAGGTCGCCGAACTGCGCCAGCAGGGTCGAGGCGGTCTTGTCGCCGATCCCGGGGACGCCGGGAATGTTGTCCGAGGTGTCCCCCTTGAGCCCGTAGAAGTCGGGGATCAGCTCGGGCGGGATGCCGTAGCGATCGGCCACCGCCTGGCGGTCGTAGACCCGGGTGTCGGTGATCCCCCGCGAGGTGGCCATCACCTGCACGCGGCCGTCGTCGACCAGCTGGAAGGTGTCCCGGTCGCCGGTCACGATCATCACCGGGACGCCCTTGTGCTTGGCCTGCTCGGCCAGCGAGGCGATCACGTCGTCGGCCTCGTACCCGTCGACCCTCAGGTTGCGGTAGCCGAACGCCTCGACCAGCGGCTCGAAGTGGGGCCACTGCTCGGCCAGCAGATCGGGGCGCTCGGGCCGGTGCCCCTTGTACTCGGAATAGACCTCCTTGCGCCCGGACGAGCCCGCGTCCCACACGACCACCGTCGGCTGCGACCCGTATTCGGTGAGGATCTTCACCAGCATCGACGCGAACCCGAAGATCGCGTTGGTGGGGTGTCCGGTGGACGTCGCGATCGACTCGGGGAGGGCGAAGAACGCCCGGTAGACCAGGCTGTTGCCGTCGATCAGGAAGAGCTGCGAGCGGTCGTGCGCCACGGCCTCACTCTATGTATGGTGACGGGCGGCCGGTCCCCGACCGGACCGGAGCCGCGCAGCCGCCGACCCAGCCGTAACGCGCGAGCTCGTCGCCTGGGTCTGTGCCCGGATCGGGAGGGTCCGGTCGGGTACGGTCGGCTCTTCCACGACTCCGGCTGAGAGAGGTTGCGATGTCCGAGACCACCGACCCCACCTTCTATCGGTCCCCGGCCGTCGCGATCGCCGCGCCTCCGGAACGGCTGGCCTATGTGGCGGCCCTCGACCCGACCGGCGCGCAGCGTGACGCGATGACGGTGGTCGACTGCGATTCCGCATCGCCCACCTATGGACAAGTTGTCGGCTGGACGGAGCTGACGTCCGCGGGCAACGAGCTGCATCACTTCGGCTGGAACGCCTGCTCCAGCGCGCTCTGCCACGAGGGTCACAATGGCGCCCTCGAGCGGCGGTACCTGATCGTCCCGGGCCTGCGCTCCTCGCGCACCCACGTGCTCGACACGGGGCCCGACCCTCGCCAGCCGCGGGTGGTGCGCGTCATCGAGCCCGAGGAGCTCGCCGAGAAGGCCGGCTACTCGCGCCCGCACACCGTGCACTGCGGACCGGGCGGGATCTTCATGTCCGCCCTCGGTGCCGCGGATGGTGATGACGGCCCCGGCGGCGTGGCGTTGATCGACCACGACACCTTCGAAGTCACCGGGGCCTGGGAGACGGACCGGGGCGAGCAGTACTTCTCATACGACCTGTGGTGGCACCTCAACCAGGACGTGGCCATCACCTCCGAGTGGGCGACCCCGTCGATGATCGAGGACGGCTTGAACCCCGAAGACCTGCTGGGAAAGCGCTTCGGCCACCACCTCGACTTCTGGAGCCTGTCCGAGGGCAGGCTGATCCAGCGTGTCGACCTGGGCGACGAGCAACAGATGGTGCTCGAGCTGAGGCCCGCTCACGACCCCCGCAAGACCTGGGGCTTTGCCTGCGTCGTGATCAGCGTCGAGGACCTGTCTGCGTCGGTGTGGCTGTGGTACCGCGACGACGACCGCTGGGCGGCCAAGAAGGTGATCACCATCCCCGCCGAGCCGGCCGAGACCGACCAGTTGCCGCCCGCACTCCAGGCCTTTGGTGCGGTTCCGCCGCTCGTGACCGACATCGACATGTCGGTCGACGATCGCTGGCTGTATGTGTCCTGCTGGGGAACCGGGGAGCTCAAGCAGTACGACGTGAGCGACCCGCACAACCCCAGAGAGACGGGCTCCGTGCGCCTGGGCGGAATCGTTGGCCGCAACCCGCACCCGGCTGCGCCCGAGATGGCGCTGGCGGGTGGCCCCCAGATGGTGGAGGTCAGCCGCGACGGGCGGCGCGTCTACTTCACCAACTCGCTCTATTCGACCTGGGACGACATCTTCTATCCGGACGGCGTGGGGGCCTGGATGGCGCGCATCGATGCCGACATCGACAGTGGCGGCATGACCGTCGAGCCGCGGTTCTTCCCCCACGGCGACGACTTCCGGGGCCTGCGGGTGCATCAGACCCGCCTCCAAGGCGGGGACGCATCGAGCGACTCCTACTGCTTCGTCGACTAGGGAGCGGGATACTCAGCGTGAGGGCGCAGCGACGGCGGCGCCGCCCAACCGAAAGGAGAGCTGCATGGCCACCACTTCGGCCGGGACCGGCCTCCTCGTCCACGAGGAGCCGCGTAGCCTCAAGTTAGGTATCGGACTGATGCTGCTCGGCGCGGTCGCCTTCATCGGCTACGCGGTTTTGTTCTTCATCCGCAACTTCACCGGCAGCTTCCTCGAGCTGGGGATCGGACCCGGCCAGGTAAACGTCGGAAAGAACCAGATCGAGCACTTCAGCCCGCAGCTCTACCACTACATCAGTCACCTGCACCTTGCCGTGTCGGGCTTCCTCGCCGCGACCGGACTAGCCGTGGCGCTGCTGACGTGGTTCGGTGTCCGCCGTGGGTACCTGTGGGCGTGGGTGAGCGCCGTCGTGGTGCCGGTGCTCGGGCTGGCAGTCGCCATCCCGTCGCATTATCCGTACGGCTTGGCGACGATCGGCCATCTCGGACTGATCTACCTGGCCACAGCCATCTTCGTCGTGGGAGCGGCGCTCGCGCTCAAGCCCGTCCTTGACGCTAGCCGCGCGGGAGGCGCGAAAACGCCAACCGGCGGAGGAGGCTGACCACCGGCTTCTTGCCGTGACTCGCGTCGTACAACGCGTGCACATCTTCCAAACGACGGTCGGCGCGCGAGCGCAACCGGCGCGCGGTGGCGTGACGTAGACTGCCGCGAGGCGGCCGTGGCTGGCCGCGCCGGGCATTAGCCCTGCAAACCGTCGCCAAGAAGGGCTCGCGCTGACCCCCCCTCCCAGCGCCCAGTACAGCCTCATCATCCGGGTCGAGATCGAAGACCGCCCCGGCATGCTGGGCAGGGTGGCCACCGCGATCGGCGCCGCGGAGGGCACGATCGGAGCGGTCGACCTGGTCGACCTCGACAGCGGCAAGACGCTGCGCGACATCACCGTCGAGGCGGCCGATGCGTCCAGTTGGCAGGCGATCCTCGACGCGATCGACGCCGTGGAGGGCGCGCGGGTCGTGGACAGCACCGACCGCACGTTCATGGTCCATCTGGGCGGCAAGATCGAGCTGCACAACAAGCAGCCGCTGCGCACTCGTGAGGACCTGTCGATGGCCTACACGCCGGGCGTCGCCCGCGTGTGCCAGGCGGTCGCCGACGACCGGACGAAGGCCTTCCAGTACACGATCAAGCGCAACACCGTGGCAGTGGTCTCCGACGGCACCGCAGTGCTGGGGCTCGGCGACATCGGCCCCGAGGGGGCGATGCCGGTCATGGAGGGCAAGTGCATGCTGTTCAAGGAGTTCGGGGGCGTGGACGCCTTCCCCCTCTGCCTCGACTCCCGGGATCCCGACGACATCGTGCGGACCGTCCAGCTCATCGCGCCGGCGTTCGGCGGCGTGAACCTGGAGGACATCTCCGCGCCGCGATGCTTCGAGATCGAGGCGCGGCTGCAGGCGACGCTCGACATACCGGTGTTCCACGACGACCAGCACGGCACCGCGGTGGTGGTGCTGGCCGCGTTGATCAACGCCTGCAAGCTGACCGGCCGGCGGTTGGAGGACATCAGCGTGGTGATCGTCGGGATCGGAGCCGCCGGCATCGCGGTGGCGCGGATGCTGATCGCCGCCGGCGTGACCAGGATCGTGGGCGCCGACTCGCGCGGCGCCCTGCACGCCGAGCGCTCCGACTACGTCGACGGGACGATGCCGCCCATGAAGCGCTGGTTCACCGAGGCCACCAACCGCGAGCGGCGCGACGGCGGCCCGGTCGAGCTGGTGGAGGGGGCCGACGTCATGATCGGGCTGTCTGGCGCGCGGGTCCTCCCCGCCCGGGCGCTGGCGGCGATGAACGACGACGCGATGGTGTTCGCGATGGCCAACCCCAACCCGGAGGTCTCGCCCGACGAGGCCGCCCCCTTCGTCCGGATCATGGCGACGGGCCGCTCCGACTATCCCAACCAGATCAACAACGTCCTCTGCTTCCCCGGAATCTTCCGGGGCGCCCTGGACGTCCGCGCGCCGCGGATCACCGAGGGGATGAAGATGGCCGCCGCCCGGGCCATCGCCGGGATCGTCTCGGACCAGGAGCTGCGCGAGGACTACATCATCCCTTCGGTGTTCAACCGCGACGTGGCGCCGGCGGTGGCCGGCGCCGTGGCCGAGCAGGCCAAGCAGAGCGGTGAGGCCACGGCCGAGCACGAGGTCGGCTTCGCCGCCACCGACACCGAGCAGATCCGCAGCGGCTGAGGGCCGCCGCGGCGGGGCGGGCCCGGCTTGAAGGTCACGGTCACCGGCTCGACCGGCCTGATCGGGTCGAGGCTGGTACGCCGCCTGCGCGAGCGCGGGGACGAGGTGACGGTGCTGTCGCGCGACCCCGAGCGGGCGGGCGAGGCACCGGGGGTCGAGGCGGTCGTCTGGGATGCGATCGCCGGGCCGCCGCCCGCCGGCGCCCTCGCCGGACGCGACGGGATCCTCCACCTCGCCGGCGAGACCGTGGCCCGCCGCTGGACCGGCGAAGCCAAGCGGGCGATCCGCGACAGCCGGGTGCTGGGGACGCGCAACCTGGTGGCGGGCCTGCGCGCCGCGCAGCCGCGCCCACCGGTGCTGGTCTGCGCCAGCGCGGCCGGCTACTACGGGCCCCGCGGCGATGAGCCGATCGACGAGTCGGCCCGGCCGGGAGCCGACTTCCTGGCGGGTGTCTGCGTCGAGTGGGAGCGCGAGGCCACCGCGGCGGCGCAGCTGGGAATGCGGGTGGTCAACGTGCGCACCGGGGTCGTGCTCGATCGCGACGGTGGGGCGCTCGCCAGGATGCTCGCGCCGTTCAGGGCGGGACTGGGCGGCCCGGTGGCGGGCGGGCGCCACTACATGCCGTGGATCCACCTCGACGACGTCGCCGGGATCTACCTGGCGGCGCTCGCGCGCGATCCGTGGTCGGGCCCGATCAACGCGACCGCCCCCGCGCCGGCCACCAACCGCGAGTTCTCGAGCGCGCTGGGTCGCGTGCTGGGGCGTCCGGCCGTCGTGCCGCTGCCGGGCCTGGCCCTCCGGGTGCTCCTGGGCGAGATGGCGCAGGTCGTGGTGAGCGGGCAGCGAGCGCTGCCGCGACGCGCCCAGCAGCTCGGTTACGAGTTCGCGCACCCGCAGCTGGAGGAGGCGCTGCGCTCGGCGCTGCGGCTCAGCCCCGGGGCGACGGGCTGAGCCGTCGCTACCTCGAGCCCCTCGCTAGTCAGCCCCAGGGGTCCGGTCGGCCCAGGCTCCGGTGGCTCACGGGCCCGTGAGTCGGTTGCGCGCCGCGCGGGGCAGCCCGTCCACGACCAGGTCGTAGGAGTCCTCGATCATGTCGAAGACCATCCTGTCCTCCAGCGACCCGTCGACGGTCACCGTGTTCCAGTGGCGCTTGTTGAGGTGGTAGCCAGGCCGGATGGCAGGATGCGTGAGACGCAGCTGCTCCGCGAGCTCGGGCTCGCACTTCAGGCTGACCTGCAGCGGGTCGGCCGCGAGCCGGCTGAGAGCGAACATCTTGCCCTCGACCTTGAACACCGACATTCCCTCGGCGAAGGGGAACTCCTCGCGGGCGCTCGGCATCGACAGGCACCAAGCGCGCAGCTCGTCGGCCGTCACGGCGACGCGATCAGCCTGATCGTCCGCCGCGACCGCGTCGTCGCAGGATCCCCTCCGTCTTCCAGCTCGAGTCCGGCTTGGCGGGCCAGAACAGCCAGACCAGCACGCCGAGGGCGGAGAGCACGAGCCCGGTGGCCAGGCCGGGGCGCTCCCCGTACCCCTTTCGCTTGGACAGGTAGGAGGCGACGATCGCCGACGCCAGCCAGGCGTAGAGGAGGTAGAGGGCCTTGACCCCCAGGAGGGCGAGCACCGTCATGCGCCGAGGTAGGCCCTCTGGACCTCTTCGTTCTCGCGCAGCTCGGCGCACCGGTCGGCGAGTACGACCTTGCCGGTGGCCAGGACATAGCCCCGTGAGGCGGTGGCCAGCGCATGGTTCGCGTTCTGCTCGACGAGCAGGATCGTGGTGCCCTGGCGGTTGATCTGGCGGATGGTCTCGTAGATGCGGTCCACCAGCACCGGGGCGATTCCCATCGAGGGCTCGTCGAGCAGCAGCAGCCTGGGCCGGGCCATCAGCGCCCGGCCGATGGCCAGCATCTGCTGCTCGCCGCCGGACATCGTCCCCGCCTTCTGCCTCTCGCGCTCCTTGAGGCGCGGGAACAGGTCGAAGACCCGCTCGAGGTCGTCGTCATAGCGCTCGCGGCGCAGGTAGGCGCCCATGTCGAGGTTCTCGCGGACGCTCATGCGGGGAAAGCAGTGGCGGCCCTCGGGTGACAGCGAGATGCCGTGCCGGACGATGTCCTGGGCGGGCACGGCCGAGATGTCCTCACCCCCGAAGCGGATCGTGCCCCGCCGGGGCGGCGTGAGGCCGGAGATCGAGCGCAGGGTGGTCGACTTGCCGGCGCCGTTGGATCCGAGCATGGTCACGATCTCGCCCTCCTCGACGGTGAGCGACACCCCCTTCAGCGCCTCGATATTGCCGTAGTAGGTGTGGATGTCCTCGACCTCGAGCACCGCCATGGGCTCAAGTCCCTCCCTGGGTGCCGAGATAGGCCTCTACCACCCGCCGGTCGCTGCGGACGTCGTCGGGCAGGCCCTCGGAGATCTTCTCCCCGTGGTCGAGCACGGTGATCTGCTCGGAGACGTTCATGACCACCTGCATGTCGTGCTCGATGAGCAGGATGGTCAGCCCGCGGTCGTCGCGCAGCGTCTCCATGAAGCCGGTCAGGCGCGCGGACTCCTGGGGATTCATGCCCGCGGTGGGCTCGTCGAGCAGCAGCAGCTTGGGATCCGAGGCCAGCGCGCGGGCGATCTCCACCCGTCGCTGGTCGCCGTAGGAGAGGTTGACCGCCAGCTCGTCGAACGCCTTGGAGGTCAGCCCGACGTAGGCCAGCAGCTCACGGCCGCGCTCGCGGACGACACGCTCCTCCCTGACGATCCAGGGCGGCCGGAGTATGGATCCGATCAACCCCGCGTGCATGCGCGCGTGCTGGCCGACCAGGACGTTCTCCAGCGCGCTCATGGTGGCGAACAGGCGGATGTTCTGGAACGTGCGCGCGACCCCGAGCGCGGTGACCTTGTCCGGTCGCTCCCCCGTCACGTCGCGCCCCTCGAACACGATCCGTCCGGTGGTCGGCTTGTAGAGACCGGTCAGCACGTTGAAGAACGTGGTCTTGCCCGCCCCGTTGGGGCCGATGATCGACACGATCGACCGGCGCGGGATCGAGAAGTCCACATCGCTGACGGCTACCAGGCCGCCGAACGCCTTGGACACACCCCATGCCTCGAGGATGCGGCTGTCGGCGCCGCCGCCGGCGCGGGACGCAGCCTCCGGAGCGACCGCGTCCTCGGCTGCGGTCATGCGCGCACCTCGAACAGCGGCTCCTCGCCGGTGCCTATGCCCTCGGTGAGCTCGAGGCGGCGTCTTCGCTCGGGCAACAGGCCCTCGGGGCGCAGGATCATCATGATCACGATCAGGAACCCGAAGATCCCGAACGACAGCGTGGTGAAGTCGAAGTCCAGCCCGAACTTGTCGGGGACGTCGTTGAGCGAGGGGATCAGGTAGGTGTTGATGAACGACAGCGCCACGGCGCCGATCACCACGCCCCAGATCGAGCCCAGGCCCCCGAGGATGATCATCGCCAGGATGAAGATCGAGAAGCCGAACTGGAACTGGTTGGCGTTGACCGAGTTGTAGTAGACCCCGAGGAAGGCGCCGGCCATGCCGCCCAGCGCACCGCCGGTGGCGTAGGCCAGGAGCTTGGTCTTGACCAGCGGCACCCCCATCGAGGCCGCCGCCACCTCGTCCTCGCGGATCGCGATCCACGCCCGCCCCAACCGCGAGTCACGCAGCCGGAAGTTGATGAACAGCACGAGCGCGACCATCGCCAGCGCGAACCAGTAGTACGGCCTCAGGTTGAAGGCCGAGTCGAACTGCGAGAGCAAAGGCAGGTCTATCTGGTCCACCGGCGAGATCGCCTGTCGGCCGTTGGTGAGCAGGTAGTGCTTTCCGAAGTGGATGTCGTCGCCGAAGAAGGCGAACACCCGGATGATCTCGCCGAACGCGAGCGTCACGATCGCGATGTAGTCGCCGCGCAGCCGCAGGGTCGGGAGGCCGATCAGCGCCCCGACCACGGCGCAGATGACGACCGCCGCCACGAGGATGAGAAGGAAGTTCACGTGGATGCCGGCGGGGCTGCTGAGCATCTGCGGCGCCAGGACGTGTACGCCCTTGCCGCCGTTGATGTAGGCGAAGAAGTCGGAGGCCAGCCATCCCACCGCGTACGAGCCGAACGCGTAGAAGGCGACGTATCCGAGGTCGAGCAGGCCGGCGAAGCCGACCACGATGTTGAGGCCGAGCGCCATGACCACGTAGGCCAGCGCCAGCACCGCGTTGTTCATGAAGGCGCTCAGCGGGGTGAAGAAAAACGGCACCAGGGCGGCCAGCCCGAGCGCCACCACAGCGAGGATCAGGTTGGCGCGGGGCGACTCCCGCACTGCGCCCAGGCGGCTCATCCGGCCTCCCGGGTCTCCTCGCCCAGCAGGCCCTGCGGGCGAAACACCATGATCATGATCAGGTAGGCGAACACCACCGCCGCCGTCCACTGGGCGCCGATCTCGTTGTCCGCGATCTGCTGTATGCAGCCGATGATCAGCCCGCCGAGGACCGCGCCCTGCAGGTTCCCGATTCCGCCCATCACCGCGGCCGTGAAGGCGATCAGACCGGCCTGGAAGCCGGAGAAGTACCACAGCGTGGTCTGGTAGAGGGCGTAGATCAGGCTGGCGGCCCCGGCCATCAGCCCGCCCAGGAGGAAGGTGAACGAGATGGTGGTGTCCACGTTGATTCCCATCAGCCGCGCCGCCTCGGGGTCCTGCGCGGTGGCCCGCATCGCCTTCCCGATGCGGCTGCGGGTGATGAACTGCGTCAGCAGCAGGACCAGCGGGATGGTCACCGCCACCGCCAGCACGTCGCTGTTGTGGATGCTCACGCCGGCGACGCTGAACAGGATGTGCTGGGAGCGGATCAGGTCCGGGACGCTGAACTGGGAGCTTCCGAACCACAGGATCCCGACGTTCTCGAGGATGAACGAGAACCCAACGGCGGTGATCAGGGGCGCCAGCTTCGGCGCGTTGCGCAGTGGGCGATACGCCACCCGCTCGATCATCACGTTGGTCGTGGCGCACGCCAGCATCGAGATCGCCAGGCAGGCGAGCAGGCCGAGGACCAGAGTGGGCGTGCCGGTCCCCAGCCCCAGCCCGAGCGTGCCGTACAGCGTGAACGACACGAAGGTGCCGATCATGAAGTTGTCGCCGTGGGCGAAGTTGATCAGCTCGATGATCCCGTAGACCAGCGTGTAGCCGACCGCGATCAGCGCCCAGATGGCCCCGTTCGAGAGACCCTGTACCAGGAGGTTGCCGAGCGGGACGAGGCCCTTGCCCGCGCCGAGATCCCGCAGCCCGAAGTAGACCGGCAGGATGAGGAGGAACAGAATCAGCCCATAGCGCGACAGGAAATCGCGCACCGCGTCCCCGCGCCGGCGCGTGATCGGCTTGGCGGCGACGGTGGCGGCCTCCATGTCGGCTTCGATCCTACGCTCGGGCCCGCGGGGGCGGGCCGGCTCGGCCCGCCCCCGTCGAGGACTCGTTCCTACCCGCTAGGGATGAGGCTCTTGTTGGCCACGATCTTCTTCTCGTAGACCGGCTGGCCCCCCGTGACCTTGTAGAGCCCGTAGTCGGTCAGGGTGGTGTCGCCGTTCTTGTCGACCGAGTAGGTGCCCAGCACGCTGCTTCGGTTCTTCTCCTGGAACAGGAGGCCGATCACCTTGCCGCGGTCGTTGGCCTGGGCCCCGGCCTTCTTGAGCACGTCGAGCGCCAGCGCCATCGTCTCGTAGCCATAGATCCCGTAGGGATCCACCGTGGCGGTGTGGAACCTCGCCTTGAACGCGTTGACGACCGGCGCCGCCTTGGGCAGGTCCTTGACGCCCAGCGTGGCCACGGTCACCTTGGTGCGGGCGCCGACGTCCGCCGGGATCCCGCCCTTCTTGGGGTTGGTGAAGGCCTCCTCGGCCACCCCGTCCGGCCCGTAGAGCTTGCACTTCGGGCAGGCGGCCGCGGCGTCCTTGAACACCTGGACGCCGTTCTCGCCGGTCACGCCCGACCAGGCGAAGCAGTCGGACTTGATGGCGGCCGCGAGCGCCCGGTAGTTGGGGGCGTTCTTGTCGGTGCGCTGCTTGTCCTGGATCGCGACGCCGGCCTTCTTGGCCGACAGCTCGATGTTGCGGGCGAGCCCGGCGCCGTAGGTCGAGCCGTCGTTCCACAGCGTGACCGCCTTGCAGCAGTCGTCCTTCATCACCGAAACCAGGGCAGCGCCCTGGATGGTGTCGCGGGGCACGACGCGCGCGTACGTGCGCTTGCCGGCCGGGTAGTACTTGTCCGGCTCGCCCGGCTCGGACCCGGGGTCGTTGGTGGTCAGGCCGACGTAGGTGTTGGCCGGGCTGATCTGCGGGATCCCGGCCTTGTTCAGGATCGGCAGGGAGACCTTCGTCCCGCCGGAGTTGAACTCGCCCAGGTAGGCGATCGTCGTCGGATCGGACGCCGCCCGCCGGGCGTTCTGCGCCGTCTGGCCCTCGTCGGCGGTGCCCGGGTTCTGGGCCGTGGAGTCGTCGAGCGAGACGTACTTGATCTTCCACTTGCCCAGCTTGCCGCCCGGGGCGAACTTCTGGAGCGCCAGCTTCTCGCCTTCGATGACCGCGGTTGACTGCCCGCGCGCGGTGCCCTGCAGCGGCAAGCTCGAATAGATGGTCAGGGTCGTTCCCTTGACCGGCCCGCCGGCCCCGCCTCCGCCGCCTCCGCACGCCGCGATCCCGGCGGCCAGCGCGCAGCAACCGCTAGCTACTGCCAAACCTCGAAGTCTCAATGGATGGATCCCCCCTCGGTGCTTGCCACTCGCAGGCATCCTAAGCCACCCGATCCGCGGCGCGCAATCGGCGGCGGGGCTATCCGAAGAACACCTCCGCCGTCTCGTACAGCCCGGGGTCCAGCCGCTTGGGCTCGCGCAGGGCGTCATCCAGATCCACGGCGACGATCTCGGTGCCTCGCAGCGCCACCATGCGGCCGAACTCGCCCGCCGTGACGGCGTCCACTGCGGCGACCCCGAAGCGGGTCGCCAGCACGCGGTCGAAGGCGATCGGGCTTCCGCCGCGCTGGACGTGGCCGAGAATCGTCATGCGGCTCTCGTAGCCCGTGCGGCGCTCGATCTCACCCTCCAGGGCGACCGCGATGCCCCCCAGCCGGACGTGTCCGAAGGCGTCCGTGGCCTCGGGCTGGGGAACGGCCACGCCGCTGCGGGGCGCCGGCTGGGCGCCCTCGGCGACCACCACGATCGAGAAGGTCCGCCCACGACCATGGCGCCGGCGCAGGCGGTCGCACACCTCGTCGATGTCGAACGGGCGCTCGGGCACCAGGATCGCGTCCGCCCCGCCGGCCATCCCGCTGTAGGTGGCGATCCATCCGGTGTGGCGACCCATCACCTCCAGCACCATCACCCGGTGGTGGGACTCGGCGGTGGTGTGCAGACGGTCTATGGCGTCGGTGGCGATCTGGACCGCGGTCTGGAACCCGAACGTGAAATCGGTCCCGTCGAGGTCGTTGTCGATCGTCTTGGGAACCCCCACCACGTTCACCCGCTCGCCGCCCAGGCGGCGGGCGACCCCGAGGGTGTCCTCTCCGCCGATGGCGATCAGGGCGTCCACATGCTCGACGCCCAGGGTGCGGCGGATCCGCTCCCCCCCGCCCGGCTCGGCGTAGGGATTGGTGCGCGACGTCCCAAGCACCGTGCCGCCGCGCGGCAGGATGCCGGCGGTGCTCTCGTGGGTGAGCTCGACGGAGTCGCCATCGAGGACGCCGGCCCATCCGTTGCGAAAGCCGACCACGGTGTGGTGATGGGCCTCCGCGCGCCGGACCACCGCGCGGATCACCGCGTTGAGCCCCGGGCAGTCGCCGCCGCCGGTGAGGATCCCGATATGCGCCATCGTCAGCCTGGGCTCGGCCTGCGCGGATCCACGATGGGCTGGGCCGCTCTACTCGTCCGGGCTGCGGCCGGGTAGGTGGGGAGCGATCACCCGGACAGTCGCGGCCAGAACCACCACCGCCAGGCCCAGCAGGAACCAGTCGAACGACTTGGCCCCGCCCGCCGCCCAGCCCACGATCCAGATGGTCAGACCCAGGACGGTGGCGACGAGCAGGCCCATGCGGGGCGCGATGCTAGCTGAGCGCCTCCGCCATCGCCGCGAGCAGCTCGCCCACTGCGGCCGGTGGATCGTCCGCCTCGGCCGCGGCCCGTACCAGCCGCGTCCCGACGATCACGCCGTCCGCCCCGGCCGCCGCCGCACCCGCCGCCTGCTCGGGCGTGGCGATGCCGAATCCGACCGCCACCGGCACGTCGGTATGGGCCTTGACCCGTTCGAGCATCGCCGCCAGACCGCCCTCCAGCGCGTCGCGCTCCCCGGTGGTGCCGGTGAGCGAGACGGCATAGACGAACCCGCGCGCCCGGGAACCCAGTACCTCGAGGCGCTCGCCGGCGGTGGTGGGCGCCACCAGCGGCACCAGCGCGACGCCGGCGGCGTCGCAGCGCTCGAGCAGCGCCGGCGCCTCCTCCATGGGGAGATCCGGCACGATCAGGCCGCTGACGCCGGCGGCGGCGAGCCCGCTGACGAAAGCGTCCATCCCCCGGGCGAAGATCGGGTTCGCGTAGCACATGACCACCACCGGAACGCGGGTCGCCAGCGGTGCCGCCAACTCCAGCACGACCTCCGGGGTGACGCCCTGGCGCAGCGCCCGGGTCCCGGCCGCGTGTATCACGGCGCCGTCGGCCAGGGGGTCGGAGAACGGGATGCCCAGCTCCACCAGGTCCGACCCCGCCGTGGCGTACGCCTCTCCGATGGCGCGCGACGTCGCGGGGTCGGGAAACCCGCCCATCATGTAGGGCATCAGCGCCGCCCGGCGTGGATGTCCGGCGAAGGCGGCCGCGATCCGCTCGATTCCGCTCACGCCGCGGGAGCCGGACGCTATCGACGCGGATCGCCGAGCACTTCGCCCAGGTCCTTGTCGCCGCGGCCCGACAGGCAGACCAGGTCGAGGTCTCCCTCGGGATTCTCGAGCAGCCAGGCCAGGGCGTGGGCGGGCTCGAGCGCCGGGATGATCCCCTCGAGCTGCGCCAGGCGACGGAAGGCGGCGATGGCCTGGGCGTCGGTCACCGCCACGTAGCTGGCGCGTCCCGAGTCGCGCAGGTGGGCATGCTCGGGACCGGAGCCCGGGTAGTCGAGCCCCGCCGAAATCGAGTGCGCCTCGGCGATCTGCCCGGCCTCGTCCTGGAGGACGGCCGACATCGATCCGTGCAGCACGCCCGGGCGCCCGCCGGCGGTCAGGGGCGCCCCGTGTCGGCCGCTGTCGAGTCCCTCGCCGCCTGCCTCGACACCGACCAGCTCGACCTCCGCCTCGTCGACGAAGGCGACGAAGGTCCCGATGGCGTTCGACCCGCCGCCCACGCAGGCGATGACCCGGTCGGGGAGCCGGCCCTCGGCGGCCAGCAACTGGCGGCGCGCCTCGTCGCCGATGACCCGCTGCAGGTCGCGAACCAGCACCGGATAGGGCGCCGGCCCCACCGACGAGCCGATCACATAGTGGGTCGTCTCCACATTGGTCACCCAGTCGCGAATCGCGGCCGACACCGCCTCCTTGAGGGTGCGCGCGCCGGCCTCGACCGGCGCCACGGAAGCCCCCAGCAGCTCCATCCGGCGCACGTTGGGCTCCTGGCGTCGCATGTCCTCGGTTCCCATGTACACCATGCACTCGAGGCCCAGCAGCGCGCACGCGGTGGCGGTCGCCACCCCATGCTGCCCCGCCCCGGTCTCGGCGATCACGCGCGGCTTCTCCATCCGTCGCGCCAGCAGGGCCTGGCCGAGCGCGTTGTTGAGCTTGTGCGCCCCGGTGTGGAGCAGGTCCTCGCGCTTGAGGTAGACCGGATGCCCCACCTCCTCCGACAGCCGGCGAGCCCGGTAGAGCGGCGTCGGGCGGCCCGCATAGTCGCGCAGAAGCCCGTCCAGCTCGGAGCGGAAGGCCGTATCGTCGCGGGCCGAGCGCCACGCCTGCTCGAGCTCGGCCAGCGCCGGCATCAGCGTCTCGGGCACGTACTGGCCGCCGTAGGGGCCGAAGCGGTGCTCGACCGTGCTCATCATGCCGCCACGGTGGCGCTCTGGCGCACGGCGTCGAAGAACGCCTCCAGCCGCGCCGGATCCTTGCGCCCCGGCTCGGCCTCCACCCCGCTGGCGACGTCGACGGCGAACGGCCGGGTGACCGCGATCGCCCCGGTCACGTTCTCCGCGGTCAGGCCCCCGCTGAGGATGATCGGCACGGCACCGTGCCGGGCCCGCACTAGCTCCCAGTCGAAGGGCGCACCGGTTCCGCCGCGCAGCCCGCGCGCGTGGGAGTCGAGCAGGTGAAAATCGGTGTGGAAGGCCTCGAGCGCCTGCAGGTCGGCCCGCGAGCGGACGCGGATCGCCTTGGCCACCTTGCAGCCCGTGCGTCGCGCCGCCTCGGCGCAGTACGCAGGCCCCTCGTCTCCGTGCAGCTGGAGCATGCTCAGTCCGAGCCGATCGGCCAGCCCGGCGACCCGGTCCAGGGTGGCGTTCACGAACACCCCGCACAGCTCGACCCGGCGGCGCAGGTAGGCGGCGATCTCCTCGGCGTCGGCGATCCGGCAACGGCGCGGCGAGCGCTCGTAGAAGATCAGGCCCAGCGCCCAGGCGCCGAGCTCCACCGCGCGCTGGGCGTCGGCGAGGTCGGTGTTGCCGCAGATCTTGACCCTCGGGACGGGCATCCGCCCATGGTAGAGGCGACCGGCCGCCGGGCCCGCGGGCGGCTACTGGGTGGGCGCGCGATCCGGGCGCTGCCCGAGGGTGACGGTGACCGTGAGCGTCCGCCCGCCGCGCAGCAGCTCGATCTTCACCGCGTCGCCCGGCCGGCGTCGGTTGACCACCGCCACCACGTCATCCATGGAGGTCACGTCGCGTCCGTCGATCTGCTTGATCACGTCGCCGCCCAGGGCGATGTCGGAGCCGTCCAGCGTGGCCTCGGTGTCGCCGCCCTTGACGCCCGCCTTGGCTGCCGGGCTTCCGGTCGCCACCTCCTGGACCAGCACCCCGCTGTCGGTGGCCAGGTTCAGCCGCCCCAGCGACTTGTCGATCGTCAGCCCCGTGATCCCGATGTAGGGACGCGACACCCGCCCCGTCTTCATCAGCTCGGGGATGACCTTCTTGGCGGTGTTGATCGGCACCGCGAACCCGATGCCGACGTTCCCGGTGGCCGCCTCTCCGGTGACGATCTGGGAGTTGATCCCGATGACCCGCCCGGCCGCGTCGAGCAGGGGGCCGCCCGAGTTGCCGGGATTGATCGCGGCGTCGGTCTGGATGACGTGGTCGATGCTGAAGCCGTTGGGAGCCGAGATGCGCCGCTGGAGGGCGGAGACGACCCCGGTCGTGAGCGTCCGGTCGAGGCCGAACGGGTTCCCGATCGCGATCGTGGGATCCCCGACCTGCACCGTGCCGGAGTCGCCGAGCCCGAGCGGATGCAGCCTCACGCCGGCGCGATCGACCTTGAGCACCGCGATGTCGGTCGAGCTGTCCTTGCCGACCACGTCGGCGCTGGCGCTCTTGCGGTCCTCGAACTGCACATTGACCTCGGAGGCGCCCTCGATGACGTGGGCGTTGGTGAGGATGTATCCCGACCTGTCGAGCACGAAGCCCGAGCCGCTGGACTGCCCGCGCTGCTCCTGCGGGAAGACGTCGAACGGCGACTCGACCTGGCGCACGATCTGCGCCTTCACGTTGACCACCCCTGGCGCGTCGCGCTTGTAGATCTCGCTCGGGGTCAGGCCGTGGCCGGACCCGCCGCTCGCCGGGCGGCTGATCGGAGACTGCTGGACGACGGTCGTGCTCCTTTCGCCCTGGACGGCCCCGAACACGACCATGACCGCCGCCACCACCGCTCCCCCCAGCACCGCCGATACCAGTGAGGATCGGAGCGGGAGGTTCATGTCCCGAGTGTTGTCGGCAGGCGTGAAGCCAACCTAAAGCCCTGATGAAACGTGGCGCGCGAGCGGGCCGCGCAAGCGGGCGTCAGGGCTCGGGCTCTCCGTCTCCGCCCGACAGCGCCCGGCATGCCGCCTCGATGTCCTCCGAGCGCAGCAGCGACTCGCCGATCAGCACCGCGTCAACGCCGACACGCTCGAGCTCGTCGAGCTGTTCGCGCGAGCGCAAGCCCGACTCGGAGACCACGGCCTTGCCGGCCGGGACGTCGGAGAGCAGCGCGAACGTCCGCTCGACGTCCACGGAGAAGTCGGTCAGGTCGCGGTTGTTGATGCCGATCATCGCGGCGTCGATTTCGAGGGCCGCCTCGAGCTCGGCCTCGTCGTGCACCTCGACGAGGACGTCGAGGTCCAGCCACCGGGCCTCGGAGTGCAGCGCCGCCAGCCCGTCGGGCGCCAGGGCGGCCACGATCAGCAGGATGGCGTCGGCCCCAACCGCCGCCGACTCGTACACCTGGTAGGGGTCGACCACGAAGTCCTTGCGCAGGATCGGAAGCCCCGAGGCGTGACGGGCCTCCCGCAGGTCGGCCAGCGAGCCCGCGAAGTGGTACGTCTCGGTTAGGACGGAGATCGCGGCCGCGCCGCCCCGCTCGAACGCCTCGACGACCTCGGTCACCCCGGCGTCCGGAAGCAGCGGCCCGGCCGACGGCGAGCGACGCTTGTACTCGGCGATCAGCGACAGGCCCGGACGGGAGACGGCCTCGCTGAACGGGCGGTCCTCGCCCCTGCCGGACAGCTCACGCTCGAGCTCGGCCTGGGGGACCTCGCGGCGGCGGCGATCGACGTCCTGGCGGGTGGCCTCGACGATCCGGTCCAGCACGTTCACTCCGTCGCGAGCCTTTGGGTGCAGGCCACGAAGCGGTCGAGCGCCGCCGCGGCGGAGCCGTCGTCCACCGCTTCCTCCGCCGCGCGCACGCCCGCCTCCAGCGTGTCGGTGCGGCCGCTGACGTAGATCGCGGCGCCGGCGTTCAGCACGGCGATGTCGCGCTGCGGACCTCGCTCACCGGCCAGGATCCGCCGGGTGATATGCGCGTTGTCCGCGGGCGTGCCGCCGGCCAGTTCCTGCGTGCGGGCCGGCGCCAGCCCGAGTTCCGCCGCCGTCACGGTGTAGCGCTCGAGTACCGGGGGGCCTCCGTCCCCGGCTCCCGTGACCTCGACGACCTGGGTGCGCCCTGCCGTGCTCATCTCGTCCAGCCCGTCCTCGCTGGACACTACCAACGCCCTCGCCGCCCCCAGACGGCCGAGCGCCCCGGCCACCGTCTCCAGGTAGGCGGGGTCGGAGACCCCGATGAGCTGGCGAGTCGCGCCCGCCGGGTTGGTGAGGGGCCCCAGGAAGTTGAAGATCGTGCGCATCCCCAGCTCCTTGCGCACCGGGACCACGAACCGCGTCGCCTGGTGGTGTGAGGGGGCGAACATGAATCCGAAGCCCGCCTCGCGGATGCAGCCGGCCACCGCCTCGGGGCCGAGATCGATGCGGGCGCCCAGCGCCTCGAGCACGTCGGCCGATCCCGAGAGGCTGGTGGCAGACCGGTTGCCGTGCTTGGCCACCGCGCAGCCGGCGCCGGCCGCGATCAGCGCGGCGGTAGTCGAGACGTTGAACGTCGGTCGCCCGCCTCCCGTGCCCGCGGTGTCGAGCAGGTCGTCGCGGCCGGTCTCCACGCGCGCTGAGAGCGCTCGCATCGTGCGCGCCAGCCCCGCAAGCTCGTCGACCGTCTCCCCCTTGGTCCGCAGCGCGACCAGGAAGGCTGCAATCTCGACCTCCGAGGCGTCGCCGGCCATGATCACCGCCAGCACGTCCGCGGCGTCGTCGGCGCTCAGGTCGCGGCCGGAGGCGACGGCGTCGACGGCTCGGGTGATCTTGGGTTGCGCCATACCGGGAGCTAGGCCGCGGCGCCGTCCAGGAAATTGGCCAGCAGCGCGCGCCCCTGCTCGGTCAGCACCGACTCGGGGTGGAACTGCACGCCCTCGGCCGGCAGCTCGCGGTGGCGGATGCCCATGACCACGCCCTCGGCGGCGGCCGAGCGCTCGAAGCAGTCCGGCAGCTGCGGGTGCACCACCAGCGAGTGGTAGCGACCGGCGGTGAGCGGGGTCTCCAGTCCGGCGAAGATCGTCCTGCCGTCGTGCTCGACGGACGTCGCCTTCCCGTGGACCGGTTCATGCCGAACCACTCGACCGCCGAACGCCTGGGCGAGGGATTGATGCCCCAGGCAGACTCCCAGCGCGGGCACGCCGGCCTCGGGGAAGCGCCGCATCGCCTCGACCGAGATCCCGGCCTGACTCGGGGTGCAGGGCCCCGGCGACACCACCAGCCGGTCCGGGCGGCGCGCCAGCAGCTCATCCACGCTCGCCCGGTCGTTGCGCACGACCTCCACCTCGGCGCCAAGCTCACCCAGGTACTGGACCAGGTTGTAGGCGAACGAGTCGTAGTTGTCGATAACCAGAACCGCCCGGTCTCGCATCACGCCCAATCCTCCTGTTGGCAGGCGAGCTCGATCGCCCTCAGGACGCCGCGCGCCTTGGCCTCCGACTCGCGGTACTCGTAGTCCGGCCGGGCGTCGGCGACAGTCCCCCCTCCCGCCTGCACATGGGCGACGCCGTCCTTCATCACCACGGTGCGGATGTGGATGCAGGTGTCGAGATCGCCGGTGTAGGAGAGGTACCCGATGGCTCCGCCGTAGCCGCCCCGCTTGACCGGCTCGAGCTCGTCGATGATCTCCATCGCCCGCACCTTGGGCGCCCCCGACAGCGTCCCGGCCGGGAGCGTCGCGCGCAGCGCGTCGATGGCCCCGACCTCGGGACGCAGGACGCCGGTGACCGAGGAGACGATGTGCATGACGTGGCTGTAGGTCTCCACCACCATGAAGTCCTCGACCGCCACCGAGCCGTACTCGCAGACCCTGCCCAGGTCGTTGCGCCCGAGGTCGACCAGCATCACGTGCTCCGCGCGCTCCTTGGGGTCCTCGAGCAGCTCCGCGGCGATCCGCGCATCCTCGTCGGCGTTCGCCCCGCGCGGCCGGGTGCCGGCTATCGGCCGCGTGGAGGCACGGCGACCGGTGACCGTGAGCAGCGGCTCGGGGCTCGCGCCGGCGATCTGGAAGTCGCCGAAGTCCAGGAAGTACATGTACGGGCTCGGGTTGACCGCCCGCAGCCCGCGGTAGACCGAGAACGCCTCCACGGGGACGGCCGCGGACCAGCGCTGCGAGGGCACGACCTGGAAGGCGTCTCCGGCGTGCACGTACTCGACGATCCGCGCGACGGTCGACTCGAACTGCGCCCGCGACATGTTCGGCGTGAAATGCGGCGTCTCCCGCCCCGCGGTCGGGTGGGCCGGCCGGGGAACCGGCCCGGCCAGCCGCTCGCGCACGCCTGCGATCGCCTCGCAGGCGGCGGCGTAGGAGCGCTCGACGTCGTCCTCCGCGTAGACGTTCGCCAGCACCGAGACCGTGTGGCTGAGGTGATCGAAGACCACCAGCAGGTCGGACAGCATCAGGGCCAGGTCGGGCAGGCCCAGCGGGTCGGGGTTGGGATCGCCGAGCGGCTCGACGGTGCGCACGAGGTCGTAGCCGAAGAAGCCCACCGCCCCTCCCGCGAACGGAGGCAGCCCGGGGAGCGGCGCCTGGCGGTGGCGCGCCACCTCGGCGGCGGCCAGGGCGTAGGGATCGCCGCCGTCGCGCAGCGACCACCGCACCACCTTGCGGGGACGGAAGCCGATGAACGAGTAGCGGCCGACCCGCTGGCCCTGCTCGGCCGATTCCAGCAGGAAGGCCGGGCCTTCCTCGCGCAGCTTGAGGAACGCCGACACCGGCGTCTCGCAATCGTCGATGAAGGTGTGGCGCAGCGGGACCAGGTTGTGCTCGGCCGCCAGCCCCCGAGCCTCCTCGAGTCCCGGCGAGACGGAGGGCAGCTCGGCCGCGACGGCCATCAAGCGGCAGCGCCGCGCCGGCGCGCCTCCAGCACATGCTCGGCGTCGGACAGGCTCAGCTCGCGGGAGCGCAGGAGGACCGACAGGTGATAGAGCAGGTCCGCGGCCTCCTCGGCCACCCGCTCGTTTGGCTCGTCGGCGGCGGCGCGGGTAACCTCGCCGGCCTCCTCGAGCACCTTGCCGGCGAGCCGGTCGGGCGCCTCCAGCAGTTCGACGGTGTAGGACCCGGGTGGCCGCTCCCGGGCCCGCTCGGCCAGCACGCGCTCCAGGCCCGGAAGGGCCTCGTGGGGCGCGGCCGGCTCGAGCTCGCCGCGGTGAAAGCACGTCCGCTCGCCGGTGTGGCAGGCGGGCCCCGACGGCTCCACCAGCGCCAGCAGCGCGTCGGCGTCGCAGTCGTAGCGGATGGCTCGCAGGGCCTGGGTGTTTCCGCTCGTCGCGCCCTTGTGCCACAGCTCGCCGCGGGAGCGGCTCCAGAAGTGCATCTCGCCGCTCTCACGCGTGCGGCATAGCGCCTCGGCATTCATGTAGGCGAGCGTCAGGACCTCCCCGGTGCGCCAGTCCTGGACCACGCACGGGACGATCCCGCGCTCGTCATAGGCGATGTCGGCGTCTTCCACGACCCGGTTGATTGTAGGTCCGAGCGGGCATTTCGACCCCGGGGGGGCGATCGGATGCATGACCGCCCGAGGGTCGGGTAGGCGCCGAGGGATGACCGCACACGATCAGCCACAGCAGGACCGGCGGATGGAGGACCCGCCCGAGGGCCGTGACGATCGTCGCAAGCAGGTCACCGACCCTGCCGGCGCCCCGGTGCCGGCGAACCCGCCCGTCGAGACCGAGCAGGTCGAGCAGGGACGGGAGAAGCTGGAGCGGGTCCTCAGCTGAGCCCGCGGCCGCGACGCCCCTGGGCGTCGCGGCCGCCGCCGTCCGTCTCGCGCGCTGCGGCCTGACAGAGTTGGCCGCCATGACGTCGATCCTCGATCGCGACCTGGTCTACGTGACCGGAAAGGGAGGCGTTGGCCGATCGACGGTCTGCGGCGCGCTGGGACTGGCGGGCGCCGCCCGGGGACGGCGGACGATCATCTGCGAGGTGGCCGAGCAGGACCGGCTGTCCCACGCGTTCGGGCGTGACCAGCGCGTGGGTGACGAGGAGGGCGAGCTGAGCGACGGGCTGTGGGGCGTCTCGATCGATCCCCAGGCCGCGCTGCGGGGATGGCTCTCCGCCCAGCTCGGATCACGGACATTGAGCCGCCTGCTGTTCGAGAGCGACGCCTTCAGCTACTTCGCCGCCGCGGCCCCGGGCGCCCGCGAGATCGCGACGCTCGGGCGCGCCGGGGCGCTCGCCCAGGGCGACGCCTATGACCTGGTGATCGTGGACGCGCCCGCTTCGGGCCACGGGCTGGGGATGCTGCGCACGCCCGCGACGTTCGCGGAGATCGCGCGCGTCGGTCCCATCCGCGGGCAGGCCGACGCGCTGCACCGCCTGCTGGCGGAGCCGTCCCGGACCGGCTACCTCGCGGTGGCCCTGGCCGAGGAGATGCCGGTCAACGAGACCCTGGAGCTCGAGCGCGCCCTGCCCGGCATCGTCGGGACCGGACTGGAGGCGATCGTGGTCAACGGCGTCTACCCGCAGCGCTTCGACCGGGCGGACGTCGAGCGTGCCGCCGCCGCCGCGTCGGATGGAGACGGCGCCACCCGGCGGGCGCTGGCGGCGGTGCGCGCCGAGCACCGGTGGGCGCGCGGGCAGGGCGAGCAGCTGGACCGGTTGGCGAGCCAGGCCCGCGCGCCGGTGGTGACGCTGCCGTTCCTGTTCGAGGACGAGCTGCGCGCCCCGCAGCTCCGGCGTCTGGCCGGCGACCTGATGCGTCAGCTCGACGGGGCGCGGGCCTAGATGATCGATTCGCGGCCGCGTGCACGCGGGGTCGTGGGATCGGTCCTCTAGATCCCGAGGCGGTCCAGCAGGGCGTCGTCGGCGCGCCAGCGGCGTCGGACCCGCACGGTCAGCTCAAGGTGCACGCGTTCGCCCAACCGCCGCTCGAGCTCGCGCCGAGCGGCGGTTCCCACCGCCTTGATCATCCGGCCGCCCGCGCCGATGAGGATGCCCTTCTGCGACTCGGTCTCCACCCAGACGTGGGCGCGGACGGTGACCAGGCCTGGAGCGCGCTCGATTTCGTCCACGCTGACCTCGACCGCGTGCGGGAGCTCCTGGCGCGTGCGGGCGAGGACCTGCTCGCGGACCAGCTCGGCCAGCTCGACCTCCTCGGGCAGGTCGGACCTCTGCTCCGGCGGGAAGTAGAGCGGGCCGGGTGGGAGCAGACCCACGAGATGCTCGACCAGGGGCCCCACGCCCGCGCCCGTGCGGGCCGAGATCGGAAACACCTCCACCCCAGGATTCAGCTCCGAAGCGGCCTGCAGCGCCGCCGCCGTGCCGGCGCGGCGGAGCCGGTCGATCTTGTTCACGGCGACCACCACGGGCGCCGGGCCGCCCGCCAGCGTCGCGGCGAGGAAGCGATCGCCGGGCCCCGGCGGCTGGGTGGCGTCGATCACCATGACGGCGGCGTCGCACTCGGCGAGCTCCTGATCGACGCGCCCCTGCATCCGCTCGGTGAGCGGGTCCCGCGGACGCTGCACACCGGGCAGGTCGACCAGCACCAGCTGCCAGCCCGGTCCGGTGGCGACGCCTCGGATCGCGCGGCGGGTGGTCTGCGGCTTGTCGGAGACGATCGCCACCTTCCCGGCGACGACCGCGTTGACCAGCGTCGACTTGCCGACGTTCGGCCGCCCGGCCAGGGCCACGAATCCGCTGCGTGTCGGCTCGCCCACTCCGATCAGCCCGTGTGCGCGCCGAGGACCCGGCGCTGGAGGGCCAGCATCTCGCCCGCGTCGGACTCGTGGTCAAGGCCGGCGAGGTGGAGCGCGCCGTGCACCACCGCCTCTCGCAGGTCGTCGGCCTCGGCGGGGCACACGACCACGTCTCCGAGCTCGCGGGGTCCGGCGGTCTGCGCCGCCGCGTCGACCGGGAACGAGAGGACGTCGGTGGCGGCGTCGCGCCCGCGATACACGCGGTTGAGCTCGCGAATGCATGAGCTCGACACGAACTCGACCGCGACGTGGCCGCGGTGGATCCGCGCCGCCGCCAGCGCCCGGCCGCACAGCGCCGCCACCTCTTCGGTGGCGATCCGGCCGGCGGCCCGCTCCACGCCCAGGACCTCCACCTCGAGGCGCTCGATCACCGCGCGCTCCGGGGCCGGCTAGCGGACGCGTCGCTGGGCGGCGCGCAGCTCGGGCGGGCGCCGCGGCGCCGGAGTGGCGCCGGCGTGCTCGTCGTAGGCCTCGACGATGCGCTGCACGAGGTGGTGGCGGACGACGTCCTCGCCTCCGAGCCGCACGAAGGCGATGTCCTCGATCCGATCCAGGATCTCGCCCACCACCACCAGGCCGGAGCGCTGATCGCGCGGCAGGTCGACCTGCGTGACGTCGCCGGTGACCACCACCTTGGAGTTGAAGCCCAGCCGGGTGAGGAACATCTTCATCTGCTCGGGGCTGGTGTTCTGCGCCTCGTCCAGGATCACGAACGAGTCGTTGAGCGTGCGTCCGCGCATGAACGCCAGCGGGGCGATCTCGATGACGCCACGCTCGAGGTGCTGCGAGACCCGCTCGGGATCCATCATGTCGTGCAGGGCGTCGAACAGCGGCCGCAGGTAGGGATCGACCTTGGCCATCAAGTCGCCGGGCAGGAAGCCCAGCCGCTCCCCCGCCTCCACCGCCGGGCGGGTGAGGATGATCCGGCTGACCTCGCGACGCGAGAGGGCGGCGACCGCCATCGCCACCGCCAGGAAAGTCTTCCCGGTGCCCGCCGGCCCGATGCCGAAGGTGATCGTGTTGGTGCGGATCGAGTCGACGTAGCGCTTCTGGTTGAGGGTCTTGGGCGCGACCTTGGTCGAGCGGTGGCGCCACACGACGTCCTCCAGGATCCTCGCCGGGCTCTCGTGCTGGTCGAGCGCCCGGGTGACCGCCTCGATCGTTCCCGGGGCGATCTCGTGCCCCTCGTGGATCAGCTCGGACAGCTCGCGCACGACGGTGGCTCCGGCGCGCACCGCCTCGGGGTCGCCGTCGAGGGTGACCACGTTCCCACGCAGGAAGACGTCGCACGCGAGATGGCCCTCGAGCGCCTTGAGGATCGCGTCCTCGGAGCCGGCGAGGCCGGCGGCCACGGCATTGGGCACCTCGAGCTGGCTGCGCATCATGCGCCCCCGCTGGGCGGCCGGACCTCAGGCACCGAGGGCTTCCCGCACCTTGGCCGACACCCGCTTGCCGTCCGCGCGGCCGCCCACGCGGGGCATGACCACGCCCATCACCCGGCCCATCTCCTGGGCGGAGCTGGCGCCGGTCTCCCCCACGGCGGCCGACACGATCTCATCCAGCTCCGTCTCGGACAGCTCGGGCGGGAGGTAGGCCTCGATCAGGCCGGCCTCCTGCTGCTCTCGCTCGGCCAGGTCGTCGCGACCGGCCGCTTGGTACTGGTCGACGGCGTCGAGGCGCCGCTTGCGCTCGCGCCGCAGCGCGGTTGTCTCGTCCCCGCCCTCCTTGGCCGCCTTCTGCAGCTCGGACAGGACGAAGCGCAGGGCGCCGACGCGGTCGCGGTCGCCCGACTTCATGGCGTCGGACAGATCGGCCCTGACCTGGTCGGCAATCGTCACCGCGCCCAAGGATACGCGGCCGGGGAGCGCCGTCCGACCCCCGGCGCCGCGGTCCAAGCGCAGCGGGACATCGAACTTGACAGGCCCCCCGGGCAGGTGGAGAGTCGGAGCCGGCGAGAAGAAAGGGAGCGCAGATGGGCAAGGCCATTTCGATGCGGGCAGTCTCGACGGTCGTGGCGCTGGGGGCGAGCGTGCTAGTCGCCACGTGCGGAGGTGGCGGCGGCGGGCCCACGGTCGCGCTCCTGCTCCCGGAGTCCAAGACCGCCCGCTACGAATCCCAGGACCGACCGCACTTCACCACCAGGCTCAAGCAGGCGTGCCCGCGCTGCCGCCTGATCTACAGCAACGCCGACCAGGACGCCTCCAAGCAGCAACAGCAGGCGGAGGCCGCGCTCACCCAGGGGGCCAAGGTGCTGGTACTCGATCCCGTCGATGCGGCGTCGGCCAGCGTCATCGTCCAGCGGGCCAAGCAGCAGAAGGTCCCGGTGATCAGCTACGACCGGCTGATCACCAACGCCGACATCGACTACTACGTCTCGTTCGACAACCTGCGGGTGGGCAGGCTCCAAGCGCAGACCCTGGTCAAGAAGCTGCGCTCGAGCGGACGGGCCAGCGGCGCGATCACGATGATCAACGGCGCCCCCACCGACAACAACGCGAAGCTGTTCAAGCAGGGCGCCCTGAGCGTGCTGAAGACCAGCGGGTTCAACGTCGCCAAGCAGTACGACACCCCCGACTGGAGCCCCGACCAGGCCCAGAACGAGATGCAGCAGGCGATAACCGCGCTGGGCAACAACGGATTCGTCGGCGTCTACGCGGCCAACGACGGGACCGCGGGTGGCGCCATCGCGGCGATGAAGGCCGCGGGCATCGATCCCGCGACCCGACCGACCACGGGGCAGGACGCCGAGCTGGATGCGATCCAGCGAATCCTGGCCGGGCAGCAGTACATGACGGTCTATAAGGCGGTCAAGCCCGAGGCCGCCGCCGCCGCCCAGATCGCCGCCGCCCTGGCCCAGAGCCGGCCGGCCCCCACCGGCGTGATCAACCAGCGCTCCAACAACGGCAAGAGGGCCGTGCCCTCCGTGATCCTCACCCCGGTGGCCGTCACCAAGTCCAACGTCAAGGACACGGTGATCAGGGACGGTTTCTGGAAGGCCTCCCAGGTCTGCACCGGATCGTTCGCGAGCGCCTGCAGGTCCGCCGGGATCAGCGGATGAGCGCGAACGGCGCGCTGCTGGCCCTGCGCGGGGTGACCAAGCGGTTCGGGCCCGTCCAGGCGCTGGGCGGCGTCGACTTCGAGGTCCACGGCGGCGAGGTCGTCGGTCTGGTGGGCGACAACGGAGCCGGGAAGTCGACGCTGGTGAAGACGATCTCGGGGATCTACGAGCCCGACGAGGGGGAGTTCTTCTTCGACGGCGAGCCGGTCACGATCGGCGGGCCCAACGACGCCACCGCGCTCGGGATCGCCACCGTCTACCAGGATCTCGCGCTCTGCGACAACCTCGACGTGGTGGCCAACCTGTTCCTGGGCACCGAGCTGATCGCGCCCGGTCCCGCCGGCCTGGCGCGCCAGCTCAACGAGACGACGATGGAGCACCGCTCGCACGAGCTGCTAGACCAGCTGGCCGTCTCGATCCCGAGCGTGCGGGCCGAGGTCGGAACCATGTCGGGGGGCCAGCGACAGCAGGTGGCGGTGGCCCGCTCCCTGCTGGGTGAGCCGAAGGTGGTGCTGCTCGACGAGCCGACGGCCGCGCTCGGAGTCGCCCAGACCGCCCAGGTGCTCGGGCTGATCAAGCGGCTGCGCGAGCGCGGCCTGGGCATCGTGGTCATCAGCCACAACCTGGCGGACGTCTTCGAGGTCACCGACCGCATCTTCGTCCTGCGCCTGGGACGGGCGGCCGGAGACTTCGACGTGCGCGGCACCACCCAGGAGGAGGTCGTCGCCGCCATCACCGGCGCGCAGTTCGGCGGCGACGGCACGACCCAGGGCGACAGCCCGGGCGGCGCGCCGGAGGGTCCGCGATGAGCACCGATCCCCAGGCCGCCGCCCCCTCCGCCGACGAGCTGACGGGGGGGCGCGCGCGCGCCGGGCTCGCGCGCCGCTTCGCCCAGGGCGACCTCGCCTCGCTGCGCGTCGTCGTCGGCCTGGCCGTCATCTGGATCATCTTCCAGATCCAGAACGACCGCTTCCTGTCGGCGGTCAACCTCACCAACCTCATGCTGCAGATCACGGCCACCGGGCTGATCTCGGTGGGCGTGGTCTACGTCCTGCTGCTGGGCGAGATCGACCTGTCGGTGGGAGCGGTCAGCGGGCTGGCCGCCGCCGCCATGGCGGTGCTCAACGTCAAGCACGGATGGAGCCCGTATCTGGCGGTCGTGGCCGGGGTGCTCACCGGGACGGTGATCGGAACGGTGCAGGGGGCTCTGTTCACGCGGTTCGGGATACCGTCCTTCGTCGTCACGCTTGCCGGGCTGCTCGCCTGGCAGGGCGCCCTGCTCTACGTGCTGGGCGAGACCGGCACGATCAACCTCACGGATCCGAAGCTCACCGGCCTGGCCAACACCTTCTATGCCCCGACGGTGGGGTGGATCGTCGCGCTGGTGGTGATCGGCGCGTACGCCGGCGGAACGCTGGGGGCTTGGCGCCGGCGGGTGGCCGCCGGGCTGGTCGATCAGCAGGTCGGCGGGCTGATCGTGCGCCTCGCGGTGGTCGCCGTCGCCGTGCTGGCGGTGGTGGCGCTCCTCAACTCCGACCGCGGCGTGCCCCTCGCCGTGCTGATCCTCATCGCGTTCGTCGCGGGCATGCAGTACGTGGCCACCCGCACGCGCTTCGGCCGTCACGTATTCGCCGTGGGCGGCAACGCCGAGGCGGCGCGCCGGGCGGGCATCCGGGTCAACCACATCCGGGTGGCGGTTTTCACCATCGCGGGCACGATGTCGGCGGTCGGGGGGATCCTGGCGGCGTCCCGGCTGCTCGCGGTGAACCAGAGCTCGGGCGGGAGCGACCTCTTGCTGCTGGCCATCGCAGGGCCGGTGATCGCGGGCACCAGCCTGTTCGGCGGGCGGGGATCGGTGTGGTCGGCGTTGCTGGGCGCGCTGGTCATCGGGTCCATCTCCAACGGGATGGACCTGCTCGCGCTCGAGTCGTCGGTCAAGTTCATGGTGACCGGGGCGGTGCTGTTGGCCGCGGTGATCATCGACGCGATCGCGCGCCAGCAGCGGCAGGCGGCGGGCAGGGTCTAGCCCACGGCGTCGAGGGGCGACGCCGCGACCGAGAGGCCCGCACGCGCCAGGTACGCCGCGGCGACCAGTCCGTCGTGGCCGGCGCCGACGATCGCCGCGCCGAGCGGCGCCGTCACCCGCCTTCCAGCAGCAGCGTCGCCCACTCGCCGGCCTCGTGGCGCCGAGTCTCGCGCAGGCCGGCGTCACGGAAGGCGCCGGCCACCTCGTCGGCCTGGTCGCGCAGCAGCCCGCCGGCCACCAGGTGACGCGGCGGCTGTTCCATGGCCGCGGCCAGCTCGAGCAGCAGCGGACGAAGCAGGTTGGCCGCGATGGTGCCCGTCGCGGGCGGCGGTTCTCGACGCAGGTCGAAGCGGCGCACCTCGACCTCCACGCGGTTGGCCTGGGCGTTGGCGCGCGCCGCCCGCACCGCCGCGGGCTCGTGGTCGAGAGCCAGCACCGGCCCCCAGCCCAGCGTGGCGGCCGTGATCGCCAGCACGCCGGAGCCGCAGCCGATGTCCGCGAACGAGCCCGCCGGCGCGAGGCTCAGCATCAGCTCCAGGCACGCGCGGGTGGTGTCGTGGGACCCGGTGCCGAACGCCTGGCCGGGGTCGATCACCAGGTCCACCCGATCGCCGGCCGTCGCGGCTGGCTCCCAGGGAGGCCTGACCCGGAGCCGGTCGCCGATCAGGACGGGCGGATGGAAGCGCTTCCACCCGTCGAACCAGTCCTCGGGCAGCCGCTCGGTCACCACCTCGCAGAGCGCGTCGCCGGCCGCCGCGCGCAGCGCCGGCAGCTCCGGGAGCTCCCCGGGCGCGCCGTAGACGGCGAACTCCACCAGCTCGCCCGCGTCGGCCTCCTCCACGCCGTTGGGGGCAAGCTCCAGCAGCTCGGCCAGGACCAGCTCCGCCCGCTCCCGGCGTACGCGCAGGCCGAGCCGGATCACGCGCGCAGGACGCGCCGCAGCCTGGCGAAGACGCCCTCGTCGGAGCGCAGGTTGTCCTCCGACAGCGTCGCCGTCAGCTCCTCCAGCAGCTCCCGCTGCTCGCCGGTGAGACGGCGAGGGACGACCACGTTGACCACCACCCGCAGGTCCCCCCGGGGCCCTCCGCGCAGCGACGGAAGCCCACGACCCGCGAGCCGGACGGAATCGCCGGGCTGCGTCCCCGGCGCCAGCTCGATCTCGATCTGGCCGTCGAGCGTCGGGACCCCGACCTTCGTCCCCAGGGAGGCGGCGGGCGCGGGGACGTCCACCACGGTGACCAGGTCGCCGTCGTCGCGCAGGAACCGCTCGTCCTCCCGCACGCGCACCAGGACGTAGAGGTCGCCCGGCGGCCCCCCCGCCTCGCCGGCGTGACCGCGCCCGGCCAGCCGCAGCCGCTGGCCGTCCTGGATGCCGGCGGGGATGTCCACCGAGATCCGGCGAAGCGCGGCGGTGCGACCCCGCCCCCGGCACTCCCGGCACGGCGTCCGCGCGACCGACCCCTCCCCCCCGCAGGTGTCGCACACCGCCGCGCGCACCATCTGGCCGAAGGCGGTGCGCGACACCGCGCGCAGCTGCCCCGCGCCGCCGCAGCGCTCGCAGGTCTCGATCGGCGTGCCCGGCTCGGCCCGGTTGCCGTGGCAGCGATCGCAGCGCGTGACCGCGTCGTAGGAGACCTCGGCGGAGGTGGCGGTGGCCACGTCGGCCAGCTCGATGTCGACGCTGACCGCGACGTCGCCCCCCTGGACGGCCCCGCCGGGCCGGGCGCCGCCGAACCCGAACGGGTCGCCGCCGAAGAAGGCGTCGAAGATGTCGGCGAACGAGCCGAAGCCCTCGAAGCTCGGCGCGTAGCCCCCGGATCTCAGGCCCTCGGGCCCGTAGCGGTCGTAGATGCGACGGCGCTCCGGATCCGACAGGACCTCGTACGCCTCCGCCGCCTCCTTGAACTTCGCCTCGGCGTCCGGGTCGTGGGCGTTGACGTCGGGGTGCAGCTCCCGGGCCAGGCGGCGGAACGCCTTCTTGATCTCCCCCTCGCCGGCTCCGCGCGAGACCCCCAGGACCTCGTAGTAGTCGGCCGCCATGTCACTCGTCGTACAGGTCCTGCACGAAGCGAGAGAGCTGGAACGCGGCGTCACGGACCGAGCCGATCGCGGCGGCGTAGTCCATGCGCATCGGCCCGATCACCGAGACCGTCCCCAGGTTGCGTCGCGGCAGCCCGTAGGAGGCGGCGACCACGGCCAGCGACCGCAGCGCCGGCGCCGCGTTCTCCCGCCCGATGCGCACGTAGACGTCGGGCCGGGCGAGCGCCTCGCGCAGCACGCCGAGCAGGGTGACCCGGCGTTCGAGGAGCTCCATCAACTGGTTGAGCTGGGAGACGTCCTCGAAGCGGTGCTCGTTGAGCAGCCGCGCAGCTCCCTCGACGTAAAGCGTGTGCTCTGCGGTATCGGCCAGCTCGGTGAACGCGGGTGCCAACTCGGAGAGGAACGCCTGCTCGCGCGCAGACAGCTCGTCGTCGCTGAGCCGCGCCGCCAGCATGCGCGCGCCCAGGCCGAGGCCCACCAGCCTCTCGTTGAGGTAGCTCGCCGCCCAGTGCGCGAGGCCCGGGTCCACCGGCTCGTCGAAGGTGAAGACCCGCTTGGTCACCCCGCCGGTCGAGGTGATCACCACCACCATCAGGACCTGGGGCTGGAGCGAGAGCACCTCGACATGCTTGACCGTCGAGGTCTCGATCGGGGGAGCCGACACGATCGCCAGCAGGTTGGTGACCTGCGACAGTGTCTCGGTGGTGACGCGCACCGCCTCGTCCACCTCGGTGCGCACGAGCGACAGCGACAGGCGGGGGTCTCGTTCGGCGGCCTGCGGCAGCAGGCGATCGACGAAGTAGCGATAGCCGGACTCGGTGGGTATCCGGCCAGCGGAGGTATGGGGGTGCGCGAGAAGACCGTGCTCCTCGAGCACGGCCAGCTCGTGACGCACGGTGGAGGCGCCCCAGTCCACGTCGACGTCGCTGGCCAGCAGCTTCGAGCCGACCGGCTGGCCTCCATGGAGGTGGCCCTCCACCACCTTGCGAAGAATCAGCTCCTGACGGGCGCTGAGCATGGCTCGATTCTAAGGACCGCTCCCGCGGGGCTCGATCCCGGCCCCCGTGGCGGCCGCGACGGCGTCGCGCTACGCCGCGACGGGCAGTAGCGCCACGAAGCGCTCGTCGCCGCGGTGCTCGCCCAGCCACCCGACGACCTCCAGGGCGCAACCGCACTCGCAGACCAGGGCCTCGATCTCCCCCGGGCGCCCGAATGCCTCGTACTCGTCGGCGCAGTCCGGATTCGAGCAGATGAGCCGCACGTGCACCATCGGCGCGATGTTCGCCCGTGCCGCGGATGGAACGAAACGCGGCTCGCGACCGGGGTGACGGAGCCCGCGGCCGCGCTCGGGCACCCCGGCGTCAGAGCGCTGCCCGCATCCGTGGAGATCTTCGGTTTGAAGAACCGATCAGGTGGTATCCATAATGCAACGGCGAGGGCCGGTTCGGCACATAGTCCCCCGGCCCGCCCTCGCCCGTATAAAGGAGAAGGGCTCGAGGGATTCGAGCCCTTCGCCGCTTAAAGGATGATCGGCACCGCGCCGCCGTCGACCGACCAGGCGGCTCCGCTCACGTTCGACGCCCGTGCCGAGCACAGGAATGCGATCACCGCCGCCACCTCGTCATCGCGACCGAACCGCCCGAGCGGGATCTTGGACGTGGACGTCTCGAGCACCTCCTCGCGGCTGATGCCCTGGGTCGCCGCCATCTGGTCGGCCAGGCCACCCTCGGCCGTCCACAGCGGCGTCTCCACCGGCCCGGGCGCGACGGCGTTGACCAGGACGCCGCGCGCTGCGTAGGCGTCGGCGAACACGCGCGAGAGCGACAGCTGGGCCGCTTTGGTCACCGAATAGGCGGCGTTGGTCAGCGACGGGCGCTTGCCTGACGACGAGCAGACATTGACGATCCTCCCCTCCCCCCGTTCCGCCATCCGCGGGGCGGCGGCGCGCATCAGCCGTAGCGGCGCCATGACGTGCAGCTCCCACTGCTCGCGCCAGTCGTCGTCTTCGAGCTGATCCAGCGGTTGGACGGCGCTGGTGCCGGCGTTGTTGACCAGCACGTCCAGCGACCCCAGGCGCTGCTCGCACACCGCCGCCAGCCGCTCGCCGGCGCCGGCCTCGGTGACGTCGGCGGCGATCGCCTCGGCGCGCCCCCCGGCCCTGCCGCATTCGGTGGCCGCGCCCTCGACCGCCTCGCGATCACGCCCGCACAGCAGGACGCCGGCCCCCTCCGCACAGAGGGCGCGCCCGGTGGCCAGCCCGATCCCGCGGCTCGCGCCGGTGACCAGGCAGCCCTTGCCGCTCAGCTCGAGGTCCATGTGGGGATGATGTCGCGATCGACCCCGAGGAGGAGCCCCGATGAAGTCCCATACCGTCTACCGCACCTTCGACACCGATCGCCGCCGCGAGTTCGTGCGCATCACCCAGGACGTCCAGGCGGCGGTGGACGAGGCGGGCGTGCGGGAGGGGATGGTGCTGGTGTCGGCGATGCACATCACCGCCGGGGTGTGGGTCAACGACGACGAGCCCGGGATCCAGCAGGACGCGCTCGAGTGGCTGGACAAGCTCGCGCCGCCCTCGTGGCAGCCGCCCGCCAACGAGGTCGCGCGGGCGCTGCTCCCCGACCCCGGCGACTACCGCCACCATCGCGGCGGCGAGGACAACGGGGACGCCCATCTGAAGAACCTCCTGGTCCACCACCAGGTGGTCCTGCCGATAACCGACGGCCGGCTGGACCTGGGCCCCTGGCAGGCGGTGTTCTACACCGAGTTCGACGGGCGTCGCCGCAAGCGGCTGGTGATCAAGGTGCTGGGAGAGTGACGAATCGGCGGCCCGCAAGCCGCCGCCCGGTCATTCCTCGCCCAGCTCCAGCACGGCGAGGAACGCCTCCTGGGGCACCTCCACCCTGCCCACCTGCTTCATCCGCCGCTTGCCCGCCTTCTGCTTCTCCAGCAGCTTGCGCTTGCGCGTGACGTCTCCCCCGTAGCACTTCGAGATCACGTCCTTGCGGTAGGCCTTGATGGTCTCGCGGGCGATCACGTTGGCACCGATCGCCGCCTGGATCGGCACGTCGTACTGCTGGCGCGGGATCTTCTGGCGCAGGCGCTCGGTCATGGCGCGGGCGGCGGCATACGCCTTGTCGCGGTGGACGATCACCGACAGCGCGTCCACCGGGTCGCCGGCCAGCAGCAGGTCGAGCTTGACCAGATCGGCGGGGCGCAGGCCGACCACGTCGTAGTCCAGTGAGGCGTAGCCGCGGGTGCGCGACTTGAGCTGGTCGAAGAAGTCGATCACGACCTCGGCCAGTGGCAGGTCGTAGACGATCTGGACGCGCTCCGCCGACAGGTAGTGCATGCCGGAGTGACGTCCGCGGCGCTCCTGGCAGAGCTCCATCACGGCTCCCACCCACTGTTTCGGGGTGATGATCGAGGCTCGGATCATCGGCTCGCGCACCTCGGCGATCTGACCGGGGGCCGGCCAGTCGGCGGGGTTGTGGACGGCCACCGTCTCGCCGTTGGTGAGCTCGACCTCGAACTCCACCGAGGGCATGGTGGCCAGCAGCTCGAGGCCGTACTCGCGCTCCAGACGCTCGCGCACGATGTCCATGTGCAGGAGCCCGAGGAAGCCGCACCGGAACCCGAACCCGAGCGCCTGCGAGGTCTCGGGCTCCCACGTCAGCGCCGCGTCGTTGAGCGAAAGCTTGTCCAGCGCGTCGCGCAGCTCGGGAAACCGGTCGGAGTCAACCGGGAACAACCCGCAGAAGACCATCGGCTTGACCTCCTGGTACCCAGGTAGCGGCTCGGCCGCCGGTCGGGCCAGCGTGGTGAGGGTGTCCCCCACCCGCAGCCGGGTCACGTCCTTCACGCCGGTGATGACGTAGCCCACGTCGCCCGCCGAGAGCTCTCCCGCGGGCGCCATCTGGGGCGTGAAGAAGCCGATGTCGTCGATGTCCGCCTCCGTGCCGGCCGCCATCGCGCGGATCCGCTCGCCCCGCCGGAAAACGCCGTCCACGACGCGGATGTAGGCGATCACCCCGCGGTACTGGTCGAACTCGGAGTCGAAGATCAGCGCCCGGGGCGCGGCCGCCGGATCGCCGTCGGGCGGAGGCACCCGGGCGATCAGCGCCTCGAGCACCTCGCCGACCCCATCGCCGGTCTTGGCGCTGATGCGCAGGACCCCGTCCGGAGACTCCCCCAGCAGCTCGATCACCTCGCCGGCCACCAGCTCCGGCTCGGCGCTGGGCAGGTCGATCTTGTTCAGGCAGGGAATCAGCTCCAGGCCCGACTCCACCGCCAGGTAGGTGTTGGCGAGCGTCTGCGCCTCCACGCCCTGGGCGGCGTCGACCACCAGCAGCGCGCCTTCGCAGGCGGCGAGCGAGCGGGACACCTCGTAGGTGAAGTCCACGTGCCCCGGGGTGTCGATCAGGTGCAGGTGGTAGGTGTGCCCGTCACGCGCGGTGTAGGCCACCCGCACCGCCTGGGCCTTGATCGTGATCCCGCGCTCGCGCTCCAGGTCCATCGAGTCCAGGAGCTGTGGCCGGTGCTTGCGAGGCTCGACCGTGTCGGTCAGCTCCAGGATCCGGTCGGCCAGCGTCGACTTGCCGTGGTCGATGTGGGCGATGATCGAGAAGTTGCGAATGCGCGACTGGTCGGTCATGGGTGAACGCCAAGGTTAGGGTGCCGCGGAGGGCTCAGGCCGGGCCCGGGCGCAGCCGCCGCGTGATCAGCTCCCACATCTGACGGGCCTCGGAGACCCTGAGGACGGCGACCCCGAGCCCGTAGGCGGCGATTCCCGCCGCACAGGCGGTCGTGACGGAGACCGCCTGCGCGTACACCGCCCGCCCGAGCGTGCGGTCCAGGAACCACCAGGAGAAGTAGGCGACCAAGCCCAGCAGCGCCGCCGCGGCCAGCATCCGCAGGACCGCCCCGGCGGTTCGCCGGCCCTCGAAGCCGTGCAGCTCGCGGCGCAGGTATCGCACCTGGCCGGCCGCCATCACGAGGTTGCCCGCCAGCGTGCCGATGACGATGCCCGGTATCCCGAGGGGCCCGTACAGGGCCGCGCTGACCGCGACGTTGACCGCCACGTTGAGCGCCGCCATGGCGGTCGGCAGCCAGGGCCGCTGGAACGAGAAGAACGTGCGCGTGAGCAGCAGGTTGGCGCCGTTGAGCGGCAGCGAGAACGAGAACCAGAACAGCGCCGACGAGACCTGATGGGTCGAGGAAGGTCCGAATGCGCCGTGCTGGTAGATGAGCCGGGTGATCGGGGTGGCGAGCGCGAAGGTCAGCACGGCGGCCGGGATCAGCAGCAGGCAGATCTGGCGCACGCCGTTGGCCGCCGAGCCGCGCAGCCCGTCGATGTCGCGGCGGGCGGCGAACCGGCTCAGGGTGGGGAACAGCACCGTGGCCAGGGCGATCGAGAAGACGCCCTGGGGGAGCTGGTAGATCCGGAAGGCGGCGTCGATCGCGCGGGGCGCCTGCTCGGAGACCAGCGAGCCCAGCGTCGAGTTGATCACCAGCGAGAAGTTGATCAGCCCCAGCCCGAAGGTCACCGGCAGCATCAGCTTGAGCACGTTGGCCAGGCGCGGATCGCGCAGGTCGATCCGCAGCGTGAGGCGGAAGCCGAGCCGGTGCAGCCGCGGGAGCGTCATGGCGAACTGGACGGTGGTCCCGGCCAGCACGGCGATCGCGTAGGCGTACAGCTGGTCGGGTCCGGTGAACGAGTGGCGGAGCGGGATCAGCACCGCCAGGATCACGAGGTTCCACACCAGCGGGGCCAGGCCGCCGATCGTGAAATCGTCGTAGGCGTAGAGGATTCCCAGCGTCAGGCCGTTGAGCCCGAGCAGGACGACGATCGGGAACAGAACCCGCGAGAGGCCGGCGACGAGCTGATCGAGCTCGTGGCTGAACTTGCCGCCCGTGAACAGCGGCATGACCACCGGCGCCAGGACGATGAACAGCACGGTGATCGCACCCAGCAGTGCGAGGATGAGGAAGAACAGCGTCGAAGCCAGGCGAAACGCGTCGCGCCTGCGCCGTTGTTCGAGCAGGTCGGTGAACACCGGCACGAAGGCGGCGGAGACCGCCTGATCGGCGACCAGCATGCGCAGCAGGTTCGGCACCTGGAAGGCGATCGTGAACGCCGAGAACGCGCCGCTGGTGGCGAAGTAGCTGGACGCGAGGATCTCGCGGAACAGGCCGGCGACCCGCGACAGCCCGGTCATGATCGAGAAGATCGCCGTGTTGAGCGCCACGCCGCGACGGGCGCCAGGGACCGCGGCCTCCTGCGGTTCCTCGCTGGGCGCCTCCCCGGCCGGGACCACGTGGTCGGCGGACACTCGGCGGCTATAGTAGGCGGCTGCCGCGGCGGCACCGCCGGCCCACGCCGGCGCCTCCGCGGCGCTCGCTCGTATGGCCAACATCCATTCCCAGCAGAAGCGGATCCTGCGCTCCGAGCGCGAGCGGCTCGAGAATCGCCGCTACACGTCCAAGGCCAAGACCCTGTTCCGGCAGCTGCAGGGGGCGGTTGCGGCGGGCGACGGCGCGCGCGCCGACGGCGTTCACCGCGAGCTGGTCAAGACCATCGACAAGGCGATCAAGCGCCACGCGCTGCACCGCAACAACGGCGCGCGCAAGAAGGCCCGCGCGGCGCGGGTGCGCGCCGGCGAGCCGGCTCGCTGACCGTCGCCCCCCCGGTCAGGCCGAGAGCCGCAGGATCGTCCGCAGCGCGGCGGTGTCCTCCGGAACCGCCCGCCCGCCCCGGGAGTCGACCTCCAGGTCGGCGAGTTGCGCCAGGGCGCGTCGCAGGCCGTCGCGATCCGCCGCCCGGGCGTGCTCGACGAACCGCTCGGCGGCGCCCGCGGGCATGCGCAGGCTGCGCCTCACCGCGGCCGCGGACTCGCCGGCGTCCAGCCGCGTGGTCACTTCGAGCGCCTCCCGGACCCGGCGCGTCATCGCGTAGAGGAGCGCCGGCAGCCGCTCGGCGCGGGCGCGCAGCTCGAGGTATAGCCCGACCGCCGCGGCGGCATCGCGCGCCACCAGCGCGTCCGCGAGCGAGTAGGCCCGGCGCTCGGCGGAGCTGGCGGCCAGCGCCCCCACCTCGTCGGCGCCGATCCGCCCTCCCGGCCCCAGGGCCAGCACGAGCTTCTCCAGCTCGCGCAGCAGCCGCTGCTGGCGCTCGCCGACCTGAGCGACCAGCGCCTTGGCGGCGCCGGGCCCCAGCTCCAACCCCATGTCCCGCGCCCGGGCCGCCACCCACCGCGGCAGCTCCCACGCGCGAACCGTCGCCTCGACGCTGACGTCGCCGCCGACCCGTCGCACCGCGGCGTGCAGCCGCTGGGGCGCGCGGGCACGCCCGTCCTCGCGGGCGAAGAAGGCGACGGTGGTGGCCGGGTCGATCGCCTCCAGCGCCGACTCGAGCTCGTCGAGCTCGGAGTCCTTCCAGCGCTCGGCGCCATCCACGATCACGAACCGGCGCCCGAGGCCGAGCGTCATGGCGGACAGCGCCGCGGCGGCGGCCCGGGGGGCGGCCGCGTCGCCCTCGAGGAGCTGGACCCCCGCGCTGCCGCTCTCCGCCTCCGCCAGCGCCCGCAGCCGCGCCCGCCGCTCGGCGATGCGGCCGTGGTCGTCTCCGTGGACGAGGTAGGCGGGCTTGAACCCCGGCATGGCCTCGATGCTACGGGTCGCCGGCGACGGCCATCCGCCCCGCGGCGACCGTGAGGCGGACCGTGCCGTCGCGATCGGTGCGGTAAAGCGCTGGAACCGCCCGCAGGGCGGCCAGCGCCTGGGCGCTGGGGTGGCCGTAAAAGTTGTGGCGGCCGACCTCGATCACCGCCAGGCGCGGGCGCACCCGGGCCAGCAGGTCCGGGAGTCCCGGGTCCTCGCTGCCGTGATGGGCGACCTTCAGCGCCTCGACCGGCGGGAGGTCGAGCGCGGCGGTGACGTCCGACTCGGCATCCGCGGGCAGCAGGAGGTCGAAGTCGCCGTCGCGCACTACCGCGACTATCGCCCGGCGATTGGGATCCTCGCCGGCGTGGAGCGCGGCGGGCTCGCGCCGCGGCCACAGCACGTCGAGTGTGAGCGGCCCGGCCCGCAGCTCCTGGCCGGCGTCGGGTGCCGTTCGCGGAACCCCGTGGCGGCTCGCCGCGGCCACGATCATCCGGTGCTCGCGGGTCGGCGTGCCGTCGCCTCCGTCCAGAAGGAACCCAACCGGGTAGCGCTCGAGCACGGCGGCGGCCTCGCCCTCGTGGTCGGCCTGGGCGTGGGTCACCACCAGGACGTCCAGCCGCCGCACTCCCGCTTCCCGCAGACGGCGAAGCAGCGGCCCCCCGGGCGGCCCGGTGTCCACCAGGATCGAGGCGCCGCCGTGCTGGACGAGGGTGGCGTCTCCCTGGCCGACGTCCAGGAAAGAGACCACCAGCCTGCGCGGATCGGGCGGCGCAGGGCGACCGCCGGCCAGCCCGGCGGCGGCGACCGCCGCCACCGCCAGCACCGGACCGACCATGCCGCGCCGCACCGCTGCCCGCAGACGCCAGCCGACCGCGATCGTCGCGGCGGCGACGCCGTAGGCCGCGAAGGCGACCGCGGGCGACCCGAGACGGGCAGGAAGGCTGGCGCCCGGCACCGCCGCCGCGGCAGCCGCGAGCCACCCCAGGTAGCCGAGCGGGAACTGCGCCAGCGCATTGACCAGGGCTGCGCCGGCGGGCACCACCGCGCCGACGCCGGCCGCGACCAACCCCAGCCACATCACCGGAGCCACCGCCGGGACGGCCAGGAGGTTGGCGGGCAGCGAGACGAGTGACAGCCGGCCGAAGTGAAGCGAGAGCAGCGGCGCGGTCGCGGCGGTCGCCGAGGCGGTCACCGCGATCGCCTCGGCCAGCCCACGCGGCAGGCGGCGCGCCACCAGCGCGTCGCGCAGCCGTCCGGCCAGGCCGAGGATCGCCACCACCGCCGCAAACGACAGCTGCCAGCCGGGATCCTGCGCGGCTCGAGGGTTCACCGCCAGCGTGAAGGCAGCCGCCAGCAGGAGCGCGTACCAGCGCGACGTCGGACGCCCGGCCAGACCCGCCACGATCGCCGCCGCGCCCATCACGCCCGCGCGCTGGATCGAGGGCCCGGCGCCGGCGATCGGGACGTAGACCGCAATGAGCGCCAGGGCTCCGGCCAGCCGGCCGCGCAGGCCGAGTCCCAGCGCGGCCAGCGCCGGCACCGCCAGCGCCGCCAGCAGCATCACGTTCTGCCCGGAAGCGGCCAGCAGGTGGGCGAGCCCCGAGGCGCGGAACGCCCGCCGATCGGCGTCGGAGAGTGCTTCGTCCTCACCCAGGACCATCCCCCGCGCCAGCGCGGCGCGCGGCGGGTCGAGGCCCGAGGCGACCGACGCCTCCGTCGCGGCCCGCACCGCGTCGACCCAGCCGGCCAGGCCATGTCGGCGCACGCCGGTCGGGCGGACCCGGTCGACCACCAGGCGGGCATGCGCGCCGCGGCGACGCAGGTGGTCGTCGTACGGGCCGAGCTCTCGCAGAAATCCGTGGACCTCGAGCTCCATCCCGGGCGTGGCGTGCAGGCCTTGCGATCCGCGGCCGAGCCCCAGGACCACCCTCTCGCCTCGGCCCGGCCCCGAGGCGAGGGCGCAGAGCGCGTGGCGCGAGCGCGAGCGCGAGCGCCTGGGACGCTCGAGCAATGTCGCCCGCAGCGTGACGTCATGACCGAGCAGCGGCCCCAGCGCCGTCCGGTCCAGGGCGCCCACGCGCTCCTGCGCCAGCAGGGCGGCGATCAGCACGGCGCCCGTCGCCGCGAGGCCGAGTACTCCCCGACGTCCCCCGAGCGCACCGGCCAGCGTCGCCACGGCAAGCGCGACCGGGGGTGAGCCGAAGGCCAGCAGTCCCGCCACCAGGCAGGCGAGAAGCAGGTGGCGCGGATGGGCCCGGATGGTCCTCAGGGCCGCCCTTGCGACTGGCCGCGCCCGGCGCATCCGCGACCGCGTCAGGTCCGCAGGTGATCCTTGAGCGCGGCCAGCCGCTTGGGCCCGATGCCCGGCACCTGGTCGAGCTCGGACACCGATCGGAAGCCGCCGTGCTGCTGGCGATAGGCGACGATCTTCTGCGCGGTGACCGGCCCGACCCCGTCGAGCTGGTCGAGCTGCTGCGCCGTGGCGGTGTTGAGGTTGAGCGGCGCCCCCGCCGGCCCGGCGCCCGCGGTCCCCGCCGCCGTCCCGGCGGCCGCGCTGGCCCCGGCGGCTCCCCGGCGCGGGACGATCACCTGGCGCCCGTCCTCGACCTTGGCGGCGAGGTTGACGCCGGACAGGTCGGCCTCCGAGGTGGCGCCGCCGGCCATCCGGACCGCGTCGTCGACCCGCTCGCCCGAGCGCAGCCGGTACACGCCCGGGCGGCGCACCGCGCCGGCGACCTGCACCACCGCCCAGCCGCCGTCGGCGCTCTGCACCCGGACCGGGATCCCCCTGCCGTCACGTGCGGGCTCGGCGGGCCGGCTCTCGCGCAGGTAGCGCGCCCCGATCAGCACGATCGCCACCACGGCGGCGCCATAGACCGCGAGTTGAGGCCGCGAAACCTCGCCCACCGCGCCAGGCTAGGACCGCGGAGTCTGCGGCTGACCCGGCGTTTGCAACAAGTCGGCGGGCGCGGCAACGCAGCGCCCAGCTGGACGATCGGTTCCGCGGTCACCCGTCCGTGGGGGCGCGGGATCGGTCATCTAGGCTTGGGCCATGGAGGCGGCCGCCAAGGCCCTCATCGCGATCGCGGCGGTCGTCGGCGTCCTGGGACTGGCGCTCCTCGCGGCGGCCAAGCTCGGCCTCCATCGCCTGCCCGGCGACATCGTGGTCCGGCGAGGGAACTTCAGGCTCTACGCGCCGGTGGGATTGATGATCGCGCTCAGCGTGATCCTCACCATCGTGCTCAACCTCATCTCCCGTCGCTGAGCTCCAGGGCCCGCTCGACCGCCCGGGCGGGGTCCGGCGCGACCACGACCGCCTCGACCGCGCGCCCGTGACGGGCGAGCTCCCATGTGCCGAGACCCACCACCGGGCGCCCGAGCTTCAGCGCGAAGCCGATCTCCGCCAGGGTCCCGTACTCGCCGCCGACCGCGATCACCGCGTCCGCGGCGCGCACGATCAACCCGTTGCGCAGCTCGCCCATCCCGGTCGGCAGGGCGACGGCGAGATGCGCACTGGCCCCCGCGCGGTCGGTGCCGGGCAGGAGCCCCACGGTCGTCCCGCCCGCCTCACGCGCACCGCGGCACGACGCGTCCATCACGCCGCCGAGCCCGCCGCACAGCAGGACGGCGCCTCGCCGCGCCAGCTCGCGCCCCACGGACTCCGCCTGGGCGTCACGCTCGGGGTCGGCGACTCCCGACCCGATCACGGCCACGTAGGGCGGGCGGCGGCTCACCACCGGTCGCGGTGGATCACCTCGGTCGCCGGCCCGCGCCGCACGGGGCCGAACCTGCCGGGCTTGTGCCGCCGCATCGCGTGCATGGTGGCCATGACCTGCATGAACGGGGCGTCGGGGCCGATCGGGGCCGAAGCCTGGCTCATCGACCCGACCCTATCCGGCGCGCGCCTTCACGATCTCACGCGACGCCGCAGAAGCGCTGGCAGCCCGGCGCGGGCCGTCCTGACCATCCGCGCTAACGGACGACCAGGTTGACCAGCTTTCCGGGCACGACGACCTCCTTGACGACCTCGCGCCCGTCGAGGTGCGAGCGGACCTTCGGGGCCTCGCGGCACAGGGCCTTGAGCTGTTCCTCGGACGCCGAGGCCGGCGCCTGGAGGCGATCCCGCACCCTGCCGTTGACCTGGCATACCAGCTCGACCGTGTCGGACTCGAGCAGGGCCGGATCCGGCTGCGGCCAGGGCTGTTGCCACACCCGCTCACCGGTCAGGCGGTCGTAGACATCGGCCCCGCAATGGGGCGCGAACGGAAAGACCAGCGAGGCGGCGGTGGCGGCGGCGAAGCGCAGCGACCCGTTCCCCACGCGGCCGCGGAGCCGGTAGCACTCGTTCACCAGTTCCATCACGGCGGCGATCGCGGTGTTGAACGCGAAGCGGCCGGTCATGTCCCGGCTGACCTTGTCGATCGCCCAGTGCGCCTTGCGCACCAGGAGCAGGTCGTCTCCCTCCGGCTCCGCCGGAGGCTCCTCGGGGTGCGTCCCCTCGGCGAGCTCGAAGCCCAGCCGCCACAGCCGCGACAGGAAGCGATGGACGCCTTCGACGCCCTCGTCCGACCAGTCGACGTCCTGGTCGGGGGGGCCGATGAACAGGATGTAGCAGCGAGCGGTGTCGGCGCCGTAGCGATCCGAGATCTCGGCGGGGTCGACCGTGTTGCCCTTCGACTTGGACATCTTGGCGCCCTGCCGGGTGACCATCCCCTGCGTGAACAGCGCCGAGAAGGGCTCGCGCACGTCGAGCAGGCCCATGTCGGTCAGCGCCTTGCAGACGAAGCGTGCGTACAGGAGATGGAGGATCGCGTGCTCCACGCCGCCGATGTACTGGTCGACGGGCATCCACTGGCGCAGGATGGCCGGATCCCACGCCGCCTCGTCATTGTCGGCGTCGCAGTAGCGCAGGAAGTACCAGGACGAATCGACGAAGGTGTCCATGGTGTCGGTTTCGCGCCGCGCTTCACCGCCGCACGCCGGGCACCTGGTGTGCACCCAGTCCTTCGCGGCGGCCAGCGGTGACCGCCCACGGGGCGCATAGTCGCTCAGGTCCGGCAGCTGCACGGGCAGGTCCCGCTCGGGGACCGCCACCACGCCGCAGCTCCCGCAGTAGACGACCGGTATCGGGCACCCCCAGTAGCGCTGGCGCGAGACCAGCCAGTCGCGCAGCCGATAGTTGACCGAGGCGTGCCCGGCGCCCTCGCGGTCCAGCCAGGCGACGATCCGCTCCACCGCCTCGCGGTTGGGCAGGCCGTCGAGCTCGGGGACGGAGTTGACCAGCCGGCCATCGCCGGTGTAGGGCAGCTCGCCGTCGGGGCCCTCGATCACCCGGCGGATCGGCAGCCCGAACGCGCGGGCGAAGGCGTGGTCGCGTTCGTCGTGCGCGGGAACCGCCATGATCGCCCCGGTCCCGTACTCCATCAGCACGTAGTCGGCGACGAACATCGGCAGGCGCTCGCCGTTGACCGGGTTGGTGACGGTGCGCCCGAGCGGCACACCGGTCTTGGGCTTCTCCAGGTCGCTGCGGGCCTCGCTGGACTCGGTGAGCGCGTGATTGACGTAGGCGTGGACCTCCGCCTCGTGCTCGCTTCCGGCCGCGAGCTTGAACACGTCCGGGTGCTCGGGCGAGAGCACGAAGAACGTCGCCCCGAACAGCGTGTCGGGGCGCGTGGTGAACACCGGGTAGTCGATCCCCAGCTCCTCGCAGCGGAAGACCACCTCGGCGCCCTCGCTGCGCCCGATCCAGTTGCGCTGCATGGTCTTGACGTGCTCGGGCCAATCGATGTCGTCGAGGTCCTGCAGCAGGGCGTCGGCGTAATCGGTGATGCGGAAGAACCACTGCTCGAGCTGGCGCGCCTCCACCTCGGCCCCGCAACGCTCGCAGCGGCCGTCGACCACCTGCTCGTTGGCGAGCACGGTCGCGTCGTTGGGGCACCACTTCACCGCCGCCTCCTTGCGGTAGGCGAGGTCGCGCTCGAGCAGCTTGAGGAAGATCCATTGCGTCCAGCGGTAGTAGCGGGGCTCGTGGGTGCCGAACTCGCGCGTCCAGTCGATCGAGATCCCCCACTGGCGAAACTGCCGCTGGAAGGCCGCGATCGACTTCTCGGTGGCCTCGCGGGGATGCTCTCCGGTCTTGATCGCGTGGTTCTCGGCCGGTAGCCCGAAGGCGTCGTAGCCCATCGGGTGCAGGACGCGAAAGCCGTTACGGCGCCGGAAATGGGCGATCGCGTCGCCCACCGAGTAGGTCTTCAGATGTCCGATGTGGGGCTCGCCGCTCGGGTAGGGCAGCATCTCCAGGACGTAGGCCTTGGGGCGGTCGCCGACGTCCTGGTTTGGCACCTCCCAGGTGCCCTCCTCGTCCCAGACCCGCTGCCAGCGGGACTCGATCCGGCGGGGCTCGTAGCGATGCTCGGTCACTCGCCGAGAGGCTAGCGAGCGGCTGCCCCTAGACTGCCGCCGTGCCCGATCCCGCCGCCTTCCCGGTGCAGCGCGCCGAGGTGCGCGACGGTGTCGAGCTCGCGTTCGTGCGGGCAGGGGCCGGTGGCTTTCCGCTCCTGCTCGTCCACGGCTGGCCGGAGACCAAGCGGATCTGGTGGCGCAACGTGGGATCCCTGGCCGAGGCCGGCTTCGAGGTGATCGTTCCCGACCTGCGCGGGTTCGGCGACTCGGGCCTCGCCCCTGACGGATTCTACGATCTCGCCGCGCACGCCCGAGACCTGCACACGCTGGTCCGCGAAGTGCTCGGTCATGAGCGCTGCGCGGCCGCCGGCGGCGACCTGGGCGGCGGCGTGATACAGGATCTCGGGCTGCGCTTCGAGGGCTTCGTCGCCCGCCAGTGCCTGTTCAACACCGTCCTGCCGCTGATCCCGGAGCAGTACGAGGAGGCCGGGCTGCCCTCGGTCCCCGGGCGGGAGGTCCGTCAGGCGGCCGACTACTTCATCCGCCAGGGGCGCGACGCCGATGCGCTGGCGGCCGAGCTGGATTCTCCCGAGCGTCGCCGGCGCTACATCGCCGAGTTCTACGGCCACCGCTTCTGGGCCAGTCCGGGTGCCTTCGACCCCGGGGAGGTCGGGTTCATGACCGAGCCCTTCGGTGACCCCGACCGGCTGCGGGCGTCGTTCGGCAACTACGAGAGCGCGATGGGGACCCGGGAGCTGTCCGAGCCGCCGCGCTTTTTCGAGCGCAACCCGGTCCCCACGCTGGCCCTCTACGGGCCCGACGATCACGTCATCTGGCGCGACTTCCCCGAACGCTGCGAGGTCGTGTTCAGCGAGCTGATCGGCCCGTTCGTGGTTCCCCGGGCCGGCCACTTCCTCCAGTGGGAGCGGGCGGAGCTGCTCAACCGCGCGCTCGCCTCCTTCCTGCGCGATCTCCTCTAGCCGCGAGCGGGACGGGGTTGGGACCGCCACCGGGTGCGCCAGCGCGCTCAGGTTTCAACCCGCGCAGCGCGGCTAGCTTCAGGGAAATGGCGAGAGGAGCTGGAGATGTCGTTGCTGGATAAAGCCAGGCAGGCGCTCGCCGGGCTGACCGGCGGCAAGCCGAGCGGGTCGTCGTCGGAGGACGAGCGGTCGAAGTCGAACCGGCGTGGAAGCGGCGACGGCGGCAACGCCCGCTCCACGCAGGACGCCTCCTCGGCGCCGAACCCCTCGGTGGCCGCCGAGGAGGTCGACTAGACGGACGTCCCGTCCGGCCTTCGCCGCGCCGGGCACCGCCACCCGCCGTTTCGAACCCGAGCCTTCCCGCCTGACGGATCGGGCAGGCGACGATGGAGCTGACGGGACTCGAACCCGTGGCCTCCTCGCTGCCAGCGAGGCGCTCTCCCAGCTGAGCTACAGCCCCGGCGATTGAACTCAGAGCAAGGGTAGTACAGCCGCGCGAGGAGTGGCCTAGGCCCGTACCCGCGCCGGCTCGCGCGCCGGCGCCTCGCCCCAGAGCTGCTCGAGCCGGTAGAAGGCGCGCGTCTCGGGCGTGAAGACGTGCACCACCACGTCGAGGTAGTCCATCAGTATCCAGCGCGCCTGCGGAAGCCCCTCGACCCGGCTGGGCAGCAGGCCATGGTCGTGCTTGAGCCCCTCGTGGATGCCGTCGTGGATCGCCTTGGCCTGGCGGTCCGACGTCCCCGAGCAGATCAAGAAGTAGTCGGTGTAGGCGACCATCTCGCGCAGGTCGAGGGCCACGATGTCGCGCGCCTTCTTGTCCTCGGCATAGCCGGCGAGCAGCTGGACGAGGTCTTCGCCGGTCATCCGACCATCGTCCGCGAGCCCGCCGGCGCCCCGTACAGGCCGTGGTCCTCGATGTAGCGGGCGACGGTATCGGGCATCAGGTCGCGCACGGCGCGACCGGCGGCGATGGCGCGCCGGATCGCGCTCGAGGAGACGTCGATCCTGGGCATCTCGAAGAACTCGACGCGGTCGCGTCCCGCCAGGCCGGCCAGGGCGCGCTCCACTTCGGCCCGCTCGGCTCCCTCGCGTTCGGCCACCGCGAACCTCGCCAGCCGCAGTACCTGCTCGGGCTCGCGCCAGCCGGGCAGGCTGGCCGCCATGTCGCCACCGGCGAGGAAGGTGAGCTCGTCCTGGGGGTTGGCCTGGTGCAGCGCACGCAGCGTATCGACCGTGTACGACGGGCCGCCCCGCTCGACCTCGAGCTCCGAGACCTCGACCCGCCGGTCCCCCGCGACCGCCAGCCGGCACATCGCCACGCGGTGCTCGGCGCCGGGGTCCTCGAGCGCCTGCTTGTGGGGAGGACGGGCCACCGGCATCAGCAGCACGCGCTCGAGCCCGAGCTGCGAGATGGCCGCCCCCACGCAGGCGAGATGCCCGACGTGCGGAGGGTTGAACGTCCCGCCGAAGACGCCGATTCGCGCCAACCCGCTAGCGCCCCCGATGCCCGGTCATCGTGGCGGGCGTCAGGGACGGACCTGGCCCGAGCCTTCGACCAGGTACTTGTACGTGCACAGCTCGCGCATCCCGATCGGGCCGCGTGCGTGCAGCTTCTGGGTCGAGTTGCCGATCTCGGCGCCCATCCCGAACTCGCCCCCGTCGGTGAAGCGGGTGGAGGCGTTGACGTAGACGCATGCGGCGTCGACGCCCAACTGGAACGCGCGCGCCGAATCGGTGGACCCGGTCACGATCGCCTCCGAGTGTCCGCTCCCGTGGGCGTTGACGTGATCGATCGCCTCCTGGACCGAGTCCACCACGCCGACCGCCAAGACCATGGCCAGGTACTCGGTGTCCCAGTCCTCGTCGGTGGCCTCCAGCAGGCTCGTGGCCAGGTCGCCCGCCGCGGCGCGCGCGCGCCCGTCGGCCCGCAGCTCCACGCCGGCGTCGCGCAGGCGTCGGAGCACCGCGGGGAGGAACTCGGGCGCCACGTCACGGTGGACGAGCAGGGTCTCGATCGCGTTGCAGACCCCCGGCCGCTGGGTCTTGGCGTTCACCACTATCTCCTCGGCCGCGCGCAGGTCGGCGTCGGCGTCGACGAACACGTGGCAGTTGCCGGACGCGGCGTAGATCACCGGCACCGTGGCCACGTGCTTGAGCGCCGCCTTCAGCCCCTCGCCGCCGCGGGGCACGATCAGGTCGACCAGCCCGTCCTGCGTGGCCAGCTCCCCGAGCTCCTCGCGCGCTGCGCCGGCCACCAGGCCGATCACGCCCTCCGGCAGCCCCGCCCCGATCGCCGCCTCGGTGGCGACGGCGGCCAGCACGGCGTTGGAGTGGGCGGCCTGGGATGAGCCGCGGAGCACGATCGCGTTCCCCGACTTGATCGCCAACGCGGTGCAGTCCACCGTGACGTTGGGCCGCGCCTCGTAGACGACGGCGACCACTCCGAGCGGCGCACGCACCTGGCGCAGGTCGAGCCCGTTGGACAGCCTGAAGCCGAGGATGACCTCGCCCACCGGGTCGGGCAGCGCCACGATCTGGCGCACGCCACCGGACATTGCCGCGACCCGGGCACGGTCGAGGCGGAGCTTGTCCAGGAAGGCGGCGTCCAGGCCGGCCGCCCGGCCCGCCTCCATGTCGCGCGCGTTGGCCTCGAGGATCTCCTCGAGGCGCTCGTCGACCGCCCCGGCGATGGCGTCGAGCGCCCGGTTCTTGGTGGCGGTATCGAGCTGCGCGAGCTCCCGCGACGCGCGCTTGGCGGCGCGGCACACGTCGGTGACCGACTGCGCGGTGATGGCCATGGGGACAGATTACGGGAGGCGCCTCAGCCGAGCACGAAGTAGTCCCGGTGCACTGCCTCCTCGGTGGCCCGGGGCAGCAGCTCTCGCACCTGGGCGGACTTCATGCCCTTGATCCGGCGCAGCTCCGCCGCGGAGTAGTTGCAGATGCCCTTTCCGATCGTCGCACCGCCGTCGACGACCTCAACGGCGTCGCCGGCGTCGAACTCGCCGCCGACATCGACGATTCCCACGGGCAGCAGCGACGTCCCGCCCTCTCGCAGGGCACGGGCGGCGCCCGCGTCCACCACCACCCGGCCGTGACTCGGCTTGGCGTACTTGAGCCACAGCTTGAAGCTGGAGTAGCGCGAGGTGCGGGGCGGGAAGCGCGTGCCCACTCGCCGGCCGTCGATCGCGGCCGCGACCGACTCCTCATCCAGTCCGCTGGCGATGACCGTCTCGATGCCCGCCGCGGTCGCCATCTCGGCCGCCACAACCTTGGATCGCATCCCGCCCGAGCCCAGCGGCGAGGTGGCGTGCCCGATCTCCAGCTCCGACAGCGACTCGAAGTCGGTCACCTCGGCGACCAGCGGGGCGCTCGGGCGATGGCGGGGGTCGGCGGTGTGGAGGCCATCGGTGTCGGTCAGCAGGACCAGCCGCCGGGCGCCGACGAGGATCGCCACCTGCGCGGCCAGGAAGTCGTTGTCGCCGAACGAGATCTCGTCCGTGGTGGTGGTGTCGTTCTCGTTGATGACGGGCACCACCCGCCAGTCCAGCAGCTTGCGCAGGGTCTGGCGCGCGTTGAGGTAGTGGGTGCGCGCGCTCATGTCGAAGAAGGTCAGCAGGACCTGCGCGCTGCGCACGCCGTGCTCGCGCAGCAACTCGTCATAGAAGCGGTAGAGCTTGCCCTGTCCCACCGCGCTGGCCGCCTGGAGCTCGTCCATGGCGCGAGGACGCGCCCCTGCGCCGCCCGCCGGCAGCCTCAGGCCCAGGACCCTCATGCCGCGGGCGATCGCGCCGCTGGTCACGAGCACCACGTCGCCGCCGGCCCGGTGCAGAGCCGCGGCCGGCGCGCAGACCGCCCGCAGCACCTCGACCCTCACCTCACCGGTGTCGTCGGCCACGATGCTGGACCCGAGCTTGATGACGGTGGCGCTCATCGCGCCCGCAGCTTAGAGAGCGCTCCGACCGCTCCGGTTCACGACGCGGCGCCCGGATGCAGATCGAACGCGACACCTGCGATCTCGACCTCGTCGCCGGGCTCGAAGCCCTGCCGCTCGAGCGCGTCGATGACTCCCAGCCGGCGCAGCCGGCCCTCCAGGTAGGCGAGCGCCTCGTCGTTGTCCAGATCGTGGCGCGCGATCAGCCGCTCGACGCGCTCGCCGCCCACCCGGAAGCGCCCCTTCCCCACCCGTTCCACCTCGAGCTCGCGGCCGGCGGCGGGGCGGAACACGCGATGCTCTGCCAGCTCGGGCTCCTGCGCCGGCAGTTGCGGCCGCTCGGCGGGCCGCTCGACCGGCACCGCGCGGGTCAGGACGCCGGCCAGCTCGTCGACGCCCTGCCCCGTGGCGCTGGAGGTCATGACGACCGGCGTGGCCTCCCCCAGCCGCGAGCGCCAACGCGCCGCGGCGGCGTCCGCCTGGGGCGTGGACACGAGGTCGGCCTTGGACAGCGCCAGGACCCGGGGCAGGGCCGCCAGACGAGCCTCGTGCAGCGCCAGCTCGCGCTCCACCGTCTCGAAGTTGCGCACCGGGTCCGCGCCGTCGGCGGGCGCGAGGTCCAGGACGTGGACCAGCAGCCGTGTCCTCTCCACGTGGGCCAGGAAATCGTGCCCCAGGCCCGCGCCCCCGCAGGCGCCCTCGATCAGCCCCGGAATGTCGGCGATCACGAGCTGGCGGTCGGCGAGGTCGAGCGTACCGAGGACCGGCTCGAGCGTGGTGAACGGATAGGCCGCCACCTTGGGCTGGGCGCGGGTCAGGCGGCGCAGGAGCGACGATTTGCCGGCGTTGGGAAGCCCGATCAGGCCGACTTCGGCGAGCAACTTCAGCCGCAGATCGATCCACCCCTCCTCGCCCGGCAGGCCCAGCTCGGCGAACCGTGGCGCCTGGCGGGTGGCGGACGCAAAGCGCTTGTTGCCGTGGCCGCCGGCGCCGCCGCGCGCCACCACGACACGGTGGCCGGGCTCGACCAGGTCATGGCGGGCGTCGTCGAGCGCCGTCACCTGGGTGCCCGGCGGCACCCGGACCACCAGCGGCTCGCCGTCCGCGCCGTGGCGCAGGGCCCCCCGGCCGTGGCCGCCCCGCGGGGCCCGGTGATGGACGCGACGGCGGAAGGCCTGGAGGTCTCGCAGGGAGTCGTCGCATACGAGCACCACGTCGCCGCCGCTCCCGCCGTCGCCGCCGTCGGGGCCTCCGCGCGGGACGTGAGCCTCGCGGCGGAAGCTCGTGGCGCCGTCGCCGCCGGCGCCGGCCTGGACGTGGATCTTGGCGCGGTCGTGCAGCATGGCGGCGCTCTGGGAACCGCCCGGGACGCGGGTCCGCGGGGCGGATCGCGCGGCGAGGGGCCGCTACTCGGTGGCGGCCTCGACGACCGAGATCACGCGACCCCGGCGGCCGGCGCGGAACTCGACCGTTCCTGGGCGGGTGGCGAAGATGGTGTCGTCGCTGCCGATGCCGGCGCCGTCGCCGGGCCTGAAGCGGGTCCCCCGCTGGCGCACGATGATCTCGCCGCCGGTGACCGTCTGGCCGGCGAACACCTTCACGCCCAGTCGCTTGGAGTGCGAGTCGCGTCCGTTGCGGCTGGAGCCGAGTCCCTTCTTGTGAGCCATCTCTACTTCGTCTCCCTCTTGGCGGCGGGCTTGGCGGTCCGCGGCTGGCGGGCGGTCGCCTTCGGCGCGCCGTCGCCCGCCTTGGCGGCCGGCTTGCGAGCCGAGCCCGACCGCCGCGCTCCGAGCTTGATCTCGGTCACCTCCAAGCGGGTCAGCTGCTGACGGTGGCCGGTGCGGCGCTTGTAGCCGCGCTTGGGCTTGAACTTGAGCACGCGGATCTTGGGACCGCGCTCGTGAGCGAGCACCTTGGCCGAGACGGTCGCCTTGGAGAGATCGTCGCCCTCGACCAGCTTGTCCCCGTCGCGAAGGAACAGCGGCTCGAGGGCCACCCTGCCGCCTTCCTCCACCGGCAGGCGCTCGACCAGCAGCGACTGGCCCTGCTCGACGCGGTACTGCTTTCCGCCGGTTCTGACGATCGCGTAGGTCATGTCCTCTCGTTTACGGCCGTGGGGTCCCCCGATGTGCCTGAGTCCCCGGCGCCGTCGGAGCCCCTGGCGCGGGAACGGCGCCGTCCGCCTCTGCGGCCGCGGCGCCGGGGACGCGATTGTACGTCATCGCCGCCCCCCTCCCCGGTGGCTTCGTCCTGCGGCGAGGCCCCGTCGTCCACCAGCGAGGCGGTCGCGGCCGTCCGGCCGACCTCGTCGATGCGGACCAGGCGCTTCTCGCCCACATGCCGCCCCCCGGCGGTGACCGAGATGATGTAGCCGTCGATCTTGGCGACCGCGTCGTCGACGTTGTACATGTGCGGCTCGACGATCTGGACCAGGACCTCCTCGCCCTCGCGGAAGGGGAGGGCACGCTCCTCGACCTCGTCGCGGCTGCCCTCCAGGACGATGTCGAAGTGGTCGAGGGGCAGGCCCTCGGAGCCCTCGAAGTGGAAGCGCTTGCCGGTGGCGTCCTCGAGCTCCTGGAGCATCCGGGCGCCGTTGCCCGTGAACTGGGACGCCACTCGCGGGTTCATCCGCACCAGCATGGCCTCGGACCTACCTCGCTCGCGGGCGAGGTCGCGCAGGCGGCGCTCGAACTCGATCGCGATCGTCTCCTCGGAGAGGATCACGCCGTCGCCGTCGCACGTCGGGCAGGGACGGGTCATGATCTCCCGCACTCCCTCGGTCACGTTCTGCCGGGTCATCTCCACCAGGCCCAGCGGAGAGATCTCGACGACGAAGGTCTTGGTGCGGTCTTCGTCGAGCGTCTTGCGCAGCGTCTTCAGCACGGCGTCGCGATTGCGCGCGCGGGCCATGTCGATGAAGTCGATGACGATGATCCCGCCGATGTCGCGCAGGCGCAGCTGGTTCACCACCCCCTCGGCGGCCTCGAGGTTGGTCTTGGTGATCACGTCCTCGAGGCGGGCCCCCCTGCCGCGCCCGGTGTAGGAGCCGCTGTTGACGTCAATCACGGTCAGCGCCTCCGCGTAGTCGATCATCAGATAGCCGCCGCTGGGCAGGTCGACCCGACGCGAGAGCGTCCCCAGCAGCACCGGCTCGACGCCGTGGGCCTCGAACAGGGGCTTCGCGTCCTCGTAGAGCTCGACCCGCTCGACCAGCTCCGGAGCCGTGCGGGTGAAGAACGACACCAGGCGCTGATGCTGCTTGGGGTCATCGACCAGGGCGCGCTCGAAATGGGCGGAGAAGATGTCGCGCACCACGCGAACCGACAGGTCCGCCTCCTGGAAGACCATCGCCGGCGCCTCGGATTCCTCCACGCGCTTCTGAAGCACCTCGTGGAGCTTGTAGAGGTAGACCAGCTCCCGCTCGAAGTCCTTGCGCTTCGCGCCATGCGCCGCCGTGCGGATGATCACTCCGCCGCCGCGGAGGTCGAGCCGCGACGCCTCCCGGCGCAGCCTGTCGCGCTCCTTGGCCTCCAGCCGGCGCGAAACCCCGATCCCCTCGCCGGTCGGCGCATACACCATGTAGCGCCCGGCGATGGTCAGCTCCATCGAAAGCCGGGCACCCTTGCTCTTGAGTGGATCCTTGACCACCTGCACCACGACCTCCTGGCCGGGCTTGAGCAGGTCGGTGATCCGGCGCCCGTCACGCCCGCGGCCGCGGCGCGGGGTCTCCACGCCCGGCAGGACGATCTCGTCCACGTGCAGGAAGCCGTTCTTCTCCAGCCCGATGTCGACGAACGCGGCTTCCAGGCCGGCCAGCACGTTGTCGACGCGGCCCTTGTAGATGTTCCCCACGATCGAGCGCGCGCCGCGCCGCTCGAGGTACAGCTCGGCGACCCGGTAGCCGGCCGCCGGGTCGGACTTGGGCTGGCGCCGGATGGCCGCCTTCGAGGCCGGCTTCCCCGCCGCCTCGAGCAGCGCGACGCGCGTCTCGCCGCGATCGACGCTGACCAGGACCTGCTTCTTCATGACCGGTCGCGCATCAGCGCAGACCCTGGACCTTGCGCGCCGAAGCGAGACGGCCCTGCACGTGGATCGACTGCAGCAGTCCGATGGACAGGAAGGTGACGATCACCGACGAGCCCCCGTAGCTGAGCAGCGGAAGCGGGATCCCGGTGATGGGCATGATGCCGACCGTCATGCCGACGTTGACGAACACCTGGAACATGAACATCGCGGTTATCCCTCCCGCGATGAGCGCTCCGTAGAGGTTCTTGGCCATCGGCACTATGCGCAGTGAGCGCCATATGAGCAGCGCGTAGAGCGACAGCACGACCGCCGCCCCCAGGAACCCGAACGCCTCGCCCACCACCGAGAAGATGAAGTCGGTGTGGTGCTCGGGGAGGAAGTTGAGCCGCGTCTGGGTCGCCTTCTCGGGCCCCCGGCCGGTCTTCTCCCCCGACCCGATGGCGATCCGGGACTGGTTCTGCTGGTAGCCCTGGTCGCGGGGGTTCTCGGACGGATTGAGGAAGGCGGTCAGGCGCTCGACCTGGTAGCCCTTGAGGACCGGGACTCCGACCGCCGGCGCCGCGACCACGGTGAACACGATGGCCACCGCGCCGAGCGCGGCGAGCGCGGCGAAGTGGCGCCACGCGGTGCCGGCGACGAACAGCACCGCGACGCCGATCACCGCGTAAACCAGCCCGGTTCCCAGGTCCGGCTGGAGCATCACCAGCGCGGATGGCACCAGCGCCGCGAGCATTACCCGCGCGGTGGTGTCACGGTCGCCGATCCGCCTCGTGCGGTCGACGACGAAGGCGGAGACCGCCAGGATGAGAAGCAGCTTGCCGAGCTCCGAGGGCTGCAGGGAGAAGAACGGAAGCGAGAAGGAGCGCCGTGAGCCGCGCGTGGTGGTGCCCACCGCCACCACCAGCAGGATCAGGAAGATCATCGAGGTGTAGAGCCCGTACTTGAGCTCTCGCAGCCGCGTGTAGTCAATCCGCCCGACGAGGATCATCAGGATCAGCCCGACCACGGCGTAGGCCGCCTGGCGGTAGAGGAAGTAGTGCGGCTGCCCCGGCACGTCGTCGCGGGTCGCGACCCCTAGGACCACCAGCGAGCAGGCGACCAGCCCGATCGCCGCCATCGCCAGCAGGGGGTCGAAGTGCAGTTCGCGCCGCGGTGGCTGCGCGAGCTCGTCGACCCGCCGGTGGATCGGGCTGCGAGGGGGGACGGTGCTCATCGGGTGTGGGAGGAGCCGACCACGAGCTTCTTCTGGACGTTGAACCACTGGGAGAGGATCAGCCGCGCCGCCGGAGCCGCCGCGGACGCGCCCCACCCTCCCTGCTCGACGGTCACCGCCACCACGATCGGTCCCTTGCCGCCGGCGGCGGGGGCATAGCAGACGTACCAGGACTGGTCGCCCCAGCCTGGACGCTCGGCGGTTCCGGTCTTGCCCATCACGCGGTACGGGAAGCCGGCGAACACGTCGGCCGAGGTGCCCGGTGGAGTGCCGGCGGCCAACTCGAGCCCGTTGAGGATGGCCTGGCGGTTGTACTCGTTGATCTTGACCCGCCGGCTGGGCGGGGGATCCACTTCCTGGAGCAGGCGCCCGGCGGCGTCCTCGATCCGCAGGCCGATGTGAGGCGTGATGACACGGCCTCCGTTGGCGATGGCGGAGTACGCCACCGCCATCTGCAGCGGCGTGGCCTGCAGGTCGCCCTGACCGACCGCGAAGTTGACGTTGTCGCCCACCGACCACGGGCGGTCGGTGAGCTTGCGGCGATACAGACGGTTGCGCCACCCGGGACTCGGGACCAGCCCCTTCGTCTCGCCGGGCAGATCGACGCCGGTCGGACGCCCGAGTCCGAGCCGTCGCGCCCACTTCTGCAGCGGCTGGCCCGGGACGGAGTCCAGCCGAGAGCCCATGATGTAGAAGAAGACGTCGGAGGAGACCTGCAGGGCGGTGGGAAGGCTGACCGTGCCGTGCGCGGTCCCGCCTGAGTTGTGGAACACGATGTTGCCGATCTGGACCGAGCCCGGGTCGTCGATCGGCGTGTCGGGGGTGATCACGCCCGACTGCAGGGCGGCGACCGAGGTGATCGGCTTCATCGTCGAGCCCGTCGGATAGAGGCCGTCGATGACGCGGTCGACCAGCGGCGCCCCCGTCTCCACGCTGTTGAGCTTCTTGAAGGTGGATTCCTTGATGGGCTTGGCGAACAGGTTGGGATCGAAGCTGGGATACGAGCCCATGGCGAGGACCTGGCCGTTGCGGGGGTCCAGGGCCACGAACGCGCCACCGCGGTTCTGTTCGCCGTTGGTGATCGGGATCCCGGCCGCCTCCGACATGGCGTTCTGTCCGGCGCGCTCCAGATCGAGATCCACCGAGAGCTTGAGCTGCTTGCCCTGCGTGGGCTCATGGATGGCCAGCTCGCCCTTGGGACGGCCGAGAGCGTCGACCTGCACCCGGGTCGCCCCGGGCACGCCGCGAAGCCAGCGGTCGTAGGTCCACTCGAGGCCTCCCTGGCCCACCACCGTCCCCTGGTCGACGCCCCGGAAGCGGGGCATCTTGAGCTCCTTGGGGCTTATCTGGCCGACCGTGCCGAAGAGCTGTGCCCCGAGCTCCTTGTGGGGGTAGTGGCGCAGGTAGATCTTCTGGACGACCACCGAGGGGAACTCGTTCTGGCGTTCGAGCACGTAGTCGCGAACCGTCGGTGAGACGTCCTGCTTGACCGTGATGGTGGAGTAGGGCAGGACCTTTCGCTGCTCGGCGACCTCGCGGGCGATGCGCGCCGGCGACCGCCTGATCACCCGCCCGAGCCGGTCGTAGAGGGCGGCGCGCCGGGCGCCCGGCGGCGGCAGCTTCTGGGGTTCGATCTGAACGGCGATCGAGATCCGGTTGTCGACCAGGACCGTGCTGTTGCGGTCGGTGACGTCGCCCCGCGGCGCGGGAACCACGATGTCGCGTACCCGGTTGTCGTTCGCCTCGGCCAGGTATTTGTCGCCCGACAGCACCTGCAGGTACCAGAGGCGGAAGAAGACGATCCCGAACATCGCCAGCGCTACACCTGCCAGCACCGCCACCCGCAGGGCGAGCTGGGGAGTGATCGGTGGTCTGCGGTGATCCTGGAGCTGGAGCATCAGGTGCGCGGGGTCATCTAGGCGCGGGAGATCGGGCTCAGTCCGCCCGTCATGTAGGCGCGCCGGCGGCGCCGGCGCGGGTCGCCGGGGAGGTAGGGCAGCAGCACGCGTCGGACCAGCGCGTACACCGGCAACGCCAGGATCGCGTTGAGGGCGATCGTGGCCAGGATCTCGCGGATCAGCAGCAGACTCACGGGAGCGTCAACGCCGAGCAGGAACTGCATCAACGAGAAGCCGATCGCCGCCGCGGCGGTGCCGGCCGCCCCCACCGCCACCGGCGTCAGCGCGTGGGCCGGATCGCGCAGCTCGCGCAGCCGCCCCGCCCCGTAGCCCACGGTCAGCAGGATCAGCGACGAGATGCCCAGCGTCTGCAGCAGGGCGGTGTCCACGAACAGCCCCAGCCCGAACCCCATCAGCGCGCCCGCCATCGACCCGCACAGCAGGCCGACCGACATGACCACCAGCGGCGTGAGGTCGGCGCGCACCTCCAGCACCGATACCTGCGACACGGCGGCGATCTGCAGCAGGCCGGCGGCCAGGCCGAGCAGCGCGAGCCGCCCGAGCAGCTGCGGCGAGAGCGTCATGGCGACTGTGCCCGAGTCGTGGCCGAGGCGCTGGGCGGGCCGGTGAGGACCTGCACGAAGGTGAGCCGCTGGAGATCGGCGAACGGCCTGATATGCACCCGCTGGTACTGCGAGAGCTCTTCCTCGTCGACCCTCGTCACCACCCCGATCGGGATGTCGGGTGGGAACAGCGACTCCAGCCGGCTCGAGCGGCTCCCCGCCGTGACCACCCGGTCTCCCTTGCTCAGCTGCGACGCGCGCGACACGAAGTTGAGCAGGAGGTCCTGGGGATTGCCGACCGCGGTCTGCACCAGTCCGTAGACGCCGTTTGCCCGGTCGGCCACCTGTGGGGCCACCACCCTGGCCGACACACCGCTGGTGTGGTCGGTGATCAGGGTGACCTGGGCGGCGCCGTGGCTGACGGCGGTGATCTTGCCCACCAGGCCATCGCCGCTGACGACCGGCTGATCGACGTGCACTCCGTCGACCGTTCCGCGGTCGATGGTCAGTGTCGCGTACCAGACGGTGGGCGAGCGGCCGATCACGGTGGCGGTGACCGGCTGGTAGGCGGACACGCCCGCCCGGTCGAGCTCGAGGATGCGGCGCAGCTTCTGGTTGTCGGCCACCGCCGACTCGTTGCTGATCACCTCCTGGCGCAGCGCGTCGCGTTCCCGGCGCAGCTCGTCGCGCTCGCTGCGGGCATGGAGGGTGTCGCCGACCCAGCCGGCCAGGTCGCGCACCGGCTTGAGCGCCACCCCGGCGCCCTCCTGGATGGGCGCCAGCACCTGCAGGACGCCGCGCTGCAGCGTGTGCAGGGCACCGCCCGCCGGCTCGCCGAAGTATGCGGTTAGGAGAGTGAGCGACAGGGCGACGAGCAGCGCCAGCACCGCCCGCCGCCTGCGGACCGTTTGCTTATACAAGGGGAAAGTGCGTTCAAGTGGGATGAGAGGCCGCGGCGCCTCGCTAGTACCGGCGTCGGCGGTTCTTCGAATTCTTGCTGGTGCGGTGGATGACCTCGAACTCCTCCAGCGAACGCCCTGACCCGACCGCCACGCAGGTCAGCGGCGACTCGGCCAGGTGCGCCGGCATCTGAGTCTCCTCGCGCAGCCGGTCGTCAAGACCCTGCAGCAGGGAACCGCCGCCGGCGAGCATTATCCCGCGGTCCATCACGTCGGACGCCAGCTCCGGCGGAGTCCGGTCGAGCGTCTCCTTGACCGCGTCGATGATCTGGACCAGCGGCTCCTCCAGAGCCTGGCGGATCTCCTCGCTGGTGAGGACGATCGTCTTGGGCAGGCCGGTGACCATGTCACGTCCGCGGATCTCGGCCTGGACCTCCTCCTCCAGCGGGAAAGCCGAACCGATCTCGAGCTTGACCTCCTCGGCGGTCTGCTGGCCGATGAGCAGCTTGTACTCGCGCTTGGCGTAGTTGATGATCGCCTCGTCGAGCTCGTCGCCGCCGACCCGGATCGACTGCGAGACCACGATCCCGCCGAGCGAGATCACCGCCACCTCCGAGGTCCCGCCACCGACGTCGACCACCATGTTGCCGGTGGGCTCCCCCACCGGCAGCCCGCATCCGATCGCGGCCGCCATCGGCTCCTCGATCAGGTAGGCCTGCCGGGCGCCCGCGGACAGGCAGGCCTCCTCCACCGCGCGCTTCTCCACGCCCGTGACTCCCGACGGGACGCACACCACCACCCGGGGGTGGGCCCAGCGATTCTGGTGCACCTTCTGGATGAAGTGGCGCAGCATCTCCTCGGTGACATCGAAGTCGGCGATGACACCGTCCTTGAGCGGCCGGATGGCCGAGATCGTCCCCGGCGTCCGGCCGAGCATCCGCTTGGCCTCGATTCCCACCGCATGTACCGCGCCGCTGCGGGAGTCGATCGCCACCACCGACGGCTCGGACAGGACGATCCCGCGACCGCGGACGTAGACGAGCGTGTTCGCGGTTCCGAGGTCGACCGCCATGTCGCGGCCACCGAACCCGGTGAGGTAGGAGATCAGGCCCATGAGGTCTTGGAGGGAGCGCGCCCGCGGACGGCTCGTGCGCGGCCACCAGCCGACGTCCGGAGAGCGAGGCAGCGCGCGCGCCAGTGTAGCGAACAGGTGGCCGCCGCCCGGCCGGGCCCGAAGCCCCGCCGCGGCGAAAATTGCTGCATTTGACCGAGCACCCCCGGGGCGGTCAGGAACCGGTCAGCAGACCGGGGCCGAGCAGCTCGACCAGAGCCGGCACCGGCAGGCCAACCACCGTCCAGTAATCCCCCGTGACGGAGGCGACCAACGCCGCGCCGCGGCCCTGGATCGCGTAGCCGCCGGCCTTGTCACGCCACTCGCCTGTGCCCAGGTACCAGTCGATCTCCGCCGCGGTCAGTGCTCGGAAGCGCACCGAAGTGGCCGACACCGCCTCGCGCTCCCGGCCATCGGCGATCACGCAGAGCGCGCTGACCACCCGGTGCTCGCTCCCAGAGAGGGCGCTGAGCCATTCCCGGGCCTGGCCGGCGTCCGTCGGCTTCCCCAGGATCCGCCCGTCGAGGGCGACCACGGTGTCGGCCGCCACCACCGTGGTGGCCGGCGGCGCGCCGGCGGCTCTGGCCTTGCGCGCGGCGTTCTCACGGGCCACGTCCTCCGGATCGCCCTCCTCGAGCTCCTCCACCGCCACCGCCACGGCCTCGAAGCGCACCCCGAGCTGGGTCAGGATCGCCCGCCGCCGGGGCGAGGCCGAGGCCAGGATCAGCTCGCCGGCCAGCGGTCGCTCAGGCGAGATCGGGAAAGAACAGGGCGCACTCGCGGCGAGCCGTCTCCGGCGAGTCGGAGCCGTGGACCAGGTTGGTCCCCACCTCGATCGCCAGGTCGCCCCGGATCGACCCGGGGGACGCCTCGAGCGGATCGGTCGCGCCGATCACCTGGCGGGCGGCGGTGACCGCCTGCGCTCCCTCGAGCACCATCGCCACCAGCGGGCCGGAGGTGATGAACTCGACCAGCTCTCCGAAGAACGGCTTGCCCTCGTGCTCGGAGTAGTGCTCGCGCGCCGTCTCGCGCTCCATGGTCATCAGGCGCAGGGCCACGATCCGCAGGCCCTTGCGCTCGAAGCGGGCGATGATCTCGCCGGTGAGCCCGGCCGAGAACGCGTCGGGCTTGACGAGGATGAGCGTCCGGTCCATCGCGGCGCGGGACCTTAGTGGTTGCCGGGCCGAGGCGGGGCGAGGACGCTAGGTGGTCGGCGGCGCCTCGGTCACCGCCGGCGGCTCGCCGGGCGCCTCGGCCGGCCGGCGGCGCCGGGCCCGACGGGCGTCGGAGGAACGCACCTCCGCTTCGCAGTAGGGGCACATGCGCCAGCCGGGCTCGAGTGGCCGACCGCAGGATGCGCAGCGCTCCTTGAGCCGGCGCATGCAGCTCGGGCAGCGCACGAAGTCGCGCTCGATCTCCGCGTCGCAGTGTGGGCACAGCCCGAATCCGGCCGAGTACAGGCGGGCCTCGGCGGCCTGCATCTCCAGCTCGCGCTCGCGCGCATCCTCGAGGTACTCCGGCGGACGGACGATCATGTAGACGAGCGTGCCCACGAACGGGAACACCGCCGCGGCGGTGGCGCACTTGATCAGCGTGGGGTCCACCATGCGGCGCTGCGCGTCGGCGTTCGTCCAGTAGATGGTCGCGAACCACACCGCGACCAGGCAGACCAGCAGCACATTGACCACCAGGCTCAGCCCGCCGTCGTTGATCCCGAAGACGCCCAGGAGGCCCATGGGGCGGCCGAGTCTACTTGCCGGTGGGGCCACCCACCAACCCGCGGGGGTCCGGCTGCGCCTACAGGAACAGCCGGCCGAACAGGTAGCCGATCCCGAAGAAGACGAGGACCACCAGCGCGACGACGACCGCCACGAAGCCGATCATCGTCAGGAACTGCGGTCCGCCGTCGTCGTTCACAGCGTCGAGGCCCGGGCGGCCGGGGTCCGGACCAGGTCGGCGACGAGGTAGATCGACCCGGTGGCCACGACCGCGCCGGCGCGCCCCGCCGCGGCTCGCGCGCGCGAGAGCGCCCGCCGAGGGTCGGGCTCGAGCTCGAGTGGCGGGCCGGCGGGGCTGACCTGCCGGGCGAGCGACTCCAGAGTGGCCGGCGGCAGCGCCCGGGGGTGGCGGTTCGAGGTCAGGATCACGGATACGCAGCATGGCAGCAGCGCCCGCAGCATGGCCGCCGCGTCCTTGTCGTCGAGGATCGACACCACGCCCATCAGGGGCCGTCCCTCCACCACCTCGGGCAGCGCCTCCGCCAGCGCCCGGGCGCCCGACGGGTTGTGAGCGCCGTCGAGGATGGTGACCGGCGCCTGCCCGACCACCTCGCAGCGTCCCGGCACGACCACCGTCGCGGCGGCGTCCCGGACGGCGGCCTCGTCGAGCCCGGGCGCGAATGCCTGCGCCGCGGCGCGAGCCAGCGCGAAGTTGGTCCGCTGGAATGCCCCCCTGGCCGCCAGCGGCACCTCCTGCCACGACCGCGACGCCTGCACCAGGCGCGCGTGATGCGCGCGGGCGGCGCGCCGCGTCTCGACGGCCGCCGCCGGGTCCAGCGCACCGACCACCAGCGTCGCGCCGTCGCGAACCACAGCCAGCTTCTCGCGCGCGATGTCCGTGATGGTGGGGCCGAGCCAGCGGGTGTGCTCGAGCCCGACGTTGGTCAGCACCTGCACTCGCGAGGGGATCACGTTGGTGGCGTCGTAGCGACCGCCCAGGCCCGCCTCCACCACCGCCGCCTGGACGCCGCGGGCGGCCAGGGCGCTGTAGGCGGCGGCGGTCAGCAGCTCGAACTGGGTGACGCGCTCGCCGTCGGAGAGCGTGCGATTCACCATCTCGGCGGCGCCGGCCGCCCGCTGCACCGCGGCGGCGAAGGCGTCGGGCTCGAGCTCCCGCTCGCCGACGAGGATGCGCTCGGCGAATGAGGTCAGGTGTGGCGATAGGTAGGCGCCGGTCGCCAGCCCGTGCCGCCCGAGGATCGCCGCCGCCATCCGGACGGTCGAGGACTTGCCGTTCGTCCCGACGACGTGGATGGACTCGAATCGTCGCTGCGGAGAGCCCAGCGCTGTCATCAGACGACGCATCCGCTGGAGCCCGAATCGCATCCCGAACAGCTCCAGCGAGAGCAGGTGCTCCTCGGCCTGGGAGGCCGACCATGCGCTCACAGCGCGTCGAGCTCGCCGCGCAGCCGCTGCAGCTTGTCGCGCTCGCCGTCGACCACCGCGGCGGGCGCCCTGTCGACGAAGCCCTGATTGGCCAGCTTCGCTTCGCTGCGCGCGATCTCGGCCTGGAGGTCGCGGCGCCGCTGGGCTCGCCGGCGCTCCGCGGCCTCGGGGTCGAAGCCGCCGCCGGCGAACACCAGGACCGTCCCGCCGGGAATCGTCACGCGCGCCACCGAGTCATCCCCGTCGGGGAACAGATCGAGTCGCGCCAGGCGAGCCACCTGGTCGGCCATCGACTCATAGCCGGCCGCCTCGAGCCGCGCCGGCACGCGATCCCGGGCCGTCACGCCGACCCGGTCGCGCCAGCCGCGCACCTCGCGCACCGCCTCGATGGCGCGCGCCACCTGCTCCTCGGCCTGAGGATCGACCAGCGCGCCGTCGGGCTCCGTCACCCGGCGGCCGGCGAGCAAGCCCTCCGCGCCCGGCAGGTGAGACCAGATCTCCTCGGTCACGAAGGGGATCACCGGATGGGCCATGGCCAGTGTCTCGCCCAGCACGTGCAGCAGGGTCGCCGACACCGCGCAGGAGTCGGCCCCGCCGTCGTAGAGGCGGGGCTTGACCAGCTCCAGATACCAGTCGCAAAGCTCGCCATAGACGAAGTCGTAGAGGCCGAGGGCGGCGTGCGAGAAGTCGAAGCGCTCGATGTTGGCGGCGGCCGCGCGCTTGGCGCGCTGGAGCCGGGACAGGATCCAGCGATCCTCGAGGCTCTCCGGACGCGGCTCGGGCCGCACTCCCTCGCGCACGTTGAGGAGCACCAGCCGGGACGCGTTCCACAGCTTGTTGGCCAGGCGCTGCCCCTGCTCGATCTTCTCCGGCGAGTAGCGAACGTCCTGGGTCGAGGACATGGCCAGCAGCCCGAAGCGGACCGCGTCCGCCCCATGGCGCTCGATCTCCTCGATGGGGTCGATGCCGGTGCCCAGGGACTTGGACATCCGGCGCCCGTCCGGCGCCTGGATGATCGAGTGGACGTAGACGTCGCCGAACGGGATGTCGCCCGCGAACTCGATCCCCATCATGATCATCCGCGCCACCCACAGGAACAGGATGTCCCGGGCGGTCAGGAGCACGTCGGTGGGATAGAACGCCCGCAGCTCAGGCGTATCGTGCGGCCACCCAAGGGTGGCGAACGGCCACAGCGCCGAGGAGAACCAGGTGTCCAGCACGTCCTCGTCCTGGCGCACCGGTCCTCCGCAGGCGCTGCAGCGCTCCGGAGCCTGAGCGGCCACCTGCGTATGCCCGCATCGCTGGCAGTAGTAGACCGGCAGGCGGTGGCCCCACCACAGCTGGCGCGAGATGCACCAGGGCCGGATGTTGTCCATCCAGTCCAGGTAGACGCGGCGGTGGTTGTCGGGATGGATGCGCACCCGGCCCGAGCTGACGGCCTCGATCGCCGGCTGCGCGAGCTCCTGCATCGCCAGGAACCACTGCAGCGAGACCAGGGGCTCGATTCGCTCCCCCGAGCGGTGCGAGTAGGGCACCTCGTGCACGTACGGCTCCTCGGCGACGATCCGGCTCTCTGAACGCAGCGCCTCCACCACCACCTCGCGCGCCTCGGCGCTCGTCAGTCCCTCGAAGCGCTCCCCCGCCTCGGCGGTCATGCGCCCGTCTTCGCCGATGACGTTGACCTGGGGCAGGCCGTGGCGGCGACCGATCTCGAAGTCGTTGGGGTCGTGGCCCGGGGTGATCTTGAGCGCGCCGGTCCCGAACTCCGGCTTCACGTAGGCGTCGGCGATGACCGCCAGCCGGCGCCCGACCAGCGGGAGGATCGCGGTGCGGCCGACCAAGTCCCGGTAACGCTCGTCGTCGGGATGGACGGCCACCGCGGTGTCGGCCAGCATCGTCTCGGGGCGCACCGTGGCGACCGTCACCTTCCCGCCGCCCTCCAGGTCGTAGTCGACCGAGTACAGGGTGCTAGTGACCTCGCGCTCCTCCACCTCGAGGTCCGAGATCGCCGACCGGGAGCCCGGATCCCAGTTGACGATGTAGCGGTCCCGGTAGATCAACCCCTTCTCGTAAAGCTCGACGAACACGGTGACCACCGCTTCCACGTAGCCGTCGTCGAGGGTGAAGCGCTCGTCGTCGTAGTCGCAGGATGCCCCGAGCCGCTTGAGCTGGTCGATGATGGTCGGGCCGTATCGCTCGCGCCACTCCCAGACCCGGGCCACGAACTCCTCGCGGCCGAGCGCCTCGCGGGTGGTCCCCTCGGCCACGAGCGCCCGCTCCACCTGGGTCTGGGTGGCGATCCCGGCGTGGTCGGTTCCCAATATCCACTTGCTGCGCTGCCCGCGCATGCGGTGGTGGCGTATGAGCACGTCCTGGATCGAGTTGTTGAGCGCGTGGCCCATGTGCAGCGAGCCGGTGACGTTGGGCGGCGGGATGGCGATCGAGTAGTTCTCCGCCGCGGTGCCCTCGGGCCGAGCATGGAACAGGCCCGATTCCAGCCACCTCCGCATGATCCGCGGCTCGACCTCGGCCGCCTCATAGCGGGTCTTCAATTCCAGCTGCGACACGGCGGGGCAAGTGTATGGCGCGGCCTGCGCCGCCTCGCCGTCCGGGGGGTACTGCTAGGCCGACTCCTCGTGCGCGCTCAGCGGCTCGTCCTCGGGAGCGGCCTCGGTGACCAGGGTGGGCTTGCGGCCCTTCTCGATGGTCTCACGGGTGACCGCGCATTTCTTGACATCGCGTCGGGAGGGAAGCTCGAACTGCACCTCGAGGAGGGTCTCCTCGATGATCGAGCGCAGTCCGCGAGCCCCCGTCTCGCGTTCCAATCCCCTGTCGGCGATCGCGGTCAGCGCGTCGTCGGCGAACACCAGCTCAATGCCGTCGAAGGAGAAGAAGCGCTGGAACTGCTTGATCAGCGCGTTGCGCGGCTCGGTGAGGATCCGGACCAGGTCGTCGCGCGACAGCTGATGGATGGCCGATACCACCGGCAGGCGGCCGATGAACTCCGGTATCAGCCCGTACATGATCAGATCCTCGGGCAGGCAGCGCTCGAAGATCTCGCCGGTGTCGCGATTCACGGTGGGGTTGATGGCGGCGCTGAAGCCGACCCCCTTGTGCCCGATGCGACGCTCGATCACCTTGTCGAGGTTGGCGAAGGCGCCACCGCAGATGAACAGGATGTTGGTGGTGTCGATGGTGAGGAACTCCTGGTGCGGGTGCTTGCGACCACCCTGGGGCGGGACGGACGCCTGGCTGCCCTCCAGGATCTTGAGCAGCGCCTGCTGGACGCCTTCCCCCGACACGTCGCGCGTGATCGAGGGGTTGTCCGCCTTGCGCGCGATCTTGTCGACCTCGTCGATGTAGATGATCCCGGTCTCCGCCTTCTTGACGTCGTAGTCGGCGGCCTGGATGAGCTTGAGCAGGATGTTCTCGACGTCCTCGCCGACGTAGCCCGCCTCGGTGAGGGCGGTGGCGTCCGCGATCGCGAACGGCACGTTGAGGATGCGGGCGAGCGTCTGGGCCAGCAGCGTCTTGCCGCAGCCGGTGGGGCCGAGGAGCAGGATGTTGGACTTCTGGAGCTCGATCTCCTGGTCGTCCGACTGCATCATCTGCACGCGCTTGTAGTGGTTGTAGACCGCCACCGAGAGCGTGCGCTTGGCCTGCTCCTGGCCGACGACATACTCGTTGAGCACCTGGTAGATCTCCCGCGGCTTGGGGAGGTTCCCCATGTCGAAGCTGGGCGGGGCGGTGAGCTCCTCGTCGATGATCTCGTTGCAGAGGTCGATGCACTCGTCGCAGATGTAGACGCCGGGACCGGCGATCAGCTTCTTGACCTGGCGCTGCGACTTGCCGCAGAAGGAGCAGAGGAGCTGCTCGTTGGAGTCGGTGGGACGTGCCATCGCTGCGCCGGGCCGGGCGCGCTCGAAGCTAGTGCTCCGAGATCACCCGGTCAATGATTCCGTACTCCTTCGCCTCATCCGAGCTCATGAAGTAGTCGCGCTCGGTGTCGGTCTTTACCTGCTCGAGGTCCCTGCCGGTGTGCTTGGCGATGATCTCGTCGAGGCGCCGGCGTACGTCGATGATCTCGCGGGCGTGGATCTCGATGTCGGTCGCCTGTCCCTGGAAGCTCGAGGACACCTGGTGGATGAGGATCTTGGCGTTGGGCAGCGCCATGCGCTTGCCCGCGGCGCCCCCCGCCAGAAGCAGCGCGCCCATCGACATGGCGATCCCGACGCAGATCGTCTGGACGTCGGGCTTGATGAACTGGATGGTGTCGTAGATGGCCAGGCCGGAGTAGACCGAGCCGCCGGGCGAGTTGACGTAGACCGAGATGTCCTTCTCGGGGTCCTCGGACTCCAGGTGCAGGAGCTGGGCGACGATGAGGTTGGCGATCTGGTCGTCGACCGGCGTACCCAGGAAGATGATCCGCTCGTTGAGCAGCCGCGAGTAGATGTCGAACGCGCGCTCGCCGCGCGAGGTCTGCTCGACGACCATGGGTACGAGTGGGCTCATCGTCCTCGCCTTGTTTCGCTTGTCCGCCCCGAATCCTGCCCGGGGCCTGAACAGACAGCCCGAGCGCCGCAGCAGCGACTGTGAGGCGAGTCTAGCAATCGCCCGGTGACCCTCTGACGGGTCCGCGGAGGCCCCGCGCGACCCCGCGCGCGCCGCTCAGGAGCCCGGGGTCCAGAGCTCGCCAGCGCGGGGAGCAGCCGTTTCCGAGCCAGCCGGTTCGCGCTCCTCCTTGCCCGGGGTCCACAGCTTGTCGCGCGCCTGCGCCTGCTCGACCGGGATCGGCCTGGCCTCCCTGGCCAGCAGGTCCACCGCCTGGCGGTGGGCCAGCTCCCGCCGCAGCGCCTCCAGCCGGCCTGCCCGGCGAAGCCGCTCGAGCAGCTCCGCCGGCGTGGTCTCCTCGTGCTCGGCCGAGTGCTCCAGCGCCTGCAGGAGATCCTCCTCGGAGGGCTCGATCCCCTCGGCCTCGACGATCGCCGCCAGCACCGCCTCGCGGCGCAGCGCGCGCTCGGCATCCGGCCGGGCCTCGCGGAGGATCTCCTCCTCGGTCTTGCCGGACACCCGCAGGTAGGCGTCGCGCGACAGTCCCCGGTCGCCGAGCGTGTGCGCCAATCGCTCCCAGAGCTCTCGCGCGCGCGCGTCGATGAGGGGTTCCGGGACGTCCACCCGCGCGCCGGCGACCGCCGCGTCGAGCACGGCCTCGTGAAACTCGGCGTCGATCGCGCGCCGCTCGGCCTCCTCGAGGCGCGAGCGCAGGTCTTCGCGCAGCTCCTGGAGGGTGTCGAAGCCCGCGGCGTCCGCCGCCAGGTCGTCGTCGAGGTCGGGGAGCTGCTTGCGCTTGATCTCCTTGACCGCCACCTCGAAGCGGGTGGTCCGCCCGGCGAGCTGCGCAGAGCCGTGGTCGGCCGGGAAGCTGACGTCGATCTCCCGCCGCTCGCCCGCCGACGCCCCCAGGAGCCCATCCTCCATCTCGCCGGGAAGGCGGCCGGCGCCCAGCTCGACCAGCTCGTCGCGGGCCTCGCCGCCTTCGAGTGGCTCCCCGTCGACCGTCGCGGTGAAGTCGAGTACCGCGAAGTCCCCCGTGGTTGCCGGCTCCTCGACGGTCTCCAGCCGGGCGAGGCGGTCGCGCAGCGTCTCCAGCTCCTGCTCGACCGCCTCGTCGGACACGTCGGGCTCGCGCCGACCCACCTCGAGGCCGCGGTAGTCGCCCAGGCTCGCGGGCGGGCGCACGCCGATCTCGATCGAGAAGCGAAGGGGCTGGCCCTCGGGCGGCAGGTCGGCGAGATTCAGGTGAGGGTCGCCGACCGGCACGATCCCGGCGCCGTCGATGGCGTCCCCGTACCAGGCGGGCAGCGAATCACGGATGGTCTCGTCCAACAGCGTCGAGCGACCGACCCTTTGGAGGACCATCGGGACCGGGACCTTGCCCTTGCGGAAGCCGGGGACCTTCATCTGGCGGCCGATCTGTCGGGCCGTGTCCTGGAGGCGCCGCTCGACCTCGTCGGATGGAACCTCGGCCTCCACCCTGACGCGCGACTCGGGCAGCTCGGTGACGCTGGTCTTCACCGTGGCCATGGCCGGCGCAACGATAGCGTCAGCTGTGTGAGCACCCGCGAGGGACCGCCGCTTCACCGACGGCTCGCGGCGCGGCTGATCACCGGGCCCCTCGGGTTCCTGGTGGCCGGCGTCGTCGACTGGGCCGCGCTGGTGGCCCACTACCTGTGGGCGCGGGCTCGCGGTCGCGACCCCTGGCCCTGAGGCCGCGGCCCCGGGGGGGTCAGTCGCCGCAGGCGCCCGGGTGGGTATCGCAGTACTTGCGGAAGTCGCGCTGGGCCTCGCGCCCGTGCCCGGGGGTCCCGCCAACCGGCGCGGGAGTGCCCCCGGAGCCCGCCGGAGGATTGGTCAACGTCGGCGGCGGCTTGTGGCGGCGCGACGGAGCGATTGCCGGACCCGCGCCCGAGGGTCCGGTCGTCGTCGTCTGGGTCGGTCCGGTCACCGCCGGGGTGACCTCCTGCTTTCCGCATGCACCCAGGCCGGCGGCCACTCCGGCCGCCGCCAGCGCGGCGGCGAGTGTGCGTGCCCTGGGCATCGTCGCCACCGTAGCAGCGGGCCGATGTGCACGGCCTAGGTCGAGCCTCGCGGCCGCGATGGCTCGGCGGGCGACGCTCGCAGCCGCGGGAGGGCCGCCGTCGAGAAGTCGCGGCTCACGGCCCCGACCTCTTCCGGGACGTTCGCGAGCTTCACGTTGGTGGTGAAATCCATCGGATCGTCGAGCGGCTTGAAGAAGTCGTCGTAGTGGGTGGGCACGACGACGCGGGGCTCCAGTCGGCGCAGGATCCGCTCCCAGTAGTCGCGCGTGAAGCTGCGTCCGGCGACGCCGGCCAGGAAGAAGTCGACGCCGCGGTGGCGAATCGCGTCGTCCACGAGGTCGGCGCTGCCCTGGTGGTAGAAGCTGGTGCCGGCGACCGAGACATGGATCCCCCATACCTGGCCGCAGCGGTACGCACCGGGCGATAGCTGGTCGAGGTGGGCGCAGGTGAGCTCTCCGTCGAAGGGAACGGCCAGTCCGAGCAGCAGCTTGGAGTGCGCGCTGGGCGTGAAGCTGACCGCGAACGGCCCCAGCTCGTACGTACGGTAGGGCTCGACCTCGACGGCCTGGTCGCCAAGGCCGTGCAGGCGCATGAGAGCCGCCAGGGAACGGGACCCCAGCGCCGGGCAGCGGAAGCGGCGGGCGATCTCGGGAGCGTCGACGGCATGGTCGAAGTGGGTGTGGCCGACCAGCACGCCCACGGCGTGGCCATGGATCCGGAGAAAGCGGTCGAGCGTCGCGGGGTCCGGACGCGCGGGCTCGCGCCGGATGAGGCTGCGCAGGGGTACGCGCGAGAAGTAGGGGTCGATGAGCAGGGTGTGTCCCTCGTAGGTCATCCGATAGCCGGACACTCCGAGCCATTCCAGGTCGAGGCCCGCCGGCAGTTCGAGCGGCACCGTCTCCAGCTCGCTCAGCGCTTCGGCGTCGTCGCGCTCCTGGGCGCGTCTGTTGACGGCGTACCGCGCGAGCGCCGCCAGATGTCGCGCCGGCTCTAGCATGCACTCGACCGTAGTCCTGCCCCGTCCGCGGGTCAACGCGACCGAGCCGATGTCCCGGTTTCGCGGGAGGGTGGCCCGTCGCCCAGGCGTGGGATAGGTTGCCCTCCGCCATGGCGCGTGCTTGTGCGCTGGTAATCGCCGTTGCGGTCGCTGCCGGGGTCGCCGGCTGCGGCTCGAGCTCCGGTGGCCGGACGACGGCAGTGGGCAAGCGCGCTGTTCCCGACAAGCGGCCGCTGTTGCGCACATGCCTGCAGCAGGCGAGAATCCGGGTGGTGCGCGGCGGAGAGGTCCCGGCGAGGGGCCGGGTGCCGCGGGTGCGGGTGCCCGCTCGATATGTGGGAGCGGCCATACTGCCGCGCGGCGGAGTGGTGCACCTGTGGCTGGCCGACAGCCGCTCGGACGCGGTCGCGGCGGCTGCCGAGCTCAACCGCGGGCTGTCGCGCCGGCGCGGCTCCGTCGCCGGGCACGCCGAGGCGCGCGGCAAGGCGGTGAGCGCGCTGGCGGCCCACGTGCAGGTCGGGGACCTGGTGGATGCCGCCGCGCTCGACCGCTGCCTGGCCCGGGCGGGAACCTAGTGTCCGGCGGCCGGCATCGTGGGCGCACCTCGCGCCGGTAGGCCCATCGAGCAGGTGTTGGGAGCCTTCCGCCGGCCCGAGAGTCGACTAGGGTGGGGGTAGTCGAACGCGGAAGTTGGCATGTCTTTCGGTACGGTCATTCTGATAGTCGCGGCCATAACGTTCGTGGCGCTCGTGATCGGGCTCCACTACCGGCGCGGAGGATTCCGCTTTGGGGTACGCGGGACCGACGTCACGACCCCGGATGCCGAAGGCGAGACTCGCGACGCGCCCTCGGAGTCACCCGGCACGCGTCCCGACTAGCGCCCCCCCAGGTACTCCCTGGAGCCAGGCACTTCTCAGGGCTATTGCTCGTGACCTTCAATGGCAGCCTCGAGAGCGGCTAGGAGCCGAACGTCCATTCTGCGTGACTGCCATCCCCGGGATCCGTCAGCTCGGCGAAGGGGAGGAAGACGGCGATCCGCCGCACCGCCGCACGACCAAGACCGTTCCGGCGCTCGGGTCGAGATCCCGTGAGAGGTTCCGGCCGGTGTCCGGAGAGTCTCGGGATCGGGTGCGGTGCAGTCGAGAACTCCCTCTGGGCGCTAGAGACCTTGTGACACATACCCGCTCCGATCAGGGCGAGCGCCCCCGTCTTGGTCTTCCGCCGGGGCGTCGCCCGATGAGTCGCGAACCCAAGATTCCGCTACCGGCAACGGCCGCGCTAAAGGCTCGGTTGGGATCCGATTAAGGCGCCGAGTACCCGATGAGAAGGCTGATCTACTCGATGGGGGTGTCGCTGGACGGCTTCATCGCCGGGCCCGACGGAGACATCGACTGGTCGGCGCCGGACGAGGAGCTGCATCGGTTCCATAACCAGCAGGCGCGGGAGACGGGCGCGCACCTCTACGGACGGCGGCTCTACGAGGCGATGACCTATTGGGAGACGGCCGACGAGCAACCGTCCCTCCCAGAGCATGAGCTCGAGTTCGCCCGTATCTGGAAGGACACGCCGAAGATCGTCTTCTCGAGGACCCTCGAGAGCGTCGGGGGCAATGCCAGGCTGGTGGGGGACGGGGCCGGCGATGTCGTCGCCGGGTTGAAGGAACAACCGGGAAGGGACCTGGCCGTCGGCGGCGCCGGCCTGGCCTCCACCTTCGTGAAGCTCGGCCTCATCGACGAGTACCGTCTCTTCGTCAGCCCGGTGGTCCTGGGCGGCGGCACGACGTACTTTCCGGCGCTGGACGAGAGGATCAACCTGGACCTCGTCGAGACGAGGACGTTCGGCTCTCGCGTCGTCTACCTGCGCTATCAGCCTGGCGCGACGCAGAAAGGCAGATATCCATGACCGAGACGATCAACGGCGTCCTGACGCTCGAGCGACGCGGGCACGTGTTGCTGATGGGCCTCAACCGTGTGGCCAAGCGCAACGCGTTCAACCTCGAGCTCCTCATGGAGCTGGGTCGTGCCTACGAGGAGCTCGAGCAAGACGACGAGCTTCGCTGCGGAGTGCTTTTTGCGCATGGCGAGCACTTCACCGGCGGGCTGGATCTGGCAGAGGTGGGCCCCGCCTTGGCCGATGGGACCCTGGCCTATCCGAGCGACGCCCGCGATCCCTGGCGCAACGACGGGAGGCCGTGGACGACCCCGGTGGTGGCGGCGGCCCAAGGGTGGTGCATGACTCTCGGGATCGAGCTCCTGCTCGCCGCCGACGTGCGGGTCGCCAGCGCCGACGTGCGCTTCGCGCAGCTCGAGATCCAGCGGGGCATCTACCCCTTCGGCGGCGCGACGATCCGCCTGCCGAGGGACGCCGGGTGGGGCAACGCGATGCGCTGGTTGCTGACCGGGGACGAGTACGGCGCTCAAGAGGCTCATAGGATCGGCCTGATCCAGGAGATCACCGAGCCGGGCCAACAGTTGGACCGCGCTGTCGAGCTGGCGGAGCGGATCGCCACCCGGTCGGCGCCCCTGGGCGTCCGCACGACCCTTCTCTCAGCCCAGCGGGCCCTGGACGAAGGACACCGGGCGGCGGCGGCTCGGCTCAACGACGACATGGTCGCGCTGCTGCAGACAGAGGACGGGGCGGAGGGGATGATGTCCTTCGTCGAGCGACGCCCAGCCCGGTTCAGCGGTCGCTGAACGACCATTCTGAGGTCCAGCCGCCCCGATGCCCTCGCACTTCACACGCGAAAGCGGCTGGTTCGAAACCCGCCGCGCCCATGACGGAGCACATGCTATGTAGCGTTCGCGACGGTGGAGGACGAGGCAGCTCCGACGGAGCTGCGAGAGGCGCAAACTCACCGGAGCCGACCCCCTGAGGGGACTGCGCGCGTAGTCATGCACTCATTCGGCAGTGTTCGGGGTTCGATCGACTCGACCGAGCCTGCCGCAGGAGTGGCTGCGTTAGTCAGCATCGGCGTCCTGCTCGCTGTGAGGGTGGGCCAGTCAAAGGGCTTTTACGGGGCCGATGACTACAGCCATCTCCTCATATCCCGGAACTCGGTCCACGACCCCTCGCTCATGCTCGCTGTGTGGGGACGGCCGTTGATGACCATCGCGTACATCCCCGCGGCGCTGATTGGCACGGGCGCGGCTCGGGCGACGTCGATTGTGTTCCTGAGTATCGCAGCGGTACTGGTCGGCTTGACTGCCCATCGGTCTACCAAGCGGCTGGGATTTATGGCGTCCGTGCTCCTCGTGGCCCAGCCACTGACGCTGATGATCGGCTTCTCCGCGCTGCCGCAGATGATCTTTTCGCTCCTCTTGGCCGCTGCGCTCTTCGTCCGCGCTGCGGGTCGCGACAGATTCGCTGCAGCCCTGATCGGGCTGTTGCCCCTCGCCCGCTTGGAGGGGCTGGTCGTGGTCGGCGTGTGGGCCCTGCTACTTGTTCGAACGCGACGGCTGGGCCTACTCCCGTGGCTCGCCGGCGGGACCGCGGGGTGGGCGGCGCTCGGCGCCGCCACAAGTGGCGACGTCCTTTGGCTGTACCACCAGAACCCATACGGCCTCCTCGGCTCCATCTACGGCGCCGCCGGGTTCCGCTACGGATTCATCTCTTGGCCGATCGCGTTCGGACCCATCGTCGGTGGGCTGTCGATCGCCGCGATGGCACGGCGGCAGGTTCCGGACGCGTCAGTGGGCGGGATCACCGCGGCCCTGTTCGCGTTCTATGTCGCAGCCTGGACGTTGCCCGCCTTTCGGACCATCGCCGACCCGGTGTACCTGGTGACGCTGTCCGTACCCGTCGCGCTGTGCGCCCACCACGGTGCGATGGGCATCGTCGCCGATCGTGATGGAGCGAGTTGGTGGCGCAGCGGCGCCGCTGTTGCCTTCGCGGTCGCGACCGGGAGCATGCCGCTCGCTGCGGTCACAGTCGGAGCGATCACGCTCTACACGGTGCGCGCCAGGTGGGCAAAGCGAGACCTTCGCGACATGTCTCGACTCGCGTTGGCTACGACCGTGTTGGCCGCCTCCCTGATCGCCTGGCTTCTCACCGAACCGCTACCGCTCACTGGCGCCGCCTACGCATCAGCCCGGGTTGCGACGAGCCTAACTCGATCCCAACTTGGTCGCGTGATCGCCAGTTCGCACCCTGCGTTCGACTGGTACGCAGGGACCACCACGTATTCGCGAGTGGACAGAGTCGTCAACGCCGCAAAAGGGGCCCTTGTCGTTTGGGACGGGATGTTCGGGAAGTCCGATGCCCTGTCGCGGCTGCAGGAGCTGGGCTACACCGTCGTTCAGAACCACGGTCGTGGGATCGAGCGAGTGGTAGTGCTCGAACGGCGGTCAGTCGCGGCGACGGCTCAGCATCGCGGCTTATGCTCAAGCGCTGGCGTCACGTCGGCGTGTCCGAGATGATGCTGTGCGCCGGCAGCGCCCGGATCAGGCCCATCGCCTAAACCTGGTGGGCAGTGCCGGCCCAGTTGCTCGGACGCCTGGAGGAGCTGAGGATGAGGCGCGACCGTCGGCCATCTTGCTTTCTCCGAGCCGACGCCGCATTGGTTCACTTGCGGCGGATCGCACAGCTCAACATCGAGGTCGAGGGGAGGCGCCGTATCGCCTGGCAACAGGTGCACGTAACGGTCTAGCGTGAACGAGGCGGAATGGTGGCCGGGGGCCCGAGAGAGCTGGACGATGTTGGTCCCCGCGACTAGCTGCATGCTGGCGTAGGTATGGCGAAGAGTGTGCCAGCCGCCCACGGCGCTTCTGTCTCCTCGAGCAGCGGCTTCAACATGCGGTTTCGCAGGTTGTCGGGATCGAGCGGCGTGCCTTCTCTTGACGGAAACAGGAGCGCATCGGGGGCCGGGTCACGCTCCTCCAAGTGGGGCGCGCAGCTTTGAGACGACTCCGGCGTACAGTGGGACGCTGCGCCGTCCATGTCTCGACGGCCATACGCTACGGGCATGGAAATCGAATTCATCACCAGCATCGCGGTGATCACTGCGGATCCGCAGAAGAGCCGCGAGTTGTTCATCGATGCACTGGGCCTCCCGCTCGAGGCGAGCCCCGGCAGCGACTACTTCCACAGCGAGCGGATCGAGGGCAGCAAGCATTTCGGGGTGTGGCCGCCGTCGCAGGCCGCTCAGGCGTGCTTCGGCACACCGGAGTGGCCGGCGGATCGCACCGTCCCGCAGATGAGTCTGGAGTTCGAGGTGCGCGACGCGGACGCTGTTCAGTCCGCCGCCGAGGAACTGCGCCAGCGAGGATTCATCCTGCTGCACGACCGGCGCGAGGAGCCGTGGGACCAAAAGGTCGCTCGGCTTCAATCGGAGGAGGGCTCTATCATCGGGATCTCCTTCGTGCCCTCGCTGCATGACTGATCGTTGGGCTCCGGCCTATGGTGCAGAGCGCTACGAGGCAAGGATGTAGTGACCTTTGGTCGGACGACAAAGAGCACTCGGTTCGAGAAGAGTTCCTCTTCGTCGAAACCGGCTAAATCCTCGGCCGCTTTACCTACGAGGTATTCGCGTCCGAGGTTCGGGACCTGTACACGTTCGTCCAAGATGTCGAAGTGCTTGGAAAACAAGCTTCTGTACTCGCCCCTTGTCAGCCGGTTCAGGGACGTATTGGGCTCAAAGCGCCTTTTCCGCAGGTGCTCCCATGGTTCGCTCTTGCGCCTGGTCGGTGGGTGAACCATGCATCGGTAGTTCCACTCAAGAAGGTGCCCTCCCATGATCCCGGTGAATATGTTCGGCCGTATCAATGCAAGGCCCGTGGGCTTGAGCCACTTGGCGATGCGGGGAACTAGTCGCTCGAGGGATGGTCGTGCAATGTGCTCAAACACGTCCTCGGAGATCACTAGCTCCAGCGAGCTGGAAGCCAGATCTACGTCGGCAGCGTCACCAACGAAGAACCGAGAACGATCAATCTGCGGTTCGAAACCTCGTTCGACAAGCGCTCGACTGAAGCGCCGCCATTCCCTTGAGTCGAACAGGCTTCGGCGTACCAGCGTCTTTAGCATTCGCTCGAACCCGTTGGTCCGAAATACTTTCCAAGATTGCTTCACACTGCCCGCGAGCAGGGAGACCTCAGCGTCCACACCGCTTGCATCTATTCCCATTGATTGCAGCGCAATAAGCCGATACGGCCGCTGTCCGTATCCAATCTCGAACACCCGCGCTTCCCTCAGCGAAGTGCCGGCATACAAGCGAAGCTCCCGATCATATTCAGCGAAATCCGTCCATATTCCTGAGAAGTCGTCGGCGGTCCGCGCGCTCGCCCAGTGGTCCTTCAGTAGCTGAACGCTCTGCAGAACCTTTTGTGGGAAAGGCACTCTCGCGGTCGATGGAGCGACCTTTTCTCTTGCGTACGTGCGAAACGGCATCAGCCCTCCACGTTCTCCCCTAGCATCGCCTACCCTTACTCCCATGACTCCGAGCACATCATCGAAAACGCCGATGTCAGCTAAGGCATCTTCGCAGTCCGATGGGTCTGGCCGTCAGCCTTTATCTGCTCGGAGAAGCTGTTGCTCCGTCGGGTTTGCGATAGCGCCGACTACCGCTCAGGGCGTCACGTACTGCCGAGGCTTCCATGAGACGGTCGCGAACGTGCGCGTCCTACGGACGAGCTGCGCGATGGGCTGGTCCGTGGCCCGCAGGTGGGCGGCTCGGCTTCCGAACACTCGGACACGGCAGTATGTTGGAGGCTGGTATACGGAGCGGCGATCGAGAATGTACGTAGGCCAGGGCATCGGAACGAGCTTCCTGCCGATTCGATTCCGTTGCGCGCCGGAATTGCCAATCATTACAGTCGGTCCTTCGTCATAACCCCGGGCATTCGCACGACCGAAATCCGCGTGCGAGGAAAGGTCGTCCTCGTTCCCTCAGCCCAGGTCCTGGGTCGCACGGTAATCACCACGGGCAAGTGGCCCAAGGTCGCATCCGTTCAGGATGAGCGTTTGGCTGAGCGTGAATTCTCGATCGGCGCGGCGTCCTTTATTGAGGCCCTGAAGCAAACTGGTTTGAGAGCCGACATCTTCACGTTTGCTCAGAAGCTGCCGGACATCGTTCCCAGGCATTCGTTTTACCTCGAATGGGACAATTTGGCCGTCATTCCAATCACTACCTTTTCGGATTGGTGGAAGAGACGGGGACACACCGCGAAACGAAATGCCGTCAGGAAGTCCGCGAAGACTGGGGTTGTGGTGAAGCAGACGGAGTTGAGCGATGACTTGATGACGGGCATCGTCGAGCTCAACAACGAAACACCGGTCCGGCAGGGCAAACCGTTCTGGCATTTCAACAAAAGCTTCGACGAAGTGAAGGCCGAGAACTCGACCTACCCCGCCCGGAGCATTTTCCTCGGGGCTTATTACCAGGATGAGCTCATTGGCGTCGTCCGAATGATCTGCGCGGGTAGAATCGCCCACATTGCACTTTTTGTGTCGATGACCAAATACCGCGACAAAAGGACCGCAAACGCCATGATTGCAAAGGCAGTTGAGGCGTGCGCACGAGCTGGAATGTCACATCTGGTCTATGGGCAGTATGTGTACAACGACGGCGAAAACTCTCTGACAGCGTTCAAGCGGCAAAATGGATTTGAACAAGTGTTGGTTCCCCGGTACTTCATTCCACTCACGTGGAGAGGGGAAATCGCGATGAAGCTGGGACTTCATCGGGGATTCGCAAGACGGCTTCCAACGCCATTGTTTGCTGAGCTTCTAAGATGGAGGCGCGGTTGGTACGCGCGCAGGCTGAACGCCAGCGAGGCTGGCGGCTGAGGCGGCCATGCCAGGAATCGCCGGTATTATCACCAATGTCCTGCCAAGGGAACTCGCCGCCGAGCAGTTGCGCAGGATGCTCGGCGTTCTGCGCCACGAGGCCTTTTACGTTTGCGGATCGTGGTTCGACGAGCGCGCTGGGATTTATGTCGGCTGGACCGCGATCGACAATGCCGCCGGCTGCATGCCGTTTCGAAACGAGCACGGAGACAGGATTCTGGTGTTCTCAGGAGAGGAATTCCCAGAGCCCGGTACACCTCAGGCTCTGCGGTCACGGGGGCATGAATTTGATCAGAGCGGTTTTTCCTATCTGGTCCACGCAGCAGAAGAGGATCGTTCGTTTCCAGCGTGCCTCGACGGCAGATTTCATGGGCTGCTCGCGAATCGCGAGTCGGGAGAAGCGCTGCTCTTCAATGACCGCTTCGGCATGCACAGGGTTTACTATCACGAGTCGCCGGAGGCTTTCTATTTTGCGGCAGAGGCGAAAGCGATACTCGCTGCGGTCCCGAACTTACGCACCGTGGACGCGCACAGCCTGGGAGAGTTCATCTCGTGCGGCGCAGTGCTCGAGGATAGGACAATATTCAAGGACGTTTGCGTCTTACCCCCGGCCTCGGCCTGGGTTTGTCAAAATGGCGCGCTGAAACGGAAGGCTTCCTACTTCGATCCAGCGCAATGGCAGGCACAAGGCTCCCTCGACGCGGCCTCTTTTTACCGCGAGCTTCGCGACGTGTTCGCGCGAAATGTTCCCCGATATTTCAGCGGTTCGGCGCCGCTGGCGATGTCGTTGACCGGCGGCCTGGACACTCGAATGATCATGGCGTGGCAGAAGATGGAACCCGCAACGATGCCATGCTACACGTTCGGCGGAATGCGCCGCGATTGTCAGGACGTGATTGTTGCGCGAAAAGTGGCTCGCGCCTGCAGCCAGACCCACGAAGTGATCCCGGTCAGTCAGGATTTCCTGGCGAACTTTTCACGATACGCCGAGCGGGCCGTCTATCTGACTGACGGGTGTGTCGATGTGAGCCGCGCGACGGACCTGTATTTGAACGAGAGGGCCCGCCAGATTGCTCCCGTTCGAATCACGGGCAATTACGGTGGTGAGATTCTGCGCCGCGTGCGCACCTTCAAGGCGGACGAGCCGCAAGGTGATGTTTTCTGTCCGGAAGTCTTGAGTCATGCGCGCAAAACCAGGGAGACTCTCGCGACGAATACGGAGGAACACCCCGTCGCCTTCGCTGCCTTTCGCCAAGCTTCCTGGGCGCAGTATGGAATCCTCTCGCTCGAGCAAGCTCAGCTAACCGTTCGGTCGCCCTTTCTCGCTAACGAACTCGTCCGCACCGCTTTTCGGGCCCCGGCATCATGTCTCACTACGAGCGACGTTTCGCTGCGGCTCATAAGCGAAGGAAATCCTCACCTTGGCCGCATTCCAACCGACCTTGGTCTGGGAGGCGGCCGTCGACCGATCGTCGAAGCGGCCTCCCATGCCTGGCAGGAATTCTTCTTCAAAGCCGAATACGCCTACGATAGGGGCATGCCTGACTGGGCCGTGCGGATCGACCGCTCATTATCAGGCCTCAAGCTCGATCGGCTGTTCCTGGGCAGGCACAAGTTCGCGCAATTTCGCGTCTGGTATCGGGACGCTCTAAGCGGATATCTCCAGGAGACACTGTTGAGTCAACGCAGTCTGTCGCGGCCCTACCTGGACAAGGCGGCGGTCAGGCGGGCGCTCACGGATCACCTGCGAGGGAAACGGAACTCCACGACTTTGATTCATAAGCTGCTCACTCTTGAAATCGTTCACCGCTTGTTCCTGGACAGTCCAGCGCAGCAGTCGGATCCCTTTGCAGGTTCCGTGTGACTGAACCGACCGTACAGGGAAAACGCGCCAGCGTGGCGGTGTCGCTGCTGACAGCCGGTACGGACAGGCATTATGCGTACGGATTAGCTACGGCACTCGCGAGGGAAGGCGCAAATGTAGAGCTGGCCGGAGGTTCGCAAATCGATTGCGCGGCATTTCACGAAGCTCCCAACTTGAAGTTTCTGAAACTCCGCGGCAGCCTGCGATCGGACGTCCCCCTTTTCGATAAGATCGCCAGGATATCGCTGTACTACTTAAGACTGGTGGGATACTCCGCCACTGCGAGGTCCAGGATATTCCATATTCTCTGGAACAATCGGTTCGAGCTGGTCGATCGCACGCTGCTGATGTGTTTTTACCGGGTCCTGGGGAAGAAAGTCGTACTCACAGCGCATAACGTGAACACGCGCAGGCGCGATGCCGACGACTCTGCCCTGAATCGGTTTACACTCCGGATTCAGTATCGGCTCGCAAATCACATTTTCGTCCACACCGAAAACATGAAACGCGAGGTCATCTCGGTGTTTGGCGTTCCGGAGGCGCGAGTGACGACTGTGGCATTTGGAATCAACAATGCGGTTCCCAATACCGGGCTCACCCCCGCGGAGGCAAGACAGGCGCTCGGAATACGAGACACTGAAAAAGTGATTCTATTTTTCGGAAGGATTCGCCCGTACAAAGGACTCGAATACCTGATCGATGCTTTTGGCCGGTTGCCGCGAGTGGGTCAGGACTATCGCCTCCTCGTAGCGGGGCAGGCCGACATGGCCGATCCCTACTGGGCATCTGTTTTCGACCAAATTCGCAAGGATGAGCAAAGTGGCGGCGTTCTGCTAAATCTGGGATTCGTTCCGGACCGCGAGGTTGAGATTTATTTCAAAGCGGCGGCCGTTCTCGTTTTGCCCTATAGGAATATCTATCAAAGCGGCATCCTGTTTCTGGCATTGAGTTTCGGTCTCCCCGTACTCGCATCCGACGTGGGGTCTCTAAAGGATGATATTGCCGAAGGGCGAAACGGGTGTGTGTTCAAACCCGAGGATTCCGCGGACCTGGCAAATACGATTGAGCGGTATTTCAAAAGCGATTTGTACGCTCATCTCGACGAACGACGAAACGAAATCAGGAACGACGCGGCCCGGCGCCATTCCTGGGAAGCAGCCGCTCGCACCACGATGAACGTGTATGCCCAGCTTCTCAATTCGTCTTTGAGTTGACTCTTCGCAGGTGACCGCCACGTGAGTTCTCTTGTGGCTGCGGTCCTGGTCTTTGCCGCTCTATTTGCGGCGGCTTTCATACCGCTCGATCATCGACTCAGCGCGCCGCGGAATTGGCAGCGGTCGACCGAGATCGATTTTGCAGGCGTTCGGCAGCAAACGCTCCACGGAACGACGCGACGCCGGGTTGCATTCATAGCGCTGTTTGTTGCCTTCATCTTTGTAATGCTCTGGATTCCCTTCAGAGTCAGACTGCAACTCACTCCAATCGTGGTCGCAACCACGGCCTGGCTCGGCTGGGAAACCTGCTCGGTTCTCTGGTCGGTAAATACGCCGTTGTCGCTGCGGCGTCTGCCTTCGTGGATCATTACGGCGATGGTCGGAGTTCTCGCTGGTGCGGCGCTCGGGGTGAAAGGATGCCTGATGGCGATGGCGCTGGTGTGCGCCGCTTACCTCGTAGCTGGCGTCGCGAACGAGCTGTTGAATGGCACGCGTGACCCTGAAATCGGATACCGTTTTGCCGGCACGCTCCATCCGAACCAGCAGGCTCTAAACTGCGCCTTGCTCGCGTTCAGTAGCTGCTGGTTGGGAGCGACGGAAAGCATTCCTTCGGGGATCGCCATCGGTGGCATGATCGCCGGCATGGGGGGTCTAGGGCTAACGCGTTCGCGGCTTGCTTTCTGGGCATCGGAGACCGCAGCGCTGATTTCGATTGCGATGACTCCTTCCGGGTCGGACCGCACCTGGCCGGTTGGACTCGCCGTAGGAATTCTTGTAACCGGGGTTGCGGTGAGAAGCCTTCTCGGTCAGGTCGGCGTGCAAGATGGTTTGGGAGGAACGCTGAAAGGGACCGGTTTGGGAGGAACGCTGAAAGGGACTGTTTTGTTTGGACGAATGAGCTACGCAGCCAGCTTGAACGGGCGAACCATGCTCTGGAAACTCGCCTTGGCCGACGTGGGGCCCGATTGGATTCTCGGCCAGGGCTTCGGCGCATTTTGGGATGTTCGCCGCCTCGATATGATCCGCGAAAAAACCGGCATGAGGGTGTGGGCATGTCACTCCACGCCGGTCGAGATTTTTGTTCGTTCGGGCGCGATCGGTACCGTTCTATTTTCGGCGACGATGGTGGCGGCGTTCATTGCCGCGCTGGGCTTGCACGGGATCAGCTCGGCGCTTTTTGCTTCGCTGCTGATTGTTATTTTTCTGGAGGGACTGCTGGAAAGCTTCTTCGCACTCCCGAGCTACACCTCCCTTCTTCTATTTCTCCTTCTCGGCGCGTTGGCGGTGTCGTAATTTCTTCGCGTTAGCAACTCGATGTGCGCTTCGCGTGCTCATCTTCGCCGGCGCGAAGCGACGAAAGGGATCGCGCTTCGTGCGTAGCCGGGATCTCATGACGTAAGACTCGCATCACTGAATCCGGGAAGATCGCGCACAACCTGTTCGAAGGCCGAGATCAGACCCTTCGGAAGTGGGGGGCCTCCCTGACGTCCGGCGCGGAAACTCTCGAAGGCCTCTTGAGCGACGCTGCCTGCTCTACTTCCGGATTGCTCCAGGCGCCGCGCCACGGCCGCAGCGGTCAGCGGAAGCTCAGGCGAACCCGGTTCGAGGCTCTCGAGAAAGAGCGCGCCGCGGGCTGCCGTGAAGAGCATGCCAAGCGCGTGGAGAGGAGTGATCCTCGAGGGATCCAGCCCTGGCCAAGCGGCGAGCCGCGCACGGTGCTCGACGGTCGCTCTCCGCGCCGAATCCCGGGCTGACCACCCCGCGAGGTTGGGAAAGCGAGCCACCCGGGCGCCTTCGATCAATGCCATGGACACGGGGTCCGTCGATTCGCATTGGACCGCGCGTGCCGTACCCCGCCCCCAGAGCAACGTGGGAAGAACCAGAAGGCCATCGGTCCGAAACACAGGAAAAGTGCCGGCGTGGCTCGCGCGGGCAGCAGCGGCGAGGACTGAAGGTCGCGTTGCGTCGCCGACCAGGACAACGAAGGTCTCGTCGGGGAGGTCCGGTGCGACACGAGCGCGCCAATCGGCGAGCGGCAGCGGCACGATCGCACCGTTGGTTTCCGCCAAACCGTTTAGCCGGCTGAGTGATTCCGGATCCAGCGCCAGCTCCCTCTCGTCTCCCCAGAGGAGTCGTACATCGGTGTATCCGGCAGTCTCAGTCGCGGCTGAGATGTGCGCTGCGATCACCTGCGAGAGTCGCGTGAAAGCGGGAATCACCTCGCCTAGTGGAGGTGCGGGGGATCGCGGCAGTGCGCGTTCTAGCTCAATCCCGAGACGGAATGCTTCCTCCTCCTCAGGTATCTCCTTGAGTGCCCGTCGCAGCGCCTCGACGCGTGTCGCGATTCTATCCCCACGACGAAGCCACGCGAGAATCCGGACGGGCTCGGCAAGAAACTTCACGCACAGATACGGCACGTGACGAGCTTCGGGGTTGGCCGCCGCCTTGAAAACGTAGCGCCACCAGTGCTGGAGCTCGAGCCACGCCGCGATACGCCTTTCCTGGTCGTCAGGCGGGGAGTCGTGTGGGCGCTGCTCTGGTCCGGCCAGCCGCCGCCATTCCTTTCTCGGTGGGTAGAGACCCGGCCGGTCTTGCAGTCCCATCTCGTCGACGATCGGGCGCGAACGGATAAAGGGCCGCGCAGGCTCATTCCCATTGAGTCCGTACGTCAGAGACGGCGCCGAAAGGGCCTCGACGAAATCGGCGTCTTCGTAAACCCAGAAATGCGGAATCAAAAGCGGGAGCACAGGAATCCTGCGGCACAATCGCGCCCAGCGCTCTCTTGCGCGCTCACGATTCCGTCCGGGATGAGCGGGATCGTGGCGGGCGACGGTGATCAGATCGATGTCCGACACGCCGAAAAGGGGCTCGCCCGACGCAAAGCTGCCCTTCACGTAGACCGAAGCGCCCCGCTCACCGAGCCAAACGTACGCGGCCACAGCGTGCATTACGCCGTGGTGTGCCATCGCCCACACCGGTCGCAGGACGGAACGAGACGTCCGAAGCATGAAGTCCGCAATTCGCGGTGCAAGAGCCACAGTCATGCGGCTGCGCAGGTCGCTGCGCGCCTGAGGCTCGGAGGGGCGGTCAAACATCAGTCGGCAGCGTCACGCGTTTCACCGTCGCCAAAGTAACTACAATTCAAACCCGAATCAGACCCCTCCTGTCGCAGGGTCTGGTAAGTACGGCAAAACCCGCGTAGCACGGGGTTCTCGTGACGGAGCATTTCAGTTTCTACGGCCTGGCGCTGGAAGTGTCGAACCCCGCCCGCGCTCGTTCTGACTTCGGTCGGGTCCGTCCGCAGCAGCCGGCTCGAGGTAGACCAGGAAATTGTCGTCAGTTGGCGGAGACCGCCGCCGAGGAGGTCGAGGCCGCGGTCCGCGAGCGCGACCTGAGCGTAGGCCTGGATCTGCGCCCGGCCACCGTCATGGCCGACCGCTCGCTGCTGGAACGCTTGGCCACCAACCTTCTCCAGAACGCTGCGCGCTACAACATCCGGGGCGGGGGGATCGCCGTGTCGACCGTGGCCTCTGACGGCCGGGCAAACCTCACCGTGGTCAACGACGGACCGCGCGTCAGCCAGGCCGAGGCCGAGACCCTGACCACGTTTCGTCGCTTGGGAGCCGGTCGCACCGGTTCGGACGGCTTCGGACTCGGCCTCTCGATCGCCGACTCGGTCGCACGCGCCCACGGCGGCACCCTGACCATCCGCGCGCGCGGAGGCGGGCTGGCGGTGACTGTCGAGCTGCCCGCCACGGCCGGGGACCCCGCCCTCGAGCGCGCACCCACGGTCGTCGGCTAAGACGCCGAGCTACAGCCTCTCCGCGATCCGGGGCGCCTGGCGGCTGAACACCGCTAGTCCCACTAGGAGGATGCCGATGGCGATGCCGATTGGTACGGCGAGCAGCCACGCGCCGCCGGCGAGCGCCGCGGCACTCGGCGCGGTCGGGTCCATGAAGGCGTGCCGCATCTCGGTCAGGATCATCACCAGGGGAGTAAGGGCCATCACCTCGCGCACCGCCTCGGGAAAGAGCGTGGCGGGATAGAAGATCGGCGATACGAAGAACAGGACTCGTTCCAGCACCCCCCAGATCTGCTGCATATCCCGGTACCGGACGTACAGTGTCGAGAGAAGCAGAGTCACCCCGGTGCCCAATGCCGCCAGAAGGGCGATGAGCAGGGGCAGCTCCAGCCAACTCGGCCGCGGCGCCACGCCGCTGGCGATGGCGAAGCCAACCACGACGATCCCATTCAGGGCGAGGTTGATGAGCGCCTTCATCGACACGGACAGGGGTATGGCGAGACGAGGGAACCGCATCTTGCGCAGCAATCCCTCGGCTACTACGAGCGAACTGACACCGGCTCCCGTCGTCTCAGCGAAATAGGTCCAGAGGACCACGGCAGAGAGTACGTAGAGCGCGTAGTGACTGGAATGGCGCAGGTCAAGGACGCCTGAAAAAACCGCATAAAGCACACCGAACAGCATCAATGGCTGCATCACGGACCACGCGTATCCGAGCAGCGAGCCCCGGTAATGCAGCTTGAACTCGGTTCTCGCCAGGGTGACGGTCACGCGGGCGAACAGGCGCAGGTCGCCGGCAAGCGCGGACGGTTTGTAGCGAGTGGGTCGCAGGGTGCCTGCAAACGCTCTTCCGCGCGCTAGGAGGCGTCGGCGGGACGTGCCCGCACGGATCCGGGACACCACCGCCTCGCGCTCCCTTGCGCGCGCGGCATTGAGCTCGAGGTAGTCGTCCGCTACCGATTCGGCATCACCGATCGCCAACACCTTGCCCGAGTCGAGCAGCATCGCTCGGTCACAGAAGCCCGTGATGGCCTTCATGCTGTGCGATACGAACAGCACGGTACGGCCCTCGTCCTTGAAGAGGCGGAACTGTTCGAAGCACCTTTCTTGAAACGCCTCGTCGCCGACCGCCAGCACCTCGTCAAGCAAGAGGATGTCGGCGTCCACCTGGATGGCCAAGGAGAAGGCCAACCGGACCTTCATCCCGGAGGAGAGGTTCTTCAGCTTCAGCTCCGCGAAGTCGTGAAGGTCGGCAAAGCCGATGATGTCGTCCATTCGCTCGCGAACCTGTTCGGCCGTCATGCCCAGCAAGGTGCCGTTGAGCACCACGTTCTCCCGCGCGCTGAGCTCGGGCTTGAAGCCGATTCCCATCTCCAGGAACGGCGACAGTCGGCCGTAGACCGTGACCGCGCCCGAGTCGAGGCCGTAGATTCCTGCGATGCACATGAGCAGCGTGCTCTTCCCGCTGCCGTTGGGGCCGACGATCCCGAAGAACTCCCCTCGGCCGACCTCGAAGCCGACGCCACCGAGCGCGGGCAGGATCTCGTAGCGCTCTGGGCGAAAGAGGTCGACCGCCCGACTCTTGAGCGAGGTGTGGCGCTCGCTCGGGATGCGAAACGCCTTGACCGCGTCCGCTACGGACACGGCAGGAGGCGCCGTCAGGCGGGTGCGACCGAAGGCGACAGCCTCCCCTACCGGGTGGACTCCGGCGTCCATGGCGGGAGAATAATCGGGCGGTCATCGCGGCCGCGGCGTGATCGGGCGAGGTCGCCCCTCGTCGCACCGCTCCGGCCGTCGTCCGAGTTCGCCTCGCATCCCGCCGGGAACGGCCACTGCGGCGCCCATGTCCTCAGGCGCCGTGGACATCTAGGCGACGGGTAGATGGGGCCCCCTGCGATTTCCCCCACGGTCTGCCGGGGTGTCATTGCGGCCGGTGCCGTTGGCGTAGTCGGTTGCATGCTCGTCGGCCGGGGACGGCGGTCGCGACGGCCTTCCCGTGCTCATGATCTGCGCGCCGACGTTCGTCCTCGCCGCGGTCCCGGTCGTCCGCGTCAAGCTCGCCGAGAGCCCGGTCGGCGGCGGCTGCCCCTGGTGAGGCGCACCCTCGCCTGGGTCGGGACCGGGGCGTGAACCGCAGCGCGGACTACCTCGTGGAGCGGGCGCTCGCCGGCAGCGACCGACGCGCGGCGGGGCGGAACTGACGCAACCGCCGCGGCCAGCGTGGACTCGTCGAACACCGCGATCACCTTTCGCTCGTCGGCGAGAGCCCGCGCGAGTTCCATCTGATGGTCGTCGACAGTCTCAGACAGCCGCCTCGACCGGGGTACGACCACCGGCGTGTGCCCCGCGCGCAGGGCACACAAGATGCTGCCGACACCGGCGTGGCACACCACCACGTCGGCGGCCTCCATCCGCTCTACGACTTGCTCGAACGACAAGAAGGCGACCGCCTCGGCGGCATGAGCGGGCGGCGGTGTCGCGCCGTACTGGACGCTGAGCTGGCCGCCTGGGAGCGCGGCAAGTGCGTCGATGAGCCGCGGGAAGCCCATCTGCGCGCCGCCCTGGGTGCTCCCGACGGTCACGAAGATCACAGGAGGCTCCCGACGAAGCGGGCCCGCCGGCGTCGAGCTGCCTGGGGCCATTGGACGAAGACCGCGTCGGCGAGCGGGTACACCAGGCGTCCGCTCAGCGACAGCCCGCGCACGCGCGTGAGGCTCTCCACGAAGACGAGCCGGCATCCGTGCAGCTTGCCGACGATGAAGAACGGGACTACGAGTGCGGCCCCGGTCGAGAGGATCACGTCCGGATCGCGCGCCCGGACGGTGCGCCACGCAAGCAGGAGGTTGCGGAGGAAGTTGGGAACGTTGCGAGGCGTCGGCCCGTGCCCGGTCACTACCTCCTCCCCGTTGAGCAGGTGACCGACGTCCTCTGAAGAGAGCGTCACCCAGGTGCGTTCCATGTCTCGCCATGCGGGCTCGAGCTCGAGCATCTGGAGGAGGTGCCCCCCTGGCGAGGTGACGAGCAGTGCGCGCGGTGGCCGCGGTGTCGACATGCCGCGTCTCAGCAGGCCCTCATCCCACCCGGACAGGCGTCGCAACGGCGTTGCGCAGGTGAGTCAGGGCAAGCAGCATGGACCCGACGACCCAGCGCATGTGGGGGACGCGGTTGGTCCACAGGCGCCGCCGCTGGAAGATGAACAGGCCGTCCTCGCGCCTCAGGTTCCGCAGTGACCACTCGAACACCCGCCAGGCGACGTCGAGGTAGGAAGGATCGTCGCTCGACGCGATCGCGAAGGTCTGGATCGCCTGGGCGGCGGACTGGGTGTCGAGCGGCTGGGCAGACGTCGAGAAGTACTTGGGCGTCCCGTTCGCGAGGATCAACTCGCGGCGGTAGTACTCCAGCCCGTGGCGGATGGCCTGCGGCAGCCGGGGATCGAGATTGGCCTCCGCGCAGACGCGCAGCGCGTCCAGGACGTAGCCGTGGTGATACCCGTCGACCCACGCGAGGTTCGGCCGCTCGCCGTACAGCCATGACCCGTCGTCTCGTTGGAGAGCGAGTGCGTACTCGACGCCGTGTCGCGCCGCGTCACGAAAACGGTCGTCGTCGACGTAACGCCCGAGACGGGTCAACAAGGCGCAGACATGGGTGTTCGCGTTGTGGATCGGGCTGCGATCTCCCACGAGGTATCCGAAGTAGGCGCCCTTCTCGGCCGGCGTCTGTGGCACGTGGCGCAGGAAGAAGCAACCGACGCCAACCGCCTCGTCCAGGAGCACCTCCCTGCCCGTCCGTTCGTAGGCGTCGAGGAGCGCCATCCCGCCGAACGAGGTGGCAATCGTGTTCGGCGCGTTGCGCGGATAGAAGAACACCCGCGACTGAGCGTCGAACGGATAGCCCCAGCACGGCTCGTCGTACTCGCGGCAGCGCAGGTCCTCGAGCAGAGCGAGGGCGCGTGAGAGCTTGTCATCGCGCTCGCGGGGCTCGAGGAACTCGCCGCGGGCGTAGGTCGACACCACCCAGGCGACCGTGGCCGAGTTGAGCTGGGGCGCGATGCCCAGAGCCGGCCGCAGTTCGATCGGACATCGCTTGACGACCTGGGTGATCACCTGACGGCCCTTGACCGTGCGGGCCAATGGCGACGCGAAGCGGGTCGCGTTGAGACCGTCGTAGGGGTCGCTGCCCACCCACTGACGTCGGTCGCCGTAAAACTCGAGCGTGTGGAGGACCTCGTCCACACGTGCCACGCGTTCGTCCGGCGTCATCGCCGGCCGCGGGTGAGTACCCGCGCCGTTCGGCGGCGCTGGTCGGCTCGCATGAACGCGCGGAAGGCGGGATCCTCGACGCGACGCGTACCGCCCGCGGCCGCGCGCAGGTAGCCGAACAGGAACGCCGGTCCGGACAGCGGCCGTGGGCCGGCGCGGAGCGCGAGCTTGCCCGCGCGGAGCACCGCCCAGGCCAGGTTGTAGTGGACGGCGTACTGGGTGGCCCCATGGCGGGCCCGTCCTCGCAGCGCCCCCTGCGCGCTGCCCATCGGGCGAAGGTGGCGGAATGGGACGTCGGTGAATGTGCGTGAGCTGAAGCCGCTCATCCGCGCGTAGGTGTCGGCGATGGTGTCCGCGCCCATTCGCTCCGGAACGCCGCCGATGGCCTGCAGGCAGGCTCGCGAGTAGACCCGTGCTGGGCCGGTCGCCTGGTGCGGCGGCGTCGCCACCGTGACCCACTTGCCGGCGAGCTGCTCGGTGAGCGCGCCGCCCGCGACACCGAGCCCGGGGTCTTCGTGAAAGCGCTCGAGCAGGCGCTCGAAGTAGTCCGGCGGCAGCAGCACGTCCCCATCGAGCTTGCCGATGTGGGTGAACTCGCGCCAGCCGGCCAAGTCGAGGCCCCGGTTGTAGACACGGGCGACTCTGCCCAAGGCCAGGCGGTCACCACGATCGGCCGTATCCGACGCCGGCATCGAGGCCATGCGCAGCCAGCTGATCTGGCCGGCGAGCCGACGCAGCCCTGTCGCGGTGTCGTCCGTTGAGTGGTCGTCCACGATCAGCCACAGGTCGGGACGGCGAGTCTGCCGCTGGACCGACGCCACCACCGCCTCGAGGTGCTCGGCCTCGTTGCGCACGGGTGAGACGATCAGTAGGCGCTGGGCGAGCGACTTTGCCGAGGCTTGGTGAATCACGGAGTCTCTCCACCGCCGGGTTACCGACTGCTGACAAGTACGGCCACGCGATGTCCAGATAGTTCCATCGTGTCGGCTAGTTCACGCCACGACGCTTGATCACGGCGGGAAGCGTCCCGACGAGCAGGCGCAGGTCCTGCCACAGCGACCAGTTGGTGACGTACAGGTAATCGAGCTTCACCATCTCCTCGAAGGGAATCCTCGTACGGCCGAGCACCTGCCAGAGGCCGGTGAGCCCCGGAGCCATGTCGACCCGTCGCCTAGCCCATCCGTCGATGTGCCCGTCGAGCTCCGGCGTCACTGGACGCGGTCCCACCAGACTCATCTCTCCCTTCAAGACGTTGACCAGCTGGGGCAGCTCGTCGATGCTCCTCGTGCGCAGGAAACGCCCGACGCCGGTGATCCGTGGGTCCCGCTCGAGCAGGAGCCACGCTGGGTCGGCGCTGTCGGCGCGGAGCTCCTCGACACGCGAATCCGCGCCCTCGACCATCGTGCGGAACTTGTACATCCGGAAGCGCCTGCCGTCGCGTCCTACGCGCACCTGGGTGTAGAAAACCGGGCCTCTGGAGGTCAGCGCAACCGCGAGCGCCGCAGCCAGCATGGCCGGCAGGAGCACCAGGAGGGCGACGCCGGCGATCGCGAAGTCCATCGAGCGCTTGAGGAACCGCGACGGACGGGTCAGCGCCGGCGGGTTGATGCCAAGCACGGTGACTCCCTCGATGTCGTTCACCTCCATGGATGGGCCGAGGACGTCAACGAGCTGCGGCACCGCGCTGACCGCGATGTCGAGCGTCGTCATTCGGCGTACGAGATCGGCGATCTTCTCTTGAGCAGCCTCCGTCGCGACGATGATCACGCGCTCGATCAACAGGCTCGCGCTGACCACCTCCAGGTCGGCGAAGCCCCCGAGGCGCGGAAGATCACCATCCTCCGCGTCATTCGCGTCCTCGGCATCCGCGAGGTAGCCCACCGCACGCATCCCGTACTCCGGGTGGACCTGGATCTTGCTCATGAGTCGCTCGGTCATTGGGCCGTGACCGATGAACAGGACTCGCTCGGGCGGGATGCGAGCAGCGATGAGATCGCGCGCGAGCGCTCGCATGGCAAGGCATCCGACAAGGGCGCTCCCGAAGAACACCAGCGCCTCGATCAGTCGCATCGGATACGGGAGCGTCAGCTTCGCGTACCCCCACAGGCCGAGCCCACCTACGAGTAGAGCGTGGAAGACCCGGGGCGCGTCGTCGACCGTCGAGTGATTCACGCCCCTCGCGTCCCGGTCGTAGAGGCCGTACAGCTTGAACAGCACCAGCCAGATCGGCAACGTGGCGATGAGGAGCGCAAAGCGCAGGAGGGGCTGCGGCGTTGCATGGGCGGCGAGAATTGCCACCGCCAGCGCCGCGACGAGCGCAACGACGTCGGCTCCAGCGAGGACGCGGCGCACGAGAACGCTGCGACGGCCGCGCGGCTGCGCCGACGTCGGCGCAGCCGCCTCGTCGGCGATCGGGCGCGCTATCAGCCGCGTGATCCTGGCACGCACGCGGGAAGCTCGGAGTCGAGGCTCTCAAAACGACCCGAAGGATGAAACGCCACCGCGTCACCACCACGTCGCAAGGACTCCTCGGCCGCCTCCGTCAGCCGAACGACGCGCTTCGCGAGGAGCAGGTGGCCGGGCATCCTGCTACCTGTCTCCATGGCCCGAACCCAATCTCGGAGTTCCAAGGCGAGGGGCTCGAACGTCTCGATCTTGGGCGTATGTATGTCACCGGTCCGATACGAGAGGTGGTACTCGCCAAACGTCTCGGGATTCTCGTAGACGACCCCGTGGTCGAAGACCTTGATCGGCTCGGGTGCGCCGTCCTCGTAGACGACCATCCGTTCGTTCCCAACGAGGACCGTGCGTCGCAGCTTGCTCGGCGCTAGCCAGCTGAGTTCGATATTTGCGACTAGACCGGAAGCAAAGACCAGCGTCACGAACGCGACGTCCGGAATGCCCTTGACCACCGAGTCGCGCCCGACCGCGCGCACAGACGTCGGCAGCTCCTCCAGCCAGTAGAGCAGGATGGAGAAGTCGTGCGGTCCTAAATCCCACACCACGCTGACGTCGCGCTGATGAAGCCCGAGATTGACCCGACTGGAGGAGACGAAGAAGAGATCCCCGAGCGCCCGTGCGACGAGCAGATCCTTGACAGCTCGTACGGCGGGGCTATAGAGGAACGTGTGGCCACAGGCGAGCAGCAAGCGTCGTGTCTCGGCCTCCGCGACCAGCCTGTTCGCCATGTCACTGGAGGTAGCAAGCGGTTTCTCGACGAACGCGTGTTTCCCGGTCTGCAGACTGCGCAGGGCCAACTCGAAATGGGTCAACACTGGCGTCGCGATAACAACCGCATCAACCGACTCGTCCTCGAGGATGTCGTCGAAGCGCGTGGTGCCTCGGGCGGCTGGGTATCGGCGCTTCATCCGGCCGAGGCGATCCACATCGAGGTCTGCGATCCACTTGATGTCGACCGATTCGAGACCGCTCAGCACACGCAGGAGATTGGGTCCCCAGTAGCCAAGACCCACAACTCCCAAGGTAAGGTGACCTCCAGGAGAGACGCTGCGACCAACCCGATCTCGCCTCAGCGGAACTCCGCGAACATCGGCAGCCCAAGCACCTCGGTCACCCACGGTCTGCGACCTCAGCGTCGATACGAGCGAACCCGAACCGGGCAAGGCCCAGCTGCGCGGACGGTCGGCAAGTCGTGAAAGGCGGCTTGATCAGCCAACTCTATCCGTTGCCCCATGACCGAATTTCGCGTGTTTCGAAGATGGACGTTTGTTAGAAAGCCCCGCCGTAGCGGGGCTTTCCTGTGAGGGGTGAGCGAGGGGACTCGAACCCCCGACCGCCGGGACCACAACCCGGAGCTCTACCAGCTGAGCTACGCCCACCATGGAGGGCGTTTGGAATCTAGCAGCGGGGAAGGGGGCTCCCCGAAGTCCGTCGCCGCTCGCTAGTGCGAGTCCTCGTCCGGGGGCGAGGACAGCGCGACCGCCCAGTCGTGGGCGAGCCTGACCCGGTGGATCGGTGACCTTAACTGGTCGCGCCACAGCCAGAGCGTGGAGGCCGTGATCCTGGGCACGCCCCAGGACTTGTCGAAGACCGGGCTCCAATACGTGCAGACCCTCGCATTGGCGCAATCGACGCCCACCCGGTCGTTGAGCTCCGGGCCGGCCGAGACGGTTCCCGCCACCAGGTTGATATCGAACGCCGGCGTCCTGCAGGTGAGGGTGGCCTGGACCTGAAAGGCGGTGCCCAGATCGTGGAGGACCAGGTTCGGCCGGCAGCGGTTGGGAACCGCGGCGCCCGCGGGATCTGGACTGGCGGCCGACAACGCGAGGAGCGCGCTCACCGCAAGGATCCAGACCAGCTTGAATGGCCTCACTGCCTCTCCCCTCTCCACTGGCGACAACGGGACTCTACCGTCCTGTCGGCGGTCATGTTGCAGGTTGCAACCGACCGGGCGCTCCTGCGTGGGTGGTTGTGAGACCGGGCCGGCTGATCTAGGCTCGCATGTGAGCGACGCCGGCAAGGAGGTGTGAGGATGAAGCGCCTTGTGGTAGCGGTTTCGATAGGCCTCTTGGCGGGCGCGTCGGCCGGCTGCGGTGGCGCACCGGCTCCGACCACGGCGCGCGGCAGCCCCGGCTTGAACCCCCCCAGCACCGCGCCCGCGATGCAGACCGGCCCAGCCACCACCGCCAAGGAGCGCGGGAGGTAGCCCGGCTTTCCTCGCAAACAGCGGGGACCTGCCGCCAGCACCCACTTGCCTTATTCCGGATATTCCGCGACCCTGATGGAGGGAGGGGCGGCAGAAGGGAGGGCAGGTCATGGTCGGCTCCGGCCCACCGCCGCCGGTGCGCGGCTGCCAAGCCGCGATCGAACAGTTGCTGCGAACCCGCGCCCCGCTCGCTCAAGTCGAGGGCGCCCTCGACCATGCCGACCTACCGCCGGACGAGAAGGCCGCGCTGTGGATGCTGGCATGGTCGTCGATCGACCCAGGTGCGACCGCGCATCAGGAGCTCGAGCGCCGGCTCGCCCCGGGCGGCTAGCCGCCCAGCGCTCGCGGCTTGGCTGAGTGCCGCGCGGCGCCCGGACTGCGGCGCCCGGACTGCACGCGCATAATGTCCGCTCGCGTCATGCGGCTGGACTGAACGCCCGCCGCGTCAGTTCTTGGCTGCAGCGGCCTAACCGCGTGCCGTAGCGGCGCCCGCCACCCCTCCCCCGTCCGCCCCCCATGCCCTCACCGCGCAGCCAAGGCAAGCTACGGTCCTGCCTCGGCCTCGGCCGGCGGCGAGGCACGGTCGACGCCGGTGCGGCGCTGGCGCTCGTCCTGCTGAGCCTGGTCTGGGTTTCCTCCGCGGCTGCCCTCGACAACGGCCTGGCGCGGACGCCCCCGATGGGATGGAACCCCTGGTACCACTTCCGCTGTCAGGTCAACGAAGACCTGGTTCGCCGGGCGGCGGACATCATGGTCTCCTCGGGCATGAAGGCGGCCGGCTACCGATACGTCAACCTGGATGACTGCTGGATGGCGCGCACGCGTGACGCCACGGGTTCGCTCGTCCCGGATCCGGTCAAGTTTCCCCACGGCATCAGGGCCCTGGCCGACTATGTGCACAGCAGGGGGTTGAAGTTCGGCATCTACGCCGACGCCGGCAGTGCGACCTGCCAGGGCTTTCCCGGCAGTCGCGGTCACTTCGACCAGGATGCCAGGACCTTCGCCGCCTGGGCGGTGGACTACCTCAAGCTCGACGGTTGCCATACGACGCCGGCCGAGCTCGGTCCTGCCGGCCAGGCCGCGATGCACACCGCGCTGCGACGCGCCCGACGCCCCGTGGTGTTCAGCATGGCGACGTTCGGCGGCAGCAGTCGGCTTAGCCAACACACTCCCTGGCGATGGGCGGGTCGGATCGCGAACCTGTGGCGGACGACGCACGACTTCACCTGGTATCGCCGCCGGTCGCAGGCATGGGAGGGGCTGATGGAGGTCCTGGACATCAACGCGCGCCTGAGCCCCTATGCCCGGCCCGGCGCCTGGAACGATCCCGACTTTCTGCAGGTCGGCAACTGGCCGCTGAGCGCCCGGGAGGGCCGGTCGATCTTCAGCCTGTGGGCGATGATGGCCGCGCCGCTGATCGCCGACAACGACCTGTCGGCGATGTCGGCGTACACCAGACAGACGCTCACCAACCGGGAGGTCATCGCGGTCGACCAGGACCGCGCCGGCATTCAGGGGACCCGCGTGAGGACGAGCGCAGGCCGCGAGATATGGGTCCGCCGGCTGGCCAACGGCGATCGCGCTCTGCTGCTGTTCAGCCGTCGTCCGACCCCGGGACGATTCAGTCTCGACCTGGGATCGCTCGGACTCGGAGCTGGCCCCTATCTCGTGCGCAACCTGTGGACGCAGCGGTCGGCGCTCGTCCGCCACCCGCTTCGCGTCACGGTCGTGAGCCACGGCGTGGCGATGTTCCGGGTCCGGGCAGCCGGCTGATCGAACCCGTTCCACCGCCCTCCACTGCACCATGCGTCACTCGCCAAGGCGATAGGTTGCCGGCGTGACTAGCGTGCGCTGGCTGCCGGTTGCACTGATCGGGATGGGCGTCCTCCTGCTTGCCGCGGCGATCACCTATTTCGCGGTGCCCGCCCAGGGCCTGCCGTCGTTCATGGGCTTCATCCCCGGCTCGGACGTGATCCGCTGGAAGCGCGGAGTCGTCTTCCTGATCCTCGCGCTGGCCTGCCTGTTCGTCGGGCTCAGGCAGGCGCGTGGCGGTCGTAGCCGGACCCGTTAGAGATCCGGCGGATGCTCAGGCGTCGAGCAAGTCCATTGAGCCGCTTGTACTGGGTACCCGCGACTGCGATGAGTCCGCCCAGCAAGCCGACGATGGCGAGGGTGAGATAGGCCGCACCCCTGGGCCGCCCGTGGAAAACCTCGATCCAGATGACCGCGGGCAAGCACCACAGCGAAAACAAGACCACAAGCAGCGCGCCCAAGCCCACCCAGGCGACCAGGTGGCCCAGCCATCCACGCATGAGATCGATCGGCTGCGACATGATCAGCCCTTGGCCTGTGGATCCTCTGTCGGTATCGCCTCCGAGTATCCCGCGTAGCTCATGCCAGGTCCACCCGCTGGGCGAGGGCCGCGTGGCGCGCTCCTGGGCCGAGACTACTCCCGCAGACCCGTCGCGTCGATGAACTCCAGGAAGTGCCGGCTCACCGAGTCGGGGTCCTCGATCTGTGGCCAGTGGCCGATGTCGTCGTCGAGCAGGATCACATCGGGGTCGGGGATCAGCTCGCGATAGCGATCGACCATGTGGCGGCCGGAGTTGGGGTCGCGGGGACCATCGATGAGCCGCATCGGGACGCGCGTATCGCGCATCGCGCCCACCCAGCGGTTGCGGTGCGCGGAGCGGTCGAGCACGAATCGCCCCACCTTGTGGGTCACGCGTCTGCCGTCGTTGTAGTCCATGATCTGATGGAACTGCTCGAGCAGCCGGGAGGAGGGCTTGGTGCGCGGGCCGAACAGCTCGGCGACCGCCTTGTCGAGTACCGCGTTGGAGAGCAGCACCCGCCGGTACCGGGCGAGCACCTCGCCGAGTGCAGTAGTGGAGAGCAGCGTCTGAATCGGCCGTGGCCGGTAGGCCTCGTTGAACAGGCCGCCATTGAGCCAGGTGATCGAGCTGATCGCAAAGGACTCGACTGACTGCTCGCCGCGGTCGTGGCGGGCCAGCAGCTCCTGCGCGACGCTGTCGCCGATGTCGTGGGCCAGCAGGTGGCACTCTCGCACGTCCAGATGCCCGAGCAATGCTTCGTGCATATCGGCGTGGTCGTGCACCGAGTACTCGTAGCGGAGCGGCTTGTCGGAGAAGCCCATGCCGAGCATGTCCGGCGCAATCACCGCGAAGCGCTCGGTCAGTGCCCCCCACAAGCGCACCCAGTCGAACGAGCTGAACGGGTAGCCGTGCAACAGCAGCAGCTGAGGGCCCGCACCCTCGGTGACGTAGAACACGTCGAAGCCCAGGTAGTCGAACCGGCGGCCCTTCGACTTCCAGCCCTCGAGCTCGGCGTCCATGTCAGCCCGGCACCTCGATGCTCGACTCAGGACCGTGGCCCTTGCCACGCCAGATCAACCTCACGAAGGCGGTTGGTACGAGCTCGACGTTCTCCCGAGGCATCGCCACCAAGTATTCCGGCTCTGACCGGCGGCGAGATACGGGTATAAGGTCGCGGCATCGGATGAGCGGAGGCGAATGGCCGGGGCGAACAGATTCGCGACTGCATTGGTCTGCCTGGCGATGGGCGCCGTGGCCGCGGGCGGCTGCGGAGGCGGGCAGAGGGGCGGCCCGACGGAGACGACCAACGAGAAGACCCTGCCGACCTCCCCGACCGCCGTCCCCACGAGAAAGCCATAGCCTCAACGGAAGATCTAGCGCCAGCCGAGTAGCACGGCTTGGCCAAGAGGATCATTCGCCCGGGTCCGGGGGCTTACGACCGATCGAGCGCAGGCCGGCTGACCGCCAATCGAGCGCGGCCCCTCTAGCCGGCGCGAGCTCTAGACCGAGGGCTGGTCCGGCCCGTCGGACACGGCCTGCGGCGCCAGCACGAAGCTCTCCACCGCCATGTCGGGCTCGATGTGGGCGTCGCTGAAGAACGCGATCACCTGGCGTTCGGTGAGCTGCTCGACCGCTCCACACAGGTCGTTGCGCATCGCTCGCTGAAACACCCGTCTCATCTCGCGCACGGTCTCGTCCTCGCCCTTGGCGACCAAGGCCCGTTCTCCCTTGGTCAGCGTGTCGGCCAGGAACGTCGTGACGGTGTCGTCGTTTATGTAGGTCCGAGCCTTGGTTGGACCGCGCCCCGTGTACTCGCGCGTCAGTCTCACCACGGCGTTCGAGATCGCAGCGGTCACCCTGCCGCGCTCGCCCGGATGATGATCCTCGGTTGCGGCCATGTCAGGCCCCGTTTCCTGTCCACCCTCGATGGTCGTGCCGACGCGAGGCTGAGGATGAACGCGAGAACCCAACGGCGACTATCGACCAGTCTAGCGGTTGGGCGCGGAACCCGGGGGTAGGTCCACCTGGGGCGCCGAGTTCTGCTCGTGACTAGCCAGCCGCCTTAGGCAAGGCTGGTCGGGACTGAGGGAAAGCGGCGTCCCCTAGGCGGGTTTAGCGCAAAGACGAGCAAACCTGCTGGGTAGCACGAGCAAACCTGCTGGGTAGCCCGGCCCCTCTGCGGGTAGATTACGACCAACCATCGGGATCACGGCTGTCTGACCGGCTCGCCGCGCGCCCAGAAAGGGGACAGCCATGTCCCACGCCACTCCCCCGGCGACGTTCGCCTCGCAGCGCAAGCAGATTGCTCGGCTGGTCAAGGCTGACGGGCCGTTCGTAGAAGTCGAGCGGGCAATCGCTCATGGCCCCCTGCCCCCAGAGCTCAAAGCCGAGCTGTGGACACTGGCCTGGTCGCTCCTGGGATCCCAGCGCCAAGAGCAGCAGGTCCAGTGGGTCACCGACGAAGCCGACGCCGCGTCCTACATCCAAGCCTCCTAGCCCGCCTACTCACGCCCGCCGCTCGAGAGCCGCGTCACGAGAGAGCCTGCCCCCTCACAGGGCTCTCGAGGTGACGTCCCAATCAGTGGCCGGCGCCGCGGGTCCCTTCGTCCGGGCCTCCGTCAAACCGGATCCCTGGCGGTAGGGTCGCGGGATGACCGAACTCCCCGCGGGTCCCTTCGTTGGGGCCGCCGTCGAAGCGGATCCCTGCCGCGGGTAGGGTCCTGGGCGTGCCGAACTCTCCGCGGGTGCCCTCGTCCGGCCCGCCGTCAAACCGCGTCCCGGGCTGGAGCGTCACCGAAGGGGCGGGAGCTGCCGGCGCCTGGTTGCTGGGCCTGCCCTGGTTCCCCCACGGGAGCGTGATCAATACGACCACGGCGCCGGCTCCGACCACGGCCAGCAGGCCCGCGTAGAGCCCCCGGCGCGAGCGCGTTGTCGCCACGACCGGAGGAGGAACAACGGGCGTGGGAGATGCGACACCAGCCTTGCCGTTGGCCGGCGCTTCTTTGGTGGGTGCTGCAGGTGCGCTCATGGCGACACTCCCTGAGGCCACGCGCCGTCCACGGCGTGAACGATCTACGGTCCCGATTGGTTGAAGAGAGCGAGGGCCGAGGCGCGTTGGCGTGTCTTGCCTTCGGCTCGTCAGCGAGTCCAAACACTCGCTCCGCGCCGACGCTATCACGGGCTAAGGGTGTTTTTGCTCGGGTTGGCCGTTTGTGCTAGTCCCTGAGATCGCCCGAGCCTGCTCAGCCTCGCGCAGCCCGAACCAATCGTGGCTGTGACCTGATCTCCAGGTAGCGGCCGAAGCTCGCACCGGCCCGGAGCACCGTGATCGGACCGACGCTCGGATCTCCGCTGACGCGCATGTCGTAGCGGTCGAGGATCCCTCCACCGCCACGGATGGTGAACACCGCCCCGACGACGCCGGCGCGACGCGGCCCGGCCTTGGCGATCGCGTCGAGCAGGACCGCAGCGGCCTCGCCGGCGTAGGGAGCGAACTGCTCGACCGGCCGCCCCTCCAGCCGCTTCGTCAACGCCTGGACGAGCTTGCCTCCCTGCCCGGAGAGGCTGCGGGGCGCGGTTCCGGGAACGCTGGCGAACATCCCGCGCGCCGCCGCCCCGCCGCCGTCGATCGTCGACTGCTGAGCGAACCCGTCGAACGCGATCATGGGCAGGGCCTGATTGGATCCAACCGTCACCTTGTCGCGGATGAGTTGCACGCCGTTCTGCTCGATCAGGCCCGCGAGGACCACGCCGTTGGCGCGCGCGCTCCGAACCTTCGCGAACAGACCGCGGTAGTTGCGGGCCTTGGGGTCCCACGCCTGGTACCCGGCCAGCTTCAGGTCCAGCGCCTTCGCCGCCCCGCGGAAGGTCATCGCCTGGCCTGTGCTGGTCGGGTCATCCGCCGCATAGAGCACGTAGGGGCGCGTCACCCCTTTGCGGCGGGCGAAATCAGCCAGCGCCGCCCCCTGGAAGGCGTCGTTGGGCACCACCCGAGCGTAGGTGCGCCTGCCCGTGGGATAGAGGCTCGCCGGCTGCCCACCTTGGCACGTCGGCGCCGGCTCGGTCAGACAGACGGCGGTGTTCCCGGGCGAGATCATCACTATTCCCGCTCGGTTGAGGATCGGTATCTCCTCGGCGGCGCAGCCTGAGTTGTAAGTGCCGATCACGCCCAGGACCCTCGGGTCGGCGGCGTATGCCTCGGCGTTGGAGCGGCAGACGGCCGCGTCCCACAGCCCGGTCCGGGCGATCGAGTCGTCGCAGGCCCGGAAGGCGATCGGCGTGCTGCCCGCCATCCAGTGTCGCTGCTCGAGAACCAGCCGGATCGCCTCGACCTGTTGGCGCGAGCGCTCGGCCGAGGCGCCCCGCATCGGCAGATCGGAGACGATCGTTCCCGCGGGGACACCACCGCCTCCGTGCTCGAGTCTTCCGCAACTCTTTGGCGCCAGCGCGCCCCCGGCGGCGGCCGGGCTGGTCTCAGGCTTGCCCGCGCGCCCGCAGCCGCCGAGCACCACCACCACGAGGGCTGCAGCGACGAGGTGGCGCAGGCGCAGGCGGACCACGAGGCTCGGGGCCGACCCTACCGGCTGCGCCGCGGCCCGACGACGACTTCCCCTGCGACATCCAGCTCGTCAGGACTGAGAGCGGACGGTCCCACCAGGAAGGTGCCGCCGAACCGCCCTCGCCGAAAGGGGGACGCGGATGGCTCCAGGTGACCAGGGTTTTCCTATGACACCGCTATTGATTGGCTGAGCATCGCAAGTTTCAGCTCGGTGGTTGCGGCACGTAGAACACCGCCTCTTCTCGCCACCCAGGTGCCACGGCGTCAATCGCTTCGATCAGGTCCTGTGGGCTGACCCGAACGAACGTAACGATCCCGTCCTCATCAGGCTCTGGTGGCGGTCTCGGGATAATGCGCTCGTTTCCGCCGCGCGAGCCGGCGGCGGGGCAGGAGGGCCACTTCTTTATGCCGGCAACGAGCTACGAGTTCGTCGTCCGCGTCCCCAAAGAGGCAGTCTCGCTTCGCTCGCTGCCCAGACTGAACGTGACGCTCTTCCGCATCAAAGAACCCGTCCCAGCAACCGAAGGTCCCGAGCCACTTGGCGACCACTTTCCGAAGGAGTTGCACGAGGTCGGTCGCATTCGCGGCATCCGGCTTAAGCAGCTGCCGAAGCAGGCGCAAGCGCGGCGCGCGCTTCGCTGACACTTTCCATCCGCTCGCTGGATGCCGCTCACCTACCTCACAGCGGCCCGCGCGTGTGGGCCGAGTGGGGCAATTCGGGCAAACTGGGGACCTTGACGTCGGCTCGTAGCCGCAGACAGCCGGTTTGCTGCGCCCGAGGGCGCGAAGGGTGGCGCGCAGCCATGGCTGCGCCGGTCTTCGCCCACGGGCCCTCGATGGCGTGATCGCAAAGGGCCGCAGGCGTCGGGGATTCAGCGGAGAGACGCTGCGGTCCGTGCGTCGAGCTGTCGTCCGCACGGAGCGCGGGCCGATGCGTCCGGTGTGGTCCGCGGCGTACGGGGCGGTGACGTGGGCAGTTGCGGCGTGCCTGACATGGCGGCGGGCGGGCGCCGCCGTCTACGCGCGCGGGGCACTGGCCGTCGGGGACGCGGTGTTCGGGCACTCGGACATCGACATGGCCGTCGTGGTGCCGTCCGAGCCTCGCCGCCCGGGCGTCGCCGCGGGGCGGCTCAGGCGGCGCTGGAGACAGCTCTGCCGGGCGTTTCCGTTCCTGCGCAGGCTCGTGGACTTCGCCGTCTACGAGGACGGGGAGCTCGGCGTCGTCGCCGCGTCGTCCACGTTGACCGCGGCGCGCGCCGTCCACTTCGGCTCGGGGAAGCTGCCCGATCAGGGGCGGTTGCTGGTCCGGCCGGGCCTGTATGGGGCGCTCCACGACTGGCGCCTGCTGCACGGCCCCGATCGCCGGCCGGCGGTGCCGCCGCGCAGTCCGCAGGAGCACTGGATCGCCGGGTGGCTCGAACTCCAGTTCCTCTGGCGCTGCATCTTCACCACATGCTCCAACCCGGGCGCGCCCGACGCCGCGTACATGTGCGTCAAGCTGATGGCCGACCCGGCCCGGATCTGGCTATGGCTCGTCCACGGGGAGGAGGCCTCGGGGCGCAGGGACGCCCTCGAGCGCGCCCTGCGGCGGATCCCCGAGGAAGAGCCCATCCTGCGGCGGGCGCTCGACCTCCTCGACGCGCTCCCGCGCGCCCCCGAGCCGCCCCTCGCCGACTTCCTCACCGGCTGCGTTCGCCTGTCGGCGCGCCTGGGAGACCGCCTGGCGACCGAGTTGGCGAGCAAGGGCGTGGTGCACGTGGCGCTCGTCCGCGACGGGTGCGACGAGCTGGCGCTGCCCGCGGGAGCCCGAGACGCCCTGCGTCGCCTGACCGGGCGAGAGCCCGTCCTGCTGCCGCTCGTGGACTGGCGGGCGAGGGCCGCGCCGGTTCCTCCCGACGAGGCCTTCTGCCCGGTCGGGCTCGATCCGAGCGCCCCCTCCGACCTGGCGGCAGCCGCCGCGGCGGGTGTGGCCGGCGCGTATCCCTCGCTCGAGACCGAAGGGCTGATGGTCCTCGCAACGACCCGCGGCGCGGTGCTGCGCGGCGTCCAGTGCGCCGTCACCGATCCGGTCTCGTTCGCGCTGGCGCGCAACGCGGGAACCGCGGCTTTCCCCTCCGTGCCCGGATGGTCCGCGCGCGACTCCGCGCGGCGAGCCGTGGTAGAGCACAGCGCCTGGCTCGGGGTCGGGGATGACGCCTCGGTCCGCGACTGGGCATACGGGCAGGCGAGGAGCACGTCAACAAGCGTGCACGCGATGGGGAGGCTGTTCACGGCGGCGCGAGCGGCGCTGTTCGCCGAGAGCGTGGACGCCGACGCCCCCGAGCTGGTGCTCACGGCCGCGGGCGTTGCCCGGCGCCTGGGCGAGCGCAGCGGCGCGGCGCGGGGGATCGCCGAGGACTGCTATGCCGCATACCGGGCGTCCCGTCTGCACGGGGGGCCTTCGCCGGCCCGAGCCGTGGGAGCGTTGCGCGAGCTCGTGCTCACTCTCCCGGCCTACGCCCCGCGCTCGCCGGGCGCCCGCGCCGCTTCCTCCATCGCGACCGCTGCGTGACATATGACCACCACGATCGTTTCCGATTTCCACCTCGGAGCGCGGATGAGCCTGCTGGCCGTCCCGGCGGCCCGCCGCCGGCTGATCGCCGAGCTGGCGGACGTCGATCGGCTGGTCCTGCTCGGGGATGTCCTGGCGCTGCGAGATGGCCCTGCGCTGAACGTGCTGGAGGCGGCGCGCCCTTTGCTCGAGGAGCTTGCGGAGGCGCTCGAGGGCCGGCAAGTCGTGATCGTCCCTGGAAACCACGATCACCAGCTCGCCGTGCCGCTGCTCGAGCGGCGTCGGTTGGACGAGGATGGTGACGACCTCGCGGTCGAATGGGTGGTCGAGCCCGGCGCCAGCGGGTTGCTCGACTGGATCGTCGCCGCGCTGAGGGGCGTCGAGGTGGTCGTCGCCTACCCGGGCGTCTGGATCCGGCCGGACGTGTACGCCACGCACGGCCACTACCTCGACTGCCACATGACGGTCCCGCGCGTCGAGTGCGTCCTGGCCGGACTCATGAAGGCGGTCACCGGCGGGCCTCCGGAGAGCGGGGCGCTCCCGCAGGACTACGAGGCCACGGTCGCGCCGATCTACGCGTTTGCGTATGCCGCCGCCCAGTCGGCGGCGGGGCGCGATGAGGGCCAGTCCTTCGGCGCAGGGCTGTGGCGGCGCCTGAAAGCGCACGGGCACGAGCACGTGAGGGGCGCGACGGGCAGGGCCTCGACGCTGGTGGGCGGGGCGCTCGCGGTCGCGGCCGTCGCCGCGCTCAACCGCTCCGGGTTCGGAGCGTTCAGGGCGGATCTCTCACCCGCGGAGCTCGGGCGAGCCGGCGTCAGGGCGATGGTGGAGGTGGTCAGGCGACTGGACGTGGAGGCGAACCACGTGCTGTTCGGGCACACGCACCGTCCCGGTCCCCTCGACGGAGAGGTGCCGTGGGCGCTTCCGGGCGGCGCCTCCCTGGTGAACACCGGGAGCTGGGTTTACTCGCCGGCCCTGGTCGGGGATGCCGGCGAGCGCGGTCCGTACTCGCCGGGCACGTGCGCCGTGGTGCACGACAACGGCCCGCCCGAGCTGCGGCGCGTCCTGGGCGGGGTGTCACCATCACCCGCAACGCCATGAAGCGGATCCTGCTCCTGATCAAGGGCCTGGGACGCGGCGGCGCCGAGCAGATCCTGCTGAGCGTCATGCGGCACGTCGACCGCTCGAGGTTTGACTGCGAGGTGGCGTACCTGAGGCCGGACAAGTCGGCTCTGGTGGACGACCTGGAGCGGGAGGGCCTCCGGGTTCGCTGCCTGCACGTTGCTGGCGACCCCGGCTGGCTGCGGCGCCTCCGGGCGCTCGTCGTCGAGGGCGGCTTCGACCTGGTTCACGCACACGCCCCACTCCCGGCGATCGGGGCGAGGCTCGTCCTTCCGCGGCGGCTGCCGCTGCTGTACACCGAGCACAACGTGTGGGAGAGCTATCGCCGGGCGACCCGCTCGGCCAACCTCCTCACCTTCCCCCGCAACGACCGTGTCTTCGCGGTCTCCGACCGTGTGCGTACGTCGATCCGATACCCCGGGGCTCTGCGCGCACTGCCCATGCCCCCGGTCGAGACCCTCTACCACGGCTACGACCCCTCCGCGCTGGCCAAACCGGTGGCGCTCCACGTGCTGCGCAAGCAGCTCGGCCTGCCGAACGGGGTGCCGGTCGTCGGGACGATCGCCAGCTTCAAGCGCCACAAGGGACACGCCCACCTGCTGCGGGCCGCGGCGCTGGTCAAGCGCGTCGTACCCGAGGTGCGGTTCGTCCTGATCGGCGCCGGCCCGCTCGAGGGCGAGATCCGGCGCCTCGCCGGCGAGCTCGGACTGGGAAAGACGCTCGTGCTGGCGGGGCACCGGGACGACGCGGCGCGGGCCGCCGGCGCGTTCGACGTCTTCGCGCTCGCCTCGCTGTACGAGGGCCTGTCGATCGCGCTGGTCGAGGCCATGGCGCTGGGCAAGCCCGCCGTCGTGACCGCCGTGGGCGGGCTCCCCGAGGTGATCGAGCACGGCAGGCAGGGACTGGTCGTGGCCGCCGGCGACCCTCGAGCGCTGGCCGACGGCATCGTCACGCTGCTGCAGGACGGCTCCCTCCGGGAGCGCCTCGGCGATGGCGGACGGCAGCGCGCGGCCGCCTTCGACATCCGCAGGGCCGTCCGTCGCATCGAAGAGGTGTATGAGGGGCTGCCGGCATGAGAGTCCCGACGGCATCGCCGACGATCCGTCCGTTCCGTGAGGAGGACGAGGCGGGCGTGCTCGAGCTCCTGACAGCCGCGCTCGGTCCCGGCCCGCTGGGACACCGCTCGCCGGCATTCTTCCGCTGGAAGCACCGCATCGGCCCCTTCGGGCCATCCCTCATGCGGGTGGCCGAGGCCGAAGGCCGGATCGTAGGTCTGCGAGCGTTCATGCGCTGGCGGCTGCGGGGCGCCGCCCGAACCCTGGCCGCCGTGCGCGCCGTCGATACCGCGACCGATCCCGACTACCAGCGCACCGGGGTGTTCTCTGCGCTGACCACCGGGGCGCTCGAGGATCTGGAGGAGGACGTCGCGCTTGCCTTCAACACGCCCAACCGCAGGAGCTTGCCGGGGTACCTGAAGCTCGGCTGGCAGGTCGCCGGCACGGTGCCGGTGTCGATCCGGGTCCGGCGGCCGATCCGGTTCGCGCGCGGCCTGGCGTCGCTCAACGCCGGCGACCCGCCGCCAGAACCCCCGCCCGCGGCCCGCGTCCCGACGGCCGCCGACGTGCTCGCCGACCGGGACGCGATCTCCCTTCTGCTGGCCGAGGCGGAGGCGCCGCGGCAGCGCCTGGCCACGCCGCGCGACCCGGAGTACCTGGTTTGGCGCTATGCGTCCGTCCCGGAGCTCGACTACCGCGCGGTGGTCGAGGAGCGTGGCGGCAGGCTGTGCGGGCTCGCGATATTCCGGGTCCGGCGCCGAGGGCCGCTGTGGGAGTCCACCGTGGCGGAGCTGATCGTCCGGCCCGGGGATCGAGGCGTCGCGGGCCGACTCCTGGTCGGGGTGACCAGGGCCGCAGCGTGCGACCACGTCATCTGCGCCTTCCCCGCGGGCAGCGCGCCCGCCCGGGCGGCCCCGCGGTCGGGCTTCCTCTCCACGCGCCGCGGGGTCACGCTGGCCGTGAAGCCGCTTCGGCGCACCGATCCCGGTCCCGGCCGGCTGAGCTCGTGGGCGCTGTCCCTCGGCGACCTGGAGCTGCTCTGACGTGGATCAGAGCGCGAGCACGCCCGAGCCGTCCGAGCGCGCCCTCCCCCCGGCGATCGTCGCCGCCCTGCTCACCGTCGCCTCGCTGCCGGCGCTGCGCCGCGAGGCCGCTCGCCGGCGTGACCCGCGCCTGTTCTGGATGCTGCTCGCGGCGCACGAGCTCAAGCTGTGCGGCGCCGTCGCGCGCTATCACGTCGCGTACGACGTCTACGGCGGCTCCGCTGATGCCGAGGGCTACCACGCTCATGGACGCAGGCTCGCCCGGCGGTTTCGCGCCGGGGACTTCGACACCGGTATGCGGTCGCTTGTGGGGACGGGGTTCATCCGGGTGCTGACGGGCGTGGTCTACACGTTGATCGGTCCCTCGCGGCTGGGCGGGTTCCTCGTGTTCTCGTCGCTCGGATTCTGGGGGCTGCTGCTCTTCAACCGCGCCTTTGCGCTGGCGGTTCCGGAGGGACGGTCCCTCACCTACGCCCGGCTGGTCTTCTTCCTGCCCTCGCACCTCTTCTGGCCGTCCAGCATCGGCAAGGAGGCCTGGATGCTCTTCAGCCTCGGGACCGGCGCGCTGGGCGGCGCGCGCGTGCTCAGCTCCACCCGGGATCGCGCACCGCTCGATGCGGTGGGAGTGCTGCTCGCGTCGCGTGTCCGTCCGCACGTCGCGGTCATGCTCGGCGCGTCGCTGTCGGCGGGCTACCTGCTGCGAGGACGGCGTAGGAGGGGCCTCCTGACCGCTGCGCTGACCGGGCTCGTCGGGCTCCGCACGAACCGGTACCTGCTCGGCCGCGCCATGACGCCCGAGGACTGGGCGGGCACGGCCGTGGAGAAGAGCTGGGCCCGCACGTCCCGCGGCGGATCGAGCTTCACCCCGCCTCTCGCCCAGTCGCGGACACGGGCCCCGCTGGTTCCGGCAACCGTTCTGTTCCGCCCCCACCCGCGCGAGGCGCACAACCCCCAGGCGCTGGCCGCGGCCGCCGAGGCATCGTTCCTGCTGGCGCTCTCGCTCGCGCGGGTCCGCTGGGCGGCGGCGGCGATCAGGCACGTCCGGGCCCAGCCGTACGTAGCGTCAGCGGCCGCGTTCACGGCCATGTTCATCGCCGCCTTCTCGGGGGTGGCGAACTTCGGGATCCTGGCCCGCCAGCGCTCCCAGGTCCTGCCGTTCTACCTCGTCCTGCTGTCCGTCCCGCCCCCGCGGGGGGGTCGTGCGCGCCGCTTCGCTCGCCCGTAAGGCGGCCAAGAGCGCGGCCCTGCCCGGCGGCGTGCTCTCGGCTCGCCGCCCCGGGGACGTCGTGATCCTCCTCTACCACCGCATCGGAGCGGGCCAGGGGGAGATCGCCCTCCCGGTGGACAGGTTCGAGCGCCAGCTCGCGCATCTCGCCGAGCGCGAGACCGTTCTGGGACTCGACGCCGCCCTCGAGGACGGATCGACGGGAGGGGTGGTTGTGACGTTCGACGACGGCTACCGCGACTTCCACCGGCATGCGCTGCCGCTGCTCGTGCGGTATCGAATCCCGGCGGTCCTGTACCTCACCACCGGCAGCGTCGCATCGGCGCAGGCCGCGTCGTCCAATCCCGAAGCGCTCACCTGGTCCCAGCTCGATGAAGGGCTGGGAACGGGCCTGATGACGGTCGGCGCTCACACCCACACCCACGTGGACCTCTCCCGCGCGTCGGAGCGGACGGCGACCGACGAGCTGTGCCGGTCCAAGGAGCTGATCGAGGATCGGCTCGGGGTCCCATGCCGGCATTTCGCCTATCCGTGGGCGGTCGGCTCGCCGGCCGCCGACCGGGTGGTTCGCGCCCTGTTCGAGACGGCCGCGCGCCACGCCTGGCGCACCAATCGGCGCGGGCGAATCGACCCGTATCAGCTCGGTCGCACGCCCATCCTGCGCAGCGATGGCAGCCTGTTCTTCCGAGCCAAGGCCAGGGCCCTGCTCGACGGAGAGGCGATCGTGTACCGCGCGCTTGGCCGGGGGCCGTGGCAGCGACCCTGAGCCAGCGGCCCTAGCCGAGCGTCGGGTGCGATCTCCAGGGCGAGATGTGGCCGGCGGCTTCGCCGGGGAGGTCCGCAAGCACAGGGTCGCCGTCGCGAGCGCGGTAGCGCCGCGCGTACCCCCCGTCGCGGCGCATCAGCTCGTCGTGGCCGCCTCGTTCGCCGACGCGACCCTCCTCCAGCACGACGATGCATTCGGCGTCGCGCGCCGTCAGCAGGTTGTGCGAGATCACGATCGTCGTCCGCTCGCTCATGAGCCGGCGCAGCGGGTCGAGGATGCGCGCGCCCGACTCCCCATCGATGCCGGCGGTCGGCTCGTCGAGGATCAGGATGGGCGTGTCCCGGATCAGGGCGCGTGCGATCGCGATTCGCTGCCGCTGTCCACCGGACAGCCGCCGGCCCTTCTGGCCGACGAACGTGTCGTAGCCACCCGGGAGGGCGCTGACGAACTCGTGCGCGTCTGCCGCCTCTGCCGCCGCGGCGATCTCCTGCGGTGTCGCGCCCGGCCGGCCGTAGGCGATGTTCTCGGCGACCGTCCCGTCGAAGATCAGCGTCTCCTGCATCAGCAGCGCGACGTTGTCGCGCAGCGAGCGAAGCCGGAGGTCGCGCAGGTCGACGCCGTCGACGCGGACCGCCCCCGAGTTCGGGTCGTAGAAGCGCAGGAGCAGCTTGGCGAGCGTCGACTTCCCCGCGCCGCTGCGTCCGACCAGGGCGAGCGTCTGACCGGGCTCCACCCGGAACGACACGTCGGCGACCGCGTCCCGCGTCGCGCCCGGGTAGCGGAACGTGACCGCGTCGAACTCGACGACGCCGCGGGCGCGGCGCAGCGGGACGGCGCCGGCCCGGTCCCTGATGCCGGGCTGCTCCTCGAAGCACTCGATGATCCGCTCGGCGCTAGCCGAGGCGGAGTGGATCGTGTTGGACAGGCGGCTTAGGGCCCGCAGCGGCGCGTAGAGCTGGTTCAGGTAGGCGACGAAGAGCAGCAGTCCGCCCAGCGAGATCCGTCCGGCGGCCAGCTCCCTGGTCCCGAGGGCGAGCACGGCAATGGCGGTCAGCACCTGCACCACGTCGGTCAGCGGCGAGAACAGCTCTTTCAGCCGTGTGACCACCATCTCCGCATCGAAGATCCCGCGGTTCTCTCGCTCCAAGCGCTCGGTCTCCGTGTCCTGGCGGTTGTAGGCCTGGACCAGCGCGACGTTGGAGAGGGCCTCCTCCGCGATCGCGGCCATCGATCCGCTGCGACGATGCCGTTCTCGCGCCGCCTGCCTGATGCGACGTGAGAAAGCGCGGACGAGGATGAGGAAGACCGGCGCTCCCAGTAGCGCGGCCAGTGCGAGTCGCCACTCCAGGTAAAAGAGGGCGCCGGCGAAGAAGACGAGTGTGACGAGCGACGAGATGAGCTGGGCGACACCGGAGATGACAAAGCTCTCAATTGCGGCGATGTTGCTGGTGAGACGCGAGACGACGTCGCCGAGCCGTCGGCGCTCGAAGAAGTCGAGCGAGAGCGTCTGAAGGTGACGGAAGAAGCTCGCCCGCAGCGACAGCAGGAACCGCTGGCCCACCCACGTCGACAGGTAGCCGTCGAGGAACGACACCACCCCTCCCGCCAGCGTGAGAGCCAGGAGCGTGGGGGCAATCCACAGGAACGGACCGATGTCGCGCGGGACGAGCACGCCGTCGACGATCACCTTGATCATGAACAGCTTCGCCCCCTGGATCGCGGGTGCGACCGCGATCAGGACCACGCTCACCGCGATCCAGACGCGGTAGGAGCGGGCGTAGGGCCAGAAGGTTCGGAAAATCTCCCGGACCGCGACCGGCGGGGCCGGCCTGACAATCTCCTCGCCCTCGGTCACATTGAGGAGGCGCCGCACCGTAGCTCGCAGCCGGGCGGGCGGCCCGTCGCTCCCGGGCTCGGCGGAGCGTGTGCTCATCCCAGTGCGCCGCAGGCCGGTAACTGTACGCAACGGCTGCGGACGTGAAGGTCCTGTTCGTCATCAACGGGCTCGGCGCCGGAGGAGCCGAACGCTCGCTGGCCGAGGCGCTCCCACACCTGAGGCGCGGAGGAGTGGATCCGGTCGTGGTCTGTCTCGAGCCCGTGCGCGAGGGCATCCTCCATGAGGTCCTGGCCGAGAGCTTCGACGTTCGCTTCCTGCACGGTCGCCGGCTCCCGTCGTGGACGCTCGAGCTCCGCCGGATCGTTCGCGCCGAGCAGCCGGAGGTCCTCCACACGGTCCTCTTCGAGGCCGACATCGTGGGGCGGGTCGCCGCCGCGGGCACGCCGGCCGCGGTGATCACCAGCCTGGTGAACACGTCGTACGACCGCGCCCGGCTCGGGGACCCTCGCGTCCCGCGGGCCAGGTTGCAGGCGGTCAGGCTCATCGATGGGTGGACGGCCAGGCATCTCACGGATCACTTCC
>JBJMKZ010000022.1:0-189011 GCA_045805565.1 Solirubrobacteraceae bacterium | reverse complement strand
CGCTCCGGCGGGGGTTCCTGTGCCTGAGGGCCACGATTGGCCCACAGCCCCAGGTTCAGTCGCCCTCTGCTCTCGCCAGGGCGACCGCCGCGGCGATGTGGGAAAGGTTTCCGAGCATCTCATCGCGGCCGGTGTCGAACTGCTCGGAGAACAGTCCGACGTCATAGGCGGTCGAGGAGGCGCGGTCGAAGACGCGCCGCGCCTCTTGCCGACGGTCCTGGCGCGCGAGGCACTCGGCCAGCCAGAACGAGCATGCCAGGAACGCCCCCTCGCTTCCCTCGAGCTCGTCCTCGACGTAGCGTCGCAGCAGCCCATCGTCGGCGAGCTGCTCCCGGACCGCGCACCATCCGCTCGTCCTCCCAATCGACGAACCCGGTGACCGGCAGCAGCAGGAGTGCGGCATCCAGCTCGCGCCGCCCGAGGGCCTGGACGAAGACTCCACGGCCGGAGTCGTAGCCGTCCCGCTCGACGGCCGCCCGGATCTCGCGCCGTGCGCGCTGCCAGCGCCGTACCGGCGCTCGATGACCGGACTCCCTGGCGAGTCGCAGACCCCGGTCGATCGCCGCCCAGCACAGCGCCTTGGAATGAACAAAGTGCCGCGGCGCACCCCGCCACTCCCAGATCCCGCAGTCGGGCTCCCGCCAGCGTCGGACCGCGACCTCGACCATGTCGCAGAGAAATCCCCAGTCGTCTTCGTCCGGTTCGTGGCCACGCCGGAACCATCGCCATGTCTGGTTGAGCAGCTCCCCGTAGGCGTCGAGCTGCAGCTGTCCCGTGGCGGCATTGCCGATCCGGACCGGTTGGGCCCCCCGGTAACCCTCGAGGTGGGGGAGCTCGAGCTCGGTCACGCGCCGTTCACCGCCGACGCCGTAGACGACCTGCAGCTCGTCCGCGTGACCTGCGGCGCTGCGCTCGGCAAAGCGTCGGAAGCCATCGGCCTCGGCCTCGTACCCGAGCTCGGCCAACGAGCGCACGCCGAAGACCGCGTCGCGGATCCAGCTGTAGCGGTAGTCCCAGTTGCGAGAGCCCCCCGGCGCCTCGGGCAGTGACGTGGTGGGCGCCGCGGCGACCGCTCCCGTGGGAGCGTAGGTGAGCGCCTTCAGAACCAGCGCCGAGCGCAGCGCGCCGGCGGCCTCCGGCCCCTGGATCCGGGCGCGCCGCGCCCAGCGCCGCCACCAGCGAAGCGTCTCCTCCAGCCGACGGTCGAGCTGCGCGGACTCGGACGGCTCGGGGGGCTCGACGTCGACCAGCTCGGGCGCGCGGAAGCTCAGCGACAGGCGTGCGCGCTCGCCGCAGCTCACCGTCGCCGACCCGACGAGCCCGTGCTCGGTCGCCTCCAACTCCACGTCGCCCGTGACGACCAGGCCGTCGTCGCCGCCGATCGCGCTCCAGGTCCGGTCCGCGTGGCGCCTCAGCCAGGGCCGGACCTCGCCGTAGTCGAATCGCGGGACGATCCGGATGTCCAGCGCGACATCGCCGCGCTCGCCCTCCACCACCCGCAGCAGCTCCCGCCGCGGCCGGCGGGCGCCGCCTCGGCGCATGGTGAAGCGGTCCAGGATGCGAACCTGCCCGGTGGAGGTTCGCAACCTGGTCCCCAGGACCATCGTGGGCCCGAGGTACTCACGGTGGGACTCCTCGACCGGCTCGACCGGATCGATGGAGCAGTAGCCGCCGCGCCGGCGGTCGAGCAGCCGTCCGAAGCAGCTGCCGGAGTCAAACCGCGGCAGACAGCACCAATCGATGGAGCCGGAGCGCGACACGAGGGCCGCGGCGTGGCAGTCCGCCACCAACGCGTAATCCGAGATGGGGGGATAGCGGTCCGAGCTCATGCCCGGATCGTATTTTCGAGAAGCGGGACCGCCGAGGCGGTCGGCATGCTGACGGGACCGTCGGCGGGTTGGTGCCGGATGGCCGGGAGCCGTTCGGCCAAGAGCCCGCCGATGCGACTTCAATCCGGCCCACCGGGATTGCGTATGGTCGCTTCCGCCTGCGCGAGCATGTGGTTGCGGGAGAAGATCTTCCGCAGGCGCTTGAAAGCCTGCGGGTCGCCGGCAACGCTCAGCGCGCCCGTGGCCGTCGCCGACGAGAAGCTGATCTTCCCGGAGGCTATGTCTGCCCACGTCTTCTCGTCGGTGGTCGTGGTGACGGCGGGATCCTGGGCCCGCCCGTCACGAAGCCAGATCGACCCGTCGTCGACCGTGAAGTAAAAAGCCGCCTCGCCGACCACGTACTGGTAGGTCTCCCGGACGCCCTTGGCGGCCTCCCGGTCAGCCAAGCCCGCCATCCCCACCGCCGGCCAGCGCGCCCGAAAGCTTTCGGTCGGCTTGCGCTCGCCGATGCGCCTGACTCCCCAAGCGATTAGCGGGGCCATCGCGTGCGCTAGATCACGTCCATCGTCCGTCAGCTCGTAGACCTGCCGGGCGGCGGGCGGCGCGAGCTCGCGGCGGGCGACGATCCCTTCGCCTTCGAGGGCACGCAGCCGGTCGGTGAGCAGTTTGCGGCTGATTCCCGCCAGACCGTCGATCAGGTCGGTGAATCGCCGCGGGCCTGGCGCGAGCTCGCGGACGATCAGCAGGGTCCACCGATCGCCGGCTACGTCGAGCGCGCGGGCCAGCGCGCAGTAGTGCTGGTAGCGATGCTCAGGCATGGAGTTTATATTCTGAACTATAGGGTATATCGGTTGAACGATGTGCGCAGAGGCGCGATCAGCGGTCCCTCGTGGCGCCTGACTCGCCGAGCGGAAGGGCCTGACCCTACGACGAGCAACCGGAGGGTGAGATGGCGGAGACCACCACAGCAGGAGAGACCCACACCACCGAGTGGGTCGAGGAGTTCGTGGATCGATGGATTGCGGGCTGGAACTCGTACCAGCCCGAGCGGGTGCTCGAGCTGATGACAGACGACATCGTCTACGACGACTCGGGTTGGCCGCAGACCATGCGTGGCCACGCCCAGGTCCGCGAGTTGCTCGACTTCACCTGGCGCGCCTTCCCCGCCTTCAGCGTCGAGCGCGTGGGGGGTCCCCTCGTCGCGTCCGACGGTCCGCGGGCGGCGTTCTGGTGGCGCTGCCACATGACCAACAGCGGGCCGATCGACCCGCCCGGTATCCGCGCGACGGGCAAGCGGATCAAGTACGAGGGTGTCGACTTCCACGAGTACCGCGACGGCAAGGTCGTCCGGCTGCGGATCGTGTTCGACATGGCCGATGTCCTCCGGCAGCTGGGGCTGCTGCCCGAGCGTGGAAGCGCCGCCGCGCGCGCCATGGTCGGGATGCAGAAGCTCCGGGCTCGTCTGAGGCGGTTCTAGCCGGAGGCCCCGATGAGGGGTAACCCGCGCATGGGCCGGGTCGTGCAGCACGGGCTGTTCGTTGATGCGCGCAAACCCCACGGATTTGGTGAGATCGAGGCCCCACAGTGGCCTGACCGATGGCTCAGGAAGACGAGCGCCCACGCCCGGCCGTTATTGGGCCGGAGAGGCAATGCTGGCCGCACGATGTCGCCGGAGACTTCGAACCATGTCCCATTCAAACGCTGAGCTGGTGCGCGCGATTTACGACCGCTTCCGAGCTGGTGATACCGACAGCGCGCTCGCACTCCACCACCCCGAGATCGAGGTCCATGACCGGCCCCAGGCGCCTGATCCGCAGGTGTATCGCGGTCATGAAGGTGTCCTGCGCTCGCTGCGGGTAAGCCAGGAGGCGTTCCAGGAGCTCGACGTGGCACCGGAGGAGTTCATCGAGGTCGGCGACCGGGTGGTCGTAGTGTTCCGCTTCCGGGGGACGGGGCGGGAGAGCGGCGTGCCGATCGACGAGCGGCTTGCCCACCTCTGGACTGTCCGTGGCGGCAAGGCGGTTCGGATGGAGGTGCACTCCGGTCGCGAGGAGGCCGTGCGAGCGGCCGGCGGCTAGCTCGCCATCGTCATGTGTAGGCGCGGCCTAGCCGGCCGACATCGCCGCCCCGGCACGCTTGGCCAGCTCGAACCGAATCCTGGAATCGGGGTTCCGCAACGATGCTCTCCGAGCGAAGGGCACGCGCCCGGCCCCACACGCGATCTGCCGTGACGGGCGCTCCCAGCGCCCGCTCGGTCAGTCCTGGAGCCGGAACTCCGACTCGTAGCGCCCGTCGGGACGGCGCTTGACGACCACGACGCCGCTGGCACCGGCGTACTTGCCCGTCCCGCCCAGCACGGGGCGGACGAATCGCCGGTTGACGAGGGTGAACTGTCCTCGCAGCGAGCGCTGGCTCAGGCCGCCGACGACGATCGAGTTGCCCGGGCCGAACTCGTAGGTCAGCATCCCCTGGGCGGTCTCGGCGCCGTGCTCGAGCTTGATGGAGACGCTCATGCCGCGCACGCGGCCGATGACGTGCCCGTGGGCGTCGAGCAGCGAGTTGTCGTACACGTACAGGTCCCCGCCGCTCTTTCCACGCGGACCGAGGTCAAGCACCGTCAGGTGTGGACGCCCAGTCAGCGCGCGAAAGGTCTTGCTGCCGCCGTCGCCGCAGCCGGCGATCAGGGAGGCGCCCAGCCCGGCGGCGACAATGCATGTGATCGAGACGCGACGCAGCACGACGCGTCTGTTCGCCGACGCGGGCGCGAATCCTGCCCTCCTGCCGGAGTCCTGGCCGCTCAGCCCACGTGCACGTCGCGCGCCAGGCCGTCGAGCCGGTCGAAGCCGGGCCCGCCGAACAGACGATCGAACCCCGGCCCGCCGAACAGCAGATCGTTGCCCGTGCCACCGGACAGGAGGTCGTTCCCGGCACCGCCGTAGATGCGGTCGTTGCCGGGTCCGGGTCGGGCGATGTCGGGTGAGCATGCCCCGCGATAGGTGTCATTGCCGATCCCGTTGAACCAGGTGTTGGCGCCGGTCCCCACCACGAGCGTGTCGTTGCCCGGCCCGTCATAGAACCGGTTGAGGTGCCGATCGCGGCAGTTCGGCGCCTGTCCGACATAGCGAACGACGAGCGTGTCGTTCCCCGGTCCCAGATTGATCGCCAGGTCGAAGGAGAACGAGCGGCAGCGCACGGTGCGCCGGTCGGCGGGGTTGGGATAGTCCAGCCCACCGTCGTTGCGAATGGGAACGACGTCGGTGACGGTCAGCGCGCCCGGTCTGTAGACCACTACCACGTGGTTGATCTGCGGCGATCGCGAGGTGAACGAGACGGCGCCGTCGGCACAGGAGGCCTCGCCCGCGAACGCGGTTGCAGCCCCGCCCGCCAGCATCCAGACCGCGGCCGCGGCCACCGCGCACGCAGCCGCCGGCAGCCGCCGCAGACTCGCTCGCCGGCGCCTTCGCGATCCCCGTGCCCGCTGCCCGAAGCGGCTCATACCGGTGGCGACACTACCGGGTTTCCCTGGGCCTCCGCAGGGCGAGGTAGGGTCGGCGCGGTGATCTGATGGGTGCTCGCCGCGCTGCGTCGCGACGGCTCCGGCCTTCAGGCCCGAGGGCCGGATCTTCATGGCTGCGCGCCGGCGCCCGCCGGGTGACGGTCGCGGTCCCGCTCACGCTCGCCGCCATCGCGATCGCCCCGCCACCGGCGCCGGCGGTCGCCGCCCGACGCTTGGTCTCGGTACGGGCCACGTCGATCTTCTACAACCAGGGCGTGGCCTATGACGCCCGCCTGGGGAGCTGGTTCTTCTCCGGGGTGACCTCGCCCACCAACTCGGGCCTGTTTCGGACCGACTCCCGGCTGCGCCGGAGCGGCGCCCGCTTCGCCGCCATCCCGTCCGGCCCCGAGCGCTTCAACCACATCGGCGACCTCGGCTTCGATCCGGTGCGCCGGCGCCTGCTGGCCCCGCTGGAGTGCTACTACCCGCGCCGGGGCGGCAACACCTGCCGCCGGGCGGCGATCGGCGTGGCCGACCCCCGGACCCTGGCCGTGGTCTATCGCGTGCTCCTCGACCCCTCGCAGATCGTGAAAGCAGGTTGGGCCGAGAGCTCGCCGGACGGTCGCTGGATCTGGACCTCGGCCGGCACGCACCTGCTGGCCTACCGCGCGACCGACGTCAACCCGGTGACGGCGGCGCACCAGAGTGCCGGGACCGCGCCGGGCCTGCTGGGTCGCGACCTCGGCTCGGTCGTCCCGAGCGCCGGAGTCACCGGTGCCGCCGCGTCGCCATCGCCGCGGTTGGGGAACTATCGCCTGCTGCTCTCCCTGAACCGCGGGACCTTCTTCCAGCTGGTCTCCTACGAGGTCACCACGCCGCCCGGCGGCGCGCCGTCCATCGCGAGCCCCGGGCCGAGCACCGTGACGAGCGTGCGCAGGTCGACACTCAACCTCGAACCGGAGGGCGTGGCAGTCACCCCCAGGCGCGCGGGCGCCTACCTCCTGGGTGGCCCGCTTCACTGGCAGGTCCGGCCGGCCGCCAGCCTGTACATGCGGCTGCTGAGCTACTCCCAGGGTTAGCGCAAGCGAGGATCTCTTCGTCGCCGTCCTTGCTCGGCGAGGTGGAGGGGATCACCGCGGCCAAAACCGTCGTTCTTCGCCGCGACAGCGTCTACGGTGCGCGGCCGCGGATTCCAGGGGGGCGGGTGAACAGGCTCGCGGTCAGCTCGCGCCCCGGACCGCGCGTGCCCTCGGCTGGCACTTGCGGCTTCCGGGTATAGCCGCCTTATGATGTGGCCGATCGGGGGGTCGGAGTAGGGAACTGTCGGGGGAGGGGAGACACGATGTCTCGCGAACTCCGTGACGTGCAGGCGCTCGCGGGCCAGCCGGTAACTCGTCGGCCGAGACGCGCTGCCGTGCTCGCGTCGGTGGCGCTGGCGCTGCTGTTCGCCGGCTGGGTCGACAGCGCCTCGGCCACGACGTTCAAGGTCAACAACCGCCGCGACAAGGTGGACGCCAACATCGGCGACGGGCGCTGCGACGCCGACCTCAACAAGTCCGGCAAGCAGTGCACGCTGCGCGCCGCCAGCCAGGAGGCCAACTCCGACAAGGACAGCATCGACACGATCAAGGTCCCGAAGGGCCTCTACAAATTGACCATCCCCTCCGACTCGTGCGGAGACGACGAATCGTGTGGCGACATCGACCTCGACGGCAAGGTCAGCCTGGTCGGCGCCGGACCCTTCAAGGCGGTCATCGACGCCCGCAGGGCCAAGGATCGTGGGCTGGAGCTGCACCCGAACACCTTCGGATGCAAGCCGCCGCCGAAGCACTTTCCCGACTACGGGGACTACTGCCTGCTGACGGGAATCGGCGTCAAGAATGGCAACCCAACGGGAGGCTTCTCGGAGGGAGATGGCGGCGGCATGTTGCTCAACGGAACCCTGCTCGTCACCCATGTCGCGGCGTGGCGCAACAACGGCCGTGACGGCGGCGGGATCAACCTCTCCTGTACGTGTTACAAGTTCAACCACGTCACCACCAACCACAACAAGGCCAGGGCGAACGGTGGCGGGCTCTACATGTTCGGCGACACGATCACCCACATGATCCAGGTCGACGTGAAGGGCAACCGCGCCCTGGGGACCGAGGAGAGCGACTGTTGCGGCGACGGCGGTGGGATCTTCTTCCAGGGCAACACGCTCTACGACGTCAAGCACATGTACGTCAAGGACAACATCGCGGAGGACAGGGGCGGCGGAATGTTCGCCAACGGGGATACCGACTGGTTCCACTGGGTCAAGTTCAACCACAACAAGGCCAAGGGAGACGGTGGCGGCGGCATCTACCTGTCGGGCACGTATTTCTTCTTCGGCTTCGAGGTCCACGAGAACAGGGCGCCACACGGCGGAGCCCACGGCGGCGGAATCTTCGTGGACGGGGCGACCAACACGCTGACGCGCGGCACCATCGCCCACAACTCGGTGGGCCAGGGCGGCGACGGCGGCGGCTTCTACGCCTTCGGCACCGACTACTGGGCCAACGACACGGTCACCGGCAACCGGGCGCCGGGCGGTCGCGGGGGCGGCATCTTCAACGACTCCTCCTCGGAGTACCTGGACAACGTCACGCTGGCCAGCAACCGGGCGCCCACCGGCGCCAACCTGTGGAACGACGCCTACACGGCGTTCCTCAACACCATCGTGGCCTACGGCTCGCGCCATAACTGCGATGGCGGCGGGACCTACGACGACCGCGGGCACAACCTCGACAGCGGCCACAGCTGCCACTTCGACCGGCCCAGCGACCTGAAGAGGACCGATCCCAGGCTGTTGGGGCTGAGGGACAACGGCAACTTCAGCCTCACCCGTGCCCTGCGGCGGGGCAGCCCGGCGATCGATCGCGGCAAGGATCGCAAGCTGCACTGGACGCTGATCGACGCCGGGTTCGGGAGCGTCTACCCCTACGTCTACGGCAACGGATTCCCCGAAGACATGGGCTGCGCCGAGACCAACCTCGACGACGAGCGTGACGACCAGCGCTTGGTCCGCCGCCCGCAGCGCAAGCACTGCGACATCGGCGCCTTCGAGGCCCGCAGGTCACGCGGCAGGGGCTCGGACCTCTGAGGCTCGGGTCGAGCGCTCAGCTGGCGGGCGCTCAGCCCGCGAGGCGCTGGCGCAGCAGCTGCTTGCCCTGCTCCCCGCCGCGGCGGCTGGCCTCCTGGGCGCGGCGGAACAGGTCGGCCGCCTCGTCGTCGCCGTCCCGCTGCGCGTCCTGGATGTAGGTCTCCAAGCGCAGGACGTTGTTGAGGCACTGCTCGGTGAACCAGAGCAGGTTGTAGTCCTTGTCCTTGGTGCCGGTGACCTGCCCGGTTTCCTCGCTACCCATCACGGCCTCCTTGAGAGTCTCGACCTCGGCTGGCGACTGAAGTACCCGGCCCACCCGCCACCTAACAGGCCATCGCTGATCGCCCCAGCGCCGGTCAAGACGGGCGTCGTGCCCTCCGATCCGTGCTGCCCGCCCGCCTATACTCTGGCCCCACCGCCCGAGGGAGCCTGGTTCGTGCAGGAGATGGTCATCTACGGCGTCAGCTTCGACATGGTCGGCAAGCAGCCGATCGTGCTGCTGAAGACCGTCGACTCCAACAAGTTCCTGCCCATCTGGATCGGCCACCCGGAGGCCGCGGCCATCCTGATGAAGCTCCAGGGAGCCTCCACGCCGCGCCCGATGACCCACGACCTGGTGTCGGACATGCTGTCCGAGCTCGACGTCTCCTGCACCCGGGTGGCGGTCACCGAGCTGCGCGAGAACACCTTCTACGCGTCGATAACCCTGCAGGTCAACGGCCGCGAGCTGGAGATCGACTCGAGGCCCAGCGACGCGCTGGCGCTGGCGGTCCGCGCGGGCGCCCCGATCTTCGCCGCCGAGGACGTCATCTCCGAGTCGGCGATCGAGTTCGAGCACGAGGTCGAGGACACCGAGGAGGTCGTGGAGAAGTTCAAGGACTTCCTCGAGAACGTCACGCCCGAGGACTTCGCGGGCGGCGAGGCCTAGGCCGCGGTCCGGGTCAGCGCGCTGTCCAGGATCCGCTCGATCAGCGCGTCGAACTCGATCCCCGCCGCCTCGGCCGCCTGTGGCAGCAAGGACGTCTCCGTGAGCCCGGGGATCGAGTTGGCCTCCAGCACCTGGAGGTCGCCGGTGTCCTCGAGCATCAGGTCCACCCGTCCGAACCCGTAGCAGCCCAGCAGCCGGTAGACCTCGAGCGCGAGCTCCTGGGCGCGTCCGGCCGCGTCGCCCGGCAGCTGCGCCGGGCAGACGAAGTCGGTGCGGCCGATCTCGTAGCGGGCCTCGAAGTCGTAGAAGTCCTCGTCTCGAGGGACGGCTTCGACCACCGGGAGCGCGGTCGGCCCCTCGTCGAGGTCGACCACCGACACCGCCAGGTCTCGACCCGACACGTGGCGCTCGAGCAGCACCTTGGTGTCGTAGGAGAACGCGGCGACCAGGGCGGCCGGCACGTCGGCCGGCGTACGTGCGAACTTGATCCCCAGCGCCGACCCCTGCCCGGCCGGTTTGACCACGATCGGGAACTCCAGGCGCGCCTCGATCTCGGGCAGGGCGCCGGCCGCGCCCAGCTCCTTGAACGCGGTCTCGTTGAACGCGTAGAAGTCGGGCGTGGGCAGGCCGGCGTCGCGGACCGCGTGCTTGGCCAGGACCTTGTCCATGCAGCGGATGCAGGCCGACACGCCCGAGGCGGTGTAGGGGACGTCGAGCAGCTCGAGCAGCTCCTGCACGGTCCCGTCCTCGCCGTCGCGCCCGTGGAGTGCGACGAAGGCGACGTCGGGGGCCTGCGCCCGGAGTCGCTCGACCAGGTCGGCGCCGACGTCGATCGGGATAACCTCGTGCCCCAGGCGCCGCAGGGCATCCTCGACCCGCGCCCCCGAGCGCAGCGAGACCTGGCGCTCCAGCGAGCGCCCGCCCTTGAGCACCGCGACCCGGCTCACGCCCCGCCGCCGGCCCGCCCCGCGCCACCGCGCCGCCGGCGCGGCAGCTGCAGCACGTCGACGAGCGCCGGGTCGGGCGGAGCCGGCGCCGGCGCCGCCGGGCGCGCCGCCGGCTGGACGCCGGTCAGGGTGCCGTACAGGCCGACCTGCTCGCGCAACACCTTGCCGATGCGGCGCACGCCCTCACGAATGTCGTCGTCGCTGACGCCCGAGAAGTTGAGCCGCATCGAGGAGCCGCCCCGGCCATCTAGGTAGGCCGCCCGTCCGGGGACGAAGGCCACGTTCTCCGACAGCCCCCTGGCCAGCAGGTCGGTGGTGTCGATGTAGTCGGGCATCGTCGCCCAGATGAACAGCCCGCCCTGCGGGTGCGTCCAGGTGGCCTGCGCCGGGAAGTGCTCGGCGAGCGCGTCGAGCATCGTGTCGCGACGGCGCCGGTAGATCTCGGTCAGCGAGCGCAGGTACTCCTGCCAGCGCCCCTGGTCGAAGTAGGCGGCGACGAAGTGCTGGGTCATCGACGACGAGCACAGGTCGGCCGCCTGCTTGCCGATGTTCATCTTCTCCAGAACGGGCCGGGGCGCCTCGGCCCAGCCCAGGCGGATCCCGGGCGAGAGGATCTTGGAGAACGTCCCCAGGTAGATGACGAACTCGCCCCCGTCGAGCTCGCGCAGGGTGGGGTCGGGATCGCCCTCGTAGCGCAGCAGCCCGTACGGGTTGTCCTCCAGGACGAGCAGCTCGCGGCGATGGGCGATCCGGACCAGCCGCTCGCGCCGTGGCAGCGACATGGTCACGCCGGCCGGGTTCTGGAAGTTGGGAATCGTGTACACGAACTTGGGCCGCCTGCCGGCCGACTCCAGGCGGTCGAGCCTGTCCTCGAGCTCCTCCACCCGCATCCCGTCGCGATCCGTCTCGACCTGCACCACCTCGGCCTGGTAGGCCGAGAAGGCGGGAACGGCGCCCGGGTAGGTCGGGGCCTCGGCCACGATCACGTCGCCCGGGTCGATCAGCGTCTTGCACACCAGGTCGATGACCTGCTGACCGCCGCTCGTCACCAGCAGGTGCTCGGAATCGATCCCGCCGATGCCCTCCGCGGCCATGACCTCGACGATGCAACGCTTGACGACCTCGAGCCCCTCGGTGGGGGCGTACTGGAGCGCCCGGGCGCAGGACTCGGCGGCGACCGTCTTCATCAGCGCGGCATAGGAGTCGGGCGGGAAGGTCGAGGTGTCCGGCAGGCCGCCGGCCAGCGAGATCACGTCGTCGCGCTCGGTGATCGCCATCAGGTCACGCATCGCGGAGGACTTCATGACCTTCGTTCGCTCGGCGAACAGGGCCGCGTAACGCTCGAGGTCCCGGCTTGTGGAGCGCCGCCGTTGGCCCATCGGAGAGCGTTCGCCGGGCAGGCCGGGGTTCCTGGGCCCGTCGTCTAAGGTCATGCGGCCCTCAACGCTACATGGACACCTTCCTAGTCATCTGCCAGGGAGCCGGCCTGGCCGCGGCCTGCGGCGTGCGTCCCTTCCTCCCGGTCCTGCTCGCGGGCGCCCTGGCGGGTGGCGCCCGAGGGCTCGATTTCGACGGCACCGACTACGCGTTCCTGGAGAGGCCGGCCTTCATGCTGGCGGCGGCGATCGGCCTGGTGGTGGTGACGGTGATCGAGCGCCGCCGCGGCGGACCGGCGCTGGGCCCCGGCGCCCTCGCGGCGACGGTGGGCGGCGTGGGCATCGGGGTGGGCGCCCTGGAGTTCGCCGGCTCGCTGGCCGACGAGGGGAGGCTCGCCTGGCCCGGACTGGTGGCCGGAGTCGCCTGCGCCGCCCTTGCGCAGGCGGCGGCGCGCAACCTGTTCGGCCGCGCCGCCGCCCGGCTGGACTCCGAGGCGCGCGCGGCGCTGGTCATCTACCTGGAGGGGCTGGCGCTGGCCCTCGCCGCCGCGGCCGTGCTGGTCCCCCCGGTGTCGCTGCTGGCGCTCGCGGCGGCGGTGGTATTGCTGGTGCGCGGGCGCCGGCGCGACGAGCGCAAGTACGCCGGCCTGCGCATCCTGCGGTGAGCGCCAGGCGCGGCCGCGGCGGCACGGCGAGGCGGGGCTTCGCCAAGAAGCTGATCCTGGCGGTGATCGACGGCCTGCGGCCGGAGATCCTCGCGCGCGGGGTGAAGGACGGGCGGACGCCGGCGCTGGCCCGCGTGATGGAGCGGGGCGTCTACGTCGATGACTGCGTGTCGGCGTTCCCGTCGGTGACGCCGGTCTGCACCTCCACGATCGCCACCGGCGTGGGTCCCGACCGGCACGGGATCCCGGCGATGAACTGGTTCCACCGCGGCGAGGCGCGCTACGTGGAATACGGCTCGAGCCTCCCGGCCACCCGGGCGTTCGGGATCCAGCGCTCGCTCACCGACACGATCTACAACCTCAACCTCGCGCACCTCTCCCGCCGCACGCCCACCCTGTTCGAGTCGCTGGACGACGCCGGCCTGCGCACGGCGGGTACCACGTTCATGGTGTACCGGGGGCGCCACCGCCACGCGGTCAGCGCGGAGAGCGCGCTGGCCCGGCTGGTGGGGGCGACGCTGTTCCGCCACGCCGTCTACGGCCCGCAGGAGCTGTTCTACGCTGACCTGTTCGCCTCGCGCCCGACCGGGTGCCGCTCCCAGCTGGGGCTGCCGGGCGCCCGGGACGCGCACGCGGGCTGCGTGGGCGCCTACCTGGTAGAGCACGACCTGTTCGACTTCCTGCTCCTCTCGCTGCCCGACAACGACGCCTGGTCGCACCGGCGCGGACCGGAGGCCCAGCTCACGTCGGTGGAGCTCGCCGACCGCCAGCTCGAACGGGTGATGGAGGCGGGCGGGGGGAGCGAGAAATTCCTGTCCGAGCACGCGCTGATCGTGCTGGCCGACCACGCCCACTCGCAGGTCGACTCGCCCATCCTGCTCGAGGACCTGGTCTCGGGCTGGCGGGTGCTGAGACCCGACGACCCGGTGCCCGAGGAGGCGGAGGTGGCGCTGTGCCCCGGCCAGCGGGCGGCGATGGTGTACGCGCTGCACCCGGACCTGCGCGCCGGCGTGGTGGACGACGTGGTGGAGGCGGCGCTGGAGTCCGACGCCGTCGACCACGCCCTGTGGCGGCAGAACGGAGAGGCGGTGATCGCGGGCGACGCCGGGCGTCTGCGCTTCGCGCCGGCCGGCGAGGTCGCCGACCTGCGCGGCGAGCGGTGGCGTGTGGCGGGCGACCTGGAGGTGGTCGGCGCGCGCCTGGAGGACGGCGTCCTGGTCAGCGATGACTACCCCGACCCGCTCGGACGCGCCTGGTCGGCGCTGCACTGCCCGAACGCGGGAGACGTGCTGCTCTCGGCGGCGCCCGGATTCGAGTTCGTCGACTGGGGCGGCGCCGGGCACCTCGGGGGCGGCAGCCATGGCTCCCTCCATCGCGACGACTCGCTGTGCCCGCTGCTGTGGTCCGGCGGCGGCCCGTCGCCCTCGGCTCGAACCCAGTGGTCGGTGCGCGACGTGGAGCCGATGGTGCGGGCACACTTCGGCCTCTGAGCCCGCGCGGCGAACACGAGCCTGCGTCTCGGCGCCCGAAGGCGGCCGCGGCCGTCCTGGCCGCGGCCTGCGCGCTCGGGCTCCCCACCGCGGCCCTCGCCGCGGGGGCCGGGAGCCGGGCGGCAGGCTCGACCAGCGGCACGGCCGCTCACCGGGGAGTGGCGACCGATCCCAATCGGCTGGTCACCCCCGCCAGCCAGGACCGTCCGCCGCCCGGACACATCCGCTCGGCGCGGGACGTGCTGCGGATCGCCGCACGAGATCCGACCGTGGTGGCGACGCTGCGCCGCCATCCCGGTGCCACCCCCACGGCCTACACGAAGGGGCCGCGGCGCTGGCAGGTCTCCTACTTCACCGCTCCGCGCCGGGGCCAGGCGTCGTCACAGCGCCAGGAGGTCGCCCAGGTGCTGATCGACGACCGCAGCGGCGCGGTGCTGGAGTCCTGGAGCGGCTTCCAGGTCGCCTGGACGATGGCGCGCGGCTACCCCGGCGCCTTCGGCCGGCAAGCGACCGCCCTGTACGTGTGGATCCCCCTGCTGTTGTTGTTCGTCGCCCCCTTCGTGGACCGCCGCCGGCTGCTGTGCCTTCGCCATCTCGACCTCCTGGCACTGACCGGCTTCTCGGTCTCGCTGGCCTTCTTCAGCCACGGGAACATCGGCGCCTCGGTCCCGCTCGCGTATCCGCCGCTCCTGTACCTCCTGGTCCGCATGGTCCAGATCGCGCGCGTCCGGGCGCGGGACCCCGATGCCACCGCGCCGGCGCGACCGGCGGTGATGGTGCCGGCGTCGTGGCTTGCGGTCGCGCTCGTCTTCCTGATCGGCTTTCGCGTCGGCCTCAACGTCGTCAACTCGAACGTGATCGACGTCGGCTACGCGGGAGTCATCGGCGCGAACCGCCTCGTCCACGGCGAGCGGATTTACCACAACTTCCCGCGCGACAACGGACACGGGGACACGTACGGTCCCTTCGTCTACTACGCATACGTCCCGTTCGAGCGAATCTGGCCCTGGAGTGGGCGCTGGGACGATCTGCCGGCGGCCCACGGCGCGGCAGTGGCGTTCGACCTCCTGACCATGCTGCTGCTGCTGGTGCTCGGCCGCCGCATCAGGGGGCCGACGCTGGGGATCGCGCTGGCCTACGCCTGGGCCGCGTACCCGTTCACGCTGTTCGCAGCGAACTCCAACAGCAACGACTCGCTGGTCTCGGTCCTGCTGGTGGCCGCCCTGGTTGTGGCCGGGCGCCCCGCCGCCCGCGGCGCCGTCGTGGCCCTGGCGGCTCTGACCAAGTTCGCCCCCCTCGCGCTCGCGCCCCTGTTCGGCCTCTACCGGCCCCGGGCTCAACGCTCGGGGACCGGCCGCTGCCTGGCGCTGTTCTGCGCGGGCTTCGTGGCGGCCGCGGCGATCGCGTTCGCGCCGGTGCTGCTGGACGGCGGCGCCGCGCTGTTCTGGCAGCGCACCGTGGCCTACCAGGGCACCCGGGAGTCGCCGTTCTCGATCTGGGGTCTGGTCGGCGGTCTCGGGGGCGTGCAGACCGCGGTCCAGGTTGGGGCGCTGGCGCTGGCCGCGGCGGTGGCGTTCGTCCCCCGGCGCCGCGACCTGGCGAGCCTCGCGGCCCTCGCTGCCGCCGTGCTGATAGCGATCCAGCTCGGGGTCACGCACTGGTTCTACCTCTACATCGTCTGGTTCTTCCCCCTGGCGATGGTGGCCGTGCTCTCCGGGCCCACCACGGGAGGCTCGGAGCCCGGCCGCCGGCCCGCCGACGCCCGCGAGCCGGAGCCGGTCGCCGCGGCGTAGGTCAGTGCACGCCCGGGGCCGGCAGCAGGAGCGGCTCGATCGAGTCCGCCCGCATCGGTTCGGTCGCGATGACCAGCACCGCCATCAGCCACGGGTCGTCCTCGGCGGTCTCGAAGCGGACCGGCATCTGCTTGCTGAGCGCCTCGAGCGCCTGCTCGGTCTTGACGCCGATCACGCCGCCGCGCGGACCGGTCATCCCGACGTCGGTGATGTAGGCGGTCCCGCCGGGCAGCACGCGGGCATCGGCGGTCGGGACGTGGGTGTGGGTCCCCACCACGGCGGTCACCCGCCCGTCGAGGTGCCAGCCCATCCCGACCTTCTCGCTCGTCGCCTCGGCGTGCATGTCGACCACCACGTGGTCCACCTTGCCGTTCAGCCCGCTCAGCACCGCGTCGATCTCCACGAACGCGGGCCGCCCCGCCTGCAGGAACAGGTTGCCGCTCAGGTTGACGACACCCAGTCGGATCCCGTCGCGCTCGACCACGCAGCTTCCCCGGCCGGGCTGGCTGTGCAGGTAGTTCGCCGGGCGCACGATCCGCGGCTCCTCGTCCAGGTAGCGGTAGATCTCGCGGTGGCGGTAGGTGTGGTTGCCGAGGGTCACCGCATCCACCCCCATTGCGAAGATCTCGTCGGCGACGCGGGGCGTGATGCCCACTCCGCCCGCCGCGTTCTCGCCATTGACCACCACCAGGTCGGGCTCGTGGCGATCGCGCAGCTGCGGCAGCAGGGCGCGCAGCGTGCGCCGGCCGATCCCGCCGACCACGTCGCCGATGAACAGCAGCCTCATCCGCCGTCCCGCTTCACGACGTATCCCCTACCCTGAAGTCACCCGACGCGGATGTGACCCAGATGGGCGAACCCGAGGACCAGCGCGTGCCTGACGAGCCGTTGCTCGATCCGGATCGCGAGCGGGAGCCACCGGGCCCGCACGAGCACCTCGGTCCTCCCGAGGCGGAGATGACGCCCCCGCCGGGGCGGGCCGAGCCGGTGGTGGTTCCGCGCTGGGTCCAGCTGGTGATGCTGCCGCTCGGAGTGCTGGGGATCTGGAGCCTGGCGCGGGCCGGGGGAACGGCACTGCTGATCTTCCTCGTCGCCACCGTCATCGCGCTGATCCTCAATCCGCTGGTGAAGCTGGTCCAGCGGCCGCTCGGCGCGGGGCGGCTGCGCCTGCCGCGCGGGCTGGTCGTGTTCGCCGTGTACGTCAGCTTCTTCACGGCGGTGGCCGGCACCGGGGTGCTGCTCGTCGACCCGATCAGCAACCAGGTGCGGTCGTTCCAGAGGGACGTTCCGTCGCTGGTGGACTCCGCCAACCGGTCGCTGGCGTCGGCACAGGGCTGGCTGGACCGCCATGGCCTCGGGGTGCAGGTCAAGCGCCAGGGCGAGACCGCCCTGACCACCCTGCAGAGCAAGGTGCTCAGCGGCTCGGGCAGCCTGATCGCCTTTGGCCAGGACCTGCTGACGCGGGTGGTCGAGACCGGCCTGGGCCTGGTGCTGGTGATCGTCATCTCGATCTACATGCTGCTCTATGCGGAGCGGATCGGGAGGGTGGTGCGCTCGGTGATGCCGCCGGGGGACGGATCGCCCGAGGACGACTACGCGCTGCGAGCGCAGAAGGCGGTCTCCGGATACGTCCGCGGGCAGCTGCTGTTCTCGCTGATCATGGGCCTGAGCGTGGGGGTCGCGCTGTGGGTGTTCGGAGCGGTGGGGATCTTCCCCGACGGCAAGCGCTACGCGCTGTTCTTCGGGATCTTCTTTGCGTTCATGGAGCTGGTTCCGTACGTCGGCCCCACACTAGGGGCGTTGCCGCCAGTGCTGGTGGCTCTGTTCCAGGACCCGCTGACCGCCATCTGGGTCGTGCTCCTGTTCGTGGCCATCCAGCAGCTCGAGGGCCATGTCGTCGCGCCGCAGGTGTTCGGGCACTCGCTGCGCATCAACCCGCTGCTGGTCATCTTCGCGCTGCTGCTGGGCGCCGAGCTGTACGGGATCCTGGGCGCCTTCATCGCGCTGCCCCTCGCCGCGGTGGCCCGCGAGACGCTGCTGTACCTCCGGCGCCACCTCGTCCTCGAGCCGTGGGGCAACACCGACCCGGTGGCCGTGGTCACTGGCGGGGGCCAGGTGCCCGATGGCCCCCTGGCGGCGCCGTGTCCGGAGTGCGGAGCCGAGCCCGGCCCGGGCGACGCCTTCTGCCGCTCGTGCGGCGTGGCATTGCGGCCGCGCGTGCCGGCCGGCGGGTAGCCTGGGCGGGATGGCCCGAACGGACACCGGACCCGCCCCGCCGTTCGAGCGCGCCACCGCCGGCTCCGTCCCCTCTCCGGCCGTGGCGGCACGCGGGGTGGGCAAGCGCTACGGTGGCCGGCCCGCGCTGCGCGACGTCAGCTTCGAGGTGATGCCGGGCGAGCTGGTCGCCGTGATCGGCCCCAACGGCGCCGGAAAGACGACGCTGCTCTCGATCCTCGCGGGCATCCAGTCGCCCGACGAGGGGAGCCTCCAGGTACCCGACGGGGACGTCGGCTGGGTGCCCCAGCACGCCGCCGTGTACTCCAAGCTCTCGGTGGCCGAGAACCTGCGCCTGTTCGCCCGGCTCGAGCGGGTCGCCGATTCCGAGCGGGTCGTGACCGGGATGCTCGAGCAGACGGGCCTCGCCGACCGCGCGGGGGACGAGCTGGCGACCCTGTCGAGCGGGAACCGCCAGCGGGTCAACGTCGCCATCGGGCTGCTGGCGGACCCGGCCGTGCTGCTGGCGGACGAGCCGTCGTCCGCACTCGACCCCCGCCAGCGTGAGCGCCTGTGGGAGTTCATCGGCGCGCTGGGCGACCGTGGGACCACGGTCCTCTACTCGACCCACAACGTGCAGGAGGCCGAGCGCCACGCGGACCGGGTGCTGGTCCTGGCCGACGGCGAGCTCCTGTTCACGGGCACGGCCCGCGAGCTCGAGATCGAGGTGGGTGCCTCCGATCTCGACTTCGAGGGCGCGTTCGTCCGCTTCCTGCACGCCCGCGGGCACTGAGGCCGCCGACCATGCGCTGGCTGCTCCTCAAGGACCTGCAGATCCTGCGCCGCTCCCCGCTGCTGGTGGCGCTGCTGGTGGTCTATCCCGTGGTGGTCTCGCTGCTGATCGGCTTCGCGCTGTCCCGGGGCCCCGAGAAGCCGAGGGTGGCGTTCGTGAACCTGGTCCCGCCGACGGCCAACACGATCAGCCTGGGCGGGGAGACGGTCGACGCGTCGCGCTACGCCAGCGAGCTGTTCAAGTCGATCGAGCCGATCCGGGTGAGCAGCCGCAAGGCCGCGATCGAGAAGGTGAAGTCGGGCGAGGCGCTGGCCGCCCTGATCATCCCGCCTGACATCACCCAGAAGCTGTCGACCGGCCTCCAGAGCGCACGGGTCGAGGTCGTCTACAACAACGAGGACCCGATCAAGGGGCGCTACGTCGAGCAGATCATCAACTCGCGCCTGGCCGACGCGAACGCGGCGCTGTCGGACAAGTTCAAGGACATCGCGGTCCAGGACATACGGCTGCTGCTCGACGGCGGCGACTTCGAGCTGCTGGGCAGGACGCTCCACATCCTCGGCCTGCGCAGGACGGAGGCTATCCTGGCGGCCACGCTCAAGACGATGGCGCCCACCGCGAGCCAGCGCCGGCCGCTGACCCAGGTCAAGGACTTCGCCGCCCTGGCGGTCGGCAACCTCAACCTCGCCAGCGGCGTCCTGGCCACCGTCGCGCAGCCGGTCGAGGTCAGGCGCACGGCGCTCAAGGGGGCCACCACGCCGCTCAACTCGTTCGCGGTGGCGGTGGCGGTGGCGGTGTCGCTGATGTTCGTGACGGTGCTGCTGGCGTCCGGGATGCTGGCGCTGGAGCGGGAGGAGGGCGCGTTCACCCGGCTGGTGCGGGGCCTGGTGTCGCGCGCCGGCCTGCTGGTCGAGAAGATCGGCCTGGCGGCCGCCTGCGCGTTCGCGGTTGCGTTGGTGATGCTGTGCGGGATCGGGCTACTGGTCGGCCTCCAGTGGAGCCGCTTTCCCGAATGGCTGCTCGCGCTGGCCGCCGGCGCGCTGGCGTTCGCCGCCCTGGGCGTGGCGATCGGCGCGCTGGCCCGCGAGGTGCGGGCCGCGTCGCTGCTGGCCTTCCTACTCTCGCTGCCGATCGCCTTCCTGGCACTGGTCCCCAGCGGCGCGGTGTCGTCGGGCCTGTACGGCGTGATTCGGGTTATGTCGGCCCTGTTCCCGTTCAAGCCTGCGCTGCAGGCCCTCGACGGCGCGCTCAACCAGGCGGGCGGGATGGGGCTTGCGCTGCTCCACCTCCTCGCCCTGACCCTCGCCTTCGCCTTGCTGGCTCGGCTGTCGCTGCGGCGGTTCGCGACCTAGATGACCGATCCCACGACGCCGCGGGCGGCCGCGGAATAGCCGTGGCTGCCGTCCGCCGCCTGGTGTGGCTGGTGCTGATCGCGCTTCTCCTGGGCGAGATCGTCGCCGAGCTGCTCACGTCCAGCGGCTCGCCCCTGAACGACTTCTTCTCCACCTGGGTGCACGTCGGGCTGCTGTTCGCGGCGGGTGCCGTGTGCCTGGGGCGCGGCGTCACCCAGGGGCGGCGGGGGCGGGCCTGGGTGGCGTTCGGGCTCGCGTTGACGTCGTTCGGGGTCGGCGAGGCGATCTCCACCTTCGTCTACCCGAACTCGATCCCCCTGCCGAGCATCGCCGACATCTTCTGGCTGCTCTGGTATCCGTTCGCCATCGCCGGCCTGGCGCTGCTGGTGCTCGACCGGGTCGCGAGGTTCGAGTTCCATCGCTGGATCGACGGCGTGGCGATCGTGCTGCTGGTCGCGATACCCGGCGTCAGCCTGGTCCTCGAGCCGGCGGCAAACGAGTCGGTTCAGCGTGGCCTGGGGGAGGTGATCAACTTCGCCTATCCGCTCGCCGACCTGCTGCTGATCGGGGCGGTGGTGGGCGTCCTTCCCCTGACGGCGTGGCGACCGGGCTGGGTCTGGATCCTGCTCGGCCAGGGGCTCCTGCTGATGGCGGTCGCGGATGCCGCGTACTCGGTCCAGGTGGCCGCCCGGGCCTACACGGGCGGGGTGTACGACTTCCTGTGGTCCGGTGGCGCGTTGCTGATCGCCTACGCCGCCTGGCAGCCGAGCGTGCCCCCCGTCGAGCCGCCGAGAGTGTTGGGATGGCGGGTGATCGCCCTGCCGGTCGCGGCCCAGGTCGTCGCCGTGGTGATCCAGATCTACGCCTACTTCCACCACATTCCCGAGAGTGAACGGCTCCTGACCGCCGCCGTGCTCGTCTTGGCGATCGTCCAGATCGTCATCACGCGGCCGCGGGCGGCCTGACGCGCTAAGCGCCGGGTCCCCCGGGCAGCGGGTGTCCGGCCGCGGGTATCCTGACGGGCGATGGCCTTCCCGCAAACGCGCCTGCGGCGCCTGCGCAAGTCGGGGATCCTGCGCGAACTGGTGCGCGAGACGGACCTCGACGTGCGCCGGCTGGTCTACCCGATGTTCGTGGCGCTGGGGACCGACGGGCGCGAGCCCATCCCCTCCATGCCCGGGGTCGACCGGCTGTCGATCTCGGCCGCGGTGGAGGAGGCGGCTCAGGCGGCGGCGCTCGGGATCCCCGCCGTCCTGCTGTTCGGCATACCCGCCGCCAAGGATGCCGAGGGATCGGGAGCCTGGGATGACGAGGGCGTGGTGCAGCTGGCCACGCGCGCGATCAAGGACGCCTGCCCCGCGTTGCTGGTGATCACCGACGTCTGCCTATGCGAGTACACCGACCACGGCCACTGCGGCCGCCTGGCCGACGACGGCACGGTCGACAACGACTCGAGCCTCGAGTTGCTTGCCCGCACCGCCGCCTCGCAGGCGCGGGCCGGCGCCGACGTCGTCGCGCCCAGCGACATGATGGACGGCCGGGTGGGGACGATCCGCGCCGAGCTGGACGCCGACGGCCTCACCGACACTCCGATCATCGCCTACTCGGCCAAGTTCGCCTCCGCCTTCTACGGGCCGTTCCGCGAGGCGGCCGACTCGGCACCCGCGTTCGGGGATCGGCGCTCGTATCAGATGGACCCGCCCAACGTCCGCGAGGCGGTGCGCGAGGCCCTGCTCGACGAGGAGGAGGGCGCGGACGTGGTGATGGTCAAGCCGGCACTGGCGTACCTCGACGTCATCGCACGCGTCCGCGACGCCGTCCGCCTGCCGGTGGCGGCCTACAACGTCAGCGGGGAGTACGCGATGGTCAAGGCGGCGGCCGCCGCCGGCTGGCTCGACGAGCGGGCCGCGGTCCTGGAGGCGCTGACCGCCGTCCGACGCGCCGGGGCGGACATCATCATCAGCTATCACGCCAAGGACGTCGCGACCTGGCTTGGCCGGGGTTGAGGCAGCGCGTCCGGTGACGGCGAGAACGGGTTCGGCGGCCCCCAAGATCCGCTCCCGCCGGGGCGGCGCGGCGGTCGCGCTCGACGACCTCGACCGCCGGCTCCTCAACCTGATCCAGGGTCGCTTTCCGCTCCAGCCGCGCCCCTACGAGGCGATCGCCGCCGAGGCGGGCATCCCCGAGCAAGAGGCACTGCGGCGCGTGGGCCGGCTGATCGACGAGCGCATCATCCGCCAGGTCACCCCCATCTACGACACCCGCGCCCTGGGCTACCGCTCGATGCTGGTGGCGGCCAAGGTGGACGCGGCCTACCCGCATCGGGCGGCGCAGGTCATCAACTCGCATCCCGGCGTGTCGCACAACTACCTGCGAAACCACGAGTTCAACCTGTGGTTCACGATCGCCGTCGAGGAGGACTCGGCTCTGGGGCTCGAAGGGACCCTCGCCCTCCTGGGTGAGCTCACCGACGCCGAGTCGGTCCGCCAGCTTCCCACGCTCAAGCTGTTCAAGATCCGGATGGATCTCGAGATGGAGGGCGACACCAGCGCCCTGGCCTCGGCGGGCGTGGCCGAGGCGCCCGCCGAGCTCGAAAAGCAGCCCTTCGACGACTTCGACGTCGCCGTGATCCGCGCCACCCAGGGCGACATGCCGGTCGTACCCGAGCCATACGCGCCCGCCGCCGGGCGACTCGGCGTGCCGGTGCGACGACTGCTGGACCACATGGCGGGGATGGCCGAGCGCGGGCTGCTGCGCCGCGTGGCCGGGATCCTCTACCACCGTCGCGCCGGCTTCTCGGCCAACGGGATGGGAGTGTGGAAGGTTCCGGCCGAGCGCGTCGGTGAGCTGGGACCTCGCATGGCCGCCTTCCGGGGCATCTCGCACTGCTACCAGCGCCCGACCTACCCCGACTGGCCGTACTCGATCTTCACCATGGCCCACGGCCGCTCGCAGGAGGAGTGCGACGCAATCCTGGACTCGATCGCCGCCCAGACCGGCATCGAGGAGCGGGCGACGCTGTACTCCTCCACCGAGTACAAGAAGGTTCGCCTGCTCTACTTCACCGACGATTTCCGGCGCTGGGAGCTCGAGCACGCCTGAGGCGTAGGGGGCGGCGGCCCCGCGCCAGCGCCCGGATGCCGAGGCTCGGTCGCGGTGAGGCGGCGTCGCGGGGCCGCCCCTATGCGCGAAGCTTGCGCCGATGACGACGCCGTTGAACGACGCCGGGTCGGCGCGGCTGTACGCGCAGGCCGTCGGCCTCCTCCCGGGCGGGGTCAACTCGCCGGTGCGAGCCATGCGTTCGATCGGCCGCGACCCGCTGTTCATCGAGCGCGCCCACGGAGCCGAGCTCGTGGACGTGGACGGCAACCGCTACGTGGACTGGGTGTGCTCTTGGGGCCCGCTCATCCACGGTCACGCTCACCCCGAGGTCGTGGCCGCGGTCGTTGCCGCCGCCGGGCGCGGCACCAGCTTCGGCGCGCCGACCGCCGTCGAGGTCGAGCTGGCGGCCGCAGTCGTCCAGCGGATGCCGTCGGTCGAGATGGTGCGCATGACGTCATCCGGGACCGAGGCTGCGATGAGCGCGGTCCGGCTCGCCCGGGCGGTCACCGGCCGCGACCGGGTGCTGAAGTTCGCCGGCGCCTACCACGGCCACGTCGACGGGCTGCTGGCGGACGCCGGGTCGGGACTGGCGACCCAGGGGATTCCCGCCAGTCCCGGGGTCCCGGCCGAGGTGGCCGCCCAGACAGTCGTGATCCCCTGGAACGACCCCTCCGCCCTCGAGGCCGCGGTGGACGAGCACGACCTGGCGGCGATCCTGGCCGAGCCATATCCGGCGAACATGGGCCTCGTTCCCCCCGAGCCGGGCTTCCTGGAGTCTCTGCGGGCGGCGGCCGACGCCAACGGCTGCCTGCTGATCTTCGACGAGGTGATCTCGGGGTTCCGGGTGGCCCGCGGCGGCGCCCAGGAGCTGACCGGCGTGCGCGCCGACCTGACGGTCATGGGAAAGGTGATCGGCGGCGGGCTCCCGGCCGCCGCGTTCGGCGGGCGGCGCGAGCTGATGGAGCGGATCGCGCCGGCGGGCGACGTCTACCAGGCGGGGACCCTGTCCGGAAATCCCCTGGCGGCGGCGGCGGGCGTCGTCACCCTGTCGCTGCTCGGCGACGACGCGTACGCGCGGCTGGGCGCGCTCACCGAGCGGCTGGCCGCCGGCCTTCGCGAGGCGGCCGGCGACCGGGCGGTGCAGGTGCGAAGCGTCCCCGGGCTGCTGACCGTCTTCTTCAGCCGCCAGCCGGTGCGCGACTACGCGGAGGCTCGCGACTGCGACCTCGAGGCGCACGCCGTCTGGTGCAGAGCCCTCCTAGAGCACGGCGTCTATCCGCCGCCGTCGCAGTTCGAGGCCTGGTTCCCGTCGCTCGCCCACACCGATCAGGACATCGAGCGCACGGCCGCGGCCGCGGCCGCGGCGTTCGAACGGGTGCCATGACCGCGGCGCCGAACCAGGGCCTGTGGCGGCTGTATCGCGAGCTGCGCCAGCAGGGGCCGCTGATGGCCGGGGCGCTGCGCGAGCCGCGTCCCGGCCTCCCCCCGGGGCCGGCGCGGCTGGCGGCGGCGGGCCCGCGGGTGGATGGCCGGCGTGCGCAGTACGAGCTGCTCATCGGCATGATCTACGAGGGCTACCGGCTCCACTACGAGGATGCAGGCGGAGGGCTGGTGCGCCCGGACGACCCGGACCTGGCGCTGCTGCTCGGCGATCAGCTGTACGCGCTCGGCCTCTCCCGGCTGGCCGACCTCGGCGACCTCGAGGCGGTGGGTGAGCTCGCCGACGTGATCTCGCTGGGCGCCCAGGCCCAGGCGGCCCGGGATCGCGAGCTGGCCGAGGCGGTGTGGGAAGCCGGCGCCGTCGCCGTGGGCTGGGGCTCGAGCGAGCCGCACCACGAGGCCAAGGCACTCGCCCGCACGGGCGGCGAGGGGGCCGCCGCCGCCCTGCGCCGAGCCGCTCGCCAGGCACGCGGGGGCGCGCCTCCCGGGCGCTGACGCCCGCCGTGGCCACCGGGCCTTGTGTCTACCGTCGCCATGTTGACGGTACCCTTCGGGCGCCGTTCAATTGAGCTTCCCTCCCCGTGCCCGACCTCCGCCCGGAACCGCAGTCTCGCTACACCGCAGAGCGGAACATCCCGGGCGCCTTCGAGGGGGAGACCGTGACGCGGCGCCGCTTCATGAGCGGCACCGCGCAGACCCTGGGAGGCATCGCGGTGGCCGCCTTCTCGCTTCCGGCGCTCGGCTTCGCGCTCGGGCCGGTGTTCGATCGCGGCACGGCCCGATGGGAGGATGTCGGCGTCCCCGCCGACTTCCCGGCCACCACCTACGTCCCCCGCGTGGTCACGCTGGTTCCCGGGATCGGTGAGGCGGGCAAGAGCACGGTCTACATCCGCACGCACAACCCCTCGATCGACGGACCGCCCAAGGACCGCTACGACCAGTACGTGGCGATCTCGACCCGCTGCGCCCACCTCGGCTGCCCGGTGCGCTACATCGAGGCCTCCTCGCGATTCGTGTGTCCCTGCCACGGGGGCGTCTACGACTTCCAGGGGAAGGTGGCCGGCGGTCCCCCCGTGCGTCCCCTGGACCGCTTCTACACCCGCGTCCACGGCGGCCAGGTCCAGATCGGCCCGCGCTACAGCGTCAACTCGCACCTGCGGCGCTTCTCGCCCCGTGATCCGGGAGAGGCGCTGGACGGCATCGGCCAGTACGCCTACCCGGGCCGGTTCTCGACCGCTTCCGCGCCCCCCGGCGCCCGGCGGTGACCGTGAAGCTCAAGCGACCCCCACTCCCCAACGCGCTCACCCCCCGCCCGAGGCGTCCGGGCGACGGCAACGCTCGCAACGGCGAGGTCTCGACCACGCAGGCCGCCGTCGCCGCCGGCAAGGAGGCCGGGATCAGCGTCGCGGACTGGGTAGACGAGCGCACTTCGCTGTCGGGGAGCCTGCGCTGGATGATGTTCCGCAAGGTCCCCAAGGGGACCAACTGGTTCTACACGCTGGGCTCGGCCACGATGTTCGCCTTCCTCTCCCAGGCGGTCACCGGGGTCTTCCTGGCGATGTACTACGACCCCTCGCCGACGCGCGCCTACGAGTCCGCCCGCCACCTGACCAACGACGTGTTCCTCGGCGAGTTCGTGCGCGGCATGCACAAGTGGGGGGCCACCGCCATGATGGTGCTGATCTTCCTGCACATGGCGCGGACGTTCTTCTTCGGCGCCTACAAGTACCCGCGCGAGCTCAACTGGGTGATCGGCGTCGTGCTGCTCGTGCTCACGATGATGATGTCGCTGACCGGCTACCTGCTGCCGTTCGACCAGCGGTCGTACTGGGCGACCATCGTCGCGGTGAACCTCAACGGCACGGCGCCCATCCTCGGCCCGTTCCTGGCCGACTTCCTGCGCGCCGGCCCCGACTTCACGGCCACCACGCTGTCACGGTTCTACTCGGTCCACATGCTGCTGGTGCCGGGCGCGATCGCCGCCCTCATCGGCGCCCACCTCTACCTGGTGGCCAAGCTGGGGACCACCGCTCCCCCCTGGCTGAAGGCCGAGACGCCCGAGGACCTGCGCCGGCAGGAGGTCGGGTGAATCAGCGCGAGAAGGAGCAGTACCTCCGCGACTACAGCCTGCAAAAGGCGAAGGGCAAGCCGTTCTATCCCTATGCGGTGGCCAAGGACTCCGCCATGGCCGCCGTGGTGGTGCTCACGATCGTCGCCATGTCGATCGTGCTGGGAGCCGAGCTGGGCCCCAAGGCGGATCCGACCACCACCACGTACGTCCCGCGGCCGGAGTGGTACTTCTTCTTCCTCTTCGAGCTCCTGCGGGTGATCAAGCCGCGGGAGCTGGTGCCGCTGGCGGCCATCGGCCTGCCCACGCTGTGCCTGATCCTGCTGATCCTGCTGCCGTTCTACGACCGCAGCCCGGAGCGGCGGCCCGAGCGGCGGCCGGTCGCCACCGTCGCCGGCATCTTCACGATCGTGGCGATGGCCTACCTCACCTACACCGGCGCGATCGCCGGCTCGCCCACCCAGATCGAGGCCAAGGCGCCGCCGGACATCAAGGGCGCCGCCCTGGCCCAGTTCAACGCAGGCAAGAAGGTGGCCGCCCAGTCGGGGTGCCTGGCCTGTCACAAGTTCGGCGAGAACGGCAACGACGGGCCGGGGCCGAACCTGACCAAGATCGCCCAGCGCCTGCCCAAGGAGGCGATCGCGCGGACGCTCCAGAACCCGACGGCGCCGATGCCCTCCTTCAAGGACCTCCCGCCGAACAAGTTCAACGCCCTCGTCGACTTCCTCTCGACCCTCAAGTAGCGGAGAGCCGGCGATGACCCCCGCCGCCGTGCGCGAGCCGGTGCCGACCGGCGCCAGCCCCTCTGCGGGAACCCTCGAAGAGGGTCAGGTGCGCGCGATGTTCGACCGCATCGCGGGCGTCTACGACCGCATGAACGCGGTGATGACGGCGGGGCTGGACCGTGCCTGGCGGCGGCGAGCGGCCGAGCTGGCGGGCGTGGGGCCGGGCGCGCGCGCGCTGGACGTCGCCACCGGGACCGGAGACCTGGCGGTCGAGCTCGCGCGGCGGGTCGCCCCCGGCGGAAGCGTGGTGGGCTCCGACTTCTCCGAGACGATGCTCGAACGCGCGCGGGCCAAGTCGGCCGCCGAGCCGGTGTCCGGGGTCGAGATCTCGTTCGAGTGGGGAAACGCCCTGTCGCTTCCCTACGACGCCGGGTCCTTCGACGCCGCCACCGTCGGCTTCGGCGCCCGCAACTTTTCCGACCTGCACCGCGGCGTGGCCGAGATGGCCCGCGTGGTGCGCCCCGGGGGCCGGGTGGTGATCCTCGAGATCACCACCCCCCACAAGCCTCCGCTGTCGTGGTTCTACTCGCTGTGGTTCGATCGGGTGGTGCCCGCCCTGGGGCGACTGGCCGGCGACGCCGACGCGTACGCGTACCTGCCCAGCTCGGTGAGGCGCTTCCCCCCGCCGCGCGGGCTGGCCGCCGCCATGAGCGGCTGCGGGCTGGAGCGCATACGCTGGGTCGTGACCGCGGGCGGGATCATCGCCATCCACGTGGGAGAGGTGGCGCCGTGAGCACCGTCGCCGCGACGGTGGAGGCCGTGGTCGACGCGGCCGGCCTTCACGTCCGGCCGCTGATGGCCTCGCTCGAGCAGCGCCTGGCCGAGCTGGCCGGCGGCCACGGGGAGGACCTGGCACGTCACGGGGGGGACACGATCGCGGCCGGCGGCAAGCGCCTGCGTCCGCTCGTGGTGTTCGTGGCGGCCGGCCACCTCCCCGGTGACGGCGGGCTCGGCCTGGTGCGGGCGGCGGCGGCGGTCGAGCTGGTCCACTCCGCCACTCTCGTCCACGACGACGTCCTCGACGCCGCCGACCTGCGGCGCGGCCGCCCCACGGTGGTCGCCTCGGGGGGCCGCGCGATCGCCACCGCGACCGGCGACCTGCTGTTCTCGCGCGCGTTCGCGGAGCTGGCGCGTAACGGACGGCATGACGAGGTGCGTGCCCTGTCGGCGGCGTCGAGCGCGCTTGCGCGGGGCGAACTGCTTCAGCGAGCCGACGCCTTCGACGTGGGCGTCACCGTCGAGCGCTACCTGCGCCGCTGCGAGCTCAAGACCGCGCGGCTGTTCGAGGCCGCCTGCCGGCTCGGTGCGCTGGAGGGCGGGGCCGGGGCGGCGAGGGTCGGCGAGCTGGCGGCGTTCGGGCGCCGGATCGGGATGGCCTTCCAGCTGCTCGACGACATCCTCGACGTCTTCGGCCCCGCCGAGCGCACCGGCAAGCGGCGGGGCACCGACCTGCTCGACGGCACCGTCACGCTGCCCCTGATCCTCGCCCGCCAGCGCTCGGCCGAGCTCGCCCGCCTCGATCCACACACGCTCACGGGAACCGCCCAGGCCGAGGCGGTCTGCGAGGCGATCGAGGCCACCGGCGCGCTGGAGGAGGCCAGGCGCATGGCGCTCGAGATGGTGGCGGAGGCTAGGACCGCCCTGCCGCGGCTGCCCAGGACGCAGCTACGGGCGCTGCACCTGATCGCGGACGGGGTCGTGGACCGCTACGCCTGACCCGCGGCCGCGCGGCTCAGAAGTCCATCGGGAGGATGTGGTCGCGGTGCACCGCGGCGATGAACCGCTCGCACTCCTCCTCCATGTTCGCGTGCGCCAGCTGCTGGAGGTCCCGGGTCAGCGCCCGAGTGCCACGATCGAGCTCCCGATCCAGGCGTTCGACCGCCCGATATCGGTAGAGCCCACCGGCGGCGCGTTCGCAGTTCGGACAGCGGAGCGTGAGCCGCCAATGGCGCTCGCCGACCTCCTCCCACGCCGTCGGATAGACCAGCGGCGACGCGCACGTCCGGCAGACATGGAGGTCGTCGCAGCCCGAGGCGATCGCCTCGCCGGGGCCGGCGCGCCCGTCGAAGCAGACGATCTCGATCGTCTTTCCGGTGGACAGCACCACGCGCCTTACCGAACGCGAGTTGTCTTGTTGGCGGCGGCTCATCTGCAGGCTCCAGTACCGAATCCTCATCGGCCGCCGCCGCGAAAACTTGACTTCGCAGCCCGGTTTCGATCAGCCGTCCACTCGGCCCCCCCGCGGCGGCCCCAAACGACCCGCTACGCTGTCTGCGACAGCGCTGCAGGCACTAACGATGCCCTTCGTCGGCTCAATCGGTCCGCTGGAACTCCTGGTCGTGCTGGGGATCATCCTGCTGATCTTCGGTCCCAAGCGCCTGCCCGGCGCCGGTCGCGCGCTCGGGCAGGGGATCCGTGAGTTCAAGGAGTCGATCAGCGCCAGGTCCAGGGATCGCGAGGCCGGCGAGGACGGCGAGCCGGCCGAGCTGCCGGCGTCGCGCGCCGGCACACCGCCGCCCGCCGCGCCCGAGGGGGCGAGCGCGGCGCCGACTCGGCCGGAGGGCGACGCGGTCGCGAAGGAATAGCCAGCTCGCCCGATGGCGACTGCGCTGCGTCCGATCGGTCACGAGGACCGGCTCTCCCTCACCGAGCATCTCGACGAGCTGCGCACCCGCCTGATCGTCTGCGGACTCGCGTTCGCGGTCGCGTTCGGAGTGGCGCTGTGGCAGAACCACGTCCTCCTGCGGGTGGTCAACCGCCCGCTGGAGCAGGTGACCACCCATGGGGGTCGGGGGCCGCTGTCGCAGCAGGCGAGCTCGCAGCTGGCGCTTCGTCGCGCGCTGGAGAGCGGCGGCCGGGCGTTCCAGCAGCTCGCACGCTCGGGCTCCGCGCGCACGCCGGCCGACCGCCAGGCGTTGCGGGAGGCGGCGCGATCCTACGGGGCGGCGGTGCGGGCTCTGCCGGCACGCGCGCCGGGCCGTCACCCGGTCACGCTGGGAGTCGGAGAGCCGCTGGGCACCACGCTGACGATCTCGGCCTACTTCGCCCTTCTGCTGGCGCTGCCGGTGATCCTCTATCAGGCGTACGCCTTCGTGCTGCCGGCGTTCAGCCGCGGCGAGCGACGCGTGGCGCTGCCTCTCATGTTGCTGGTGCCGGTGCTGTTCGTGGGCGGGGTGTTGTTCGGCTACTTCGTCGTCCTCCCGCCCGCCATCCGCTTCCTGCAGACGTTCAACTCCGGCTCGTTCGACGTGCTGGTCCAGGCCCGGCCCTACTACTCGTTCGTCGCCCTCACGCTGATCGCCATGGGAGCCCTGTTCCAGATCCCCGTCGCGGTGCTGGCCCTGACGCGAGCCGGGATCGTCACGCCGGCGTCGCTGCGCCGGACCCGCCGCTACGCGATCGTGGTCATCGCCGTCGTGGCCATGCTGCTGCCCGGGACCGATCCGGTGACGACGCTGCTGGAGATGGTGCCCCTGCTGGCCCTCTACGAGCTGAGTATCCTGCTGGCGTCATGGCTCGACCGGCACCGCGCGCGCCGCGCGGCCGAGCCGGGCGGCGACGACGTGGACGACCTCTCCTCAGATGCTGTTTGACCTAAGAGGCCGCGGCCGGCGCCGCACCGTGCAGGGCATCTACGTCACGCTGGCGGTGCTGATGGGCGGTGGCCTGGTCCTGTTCGGAATCGGGGGCAGCGTCTCCGGCGGCCTGTTCGACGCCATCGGCCTCACCAACCACGAGGGGGGCCAGGCCGGCGGCAACGACGCGCTGACCAGGCTCGAGCGGCAGGCCGAACGTCGGGTGCGCAACAACCCGCGTGACGCAGCCGGCTGGGCGATGCTGACCCGCACCCGCTTCGAGCTCGCGGGGCAGGGCGAGAACTACGACCAGCGGACCTCCACGTTCAGCCCCAAGGGCCGGCGCCAGCTCACCCGGGCGTCGCAGGCCTGGGAGCGCTACCTCGCGCTGGACCCACCGCACGACGACGTCAACGTGGCTCGGCTGATGGTCCAGGCGTACAGCCCAACCGGGCTCAACCGGCCGGCCGGCGGAGTCCGGGCGGCCGAGATCGTAGCCGACGCCCAGCCCAGCCCGCAGACCTACTTCCAGCTCGCCCTCTACGCCTACGCCGCCGGCCAGACGCGCAAGGGCGACCTGGCCGGCCGCAGGGCGGTCGAGCTGGCGCCCCGCGACCAGCGCCCGGGGGTGCAGACGCAGGTCCGCGCCGCCAAGCGGCAGCATGGATTCGGGGCTCCCCCGGGCGGTGGAGCGCCGCCACCGCCGGCCTCCGGTTGAGCCCCGCGCACGCCTGGAGCGGACGCCCGCGCCGCGGGCCGGGCCCGCCCCTGCGCACGCCTGGAGCGCGCGTCCCCGCCGCTAACATGGCCGCCCCGGGCCGTTAGCTCAACTGGTAGAGCAGGAGACTCTTAATCTCAAGGTTGTAGGTTCGAGTCCTACACGGCCCATATGGCGCTGGCGTGTATCAACGGCACCGTCGGGCCCGCCGAGCAGGCGACGATCCCCGCCACCGACGAGGGATTGCTGCGCGGCGACGGCGCGTTCGAGGTGCTGCGCCTCTACGGCGGGCGGCCGTTCGCACTGGACGACCATCTGGCGCGGCTCGAGCGGTCGAGCGCCAACCTGCGCCTGACCGCCGACGTGACGGCGCTGCGCTCCGAGGTGAAGGCGCTGCTGGCCCAGGCGGAGCCGATCGACGCCCTGCTGAGGCTGGTGGTCACGCGCGGAGGCCGCCGCCTCGCGCTGATCGAGGCGCTGCCGCAGATGCCCGACGCCGTCCGCCTCGGGTACGTCACCTACGCACCGACCAGGGTCCTGGACGGGATCAAGTCGCTGTCCTACGCGGCCAACATGCTGTCCACCCGCCTGGCGCAGGAGCGCGGCTTCGACGAGGCGCTTCTCGTGACCCCCCACGGACGCGTTCTCGAGGGCCCCACCTCCTCGTTCTTCTGGCTCAGCGAGGGCCGGCTGCGCACCCCGCCGCTCTCGGAGCACATCCTCGGCTCGATCACCCGCGCGCGCCTCGTGAACCTCATGGACGTGAGCGAGGAGCCGTGCACGACCGACGACGCGGCGGGGGCCGACGAGGCGTTCCTGGCCTCGACCGTGCGCGAGGTCCTGGGGGTCTCGGCGATCGAGGGGGTAGACCTGCCGGCGCCCGGTCCCGTCACCGCCGAGGCGGCCCGGCGCCTGCGCGAGCAGATCGAGCAGGAGCTCTCTCCGCGGGCCGTCGAGGACGCTCGCGAGCCGGCCTAGCGCGTCTCGTCGCTGCCGATCTGGTACCGGACGTACCAGATCAGGTGACGGGAGGCGCCCACGGCGGCCGCTACGGTGCTGCGAACGTTCGACACGAGAAGTCCCATGTCAGACGGCCATCCTGCCCCGCCTTGCGAGTCCTAAGCATCATTGGAAACCGGCCGCAGTTCGTCAAGGCGGCGGCGGTGTCGCGCCGGCTGCGCTCCGAGCACGACGAGGTCCTGGTCCACACCGGCCAGCACCATGACGACGAGCTCTCGCGGGTCTTCGTCGAGGAACTGGACGTCCCCCCGCCGGACCGCGAGCTGGGGGTGCACTCGGGCTCCAACTCGTCGCAGACGTCGCGCATGCTGGCCGGCCTGGAGCCGGTGGTGTCCGAAGTCCGGCCCGAGGCGGTCCTGGTCTACGGCGATACCAACTCTACGCTGGCGGGCGGGATCGTGGCGGCGCAGGGGGGCGTGCCCGTGGCCCACGTCGAGGCCGGCATGCGTTCGTTCGACCGCGACATGCCCGAGGAGCTCAACCGCGTCCTGGTCGACCACCTCAGCGCGCTGCTCCTGTGCCCCTCGGACACCGCGGTCGAGAATCTTCGCCGCGAGGGGGTCGCGGGGCGGGTCGAGTTGGTCGGCGACGTGATGGTCGACGTCGCGCTGCTCGTCCAGCCCCGCGCGCGGGAGCGCACCGACGCGCTGGAGCGCTTCTCGGTGAGCAGCGGCGAGTACGTGCTGATCACCGCCCACCGGGCCGGCAACGTCGACGACCCCCGGCGGCTGAGGGCGCTGGTGGACGTGGTGACCGGGCTTCCGCTGCCCGCGGTCCTTCCGCTCCATCCCCGCACACGCCTGCGCCTGGAGGCGACGGGGCTGCTGGAAGAGCTGCAGTCGCGGGACGGGTTGCGGCTGGCGCCCCCGCTCGGATATCTCGACTTCACCGCGCTGCTCTGCCACGCGCGGGCGGTGCTGACCGACTCCGGCGGCGTGCAGAAGGAGGCCTACCTGGCCGGCGTCCGGTGCCTGACCCTGCGCGACCGCACCGAGTGGACGGAGACCATCCGGACCGGCTGGAACGTGCTGGTGGACCTCGACCGCGAGGCGGCGGTGGCGGCGCTCCGGCGTCCGCTCCCCGACGGACGTCCGCCGCTGTACGGCGACGGCCACGCCGGCGCGCGCGTGGTGGCCGCCCTCCCGACACTTACACTGGCGGCCGGATGACGGTCGGGATCGTCGGTCTCGGATACGTCGGGCTCCCGCTGGCAATCGAGTTCGCGCAGGCCGGCACGCGGGTGGTCGGCGTCGACGTGAACCAGGCGCGCGTCGCAGACCTGGCCGGGGGGCGGTCGCACATCGACGACGTGCCCTCCGATCGCCTGCGCTCGGCGGCCGATCGGATCAAGTTCACGAGCGACTACGGCGACCTGGCCGAGGTCGAGGCGGTGCTGATCTGCGTGCCCACCCCGCTGAGCGTCAACCGCGAGCCGGAGCTCCGCCCGCTCCTGGCCGCCTCGGAGTCGCTGGCCGGTGTGTTGCGACGAGGTCAGCTCGTGGTGCTCGAGTCCACCACCTATCCCCGCACGACGCGCGAGACGCTGGTCCCCATCCTCGAGCGCTCCGGCCTGCGCGCCGGTGAGGACTTCGGGGTCGCGTTCTCGCCCGAGCGGGTAGACCCGGGGCGAAGCGACCACACGATCCGCAACACTCCCAAGGTGGTCGGGGGGCTGACGCCGAGCTGTGGCGACCGCGCCGAGCGGCTCTACGGGACCATCTGCGACCAGGTGGTGCGGGTCGGATCGCCCGAGATCGCCGAGCTGTCCAAGCTGCTGGAGAACATCTTCCGCTCGGTGAACATCGCCCTGGTCAACGAGCTGGCGGCGCTCACCTACCGGATGGGCATCGACGTGTGGGAGGTCGTCGACGCCGCGGCGACCAAGCCATTCGGGTTCATGCGCTTCGACCCCGGGCCGGGGATGGGCGGCCACTGCCTGCCGGTCGACCCGTTCTACCTGTCCTGGAAGGCTCGCGAGTTCGACTTCGTGCCCGAATTCATCGAGCTGGCCGGCAAGATCAACCAGAGCCAGCCGTACTTCTGCGCGTTTCGCGCGGTCGAGATGCTCAACCACGCCGGTAAGGCGACCCGCGACGCCCGCATCCTCCTGCTGGGCGTGGCGTACAAGGCGGGCGTGGCGGACACTCGCGAGTCGCCCGGGCTCAAGCTGATCCGCCTGCTGCGGGCGCGCGGAGCGGATGTCGCCTACTTCGACCCCTACGTGCCCGAGCTGCCCGAGCTGGGACTGCGGGGAGAATCCGACCTCGGCGAGGCGCTGGGCGTCGCCGACCTGGCGGTGATCGTCACCGCCCATCCCGGCGTCGACCACGGCCGCGTCGTCCGCGAGGCGCCCATGGTGCTCGACCTGCGCGGCGTGACGCGCGGCGAGAGCGACGGGCGGGTGCAGAGGCTGTGAACGACCGACCCGTGACCGTCGGCGTGGTGGGGCTCGGCTACTGGGGCCCGAACCTGGCGCGCAACTTCGCCGCGCTGCCGGGCTGCCAGCTGCGCTGGTGCTGTGACGCCTCCCCGGCGTCCTCCGACCGGCTGGCCGCCATCTGCGCGGATGCGCGCCTCACCGCCGACCTCGACGAGCTGCTGGCCGACCCCACCCTGGACGCGGTGGCCCTCGCCACGCCGGTCGCCACCCATGCCGCGCTCGCCCTGCGCGTGCTGGAGGCTGGCAAGCACTGCCTGGTCGAGAAGCCGATGGCCCAGTCGGGGGCCGATGCCGAGCGGCTGGTGGAGGCGGCCGAGGACACCGGCCGCGTCCTCATGGTCGGACACCTGCTCGAGTACCACCCCGGGGTGCGCAAGCTCAAGGAGATCGCCGACTCGGGGCGCCTGGGCGAGGTGCACTACATCTACTCCAACCGCCTCAACCTCGGACAGCTGCGCGCCGACGAGAACGCCCTCTGGAGCCTGGGGGCCCACGACGTCTCGGTCGTCCTCTACCTGGCCGGGGAAGAGCCCCACGAGGTCGACGCCAGAGGCGAGAGCTACATGCGCGCCGGGGTGGAGGACGTCGTCTTCTGCTTCCTGCGCTTCCCCTCGGGGCTGGCCGCGCACCTCCATCTCTCCTGGCTGGATCCACACAAGGAGCGGCGCTTCACGGTGGTCGGCTCGCGCCAGATGGCGACGTTCGACGACATGGAGCTCGAGCGCAAGGTGACGGTGTACGACAAGGGCTTCGACGAGAGCACCAGCAGCTACGGCGAGTACATCACCCGCTCGGGGGACGTCTGGAGCCCGCGGGTCACCAGCACCGAGCCGCTGCGCGTCGAGTGCCAGCACTTCGTCGACTGCGTGCGCGAGGGCCGCACACCCGACACCGACGGCCACAGCGGGCTGCGGGTGGTTCGCGTGCTCGAGGCGCTCCAGCGGTCCCTCGACGCCTCGGCGCGGGAGGCGGGTGCCACCGCGCGCTGATCGCCGCCCGCCACGTGCGGTGCTCGCGGCGGACGTGCGCGTGGGCAAGGGCGTGTCGCTGGGGCCGGGCGCGGTGGTCCACGACGGCGCGGTGCTGGGCGAGGCGGTGGCGATCGGCGAGGGGGCGGTCCTGGGCAAGCCGCCTCGCCTGTCGCGGCGCTCGACCGCGCCGCGCGAGGCTTCGCTCCCGCTGGAGGTCGGCGACGGAGCCGCGATCGGCGCCGGCGCGGTCCTCCTGGCGGGCGCCCGCGTCGGCGCCAGGACCAGGATCGGCGACGGCGCCCACGTGCGCGAGCGCGCTCGCCTGGGACCGGACAGCACCATCGGAGCGGGCGCCGCGCTGGACAACGACATCACGGCCGGCGCCGGCGTGGCGATCGGGGCGGGCGCCTACCTGGTGCGCGGGTCGTTGGTCGAGGACGCGGTCCAGGTGGGCGAGGACGTGGTCACCGCCAACGACGACACCATGGGACGCCACCCTCCGGGGGCGGACCTGACCGGGGTGACTCTGCGACGGGGATGCCGCATCGGCGCCCGGGCCGTCCTGCTGCCCGGAGTCGAGGTCGGCCCCGAGGCGACGGTCGAGCCCGACTCGGTGGTCACCCGTGACGTGCAGGCCGGTGGGCGAGTGGAGGGAGTCCCCGCGCGAGCTTCCACGGGGGCGGCGTGAACCTGCGCGGCACGACTGCGTGGCGGCTGTCCAGGCTGTCTGCCCGCAGGCGCCGGGTGCGCCGACGCCTGGACCGCACGACCCTCGCGATCGGCGTCCTGGCGCTCACCACCACGGCGGCGGCGCTGGCCGACGAGCTCGGACGCGTGTGGCGTCGAGGCTCCGCGCCGCTGCCCGCCGAGACCGACGACGTGCTCGCGGCCGCCGGCGAGGCCGCCCGGCAGTCGGTCGAGGTCGCGGTCGAGGGATACCGGACCGCCAGCATGCGGGAGAACACGCTGCTCAACCTGCTGGTGTCCTTCGTCGTCACGTTCGGGGCGGTGCGCACCAGCACGTGGCTGATCCGCTCGCGCGGGCAGTTCGGACCCTTCCGCGAGCTGGTCGTGGGTCCCCGCCACATCCATCACTTCGTGCCGGGAATCGTGATCGCGCTGCTCGCCGGCGGAACCGCGCTCGCCACCGAGAGCCGACCTCTGGAGCGCTGGTTGGCGATCCCGTTCGGGATGGGCGCGGCGATGACGCTGGACGAGTCGGCGCTGCTGCTGCAGCTCGAGGACGTCTACTGGAGCGAGGAGGGCATCATCTCCGTCCAGATCACGCTGGCGGCGATCAGCCTCCTCGGCGCGATGGCGGTCGTGCGGCGCACCCTGCGTCGCGGCGAGGCGCGAGTGCTGCCGGAGGGCGGGACCTCGCCCGCGGCCCCCTGAGCACGGCGCCCCTCGCGGCCGGCCCTTCCCGCGACAGGCGACCTCAGGCGGCCGGCAGGGCCGAGCGCCGCGGGGGGTCGGGCGCGGTGTCGGGATCCAGCCACACGACCTGCTCGCGGCCCGGCCCCACGCCCACCAGGGCGATCGGCACGCCGGTGAACTCGGCGATCCGCTCGACGTAGGCCCGCGCCGGGGCGGGAAGCTCCTCCGACGCGCGGCAGTCCTCGATCGGCTCCGTCCAACCGGGCAGCTCCTCGTACTCGGCGCGCAGGTGGTGCAGGACCGACTGGTGGTAGGGAAAGCTCTCGAACTCCGCCCCCTCGGCCCCGCGGTAGGACGTGCACAGCACCAGCCGGTCGAGCCCGGTGAGCACGTCGAGCTTGGTGACCACCAGCCTGGTCAGCGAGTTCAGCCGCGCCGCGTAGCGCAGCGCGACCAGGTCGAGCCAGCCAACCCGCCGCGGGCGCCCCGTGGTCGTCCCGTACTCCCCTCCACGGGCGCGCAGCTCGTCGGCCAGCCGGCCGTCGAGCTCGGTCGGGAACGGGCCGGCGCCCACCCGGGTCGTGTAGGCCTTGGTCACGCCCCACACCTCGTCGATGTCCTTGGGCCCCACGCCGCTTCCGATGCAGGCGGCGCCCGCAACCGGATTGGACGAGGTGACGAAGGGATACGTCCCGTGGTCGATGTCCAGCAGGGCCCCCTGCGCGCCCTCGAAGATCACGCCGCCGCCCCGGTCTAGCAGCTCCCACACCAGCTTGGCGGTGTCGGCGATGTAGGGCTCCAGCCGGTGCCCGTACGTGACGTAGTCCTCGACCATCGCGTGAAGGTCCAGACGCGGGTCCTTGGCGTGCGGGCGCAGGGCGAGTCGCTTGGGCTCCAGCGCGGCGGTGATCTTCTTCTTGAGGATCTTCTCGTCCAGCAGGTCCTGCATGCGGATCCCCAGCCTCGCGGCCTTGTCCGCGTAGCAGGGTCCGATTCCCCGGCGGGTGGTGCCGATCTCCAGCCGTCCCAGCCTCTGCTCGCCGGCCAGATCCAGCAGCAGGTGATAGGGCATGATCAGGTGGGCATTGGCGGAGATGCGCAGCCCGCCCAGGTCGATCCCGCGCCGGCGCAGGTCGTCGAGCTCCTCGGTCAGGACCTTCGGGTCGATCACCACCCCGTTGCCGATCACGCACAGCTTGTCGGCGTGCAGCACCCCGGAAGGGACCAGGTGCAGCTTGAACTCCTGCCTGTCGCGGACGATGGTGTGGCCGGCGTTGTTGCCACCCTGGAAGCGGATCACGGCGTCCGCCCGCTCGGCGAGCAGATCGGTGACCTTGCCCTTTCCCTCGTCGCCCCACTGGGCGCCGACGATTACGGTTGCAGGCATCGTTTCCAGTCTACGGGGAGCCGGCGGGCCCGCCGCGTCCCGGGGCCACGGGCGGCGCTCAGGCCGAGCGCAGCTCCATCCGGCGGTCGTGACCGTAGAGCGGCAGGGGATCGCCGCACATCTCGACCAGCCGCGAGACCGTGCGCGGCGTGATCTGCGCCCGGAGCTGCTCGTGGTCGAGATTGGTGGTCACGACCAGCGAGCGGCTGTCCTCGTAGCGCGCGTTGATGATCGCGTAGAGCTGCTCGAGCACCCACTCGCTGGTCCGTTCGGCGCCGAGGTCGTCGATGTGGAGCAGGTCGACCGCGGTGAGACGGTCCAGCAGCCCCAGGTAGGAATGCTCGGAGCGTTCCTCGAATGTCTTGCGAATCTCCGCCAGCAGGCGCGGAAGCGAGTAGATCGCCACCGAGCGCCCGGCGTCGAGCGCGGACTTGGACACCAGCATGGCGAGCGTCGTCTTGCCGGTCCCGACGTCGCCCATGAACCACAGCCCGCGACCCTGGTCGAGGTTCGCGTCGATGTCGTCGACGAAGCGTCGGACGTCTCGGACGATGGAGGGATCCATGTCGACGACCGGCGAGCGCTCGAACGACACGCCGCGGAAGCGCCTCGGTATCACCGCCGACAGGCTGCGCGCGCGCGCTCGACCGATCCGCTGTGGGCGGCAGCGGCAGGGCCGGGCGGTGTTGGTCTCCTCGTCGACGACGAAGCCGCTGCCGTCGCAGACGTCGTATGGGCAGCGCGGCGTCATGTGTCGAAGCGGCCGGGATCGACGAAGTTCATGAACTTGGGGTACTCGCTGCGGAATGTCAGCGTCACCTTGCCGAGCGGCCCGTTCCGGTGCTTGGCGATGATCAGCTCCGCCTCGCCCTCGTGCTCGGAGTCCTCGCGGTTGTAGTACTCGTCGCGGTAGATGAACATCACCAGGTCGCTGTCCTGCTCGATCGAGCCCGATTCGCGAAGGTCGGACAGCAGCGGGCGCTTGTCGCCTCCCCGCTGCTCGACGTTGCGGTTGAGCTGCGATAGCGCGATCACCGGCACGTCGAGCTCGCGCGCCAGGATCTTCAGCCCCCGGCTCATCTGGCCGACCTGCTCGGCCCGGTTGTCGGTCCGCCCGTCCGCGCGCATCAGCTGCAGGTAATCGACGATCACCAGCCCGAGCCCACCCGCCTCGCGGCTGTGCAGCCGACGCGCCTTGGCGCGGATCTCGAGGATGCCGAGATCGCTGGTGTCGTCCACGAACAAGCGCGCCTGGGAGAGGCGCTGGCTCGCCTGGAGGATCTTCGGCCAGCGGTTCTCGGACACGCGGCCCTTGCGCAGCTCGTCACCCTTGATCCGGGCCTGTGAGGCGATGAAGCGCTGGGCCAGCTCGGCCTCCGACATCTCCAGCGAGAACAGGGCCACCGGGCGGCTGTGGTCGATCGCGGCGTTCTCGGCGATGTTGGTCACCAGGGCGCTCTTGCCCATCCCGGGTCGCGCTGCGATCACGATCAGGTTGCCGTCCTGGAAGCCGCCGGTGAAATCGTCGAGGTCCTTGAACCCCGAGGGGGTGCCGGTGAGGGCGGTGCCCTCCTTCGACAGACGGTGCAGCTTGTCCAGCTCGACGTCGAGCACGTCGCCGATGACCCGGAAATCCTGGCGGCGCCCGTCGTGGGCGATGTCCAGGATGGCCCGCTCGGCCTGCTCGACCAGCTCGCGCGGGCTGGCCGCCCGCTGCAGCACGCTCGACTGGATGTCGTAGCAGGCGGCCAGCACCGCCCTCTCCATCGCGTTGCCCTGGACGATCTGGGCGTAGTGGCGCACGTGCCCGACGGCGGGCACGCTGGCGGTGAGGCCGTGCAGCGCCGCCTCGCCGCCGGCGTCCTGGAGACGCCTCCGCTCCCGCAGATGCTCGGTGAGCGTGACCAGGTCGATCGGCTGGCCCTCCTCCTGAAGCTCGAGCATGGCCGCGTAGATGACCCGGTGCTGCTCGCGATAGAAGTCCTCGGGCCGCAGACGGTCCTCGACGGCGACCGGATACAGGGCGCGGTCACTGATCAGGATCGCCCCGAGCACCGACTGCTCGGCGTCGAGGTTGTGCGGCGGTGGCGGGGTCGCTACGCGCTCAGCGGTGGCCACGGCAGCTCGAGGCGGGGATGGGCGGGCGACGAGGCATCGGGCGCCGACTCTAGATGCGCGCCCGGCGGCCGGCGCGAGGCCTTCCCGCTAGTTGCCGATCTTTTGGCGCAGGGCCGCGAAGGCGTTGCAGATCGGCCGGAGTCGAGCGCCTCAGCGCGCGACGACCATCGTCTTGACCGACGCGGTCACCCCGTCGGCCACCTCGACGACCACCATGTGGGTGCCGACGTGGCGGATCGGCTCTTCGAGATGGACCCGGCGCCGGTCCACCCGGACGCCGCGCGCCTCGCGGATCGCCTCGGCGATGTCCTGGACGGTGACGGAGCCGAACAGGCGGCCGTCCTCGCCCGCCTGGGCGGGGACGGTCAGCACCGTCTTGGTGAGAAGCGCCGCGGTCTGCTCGGCCCGCTCGGCGGCCTCGTGGCGGGCGCGCTCCTCGGCCTCGTGGCGGGCGCGGGCTGCCTCGAGTGCCCCTCTGGTCGCGGGCTGGGCGAGCTTGCGCGGGATGAGAAAGTTGCGCAGGTAGCCGGGCGAGACGTCGACGACGGATCCGCGCTCGCCGAGCGGCTCCACGTCCTGGAGGAGGATCGCCTGCGGCACGTCCGGCTACCGGCGGTCTTCGGCCACGTAGTGCAGGAGCGATAGCTCCCGCGCCCGCTTGACCGCGCGCGCGATCTGGCTCTGGTGCCGACGGCAGGCCCCGGTTATCCGCCGGGAGCGGATCTTCCCCTTGTCGGAGACGAACCGGCGCAGGGAGCTCACGTCCTTGTAGTCGACCTGCTCGATCTTGTCGCGGCAGTACGGGCAGGGCTTGCGCCGGGTCGACCCCGGGCCGCCCTTGCGGTCGCGCCTGCGCGTCACCCGGCGATTGCGTTGCTTGGCCACGGTCGAAGATCCTCGCCTGACAGAGGTCCGGCGCCAGGAGCGGCGCCGAAGCCGGAAGTCTAGCGAGGCAACCCTGACCGCCGCGGGCGTCGCGCCCGCCGAGCCGGCCCCAGGGGCCGAAGCTCAGAACGGGATGTCGTCGTCGCCCCTGCTGCCGCCGGCCGGCGCCGCCTGGAAGTCCTGCTCGTCGACGGGGACGTCGCTCCGCGCCGCGAAGCCGTTGCCGGTTGCCGCGTCGTCGCGGCTGCCCAGGAACTGGACGGAGTCGGCGACGATCTCCACCGCCTGGCGCTTGGAGCCGTCCTGCGCCTCCCACTCGCGCCACTCCAGGCGCCCGTCGACGGCCACCGGACGCCCCTTGGCGAGGTAGCGCGCGCAGTTCTCGCCCTGGCCGCCCCAGACGGTGACGTCGAAGTAGTTGGGCTTGTCCTCCCATTCGCCGCTCTGGCCCTTGCGACGGGTGTTGCACGCGATTCGAAGGCTGCACACCGCGGTGCCGCTCGGCAGCGAGCGCAGCTCGGGATCGCGGGTCAGGTTTCCGGTGACGACAACGCGGTTGATGTTCGTGGATGCCACGACGCTCCTTTCCAACGGCGGAAACTTGGGCCGCGCCCTGGCAGGCCTGGCCGGGCGCGTGATCGGCCGAGTCTAGGGGCGGCGGCGGCGGCGGCGGGCGTCTCGCCCGCATGTTGCGCGGATCTGTTGCTGGAGGCGCGCCAAGCGGGGGCGAACTGCGCCCAGCCCGGCGGCGTCAGCCGGAGGCCGGGGTCTCGGCGGGAGCGGGCGACCGCGTGGCGTCCTCGACCGGCGGCTCCGAGCGCACCGTGGGCGGCGACGGCGTCCCCGGCCTGACCTTGATGATCCTGAAGCGAACGATCCCGTCGATCAGCTTCAGGGTGCGACGAAGGGACTCGAGCAGCTCGGGAGGCCCGGTGAACTGGAGCAGGTGGTACTCCGCCTCGCCGCGGTGATCGATCTCGTAGGACAGGCGGCGGATGCCCCAGTCGTGCTTCGACTCCAGCGACCCGCCTGCGCCGACCGCCGACTCGACCTCGCGCAGGATCTCCTCCCGCCGCTCGCGCGGGGCGTCGGAGTCCAGCAGGAGCATGAGGTCGTAGAGGCTGCTCACCGGGAGGGAGGGCCGGGCCGGGCGGCGCAGGACCATAGCAATCGAGGGGCGAATCGCCGGAGCGGCCGACTACTGAGGCGCGTGGGAGCGGAGCGCGACGATTCCGAGCCGCTGCGGGACCGCATCCGGTGGGCGAACGTCGGGTGGACGCTCGCCGCGGTCGCGGTCGTCGGGCTCGTCGTGATGTGGCCGCGCCTGGGAGGGCGCGAGCCACCGCTCCCACCCTCGCCCACCGCCGCCGGCGACTCGTCGCCGGCTCCGGCGCCAGCGGTCGCCGCCGCACCCCCTCCGGTTGCGGCCGCGGCGCCGGACGCGGCGGCGAAAGCGCCTCCCCCTCGGCTGCGGCGCCCGAGGCCACCGAGCCGCTCGACCGGGCGGCGTAGGCGGCCCAGCCGGGCGGTCCGGTCGCATAGAGCTCGGAGCCGCTCGAGTGACCGCGCGGAGCGGCACCGCTTTTCGGCTCCCCGAGTGAGCGAACGCAGCTCGACCGGGAGGCGATGGAGCAGCCGGCGCTCGCGCGCGCCCGCCGCGCCGCACCGGACGGCCCGCCGCCCGCCGCCCGCCCGCCATCCCGCCACACCGGTCAGGGCCGCCGGAGAATTCGCGCCGGGCTGAGCCGCCGAGCGCTCAGCCGGTCCGCCGCGCCGTGGACGCCGGTGGCGCGTCCACGCGCTCCTTCTTGCGGATGTCCGCGAGCTGCTCGTCGACCCAGTCCCCGGGATCGCGACCGGTGACGATCTCCTTGAGCCCGCGCGCCCGGCGGGCGCGCTCCTCCGGCGCCATGGTGAGCGCGGCGTGGATGGAATCGGCCAGCTCCTGCACGTCGAACGGGTTGACCGAGACCGCGAACTCGCTCAGCTCCTCATGGGCTCCGGTGTTCTCCGACAGGATCGAGACGCCGTCGCGCTCGTTGACCAGCGGACCTTCCTTGGCGACCAGGTTCATCCCGTCGAACATGGCGTTGACCAGCAGCACGTCGTAGTGCTTGTAGGCCGCCACCGCCTCCTCGAGGTCGTCGCGCAGCTTGAGCTGGATCGGCATCCAGTCCGGGGTCCCGTGGCGGTGGTTCACCACGGCCACCAGGGCCTCGATGCGCTCGAGGTACTCGGCGTACTCGGGCACGTCGGTTCTCGACGGCATCAGCTGGGCGATGAACGTGACCCGCTCGGCGAACTCGGGGTGCTGCTCGAGGAAGATGTCGAAGGCGGTGAACCCACGCAGCACGTTCTTGGACAGGTCGGCGCGATCGACGCGCAGGATCAGGTGGTCGCGGCGCCGTCGCAGGAGCTCCTGCTCACACTCCGCCACCCGGTCCCGGCGGGCCACCGCCCTGGTCGCCTCGTAGTCGATCGGGAGCGGGTACGCGCGCACCCAGACGTCACGGTCCCGGCAGAAGACGACCCCTTCCTCGTAGTCGACCTCGTAGCCCAGCAGGTCGCGGCAGCACTGGAGGAAGCTGTTGCGGTAGGCGCGCGTGTGGAAGCCGACGATGTCGTTTGCCAGCACCCCGTCGTAGATCTCCTCGCGGATGAGGCGGGGAAGCACCCGCCAGGAGTCGGGCTGCGTCCACGGGATGTGGATGAAGTGGTGGAGGAAGGCGTCCGGCCGGGCCCGGCGGATCAGCGCCGGGAGCGTGTAGAGGTGATAGTCGTGGACCATCACCACCGGCTCGTCGACGCCCCTGATCTCCTCCAGCACCGCTCGCGCGAGGTCCTCGTTGACGACGTTGTAGCCGAACTCGAACGCCTCGACCTCGTGCCGGCGGATGTCCGGGGCGTTGGAGAGATCCCACAGGTAGTGCTGGATGAACCAGAGGATCGGGTTGGCGAAGATCGAGTAGAAGCGGTCGTAGGCCTCGGGATCCGAATCCACCAGCTTGACCCGGTACTCGCCGCCCCACGGGGACTGCACGATGAACGGCCGGCCCTCATGCTCGCGCGCCACGCGCGAGTCGTGCTCGGTCATCGCCGAGGCCACCCATACCGCATCGCGATGCGATGCGAGGCCGGTCAGGGCGGTGACCAATCCCCCGCCGCCGCGCGCGACCCCCTCCTCCTCGAAGGTGACCGGCCCCCGGTTGGAGACCAGCACGAGAGGTGGGGCGGCGTCGTTCATCGGCGGGAGGGGGGGCGGTGGCCCACGGTCACATTCAACTACGCCGACATCTGCAGCAGGACACGAAGCCAGTCGCGGAGCAGCCGTGGCATCAGGAAGTGGCTACGAACGTATTCCTTCCCGCGGCGGCCCACATCCTTGGCCAGCGCGGGGTCGCGCAGCACGTCCTTGATCCGTTCGGCGCACTCCTCGACGGTGTCGACCAGGTAGCCCGTCTCACCGTCGCGGACCTGGAGGGGGATGCCGCCGACTCTGCCTCCGATGAACGGCTTAGCCTTCCAGATCGCCTCGGAAACCGTGAGCCCGAATCCCTCCCGGGTCGATTTCTGGATCAGGACGTCGGCATGGGACTGGAAGGCGTTCACCTCGATGGCGCCGACGTTGTTGAAGTTGTTGAGGATGTGCACATCCGGGTCTCCCTCCGCGTGCGCCACAGTCTCGTTGAAGTAGTCCCAACCCTCGGGGTCGTCGGTGGCCATCGAGCCAACCAGGGCGAGCTGGACCTCGGGGAACTCCTCCTTGGCCACCCGGTAGGCGTCGATCACCCCCACCGGGTCCTTCCACGGATCGAAGCGCGACACCTGGCAGATCAGGGGGCGGTCGACGTCGAGCCCGAACTGGTTGCAGACGAAGACGGCATCCTCGGGCGACAGCGCCATGTTCTTGGGCGCGAGCGGATCGATCGCCGGCGGGACGACGTGCACCTTGCCGTTCATGCCGGCCGGCACGTACTCGCGCATGTGAAACAGGGTGGTCGGATAGTTCTCCAGGAACTCCAGCAGCCGTCCCAGCGTCGCCTGGTTGGGGGTGGAGAGATCGATGTGGCAGCGCCATGCCCAGCAGCGCGCCTTCTCGGGAACCAGCGAGTGGATGGCGGCCGGCTGGGGATCGTGCACGATGCACACGTCCCAGCCGTCGGTCAGCTCGCGGGCGTTCATCTGGTTGTACTGGCGCCAGGTGTGCCACTGGTCCTCGTCCAGATCCCTGGGGCTGCCCTGGAGGGCGTTGTGCATCAGCTTGGTGGCGTTGAAGAACTCCTCGCGTCCGTAGATCACCTGCCACTCGGCATCGAGGCCGACGTCGCGCATGAGCGGGACCAGCGTGTAGAGGATCTCGGAGACTCCACCGCCGAACGCGGTCGCGGAGAGATGGAGGACCTTCCTCCCCCGAAGCGGCTCGGCGAGCTGGCGCACCTCGTCCACCAGCGGCCAGCCGACGATGTGGGTGTAGTCGGCGAGCTTCTTTTGACCTACGGCGACCGGCTGGAGCAAGCAAGCCCCTTTCGAGTGATCGCGGCGGCACTGTACCGCCACGTGATGCGGCGCCCCTCACGCGACGCCGGGCTCCGATCCTGCGGTGTGGTCGGGCAGGCCGGGCGGGGGCGGCCCGGCCGCCCGGCCGACGCTCACGGCCGCGGGGCGCGCACGTTGGCCGGGCGTTGGGCCAGCTTCACCCGCAGGTCCAGCTGGCGGCCGCCCCGGTACACACGCACCGTCACGGTCTCTCCGGGCCGGCGGGCCTCGATGGCGCGGGCGAGGTCCGACTCGTCTCGAATCGCTCGGCGGTCGACGCGGGTGACCACGTCCCCTCCGACCCGGAAGCGCTGCGCCTGGAAGGTCACCGAGCGCGAGCCTCCCCGCAGCCCGGCTCGGGCGGCGGGACTGCCCGGGTTGATCGACTGCACGTACGCGCCCCGGTCGGCCGGCAGGCCCAGCCGACGGGCCAGTTGCGGGTAGAGCACCACCGACGACACGCCGATGTACGCGTACGAGGCCCGGCCGTAGCGGCGGAGCTGACCCAGCGAGCGCTTCACGGTGTCGATCGGGACCGCGAACCCGACGCCCTCGGCGCCGCCGCCGGTCGAGCTGATCTGGGAGTTGATGCCTATCACGCGTCCGCGCCCATCGACCAGCGGGCCGCCCGAGTTGCCCCGGTTGATGGCGGCGTCGGTCTGGATGGCGTCGGAGATCTGGAACTCGGTCAGCGACTCGATGGTGCGGTGCAGCGCCGAGATCACCCCGATCGACAGCGACTGCGGCTCTCCGTACGGGCTTCCGATCGCGGCCACGGGGGCGCCGACCAAGAGGTGGGCGTTTCCCCCCAGCGGCAGCGGACGCAAGGTCAGGCCTGCGGGATCGACTCTCAGCAGGGCGACATCGGAGTTGGGGTCCACGCCGACGATCCGCGCCGGTACCTCGTTGCGGTCGCCGAACTGGACGTAGACGGCCCGGGCCCGGCGCGCGGTGGCGCCCAGCGCGACCACGTGGGCATTGGTCGCGATGTCGCCGCGGCCGTTGAGGACGAACCCCGACCCCAGGCCGCGAGCCCCGCCGCCGCCGAGCTGCTCGGGAAGCTGGCCCCTGGCGAACTCACTGATCACGGTGACCACCCCCGGCGCCTCCCGCCGGTAGATCGCGGCGGGGTCGAAGCGGCCGTTCGCCAACCCTCCGATCACCTCAACCCGCCCGGGCGGGGCCGGGCGCGTCGCGGTCGTCGGCGGCACGGTCGTCTTGGCGCGCTCTCCCCCGTTGCCGCACGCGCTCGCCGCAGCCGCGAGGACCGCCGTCATCGCCAGGCCGGCTGCCCCGCGCCGGGTCACGTGGGCAGCTCGAGCGTGAAGGTCGTGCGTCCCGGCACCGACTCGACGCCGAGGCGTCCATCCATCTGCTCGGCGAGCTCGCGGGCGATGGCCAGCCCGAGGCCCGAGCCCTGCGCGTCGCCCGAGCTGAAGAACGGCTCGAAGACACGCGCCAGGACGTCGCGGCGGATTCCCACCCCGTCGTCGCGCACCGCCAGGCTGACGGTGCCGTTGGCCTGGGCGGCGGTCACGCGGATCTGGGTGCCGTCGGGAGTATGGGCCAGCGCGTTGTCGATCAGGATGCGCATGATCTGGGCGACGCGCTCGCGGTCGCAGATGGTCCTGATCGGAGATCGCTCGAGCCGCAGCTGGAGGTGCGAGTCGTGCTGCGTCAGCGCCGGCGTGAACTCGGCGGTCACCTTCCGGGCCAGCTCCCCGAGATCGATCGGCTCGGGGTGCAGCTCGAACGAGCCCGCCTCCAGCTTGGACAGGTTCAGCAGCTCGGTCGCCAGCTTGCGCAGCCGGTCGAGCTGCTCGCGGATCTGGACCAGGAACTGCTGGCGCGTCTCCTCGTCGAGCTCCTCACCCTGAAGCAGCTCGACGAATCCGCCCAGCGAGAAGATCGGAGTGCGCAGCTCGTGCGACGCGGTGGCGATGAAACGCTTGCGCGCGCTGTCGAGCTGCGCCAGCTGACGCTGCATCTCGTTGAACGCGCGCGCGAGCTGGCCGAGCTCGTCATCGGAGTCGACCGGAATGGGATAGAAGTTGCCGTCGGCGACCTCCTCGGCCGCCTGCTCGAGCCGCTTGACCCGGCGCGACAACGCCCGGGCCACCATGTAGCCCGCGAGCAGCGCGAACCCCAGGGCCACGCCGCCGGCGATCGCCACCTGCCGCCGGATCAGCGCGACGCTGCGCTGGACCTCGCCCAGCGGGCTCGAGTAGACGGCCACCCGCGCCACCCTGCCGCGGAAGAACAGCGGCCGCGCCGCCTCGCCGATGCGACCTGTGCTCGTGGCCTCGGTGCCGGTCGTCGGGCGGCCGGTCCGTGCGGCCTCCAGCGCGGCGGGGAAGTGGGCGCCGCCGGTGTCGGGCCTGGCCGTCGAGTCGGCGATCGAGTACGTCTGCACGCCCTGGGTGCCCTGCGACACCCCGAACAGGCTGACCCGGACGCCAGCCCGGTCGGCCGCCTGGCGCACCGCCCGGGTGACCCCGGCCTTGTCCACGTCGGTGCCTATGGAGTGCATCAACGGGGTCGAGTAGCCCTCGGCCGATGAAGCCAGCCCGCGGAGCTTCTGCTGGCGCAGGCTCGACTCCAGCTGCGGGGCCACGTACAGGTAGATGCCGGCGATCGCGGTGAGCATGATCGCGAAGAAGATCAGCGCCAGGCGGTTGCGTAGCGAGCGCATTGTCAGGCGGCGGCCGGGCGGCGGTCGCGGAACCGGTAGCCCACCCCACGCACGGTGAAGATGTACTCCGGCTCCTTGGCGTCGCGCTCGAGCTTCTCGCGCAGGTGGCGGATGTGGACGTCGATGGTACGAGGGTCGCGGTACGCGGCGTCGCCCCAGATTCTCGACAGCAGCTGCTCGCGGGTGAACACGCGGCCCGGGTTCCGGGCCAGCGCGCCCACGACCTCGAATTCGACGAAGGTCAGCTTCACCTCCTGGTCGGCGAGGTGGACCGCGCGCTTGGCGAAGTCGATGTGGAGGTCACCGACGACCAGCGGTTGCTCGTCGTCACGGGCGGCGGTCGCCATCTCGGCGCGTCTCAGCGCCGCCTTCACCCGCGAGCGGAACTCGTGCATCGAGAACGGCTTGGTTATGTAGTCGTCGGCGCCCAGCTCCAGGCCGACGACCTTGTCGATCTCCTCCGACTTGGCGGTCAGCATGATGATCGGCACCGGGCTGCGGGCGCGCAGCCGCCGGCACACCTCGAGCCCGTCCACGCGGGGCAGCATCACGTCGAGGACCACCAGGTCGAACGGCTGCTCGGCGAAGCGGTCCAGCGCCTCTCGCCCATCCGCCGCCCGGACCACGTCGTAGCCGTCCTTGCGCAACGGATAGGAGAGGAGTGTCTGGATCGACTGCTCGTCATCCACGAGCAGTATTCGGGCGGAAGGCTCGGTCACTTCTTCTACCTCCCGCACAGCTTAGAGCCGCTCCCCTCGCCGCTCGGTGGTCCGCCGCGCGCCGTCACTACCCTGCGTCCCGATGCTCGACCCCCGGATCTACCGGGCCGCCCTGATCCCGGCCCTGGTGGCTCTCGTGATCGCGGCGTTCTCGATCGAGAGCCCGCCGCGGGCGCTCACCGCGGGGCTGCCGCCCGACTCGTTCTCGGCCGCGCGCTCGTTCTCGGACCTCAGAGAGCTAGCCGCGGCATATCCGTCCCGGGAGCCCGGCGGCCGCGGCGACCGGGCGCTGGCCCGCCGGCTGGTGGCCGAACTGCACCGCGACGACTTCCGGGTGGGCATACGCCAGTTCCGGGCCGACACCGCGCGCGGCTCGCGAGAGCTGGAGGACGTGGTGGGCAGGCGCGTCGGACTCTCGAGCCGCCAGATCGTCGTCGTGGCCCACCGCGACGCGCTCTCGCGCCCCGGCACCGCGGAGCTCTCGGGAACCGCTGCCCTGCTGGAGCTGGCCCGCGTGTTCCAGGGCCGGACACTGCACAAGACGCTGGTGCTGGTATCCACGAGCGGCGGCAGCGGCGGGGCGGCCGGAGCCGCCGAGGCGGCCCGGCACCTGACCGGTCCGGTGGATGCCGTCCTGGTACTCGGCGACCTCGCCGGCCGCCGGGTGCGCCGACCGGTGGTGGTCCCGTGGTCGAACGGCGACCAGATCGCCCCGACCGCACTGCGGGCGACGGTGGATGCGGCCGTGCAGCTCGAGACGGGGCTTCGCCCGGGCGCATCGGGGCTGATCGCCCAGTTCTCGCGCCTGGGCTTTCCCCTCACGGTCGGCGAGCAGGGCGAGATCGGCGCGCAGGGATTGCCGGCGGTGCTGCTGTCGGTGAGCGGAGACCGCGGGCCCGGCGATGCCGCGGGAGTCGAGCTTCCGCGCCTCGGCGCCTTCGGCAGGGCGGCACTGCGCAGCATCACCGCGCTCGACGCCCGGGTGGCGCCGCCACCCGCTCCGCGCGCCGAGCTGTCCGCCGCCCACAACCTGCTGCCGGGGTGGGCCGTCCGCCTGGTGGTCGGCACGTTGATCCTCCCGGGCCTGCTGGCGGCGATCGACGGCTTCGCGCGGGTTCGCCGGCGCCACCAACCGGTGGGAAGATGGATCGTCTGGGTCCTGGCGGGGGGCCTTCCGCTCGCTGGCGCGTTCGCGTTCGCGTGGCTGCTCGCCCTGATCGGCCTGATGCCGACGCCGCCGCCGGCGGCCGCCCCGGTCGGGGCGGTCCCGCTCGGGGCCGGTGGGCTCGCCGTCCTGGCCGCGGTGGTGCTGGCGGGGGTCGTCGCCGCGCTGGTCGTGAGGCCGGCGGTCCTGCGCCGGGCCCACGTCGACCAGGAGCCCGACTCGCTGGGCGCCGCCGCCGCTCTGTCGCTGGTGCTGGCCGCCGCCGTGACCTGCGCCTGGTTGTTCAATCCCTTCGCCGCCGCCCTCCTGCTGCCGGCGCTGCACGGTTGGATGCTGCTGGCCGCGCCGGAGATCCGGGTGCGACGCTCGGCGGCGCGGGCGCTCGTGGGCCTGACCCTGCTGCCGGTCGCGGTGGTGGTTCTCTACTACGCCCTAGCCCTCGGCGCCGGGCCGCTGCAACTTCCGTGGAACGCCCTGCTGCTCGTGGTCGGCGGTCAGGTGGGGCTTCTCGGGGCGCTCTCGTGGTCGGTGCTGTCCGGATGCCTGGTGGCGGTGCTGGCCATCGCCCGCGCCAAGGGCCTGGAGCCTCCGGTTGCGCGGGAGCAGACGATCCGCGGTCCCTCGGGCTACGCCGGGCCCGGGTCGCTGGGCGGGACCGACTCCGCCCTGCGGCCCTGGGCCCGACTCTGAGGCCGACGCCGGCGGTCGGGCGCCGGGCCCGCTTCCGGCTGTGCCTCACAGGACGTGCTCGAAGCCGGCCAGGCGCCGCTCGCGTCCGGACTGCAGCAACCGGGCCCCCGGTTCGCCCGCCCGCACCTCGCCGATCCAGGTGACGTCGGCCGCGGCCTCGGCGGGCTCGCGCCGGTCGGGCGCCAGGCAGAAGCACAGCTGGTAGTCCTCGCCACCGGTGGCCGCGAGCTCGCGCGGGTCGACGTCCAGCGCGGCCGACACCGGCTCCAGTCCCGCCGCGAGCGGCAGCCGCTCGAGGTCGATGTCCAGGCGCAGGCCGCTGCGCAAGCCGAGCTGGCGGGCGTCGGCCGCCAACCCGTCGGACAGGTCGATCATGGCCCGGGCGCCCGCGCGGGCGAGGCCGGTGCCCGCGTCCAGCCGCGGTCGGGGCCGGCGGTAGGCGGCGACCAGGCGCGGCTCGCCGGTCGCGCGCCCCTCCAGGATCGCCAGGCCGGCGGCTGCCGCCCCGAGTGCGCCGGTCACCCCGATCAGGTCTCCCGCTCGGGCGCCGTCCCGCCCGACCAGCTCGTCGGGATCGTCCGCCCACCCCACCACCGTGACGCAGACCGCCAGGGCCGGCGCGAGGGTCACGTCCCCGCCGGCGATCGTGGTCTCGCACTCCCGTGCGAGCGCCTCGGCCGCGGCACACAGGGCGAGCGCATCCTGCTCGGGCGTGCCCGCCGGCAGGCCAAGGGCCAGGTACGCCTCTCCCGGCCGCGCCCCCATGGCGGCGAGATCGGACAGCGCGCCGGCCAGCGCCCGGTGCCCGGCGTCGGCGAAGCCGACCTCACCGAGGCGGAAGTGGACCCCGTCGACCATGGCGTCGATCGAGGTGACCGCGTAGTCGCCGCCCGCGCGCACCACCGCGGCGTCGTCGCCCGTCCAGCGCACCACCCGGTCGGAGCGCCGTTCGAGCACCCGCTCGATCGCTTCGATCAGGGCGTGCTCGCGCATCAGCCCGCAACGGCCGGCCTAGCGGTGCCGGTAGATGATCCGCGCGCGGTCGAGGTCGTAGGGAGACAGCTCGACCCGCACCCGGTCGCCCGGGAGGATGCGGATGCGAAAGCGGCGCATCTTGCCCGCCACGTGACCCAGCACGGTGTGGCCGTTGTCGAGCTTGACGCGGAACATCGCGTTGGGCAGGGCCTCGACGACCTCGCCCTCGAACTCGACCTTTTCCTCCTTGGGCACGCGAGGAAGCCTAGCGGGGGCCGGGCGCGCCGAGAATCGCGCGAACGCGGCGCAGGATGGTCAGCCCGGCGCGGGGAAGATCGCTAGCCGGGCGCCGCGGCGCCGCCGGCGGCGTTGCCCCCGCCCCCGCCGCCCTCCTGGCCGCCACCACCGCCGTTCCCCTGGCCGCCCCCGCCGCCCTCCTGGCCACCGCCGCTGTGGCCGCCGCCGCCTCCCCCGGACGACTGCGACGAGTTCCCGCCGCCCTGCGGCGGCGACTCGTAGTAGCGCGAGCTGTAACCGCCGCTGTACCCGCTGGTGCCGCCGCCCCCGCCGGAGCCGTAGCTGTACCCGCGGTAGCCGTAGTTGTGGTCGGAGCTCGTCCCGGTCTGGGAATAGCGCCCGAAGCCCGGGCTGAGCTTGGCGTGGTGGGGCGGCACCTTGAAATCGGCGCAGTCGTTGCCGATCGCCTGCGCCATGTAGTCATGCCAGATGCCGGCGGGCGTGCTTCCCCCGGTCATGCCCCACATCGGAACCTTCGCGTTGGGATGCCCGACCCAGACCGAGGTGGCCAGGTGGGGCGTGAAGCCCACGAACCACGCGTCGGTGTAGTCGTCGACCGTGCCGGTCTTTCCCGCCATCGGACAGCCGACGTTGGCCGAGGTCCCGGTTCCCCGCTGGACGACCTGCTGGAGGACCCTGATCGCCTCGTAGGTGGTGCCGCGCGAGAACGTGCGGGTCCCCTTCGGTTGGCCGAGGTCCTCCGACTTGCCGTCGGGGAAGACGATCTTCTTGACCGCGATCGGCTCGTGCCGGATCCCCTCGGCGGCGATCGTCGCGAACGCGTTCGCCATCTCCAGCGGCGAGACGCCCAGCTTCAGGCCCCCGAGCCCCTCGGCCGGCAAGCCCTCGAGATGCGTCTTGATGCCCAGGTCGTACGCGGCTTCGCGCACGGCATCGGGCCCGACGTCGAGATCCAGCTGGGCGTACACGGTGTTGTCGGACTTGGCTGTCGCCTCGACGAGGTTGACGCGGCCCAGATACGTGTGCGAGTAGGTCTGGACCTTCCACGGGCCGTAGTGGGTGTTGAGGTCCAGCGGCCGCGACACGTACGTGGTGCTGCTGGGGTCGATGCCCTGGCGCAGCGCCGCCATCAGCACCATCACCTTGAAGGTCGAGCCGGCCTGACGGTGTCCCTGGGCGGCGTAGTTGAACTGGTTGCGACCGTAGGAGCTGGTCGACGCCATGGCCCTGATGTAGCCGTTGCGCGGATCGATCGAGACGATGGCCGACGCCGGGTCGCCGTCCGCACCCAGGTAGCTGGTCATCGCGTCCCTCGCCTGCTTCTGCTTGGCGAGGTCGATGGTGGTGTAGATCTTCAGCCCGCCCTTGCGCACGGTCGAGATGCCATAGCGCTCGATCAGCTGCTCCTTGACGAAGTCGAAGAAGTAGTTCTCGCGACGGGCGGTGTAGTACGAGTTGTGCCTCACGCCGAGCCGGGCGTTCGCGGCCCTGACCGCCGTCACCGGCGAGATCATGTGCAGCCGCGCCATCTGCGCCAGCACCCGGTTGCGGCGAGCCAGGGCCTCGCGCGGGTCGCGGAAGGGGTTGTAGATCGAGGGCGCCTGCGGAAGGCCCGCCAGCAGCGCGGCCTCGGGCAACGTGAGCTGGTCGACGCGCTTGTCGAAGAAGACTCGGGCGGCGGCCTGGGCGCCGACCGCGGTCTGGCCGCCGACCGTGCCGTACGGGACGCTGTTGATGTAGTTGGTGAGGATCCAGTCCTTGGAGTGCTCGTTCTCGAGCTCCTCGGCCAGCTTGGCCTCGCGAATCTTGCGCTGGAAGTTGCGCTGGGGATGCTCGATGTAGAGCGCGCGGACCAGCTGCATGGTGATCGTCGACCCGCCCTGGACCGTGCGTCCGCTCTTGATGTTCTTGATCGCGGCGCGGACGACGCCCTCGTAGTCGACGCCCTTGTGGTGGAAGTAGCGCTGGTCCTCGATCGCCACCGTCGCCTGCTTGAGGACGCGCGGCAGCTCCTTGCTGGGCACCGGAGTGCGCAGCTCGTCGTTCTGGATGAAGCCCAGGCGCTTGCGGTTGGAGGCGTAGACGACCGATGTGGCGCCCTTGTCGATCGGCTGCAGCGAATCGATGCCCGGCGCCGAGGCGGTGATCCCGACGATGTACCCCACGACCGTCAGCGCGCTCAGGAAGGCAACCACCACCAGCGTTCCCAGCATGACCATGAACCCGCGCTGCACGCCTTTGCCAGCACGCTGGCGGCGGCGTATCTGTCGCTGTCGGCGGGTCATCTCCGTTGCCCGAGCCAGGGCGCGCGCGCCGGCCATTCTAGAGAACGCGCGGTGAGGGGCCGCCGGGTCGTCGCCGGCGGCGCGGGGCGCTAGCGGGCGGGCGCCTCGCCCGTCAGGCCGCCGACCCGCAGCGTCCGCAGGCAGGCAAGGCGCAGCCGCGTCTGGGCGCCCGCCACGTCATCGGGCGCGACCGGAGCCCCGGCCACCGACAGCTGGACGCCGTCCGGGGTGATGTCGGCGACGTTCACCGACTCCACCTCCGGCGTGCCCGACACCACGTCGACGGCCCGCTCGGCGTCGACCTCGTGCGCCAGCCATACCGCAACCTCCACCGGCGCCTGCTCGCGGTCCACCGTGTCGTTGCGCAGCACGCCCGACGCGAGGCGCTCGTTCGGGATCACCACGCGCGTCCCCTGCGGGGTGCGCAGGTAGGTGTAGTTCAGCCGCACGTCCTCGACCTCGCCCGCCTCCCCCTCGAACGAGATCCGGTCCCCGATCCGCAGCGGCTGCGTGACGGCGAGCATCAGCCCGGCCACCGAGTTGGCCAGCACCTGGCGAGCAGCGAATCCGATCACCGCCGCCGCCAGCGCGCCCGATGCCAGCAGGCTCGTCGCCACCCGGGACAGGGCGGCGAACTGGGTCAGCGCGACGAGCACGCCGAGCAGCAGGATGGCGGCCGAGATCAGCCGGCGCAGGAAGCGCAGCCTCGTGGCGGCCACCGGAGTCATCTCGCCACGGCCCACCGCCGCCGCCAGGCGCCGGGCGCGGCCGGCGATCAACCGGTCGAGCAGGATCGCCACGAGGACGGCCATCGCTATCGAGGCAGCGGCGGTGAGCTCGCTGTCGTGCTCCTGCACGAACGAAGCTGCCGGAATGGCAAGATCGACGCTCATGGGCCCCGAGACTATCCGCCGGCCCCCAGCCGATCCGGGCGCCGAGCGCGGGGCGCCCCTCCCCAGCCGGCCGGCCGGGGTGGCGGCGTCGGTTTGGCGAGCGGTGTGGACGTCTCGGCTCCTCGTGTGGGCGGCGGGAATCGCCGGCGTCCTGGTCTGGCCGGCCCTCGCGCCCGCCGACGTGTGGCGGAAGTTCGACCCGGATGGGCTGACCACGCCATTCGGGTCGGTGGGCGACCTGCTGGTCGCCCCGGCCGCCCGGTGGGACTCGGTCTGGTACCTGGGCATCGCGGCCGGCGGCTACGGCCACGATCCCGCGCGCACAGCCTTCTTCCCCCTCTACCCGGTGCTGGTGCGGGCGCTCGGCGCCCCGGCCGACGCGCTGGGGGCGGGGGTCGGCGCCTATCTGGTGGCCGGGGTGCTGGTGTCGCTCGCCGCCCTGGTCGCCGGGCTGTGGGCGGTTGCGCGGCTGGCGGCCCTCGAGCTGGGCGACGCGGACGCCCGGCTGACCGTCGCGCTGGTCGCACTGTTTCCGACCGCGTTCGCGTTCTCCGCCGTCTACAGCGAGTCGCTGTTCCTGGCGCTGTCGGCGGGGAGCCTGTATGCGGGCCGTCTCGGGCGCTGGCGCTCGGCGGGAGGCCTGGCGGCGCTGGCGGCGGCCACCCGCAGCACCGGGGTCCTGCTCGTGGTGCCCCTGGCGCTGCTCTACCTCTACGGCCCGCGGGCCGACCGGCCGAGCCCGATGCCGGTCGCCTCGCGCCTGCGCCCGCGCCACCGGCTGGGGCGTGCCGCGGCGTGGCTCGCACTGGCGCCGGCAGGGCTCGCCGCGTACCTCGCGTACGTGGCGGCGACCACGGGCGACCCCATGGCACCGTTCCGGGTGGGACGGCTGTGGTACCGCCACTTCGCCGGTCCCTTCGGTGGTGTGTGGGACGGGGGGGTGGCGGCGGTGGCGGGCGCCCGGCAGCTGGCCTCCGGCTCGCGCTCGCACGTCTACTTCGCGCCGGCGGGAGGCGATCCGTTCTTCGTGGCGGGCCACAACCTGGGCGACTTCGCGTTCATGGCGTTCGCCGCGGTGGCGATCATCGGCGCACTGCGGCGCCTTCCGCTTGCCTACGGGGCCTGGGCGCTGTGCGCGCTCGCGGTCCCGCTGTCCTATCCGGTGGGACCCGAGCCGCTGGCCTCGCTGCCGCGCTATCTCGCGGTGGTGTTCCCCCTCCACATGTGGCTGGCGGGGTGGGCCCGCCGCCGGCGGCTGGCCGCCCCGGTCCTGATCGTCAGCGCAGTCGGGCTGGCCGCCATGACCGCCGCCTTCGCCGCATGGTGGTGGGTGGCCTGAGCGCCCCCGACGCCATCCTGCTCGACGCGCTCGGGACGCTGCTGGAGCTCCAGCCGCCCGGGCCCGCGCTGCGCCGCCAGCTGGCGGGCCGGTTCGGCCTGGAGATCGAGGAGGCGGCGGCGCAGCGGGCGATCCGGGCCGAGATCGCCTACTACCGCGCCCATCATCTCGAGGGTCGCGACCGCGAGTCGCTGGCCGACCTGCGCAGGCGCTGCACGGAGGTACTCGCCCAGGCGCTGGGCGGCCCGGCGCTGGCGCCCGGCGACCTCGAGGAGGCCATGCTGGCCTCGCTTGGGTTTCGGTCCTTCCCCGAGGTCCCCGACGCCCTGGACGAGCTGCGCTCGCGCGGCATGCGCCTGGTGGCGGTGTCCAACTGGGACTGTTCGCTGCACGACGCGCTCGCCGCCGCCCGTCTCGCGCCCCGCCTGGACGCGACGATCGCCTCGGCCGAGGTGGGCGCGGCCAAGCCGGATCCCGCCATCTTCGAGCGCGCCCTCGCCGCCGCCGGAGTCCCTCCGGCGGCGGCGCTCCACGTCGGCGACTCGCAGCGCGAGGACGTCGAGGGCGCGCGCGCGATCGGCATAGAGCCGGTGCTCGTACTGCGCGGCGGCGGCGCCCCGCCACCCGGGGTGCGCGGCATCCGGTCGCTGCGCGAGCTGGTCGAGCTCGCCGCGTAACCTCACTGGCGATGGCCGCCCTCCACCCCGCCGCCCACGTCCGTCCCGGCCCTCCGCCGGACCCGCCCGAGCTGCCCGAGGGGGCTCGCCCCTCGCCTCCCGCCTGGCCGCCGTGGACCGCGCCGGTCGCCCTGATCGCGGCCCTGGCCGCCACGCTGGTCGGCGCCACGCTCATCGCGGGCATCGCGGCGGCGGCCGGCGCCTCGGTGTCACATCCGCCGCCGGGGGTTCAGATCGGCTCGCTCCTGTTCCAGGACCTCGCCCTGATCGGCGCCGCGCTGGCCTTCGCCCGCCTGGTGACGCATCCCCGGCCCTGGCATTTCGGCCTGCGCAGGACGCGTGCCTGGCGGGCGGCGGGCTGGCTGGTCCTGGTCTGGGTGGCCTTCTTCGTGTTCACGGGCCTTTGGATCACAGTCCTGGGCATCCATCAGCGCGACCAGCTGCCCAAGGAGCTCGGGGTCGATCGCAGCACCGCCGCCCTGTTGGTGGTCGCCGTGCTGGTCACCGTGGTCGCTCCCATTTCGGAGGAGTTCTTTTTCCGCGGCTACTTCTTCACCGCACTGCGGCGGTGGTCGGGACCGTGGTTGTCGGCGGCCATCACCGGAGTGGTGTTCGGCTTCATCCACGCCGGTTCGGCGCCGGTCGGCTACCTCGTGCCGCTGGCGGTGTTCGGCTTCGGGCTGTGCCTGCTCTACTGGCGCACCGGATCCCTGTATCCGTGCATATCGCTGCACGCGTTCAACAACTCGCTGGCGCTCGGGATCAGCCAACACTGGCGCTCGTGGCAGATCCTGGCCCTGATGGTCGCCGCCAACCTCGTCATCGCGGCCATCATCCTGCCGCTCGGACGGGCCGGGCCGCGGGCGGCGGCGCCCGCCACCGCATGAGCGCCGTCGCGATCCGCGCCCGCACCCTGTCGAAGGCTTACGACGGCAGGGTGGCCGTCGACGGCATCGACTTCGACGTGCGCGCCGGCGAGTGCTTCGGCTTCCTCGGTCCCAACGGCGCCGGCAAGACGACCACGATGAAGATGGTCTACGGGCTGGCGGCGATCGGCGCGGGCACGCTGGAGGTGCTCGGGCGCGACGTCGCGCGGGAGCGCCGGGCGGTCAAGGCGCGGCTCGGGGTCGTGCCCCAGGAGGACAATCTCGACCGCGAGCTCACGGTGCGCGAGAACCTGATCGTGCAGGCCAGCTACTTCGGGCTGCGAGGCCGCGAGGCGGAGGGCAGCGCGACGGAGGCGCTGAGGTTCGCCCAGCTCGAGGACCGCGCCGGCGCTGACATCCAGGAGCTCTCGGGGGGCATGCGGCGGCGGCTGCTGATCGCCCGCGCGCTGGTCAACCGGCCCGAGCTGGTGGTGCTCGACGAGCCGACCACCGGCCTCGACCCCCAGGCCCGCCAGTCGGCCTGGGCCACGCTCGAGCGGCTGCGCGGCGAGGGTGTGACGCTGCTGCTCACCACGCACTACATGGAGGAAGCGACCCGGCTGTGCGACCGCCTGGTGATCATGGACTTCGGGCGCATCGTCGCCGAGGGATCGCCCGCGGAGCTGACCGCCCGCTACCGCCAGCCCCACCTGGAGGCCGTCTTCCTGCATCTGACCGGTCACGGCCTGGACGGCGATGGCCGGCCGCGGGCGAGCGCCCTCGGCGAGCGCTCGTGATCGCGCTCCCCAACCTGGCCGCCGCGCTGCGCGTGTGGCGTCGTGACCTGCGCGTGTTCTCCAAGATCTGGCGCGGGGCCCTGCTCCCGCTCTTCTTCGACCCGCTGTTCTACCTCGTGGCGCTCGGCTTCGGGCTCGGCACCTACCTGGCGACCATCAACGGTGTCCCCTACCGCGAGTTCATCGCTCCCGGCCTGTGTGGCTCGGCGGTCATGTGGGCCGCCTCGTTCGAGGTCGCCTGGAACGCGTACTTCAAGATGGAGGAGTCGCGCCTGTACGACTCGGTGCTGGCGACGCCGGTGGAGGTCGAGGACCTCGTGCTGGGGGAGGTGCTGTGGGCGGGCACCCGGGCGGTGATCTACGGGACCACGTTCCTGGTGGTAATCACCCTGTTCGGCCTGGTCGAGTCCTGGTGGGCGATCGCCATGCCGCCGTTCCTCCTGCTGGGCGGGCTGTGCTTCGCGACGATCGGCCTCGCCTACACGTCGCTGATCCCGAAGATGGACTACTTCACCTTCTACTTCACCCTCTTCGTCACCCCGATGTTCCTGTTCGGGGGGATCTTCTTCCCGTATGACCGCCTGCCCGACTGGGCTCAGGTCGTGGCCTGGTTCACGCCGCTCTACCACCTGGTGGCGATCGCCCGGGACCTCGCAACCTGGCCCGACGCCGCAAGCGTCGCCGGAAACGCAGCTTGGCTGGCGGCGCTCACCTTGATCGCGTTCGCCATCCCGGTCCGGGGGATGCGCAGGCGACTCGTCGCCTGAGACCCCCCGGGGTGGCGTAGCATCAGCCCGCGCATGGTCCGCACGGATGCTCGCTCGCTACTGGCTCTGCTGGCGCTGCTCGCCGCCGCCGCCCCCGCCGCCGCGTTCGCCGAGGCTTCGCCGCCGGCTCCCGGGGGCATCGCCCTGAGCTGGGACCGCCAGTTCCACCTCGGCGCCCGTGGCGTGGTGCTCCAGGGCCAGATGCTCAAGCTGCGCGGGAGCGTGAGTCAGTTCGTGCCCGGCCAGGTGGTGACGGTGCGGGTGAACATCGGCCCTCGCCGCGTGGTGCTGGCCCGGCGAACGGTCGAGCCGGCCGGCTCGGGCGGGGCGTTCACCGTCGATTTCCGGGTCAGCCGCGCGGGCCGCGTCCACGCCAGTGCGCTGCACGACGCGACCTCCTCCCAGGGCCGGCTGGTCGGCGAGTCTGCGCCGCTGGACGCCTTCGTGCCGGTGGCCGGCCGGGGCGCCGGCGGGCTGAGGGTGCGCTTCCTCCAGCAGCGACTCGGCTACATGCACTATCCGGTCGGGATCACCGGCCGCTACGACTCGGCCACCGCGCGCGCCGTGCTGGCCTACCGCAAGGTCAACGGACTGGCGCGCGTCTCGTGGGCGAGCCGGGCGGTCTTCAGCCGGCTCGCGCTCCTGCGCGGGGGATTCGTCGCCAGCTACCCGTCGCAGGGTCGCCACGTCGAGGCCGACCTCGGGCGCCAGGTGCTGGTGCTGGTCAATCCCGGCGGGGTGGCGTACCGGATCTATCCGATGTCCTCGGGCAAGGCCTCGACACCGACCGTGGTCGGATCGTTTCGCTTCTACCTCAAGACGTTCGGGACCAACAGCAAGGGAATGGTGCACTCCAACTACTTCATCGGCGGCTACGCCGTGCACGGGTACCCCGACGTCCCGACGCATCCGGCCAGCCACGGCTGCCTGCGGATACCGATCCCGAACGCCCGCTTCGTCTACCGCTGGGTCCGCCTGGGCGAGCGGATCGACGTCTACTACCGGGGCCGCCGGCCCCCGGCGCACCAGCGCGTAAACCGCCACCCGGGGCCATAGATGAGTGATCCACGACCCCGCGCGCACGGCGGCGCGGGTTCGTCGTGACGAGGCTGGGTCCAACGCGCCGCGGGCGGCGGGTGCGGTGAGCGCGCGCGAGCGTCTGGTCGCGCAGCTGCGCGACCACGCGCTGGTGGTCGGCGACGTGGTCCTCGCCAGTGGCCGCAGCGCCTCCTACTACATCGACGCCAGGCGGGCGATCCTGCGCCCGGAGGGATTCGCGGCGCTGGCCGAGCTGGTGGCCGAGCATGCCCGGCGGGTCGACGCCGACGCCGTCGGAGGCCTCACCATGGGCGCCGACCCGGTGGCCTGCGCCGCCCTCGCGGGGGGCGCGCCGGTCAAGGCGTTCCTGGTTCGCAAGGACCCCAAGGCGCACGGGCTCCAGCGCCGGATCGAGGGACCGCCGCTGGAGCCGGGAGATCGCTGCCTGGTCGTGGAGGACGTGGTCACCACCGGTGGATCCACGGTCGCCGCCATCGAGGCGGTTCGCGCGGCGGGCCTGCCGATCTGCGGGGTGCTGGCGGTGCTCGACCGGCTGGCGGGCGGCGGGGCGCAGATCGAGGAGGCAGCCGGCGCGCCGTACGTGGCGCTGACCACGATCGACGACGTCTACCCGGAGCGGCCGGACCGCGGCTGACGGAAGGCGGCGTCGGCCGTCGTCGGCGCCAGCTGTCCTCTGCGGCGTCGTATCGATCGGCCGATCAGGACCCGCAGCCCGCGCTGCCTGGGTCGTCGGACTCGATCCTGTACACCGGGCCATCGTGCGACACGGCGTACAGGCGGCACTGTGCGTCCTCGCCAAAGCTCGACGGGCTCTGCACCGTCTCACCCAGCGACGAGTCGTCCGAGGCGCCCGGCAGGGTCACGCTCCGCAGCTGGCCTGTGCACAAGTCACCGTACAGGTACTTGCCGAAGGTCTCCGGCACCGAGTGGTCGCGTGAGACGTAGCCTCCAGTGATCGAGCAGGCGCCGTTGGAGTGGTCGTAGACCAGGTTGGGGGCGGCGTAGTTGGCCGGTGGCGAGGTGCACGGGGCGTCGGTGGGGTACGCGAGGTCCCCCTCGCACACGTTCCAGCCGTAGTTGGCTCCCGCGCCGTGGCCGCTTCCCTGGAAGTCGATCTCCTCGCGCTTGCCCTGCCCCACGTCCGCGATCACCAGATCGCCGGTCGCGCGGTCGAACGAAAAGCGCCAGGGGTTGCGCAGGCCATAGGCCCATACCTCGTCGGCCCCGGGCTGATCGACGAACGGGTTGCTCGACGGCACGGTGTAGGGCTTCCCGCCGGAGCTGGGAGGGTCGATCCGCAGCAGCTTGCCCAGGAGTACGTCGACATCCTGGCCGTTGCCGTCCGGGTCGCCGCCACCCCCGCCGTCGCCGGTTCCCGCATAGAGGAACCCGTCCGGGCCGAACTGCAGCTGGCCGCCGTTGTGGTTGGCGTACTTGCGGTGGGCGATTCGGATCACCTGTCGGCGGGTGGTCGAGCTCGCCTTGTCGGGGTTGGTTGCCGAGCGCCGAAATTCGTCGATCTCGATGTCGCAGTTGCCGCCACTGCACTGGTCGCCGCGCACGTAGTAGACGTAGAGCCGGCCGTTGCTCGCGTAGCCGGGATCGAAAGCCATCGAGAGCAGCCCCTGCTCACCGCCGCTCTTGACGTGCGCCACCTTGAGGAACGGCTTCGAGGCCAGCACACCGTCCTTGATCAATCGGATCGTGCCCCGCTGCTCGACGACCAGCAGACGATGCTCGTCGCCGGGCGGCGCGGTGACGAAGGTCGGCTTGTTGAAGCTCCCGATCCGCTGGAGCCGGATCGCACCATGCGCCGGAGCGGGCACGGCAAGCCCGATCGTCAGTACGAGCGCACCCAGCAGGCGCAATCGCATCGCCGGCAGTATTGCCGATATGTCCGCAGGGTTCCGCTGGATGCCCCGAGCGGGATTCGAACCTCAGCGAGCCCGGGGCGCCGCGCGGTGCCGCAGGTTCGAGGGCTGGATGCCCCGAGCAGGATTCGAACCTGCGGCCTACTCCTTAGGAGGGAGTCGCTCTATCCGGCTGAGCTATCGGGGCGGAGCTCCGACAGACTAGCCCGCCGCGGAGGCGATCACCTGGACTCGTCCTCGTCATACAGCGGCTCGCGCGCCAGCTCTCGTCCGCGGCGGTCGAACAGCCGGACCTCGAGCAGGTCGGAGCGGTAATCGTCGGGGGCGATCAGGGTGAAGCGCTCCTCGACCAGCACGCACTGATCCACCGTCAGGCCGGCCAGGTCGGCGGTGACGATCGCCCCGCCGGCAACCAGCGGCCGGCCCCACACCAGGCTGATGGTCGCCTTGCGGCCCTGCTCGCCTCGCCAAGACCCGATCGTCTCGTCGCACAGGTCGAGTTTCCAGTCCGGGTTGCGCTCGGCGGTCTGAGCGGTGAAGTCGGCGGCCGCTCGCAGGTCGCTCGGCTCCTCCCCCTCGGAGTCGCGTGCGAACGAGACGTAGCCGAACAGCTCCAGTCCGGTGGAGGTCAGGCAGGCGGCGGGCACGTAGGTGCGATCGCCGTAGGTGCGGTCGGGGTGCCAGGCGATCTCGCCAGGCTCCCCCAGATCCTCGCCCTCGCCGTCGAGGTCCCGGCAGGCGGCGAGGAATTCGTCGCTCAGGCGCTGCGACCAGCGACCGTAGGGCAGCCCTTCCTGGGGCGGCTCGGCCGCGAAGCGGGGGACGAGGCGGTCGGTCGGCGGCACGGCAGCCGAGACTACGCCTCGAGCAGGAGGGTCACGGGCCCGTCGTTCACCAGCTCCACCGCCATGGCCTTCCCGAACGCCCCTCGCTGCGCGCCCAGGCGCTCGCAGAAGCGCTCGTACAGCGGCTCGGCCAGCTCGGCGGGCGCTGCGGCGATGTAGGAGGGGCGGTTGCCCTTGCGGGCGTCGCCGTAGAGCGTGAACTGGGAGACGCACAGCACCTCGCGCTCGCCCATTGGCTCGTTCATCCGCCCCTGGGCGTCGGGGAATACCCGCAGCGCGCGCACCTTGTCGGCCAGACGGTCGGCGGACGCCGCGTCGTCGGTATGGGTCACGCCGAGCAGGACCAGCAGGCCGGGTCCGATCGCGGCCACCCGTTCGCCGTCCACCTGGACCGCCGCCCGAGACACCCGCTGCACCAGCGCCCGCATCAGAGGATGGCCACCGCCGCCAGCCCGGCCGCGACCACGATGGCGGTGCTCCAGGCCACCGCCGCGGCGCTGATCCTCAGGTCCAGGCCGTAGACGTGCGCGACCGTCACCGAGTTGATCCCGCACGGCATCGCGGCGAGCAGCAGATAGGGCGGGGGGAGGTCGATGAACGGCGCGGAGAGGGCGACCAGGAGCGCCGGCGCCAGCAGCAGCCGCGCCACGACCGCGATCCCGACCGCCGGCGTGATCGGCGGCGGCCAGGCCAGCGCGCCCGCCTCGGAGGAGAGGATCGCGCCCACCGCGACGAACCCGGCCGGCAGCACGGCCAGAACCAGCGTCCGGGAAGCTTCCACCAGGGCGTCCGGGGCCGCGGCGTCGGGCGCCAGGAGCGCGGCGACCGCCGCGATCAAGGGCGGATTGCGCGAGAGGAAGGCGCGCACGCGGTCTCGGCGCCGCTCGCCGGCGCGCGCCCCGAGGCCCGCGCCCACCGCGAAGCCCGCCACCAGGAGGACCGGCCCGCCCACCAGGCTGTCGTAGGCGACCGCCTCCCCGAGCCGGTCGCCGCCCAGCAGCGCGACGGTCAGCGGCAGGCCGAGATAGCCGGTGTTGGCCAGGATGGCGGCGTTGACCATGGCGCCGGCGCCCGGCCGCCGCAGGCCGAGGCCGTGGCGAGCCACCGCCCAGGCGACCAACGCGGTCAGGGCGAGCGCCGCGTAGGCGAACGCGATCCCCCCGCCGACAGCAGCGGTGACGTGCAGCCGCACGATGTTGAAGAAGGTCACGAACGGCAGGACGGTGAACAGCATGGTGGTGAGCAGCGCGCGGGCTGCGCGGTCGGCGCGCGGGCCCAGGCGGCGCTCGAGGCCGACCCCGACGCCGACCGAGATGGCGATCGCCGCCGCGACCGCGATCACGCGTCGCGCAGCTCGGCCGCCACCAGCTCCGGAGCCACGATGTTGAGGTCGACCCCGGCCCCGAGCTCGAGCCCGGCCAGGTGCGTGAGCCGGGGCAGGATGTCGATGCGCCAGCAGAAGTGCTCGGCGCCACGCGGCGCGGTGCGGACCCACAGGTTCAGCGCCGGCGCCGCGCCCAGCCGCCGGGCCAGGCGGGTCAGCGCCTCGTGCAGGAGAGCGGCGCCGGTTGGCCCCTCCTCCTCGAATCGCATGCGGGGGCGGCGGGGGGCCACCATCAGCTGGAACGGGACGCGCGCCCCGAAGGGCGAGAGCAGTACGGCCTCGTCGTCGACCGCCACCAGGCGCTCCCCCAGCTTGACCTCCTCCTGGACGAGGTCGGCCAGCAGGTTGGCGCCCATGGTTCGCGTGGCGTAGGCGCCGAAGCGCTCGCGCTCGCGCGCCACCGCGGCGGGCACGAAGTCCAGCGCATAGAGCTGGGCATGGGTGTGCGGTAGCGACGCACCCGCCTCCCGCCGCTCGTTGACGATCAGGTGCACGTAGGCCGCTTCGGCGTGCGTGCGCATGCGCTCCCCCCAGACGTCGACCGCGGTGCGCACCTCCTCGACCGCCAGCGCCGACAGCGAGGTGACCGGCTGCGGCGAGTTGACGATGACCTCGTGGACGCCGACCGCCGCGCGGGCGGCGAACAGGTCGGGCTGGGCGAACCGGGACGGTTGCGGGCTGTCGGGCGACAGCGCCGGATACAGGTTGGGGACGACGCGCACCGTCCAGCCCGGTGAGTCCGGCGGCCCGCCGCCCGGGCGCAACGCGTAGACCTCCGGGGGCGTGCGGTCCTCGTTGCCCTCGGCGAACGGATCGGTCTCGCGCTCGAGCGGCTCCGCCGGCTGCGCCCGCAGCCCGCCGCCGGGCCGGCGTGCCCGCTCGGTGGCGACGATCGACTTATGCCCGCTGAGAGGGTCGATCCGCACCTCAGCCAAGGCGCTTCTCCATTCTCACGTGCTCGATCCCGGCCTGGCGGAACCGCGCTCCCAGTCGGACGAACCCCCGCGCCGCATACAACCCGGTGGCGTGCGCCTGGGCGTGCAGGGCCATGCGGCGCGCGCCGGCGGCTCGCGCCTGCGCCTCGGCCACGCGTACGAGCGCGGTGCCGGCTCCCGCGCCGCGGGCGTCGCGCCTCACCGCCAGCCGTCCCAGCTTCGCGGTCCGGCGATCGATCACCAGGCGGCACGTCCCGATCACCTCCGCGCCTCGGATCGCGACCAGGTGCAGGGCGTCGGGGTCGCGGCCGTCGGTCTCGAGGCGGGGCGGGACGCCCTGCTCACCGACGAACACCTCATGCCGCAGGGCCAGGGCGGCGTCGTGCTCGCCGGCGCCTCGCGCGGGTCGCACCTCGATGGCGTCGGTTGCAGGCACGTCCAGAGCCTAAGAGGTGGACGCGCTGCTCCCCGCCTGCGCCGGCGGACGACTTCCCGCCCCGCCGCTGGACGTGTATCCTGATGTTTCCTAGCGGTACGGCCTGAGCACCGGTCAGCCGCGGCTCTCCCAGTCGCAGAGAGCCGCATCCAGCGCCTGCGGCCCCCGCTTTCCGAGGTACGAAGGCAGCCCATGGCTGAATCCACGTCAGCGGCCGTGCAGGCCGCGTCTCTCCCCGATGCCGCCGACATCGAGCGGGCGGCTCGGTTCACGCTTGAGGACTTCGTCTACAACGGCGAGACCCCCGAGGAGGTGCTGGGCCCCGGCTCCGCCCGCCGGCGGGCGCTCGACGCGGCGCTGGCGGAGATCGAGGCCGGCGCCGACCATCCGTCCATCCAGTGGCGGCGCGACTTCTCGCTCCTGCTGGGGCTCGAGCGGCTGCTGGCGGAGGACCAGCCGACACTGGCCGACGGCACCGAGCTGACCGGACACCAGGCCGATGCACTCTCCGGCACGCTGATCGCCCTCACCGCGGAGGTGCAGCGCCAGGCGGCGAACGGAAACGGCGGCGGCCTGGTGGCGGACGCCGTCCGCGCCGCGTCCCCGGCGATCCCCGGTGAGGAGGAGATCGACGAGGAGGTCGGTGCCGACGAAGAGCCCATGGACTGGGAGGAGGCGGAGCTCGACGGCGAGGTGCAGCTTCCCGAGCAGCCCGAGGATCCCAACGCCGCGCGCCGGTTCTGGTTCGAGCACGCCACCGGCTCGGGCAAGACGGTGGCCGCCCTCGGCTTCGTCGAGGCGTCGCGCACCGGCGGCGTGCTGATCCTGACGCACCGCCGCAACCTGGTGGACCAATTCCACGGCGAGCTGCGCGACCGCGGGTACGCGAAACGCATCTCACCGGCACTGCTCGACGGCAAGGATCCCCCGGTCGGGCCGGTGACGGTGGAGACGTACCAGTGGTTCGTGCGCAACGCCGGGCGGATCTCGGACGCCTACACGATCGTCATCTGCGATGAGGCCCACACCGCGCTGGGTGAGAAGACCAGCGCCTCGATTCGCCGCTGGTCGGGCCCGGTGTTCATCGGCATGACCGCCACCGGCGCGCTGATCGCGCGCCACGTGACCGACCTCTTCCCCACCCAGACCTCGCGCTTCGATCTCGCCCAGGCGGCGCGGCGCGGAGTGATCGCGCCCCTGCGCTGCATTCGGATCCCGCCCGGGCCGGGTGTGCGGACGATCGCCAAGGTGCCGCTGCGCCGCGGCGAGGTGGACACCGAGTTCGACCAGGAGTTGCTGGCCGAGCTGCTGGATCAGCACCCGTTCAACATGGCGGTGGCCGACCTGTACAAGACCCGCTTCAACGGCGTCCCCGGCATCGTGTACGCGGCCGGCGTCCGGCACGCCTACAACGTCGCCGAGGCGATGCGCGCCGCCGGCCTCAAGGCCCAGGGTGTATCGGGTGAGACCCCCAAGCGCGAGCTGACCCGCATCCTGGCCGCCTACGAGCGGGGCGAGATCGACGTCCTGGTCAACGCCCAGCTGCTGGCCGAGGGCTGGAACTCGCTGCGCGCCACGGTGTGCATGCATCTGGCTCCCACCGCCTCGAAGCGGGTCTACCAGCAACGCGTCGGCCGGGTCACCCGCCGCCACCCGGGCAAGGAGGCGGGGATCGTCGTCGACTTCGTGCATCCGGCGACCAAGCACGACGACCCCGTGGTGACGCTTCACTCGCTGCTGGACCGCGACGTCTATCGCGGGGGGGCGATAGTGGTCGGCCCCGTACGCCGAGGCCGCGGCCGCCGCGTGCGGGTGGAGCGCCGCGTGCTGCCGGTGACGCCGGATCGCGATCGCTGGCGGGAGGTCATGGAACGCGAGCTGTGGCGGATCGCGGTCGAGCACCTGGAGTACGGAGAGCAGCACGTGTGGGCGGCTCTGGCCGGCGCGCGGGTGTCGCCCAACGGCTGGCGGCGCGCCAAGGCGATGCTGCATTTCGATCGCCAGGGCGAGCTGCGTCGCCGCTTCCTCATCACCGCCGTGCAGCGCAACCGCAACACGCAGCTTCGCCTGCGCGCCCTGCATGAGATCGCCGCCTCGCGGGACGCCGCGGCGTTCGACGAGGCGGTGGAGATCGTCGGTACCTGGTCGCGCGACGAGAAGCGCGAGGGGGTCAAGGTGATGCTGCAGGCGCTGGCCGAGAAGCGGATCGGCTCGCGCGAGCAGGCCAGCCGCTGGATCTGGCAGATGGCCGAGTACACCCGCGAGGCGCACGAGGAATACGCGGTTCAGCGCTGGCCCGAGACCAAGCGGCTGCTCGGCCTGCTGGTCAACTCCTCCGGTGGTGCCCATGCCCGCAACGCCCGGCGCATCGTGCACGCCGCGCGCAAGCAGGATCGGCGCCTGTCGGCCGCCCTGCTGGCCGCCGCGCTGGCCCACACGCCCGAGGCCCAGCAGGCGCTAGACGGCGCGCGCACCCGGATGGCGCGCAAGCCCTCGGCCCTCGCGCGTGAGCTGCTGCGCAACTTCCCGCGTGGCCGTCGCGGCCGTGGTCGCGGCCGCCGGCGCAGGCCCGGGGCGGCCGAGGCCGCCGGCGGCCCGGTCGGCAACGGCCAGGCGACGGCTCGCGCCGGCGCCGGGCAGGCGCCCGGCGAGGAGGTGCTCGACGAGGCTCTGGCCGTGACGCCGGACGAGGGCGCCGGGGACGGCAGCGCGGCGCTCGACCAGCACGACCGCGGTCAGATCGAGGACGCGATCGCCGGGGCGCTCGAGGGCGACCTCGACGGCAGCCCGGCCGCGGCGCCCGACGGCCCGGCGGCCGAGGGCGAGCCCGGCCGCAAGCTCTAGCCGGAGGGGCCGGCCACCCCGAGATGGACCTCGCCGGCGGGCAGCGCCTGGCGGCCGACGGCCGTGTCCACCAGCAGGCGGCCCTCGACGTCGATCCCGGCGGCGACGCCGGTTCCGCCGGCCCAGCGCACCTCGCGACCGGCCAGGGCGTCGCGGGAGCGCACCGCATCCAGGATCTCCGCGGCGCTCGCGGCCAACCAGCGCTCGAGCCGGTCGAGCAGGCTGGCCAGCGAGGGCTCCAGTGTCGCGAGCGGCCGGTCGAGTCCCGCGGCCACCGGACGCAGCTCGGCGGGCAGGTCGTCGGGCCGCAACGCGACGTTGAGACCCACGCCCAGGACGATCCAGCCCTCCCGAGGCCGGCCCTCGGCGAGGATCCCGGCCACCTTGCGACCCTCGATCACCACATCGTTGGGCCACTTGATCGACGCCGCCGGGCCGCACTCCTCGGCGACCGCCACGCCGGCGGCAAGCGGCAGGAGCCGTGGCCACCGCCGCAGGACGAGCGACATGAGCAGCGCCCGGCCGGGGGGCGCTACCCACCGGCGGCCCTGACGTCCGCGTCCCGCCGTCTGCTCGCCCGCGGTGACCAGCGCCCCGTGCGGTGCCCCGGCGGCGGCCAGCTCGCGCGCCCGCTGGTTGGTGGAGCCGACCGAGCGCAGGTGCAGGCGGGGGCGGCCGAGTCGCGGCCGGCCGGCGCTCACGCCGCTGCGATCCGCAGCTCGCGGTCCGGCTGGAGCCCGAGCAGGTCGGCCGCGCTTCCGCGGTTCACGGCAACCGCGAGGGTGCGATAAGCGTCCTCGTAGACCAGCAGCTCGCCGGGGCGCACGTCGGCGAAGGTGACCGCGTACCACGCGGTGAAGCGCTGGACCCCGACCTCGAGCTCGAGCGGGCGCCCGAGGCGCACCCCGGTCTCCGACAGATCCTGGTGGGTCGCGTCCAGCATCACGTTTCCGAAGCGGTCGCTGGCCAGCACGTGGGTGACCAGCCACCCGTCGTCCAGCTCGGCCCGCGGCAGCTCGAGGGGGGCGATCGAGGCCGGGTCGCAGGGATCGCCGCCGGCGGCCAGCGGCTCTCCCCGCGCCAGCCGCGCCGCGACCGGCGCGAAGATGTCGCGTCCGTGGAAGGTGGCCGAGACCGGCTCCAGCCGCCAGGCCGAGCGGCCGATGTCGACCGCCTCGGCGATCCCCCCGAACCGGTGGGCGGCAAGCCACAGAAGGCCGTTGTCGGGGCCCACGAGCACTCGGTCCTCGTCGACCGTGCGCAAGGTGACGGACCGGCGCTCGGCTCCCACCTCCGGATCGACCACCGCCAGGTGTACGCCCGCGGGCATGTACTCCAGCGCGTTGCGCAGCACCAGGGCGCCGAGCCTGACGTGGTGGCGGGGCAGGCCGTGCGTGATGTCGATCACGCGGGCCCGGGGGCAGATTCGGGCCATGACACCCCGGCACACGCCGGCGAAGTCGTCGTCGTTGCCGTAGTCGGAGAGGAAGGTGATCGTCGGCGGAGCTGCCATCGTGGCGCAAACTACCGAGCGGCGACGCGCGACTCGCGGCGAAGGGCGTCGGTCGCGAGCGCCTCGACCACGCCGTCGATGTCGTGGCGCCCGGCCTCGACCTGAGGCTCCAGTCCGTGCTCGCGCAGGGTCGCGCTGGTCACCGGCCCGATCGACACGATGCGGGTGGCCGGCGACAGCGTCCCGCCCACCGCGTCCATGAAGAACCGGACCGTCGACGACGAGGTGAAGGTGACGTAGTCGGCCGCTTGCGCCGCCGCCCTGGCGGTGTCGTCGAGCGGCTCGACAACGGTTTCGTACAGCGCCACAACGTCGACCTCAGCACCCCGTTCGCGCAGCGCGGCGGGCAGCACGTCGCGGGCGTCGCGGGCGCGCGCGACCAGCGCCCGGCGGACCGGGATGTCGCGCAGGGCGTCGACCATGGCCTCGGCCACCGCACGCTCGGGGACGACGTCGGCGACCACCCCGTGTTCCCGCAGGGCGCGGGCGGTACCGGGTCCGATAGCCGCCACGGTCGCCCCCGCGAGGGCGCGGGCGTCACGCCCGGCCGTGGCGAGACGCTCGAACAGCAGGTGCGCGCCGTTGGGGCTGGTCAGGCAGACCAGGTCGTAGCGCTGCAGGTGCGGCGCGGGCCCCGGAATCGGCTGTATGCGGATCGCCGGCGCCTCGATCACCTCCGCCCCCAGCTCGCGCAAACGGGCGGCCAGCCCGCTGGTCTGGGCGCGCGCACGGGTCACCGCCACGCGGCGGCCGTGTAGCGGACGGCGCTCGACCCAGGCCAGGCGGTCGCGCAACCCGGCGACGGCTCCCACCACCGTGATGGCGGGGGGACGGACGCGCTCGGCGGCGGCCCGCTCGGCGACGGTCGCCAGCGTGGCGCTGATCGTGCGCTGGTCGGGCCAGGTTCCGTGCTCGACGACCGCCACCGGCTCGGCCACCGGGCGGCCGGCGGCGATCAGGCGCTCGGCGATGCGGGGCAGCTGGCTCACGCCCATGTAGAGCACCAGCGTTCCCGGAAACGCCGCCAGCGCCTCCCAGTCCAGCGCCGACTCGGACTTGCCGGGATCCTCGTGGCCGGTGACGAAGGCCACCGCGCTCGCCGCGTCCCGGTGGGTGACCGGTATGCCGGCATAGGCCGGGGCGGCGACGCCGGCGGTGATCCCGGGCACGACCTCGAACTCGATGCCGGCCGCCCGCAACGCCTCGGCCTCCTCGCCCCCTCGCCCGAAGACGAAGGGGTCGCCGCCCTTGAGGCGAACCACCCGCCGGCCGGCGCGCGCGTGCTCGACCAGCAGCCGCTCGATCTCGGCCTGGCCCACCGAGTCCGCATCGGGGCGCTTGCCGACGTAGATCAACTCGGCCTCTTGTCGGGCGCCGGCGAGTGCCGTCGCCGGCACCAGGCGGTCGTAGAGGATCACGTCGGCGGCGGCGATCAGCTCCAGCGCCCGGGCGGTGAGCAGCCCCGGGTCGCCCGGCCCGCCGCCGACCAGCGCCACCGGCTCCGGCGTCATGCCACCGCCTCCAGCAGCCTCTCGCCGCCGGCGGCCAGAACTCTCTCTCCGACCGTGCGCCCGAGCTCGTCGGGCCGGTCGATCGCTCCCTCCAGGCGGTCGCGCACCCAGGCCGAGCCGTCGGGCAGGCCGACGTAGGCGTTCAGCGCGAGGCGCCCGCCGTCGACTGCGACCGCGTGACCGCCGACGGGGGTATGGCAGCTCGCGTCGAGCCGGGCGGTCAGGGCGCGCTCGGCGCGCAGGCACGCGCTCGCGGCCGGATCGTCCAGCGCCGAGAGCGCCTCGACGACCGCCCCGTCATCGGCGCGCGCCTCGAGCGCCAGCGCGCCCTGGCCGGGAGCGGGGACGAACGGATCGGGCTCCAGGGCGCATCCCGCCTCGGCGTCGCTCCCGAGGCGCTGGAGCCCGGCCAGCGCCAGGACCAGGGCATCGAGCTCGCCCGCGGCCAGTCGGCGCAGACGGGTGTCGACATTCCCCCGCAGCGCGACCACCTCGAGGTCGTCGCGCACGGCGCGCAGCTGCGAGCTGCGGCGCAGGCTGCTGGTGCCCACCCGAGCCCCGGGCCGGAGCTCGTCGAGCGAACGGGCGCCGCACAGCGCGTCGCGAGCGTCCGCCCGCGGCGGCACGGCCACGATCGCCAGTCCGGCCGCCAGCTGGCCCGGAACGTCCTTCGCCGAGTGAACCGCGACATCGGCCTCTCCGTTCAGCACCGTGCGCTCGAGCTCGGCGACCCAGCGCGATTTGTCGCCACCCCGCTCGCCGCGATCGCCTGCGGTGACCACCTCGACGAGCTGCGCGCCTCCGAGCGCGTCGGCCACCAGCCGCGCCTGGGCCAGCGCCAGCGCGCTGCGGCGCGTCGCGATGCGCAGGGTCACCGCCCGGGACGCTTGGCCCGGCGCGCCGCCAGCTCGCTGACCTCGGCAGGCGGCTCGGACGCGGCCTCCTCGGGGGGAGCTTCGCCCTCCAGCCCGAAGAGCTCGCGCAGCAGCTGCAGCCGGGCGTGGGTGCGCTCGTCGGCGCCGCGCTTCATCCGCACGGTCGGCTCGTGCAGGAGGCGGTTGGCGATGGCGCGGGCGATCGCCTCCACCCGGTCGCGGTCCCGCGGCGACAGATCCTCCCACCGCCCGTCGTTCTCGGCCAGAACCTGATCGACGATCTCGGCTCCGCGGCCGCGGAGCGCTGCCAGGGTGGGCATCACCTCCAGCGTTCCCAGCCATCCGGCGAAGCGCTGGATCTCCTCCTCGATGATCTCGCCGGCGCGCCGCGCCTCGGCCTGGCGGACCTCGAGGTTTTGCGTGACCACGGTCTGCAGGTGGTCGATGTCGTACAGCGTCACTCCGGCGATCTCGGAGCAGAGGGGGTCCACGTCGCGGGGCACCGCGATGTCGATCGCCAGCAGCGGCCGACCGCCACGATGACGCATCACCAGGGCCAGCTCGTCGTGACCGACGATGTGGTGGGGTGAGGAGGTGGAGGCCAGGACGATGTCGGCTCGCTCGAGCTCCTGCGGCAGGGCGTCGACGGGCACCACCTGGCCGCCGAATCGCTGGGCGAGGATGGCGGCGCGCTCGCGCCGCCGGTTGGCCACGAAGATGGTGGCGACCCCGACATGCGCCAGCGCCTGTGCGGTCAGCTCCGCCATCTCGCCGGTGCCGAGGATCACCACACGGCGCCCCGAGAGCTCGCCGATCGCCTCCCTGGCGGCGTCGACTGCCACCGACGGGACGCTGACCCGGCTCGCGGAGACGGCGGTCTCCGAGCGCACCCGCTTGCCGGTGGCGAGCGCCGCGCCGAACAGGCGGTTGGTGAGCGGGCCGGTGACGTCGGCCGAGAGGGCCAGCTCATAGGCGCGCTTGACCTGGCCCTGGATCTCGGCTTCGCCGACGATCATCGCCTCCAGCCCGGCCGTGACCCGGTAGAGGTGACGCGCGGCGTCGCAGTTGCGCAGCGAGTAGATCGGCTCGGCGAGCTCGGTGGGCCGTATGCCGGCGCGCCGGGCGAGCATTCCCAGCACGGCGGTTTCGGCCGCGACTGGATCCCGGGCCACCGCGTAGACCTCGGTGCGATTGCAGGTGGAGATGACGACGCCCTCGTCCACCTCGGGATCGGCGACCAGGCGCGCGAGGAACTCCTCCGCCAGCCCGTCGGGCAGCGCGACCCGCTCGCGCAGGGCGACCGGCGCGGTCTTGTGCGAGACGCCCAGCGCCAGTAGCTCGGTCACAGCGGCGCCTCCTCGTCGGCCCGCTCGACGGCTGAGCGCTCAGCCAGCTGCGTCAGCGCGTCGAGCTCACGCTCGATGCGGCCCAACCGGCCCGCCATGATCGCGACGTAGACCAGGATGAGCCCGACGAACGCGACGTAGGCGCCCGCCACGTAGGGGCCCGCCTGGTCGAGGGGGAGTGCGGGCATCAGGACACCGACCCGCCGACGATCCCGGCGGGCACGGCGGCGCGGCGCCGGTGACCCACCCCCCGCGCGGGGGGTGGGTCGCCCAGCCGGCGGCGCAGCGTGCGCAGCTGCTCGGCGGCATGCTTGGAGGCCATCTCGTACTTCCACAGGGTCACGAACAGGAGCGCCATTCCGAGCATGCAGACCAGGAACGTGACTCCGAACCCGCCCGGGAGATTGGCGGTCGAGCTGAGGACGCGGGGATGGGTGAGCGATTGGGCGAGTCGCACGGCGACGAAGTTCAGCGGCACGAACGCCCCCGCGGTGATCGCGAACACCGAGGCGTAGCGAGCCTGACGATCGGGATCCTCGATCGAGAAGCGCAGCGGCTGGTAGGTGGCGTAGAGCAGGAAGACGACCAGGAACGAGACGAGCGTCGGTTCCTGCCACACCCACCAGTGCCCCCAGGCGGCGCGAGCCCAGATCGAGCCGGTGACCAGTACGCCGACGCCCATGATCAGCGACAGGTGGATGGCCACGTAGGAACGCAGGTCCCACCGCCGGTCGCGGCTGTAGAGATGGCCGATCGCCATGATCGCGCCGGCCACGAACCCGCACAGGGCGACGATCGCCATCGGGACGTGGATGTAGAAGATCTTCTGGATGAGGCCCTGGTCGGCGTCGAGCGGGGCGTAGAAGAAGACCAGCGCCAAGCCGCCCGTCAGCACGACGACGGTGGCGATGGCGAGCGGGCGCAGGCCCTTGCCGTACATGAGGGCTAGTCCTCCAGGAGGAAGTCGAACACCGCGTAGGCGAGCAGCGCGAACACGACATCATAAAGGCCGAGAATCGCCAGCCAGCGTAGGGGAACCGGTCCGGCTCCACCCGCCATCAGCAGGGGAGTCGTCGCCCGGGCGGCCGCGATCAGCAGCGGGATCATGAGCGGCAGCGAGATCAGCGGGCCGATGAGGTCGCGCGCCGTGGTCTGCACCGCCAGCGCCGAGACCAGCGTCCCCACCACTGCGATTCCCACGTCCGCGAGCGCCAGGACGACGATCAGCCCTGGCAGCGCCGGCCACAGCGCAGGCCCGAGCAGCAGGAGCGCGAAGGCCGGCACCACCACCAGCTCCACCGCGACCAGGAAAGCCAGCAGCGCCAACGCCTTGGCGATGAGAAGCGCGCCGCGGTCGACGGGCGCCAGCAGGAAGCCGTCGAGGCCGCCCTGCTCGCGCTCGGCCACGAACAGCCGGTTGACGCCCAGGACGGCGGCGAGCAGGAGCGTCACCCACAGGACCCCGGCCGCCAGCGAGCCGGCCAGGCTCGTGCGGTCGAGTCCGAAGTGGAAGATGACGAACGCGGTCAGCGCGAACAGCGCCATGGCCGGGACCGACTCGCGGCTGCGCAGCTCGAACAGCAGGTCCTTGCGCAGCACGGCGGAAGCCGCCCTCACCGGTACAGCGCCCCGATCTGTGCCGGCGCGAACTCGCCGACCGGCCCGTTCAGAATCGGGCGCCCATCGCGCAGCCCCAGGACCAGGTCGCAGTCGGCGAGCCCCCCCGCCGGGTCGTGGCTGGTCACCACGCGCGTGACGCCGGCGGGCCGCCCGATCAGCGGCTCGACCGCCTCGACCGCGGCCGGGTCCAGGTTGGCCAGCGGTTCGTCGAGCAGCAGCAGCTCGGGCTCGTGCAGCACCGCGCGGCAGACCGCCAGCCGCTGCGCCATCCCGCGCGACAGGATGCGCACCGGCTCCTCGGCCCGGCCGGCCATGCCCACCCGCTGCAGCAGCTCGTCCACGCGCCGCTCGTCCACCCCGTGCAGCTGGGCGTGATAGTCGAGGTTCTCGCGGCCCGAGAGCTCGCGATACAGCAGGGGATCGTGACCCACGAAGCCGATGCGCCCGCGAACCGCCCAGCCCTCCCGCGGCAGCGCGTGGCCGAGCACCCGCGCGGTCCCGCGGTGGGGACGCAGCAGCGTGGCCAGGATCCGCAACACGGTGGACTTACCGGCGCCGTTGGGCCCGAACACGCCCAGGGTGGCTCCCGCCGGGACCGACAGCGACACCTCACGTAGCGCGACCCGCTCCCCATAGGCCCGCCCGACGCCGTCGAGCTCGATCGCCGCCGCCTTAGCCGGCACGCGGCGAGCTTACGCCAGGCCGATGGGCGAACATCCGGCCGTACACAACGCCCGGAGGTGACCGCGGTGGACGGAGGACATCCGGCGCGAGATGCAACAGGGCCCGTGAGCCGGCTCAGGCCGGGGTGTGCACGCGCTGGGCGGCGGCGATGAGGTCGCGGACCGCCCGCTCGTCGCCGTCGCGCAGCAGCTCGACCGGATCGGGATCGCCGTTGACTATTCGTTCGAAGAACGCCTTGCGGTCCCGATAGGTGGGCAGGCTCGCCTTCGCCCAGCCGCGGGCCTCGTTGAGCAGGACGGCCAGGCGGGCGTAAGGCTCGCCGAACTCGTCGGCGATCTCACGCTTCATCCGCTTGGCCAGCGCCGGCGAGGCGCCGGCGGTGGAGATCGCGATGGCCAGCGGGCCGCTGCGGACCACGGCCGGCAGGATGAAGTTGCACAGCGGCGGAACGTCGACGACGTTGACCAGCATCGAGCGGCGCTCCGCCTGCTCGAAGACTGCGATGTTCACGTCCGTGCGGTCCGTCGAGGCGATGACCAGGAAGGCGCCGTCGAGATCCTCGGGTCGGTATTCGCGACGCTCCCAGGCGATCGACCCCTCGCGGGCGTGCTCGGCCAGCGCCGGCTCGGCCTCGGGCGCCACCAGCGTGACCTCGGCATCGCAGGCGAGCAGGCCCTCGACCTTCTCGACCCCGACCTCTCCACCGCCCACGACCACACAGCGCCGGCCGGCCAGCCGCAGGCAGGCGACGTACAGCGGGGTCTCCAGCATCCCCTCCACGCAGGACTGGTCGCAGACGCCCCTGCGCAGCTGGCAGACGCACTCCTTGCCGGCGTAGGCCTGGGCGGGCATGTCGGCTAAGGGTAGTGGCCGGCGTGTTCCGGGGCCGGCGGCCTGAGCTAGTGCCGACCGAGGCTTCGCAGCGTTCGCCCCGCCACCCGGAACAGCGGGAACGCGCCCTCGCGCAGGGCGTGGCGGCGGTCGACGTCTCGACGGCTGTAGAGCAGCTTGGCGGAGGCGCGAGCGGCGCGGCCGAGCGTCTCGTCGTACGGGTACCACCAGAAGTCGCGCACCCGCGAGGGCTCCCATGTGACCAGCTTGATGTTCACGCACTCGTAGAACCCGAACCTCGAGTGCACCCGACCGAGCCCGGAGTCCTTGACGCCGCCCCACGAGCACTGGCACGCACCGTGCGAGTACATGTGGTCGTTGACCCACACCATCCCGGACTGGATCTCGCGCGCGATCCGCTCGCCCTTCGGGCGGTCGCGGGTCCAGACCGACGCGCCAAGGCCGAACTGCGAGTCGTTGGCTAGGCGGATCGCCTCCGCCTCGGAGTCGACGGTGACGATCGGCAGCACCGGGCCGAAGATCTCCTCCCGCATGACTCGCATCTCGTGGTTCACCCCGGTGAGCACCGCCGGGGCGTAGAAGGCGCCCTCCAGCCCCGGAACCTCGACCGGGCCGCCGCACTCGAGGGTGGCGCCGGCGGCCACCGCGTCGTCGACCAGCTCGCGCACGGTCTCGAACTGGTCACGGGAGACCATCGGGCCCACCTGGGTGCGCCAGTCCAGCGGGTCTCCCACCTGCAGGCGCCGGGCGCCGGCCACCACGTCGGCCACGAAGCGCTCGGCGACCTCGCGCATGACGTAGACGCGCTCTATGCCCGAGCAGGTCTGGCCGGCGTTGGCGAAGCCACCCCACATCGCGCCGCCCACCGCGTTGGGCAGGTGGGCGTCGGCCAGGACGATCATCGGGTCCTTGCCGCCGAGCTCCAGCACCGACCCCTTCATCAACCTCGCGCAGGTCTCGCCGATAGCCCGGCCGACCTCCACCGAGCCCGTGAAGAGGACCTTGGCGACGCTCGACTCGACTAGGGCCTGGCCGACCGCCCCGCCGCCGTGGACCGTGCGCACCAGCCCCTCCGGCAGGCCGGCCCGCTCGAACACCTGGCGGATGCGCTCGCCGACCAGGCAGGTCAGCGAGGCGGGCTTGAACACCACACCGTTGCCGGCCATCAGGGCCATCGCCACCTCGCCCAGCGGGATCGACCAGGGGTAGTTCCAGGGAGCGATCACCGCGACCACCCCCAGCGGGTCGTAGGCGAACGCCGATCGCTTGGTCTTGAGAAACGCCTGAGGGTTGGCGATCGGCTCGTCGCCGAGGATCTCGGGGCCCTCCTCGGCGACCCAGTTCAGGGCGTCGACCGTGGGGAGGATCTCCATTATGTAGGCCTCGGTCCGCGGCTTGCCCTGCTCGCGCGCGATGAGATCGCGGATCTCGTCGATGTCGTCCAGGATCGCCTGGGCGGCGCGGCGCAGGTAGCGGGCCCGGTCCTGGAGGCGCAGCTGAGCCCAGATCGGCTGCACCTGGGCCACCTCGTCGACCACGCGCTGGACGTCCTCCGGCGCCAGCTTTGGCACGCTGCCCAGCCGCTTCCCGGTCGTCGGGCTGAACGACTCCAGCTCGTCGGTCGGGAGAGCGGCCGGCGCTACCGGGGAGGGCTCGGCACGGGATGCCATCCCGACGATTATCCCCGCCGGAGCGGGCCTGGCGGCGAAGCTAGGCCGCCCGGCGCGCGTGGGTCTCCGCCCGCCGGAGCAGCGCCACGGCGAGCAGCTCGCCGAGCCCCCGGGTGAGGCGCTCGTCGACCACGATGGTGTCGGGCTCGGCGCCGGGGGTCAGGTCGATGGCGCCGATGCCGACGACCGTCTCTGCCCCGCCCACCAGAGCGGTGGCGCAGATCACCGCCCGTACGCGCGGGTCGTAGCGGACCAGCCGGTCGAGCGATAGCTCGGAGGCCGGCACCCCGCGCTGCTCGAGCAGGCCCCGGATCGCGGGTAGGTCGCTGCGCCGCGCGAGCCGGAGGCGAACGCGTGGCCCGTAGGGCAACGGGTACGACCGCGAGAGCAGGGCGCCGGTGTCGACTGGCTGTGCCATGACATCCAGCGTCTCAGGCGCGTACGTCGCGGACGTAAAGAACCGGCTAGCTGTGACCCATCGCACACTGGTCCGCGGCCGGTGAGCCAGCGGCGCTGCAAGCGGCGTTTCAGCCTGGGCGCCGCCGCGCCCGGAGGTCCTCGTGGCGACGCCCGAGCTCGGCCTCGGCGGCATCCGGCTCGTAGAAGCGCGCTTCCTCCATTCCCTCCGGCATCGCCGGCTGGGCGGAGAGGTGGTCTGCGTGCGCGTGCGGCGAGTCGTAACCCTGGCCGCGGCCGAGCCGCTTGGCCCCCGGGTATCCGGCCGAGCGCAGATAGGCGGGCGGCAGCTGCGCGCCGTGCTCGCGCACGTGGGCCGTGGCCGCGCCCACCGCGCGCTTGGCGGCGTCCGACTTGGGGGCCAGCGACAGGTAGATCGTCGCCTGGGCGAGGTTGTAGCGGCACTCCGGCAGCCCCACGTGCTCGACGGCATGGGCGGCGGCGACCGCCACCTCGAGGGCCCGCGGGTCGGCGTTGCCGATGTCCTCGGAGGCCAGCACCACCATGCGCCGGGCGATGAAGCGCGGGTCCTCGCCGCCCTCGAGCATCACCGCCAAGTAGTACAGGGAGGCGTCCGGGTCCGAGGCGCGCGTCGCCTTGATCCAGGCCGAGATGTAGTCGTAGTGCTGGTCGGCGTCCTTGTCGTAGAGAAGCGCCTTGCGTTGAAGGGCATCCTCGGCGTGCTGCAGGGTGACGGCGCCCGGAGCCGCCGTCCGGCAGGCCAGCTCCAGGGCGGTCAGCGCGGCGCGGGCGTCGCCGCCGGCGCGGCTGGCGATGAACTCCAGCACGTCGTCGGAGACCTCCGCTGCGGCGCACTCGCCGCGCTCGAGGGCACGGCGGGCCAGCGTCAGCAGCTCGTCGATCGACAGCGGGTGCAGCTCGTAGATCTGGGTGCGCGACAGCAGCGCCGAGTTGACCTCGAAGTACGGGTTCTCGGTGGTGGCGCCGATCAGCGTCACCAGGCCCTCCTCGACCGCGGGCAGCAGGGTGTCCTGCTGGGCCTTGTTGAAGCGGTGGATCTCGTCGAGGAAGAAGATCGTCGGCTCGCCGCTGGTCGAGCGCCGGTGGGTCGCGCGCTCCAGCACCGCGGCGACCTCGGCCTTGCCCGCCTCGACCGCACTCGCCTCCTCGAAGGCCGCGTTGGCTTGTGCGGCGATGATCCGGGCCAGCGTCGTCTTGCCCGACCCCGGCGGCCCGTAGAGCACCATCGAGTGCGGGCGGCCCTCCTGGATCGCCGCCCTCAGCGCCGAGGCCTCGCCGAGGATGTGCGCCTGCCCGACGAACCCCTCGAGCGAGGTGGGGCGCATCCTCACGGCCAGCGGGCCCTCATCGGGCGGCACCGAAGTGCGCCCCCGGGGCGCCTCGGCCGGCTCGAACAGCCTCTCCACCTCAGCCCTGGCCTCGGCGGACGGCTGAGGCGGCCAAACTCGTCATCGCGTGGAGTATCTCGCCTTCGTCGCCCGGGACGGTCGGGCGGCCCGCGGGACGGCCGGCGGCCCTGACGTAGCATGCTCGCGATGGCCGACGACCTGCAGCGTGAAGCCACGGATCTGCTCCGGCGGCTCATCCGCTTCAAGACGGTCAACCCGCCGGGGGACGAGCGGGAGGCACAGGAATTCCTGGCCGGGTACCTCGGCGACGCGGGACTGGAATGCGAGCTGCTCGCCGCCGACGAGGCTCGTCCCAACCTGATCGCTCGGCTGCCCGGCGACGCGAACGGCCCGACCCTCTGCCTGCTGGGGCATGTCGACACGGTGCTCGCCGACCCCAAGGCGTGGACCCACGACCCGTGGTCGGGCGACCTGGCCGACGGCTGCGTATGGGGGCGGGGCGCGCTGGACATGAAGGGGCAGGTGGCGGCGGAGGTCGCGGCGGCGGCCGCGCTGGCCCGTGGCGGCTGGCGTCCCGCTCGCGGCGACCTGGTCGTCACGCTGGTGGTCGACGAGGAGGCGGGCAGCGCCTGCGGCGCTCGTTGGCTCACCCAGGAGCACACCGACCGCGTCCGCTGCGATCTGCTCCTCAACGAGGGCGGCGGAAACGTCTTCGAGCTCGACGGGCGGCGCCACTACGCCGTCTGCTGCGCCGAGAAGGGCGTCTTTCGCTTCAGCCTCACGACCGACGGCGTAGCCGGCCATGCGTCGATCCCCGGCATGGGCGACAACGCGCTGCTGAAGATGGCGCCGCTCCTGCAGCGGCTGGCCGAGCGCCAGCCGACCCTCGACCTCGGCGATGAGCCGCGCGTCCTGCTGCGCATGCTGAGCGGCGACGGCGACGAGGTTGACGTCGAGGCCGCGATCGCGCGTCTGCGCGAGCTCGACCCGCTGCTGGCGCTGCTGGTCGAGCCGACCCTCGGGGTCAGCCTCACGCCGACTCGCATCCGGGCGTCGGAGAAGATCAACGTGATCCCGTCCCGGGCGGAGCTCGAGGTGGACTGCCGCGTGCCGCCGGGGCTCGGCGAAGCCGAGGCGCGGGCGCGCGTCGAGGAGCTCCTGGGCCCCGAGGGCTACCGGCTCGAGTTCATCGAGATGGTGACCGGCAACCGCTCGCCGATGGAGTCGCCGCTGATGGACGAGATCCAGGGGTGGCTTGCGGAGGCCGTCCCCGACGCCGGGGTGATCCCGATGATGCTGCCCGGCTTCACCGACTCGCGCTGGTTTCGCGAGGCGTTTCCGGAGTGCGTCGCCTACGGCTTCTTCCCCCACCTGCACATGACCACGCACGACACCGCGCCGCTGATCCACGGGGCTGACGAGCGGATCGACGTCCGCGACCTCGGGTTCGCCGCGCGCTTCTTCTGCGATCTGCCCCGGAGGCTGCTGTCGTGAGCGAGCTCCCGCGCGGCCGCGCGGACGCTCCTCCCACCGCGACAAAGCTGCGTCTCGGCGGCATGGCCCTGCGCAACGGCCTGCTGGTGCACGGGCCGACGCACTGGGCGGCGGCGGTGCGGGCGGCCGATGGCTCGATTCACATCGCATCGGGAGCCAAGCCGCGGGTCCGCGGCGTCGAGGGCTTGCCCGGCCTGCGCGGACTGGCCCGGCTGGGCGAGGCGTTCGCGGTCATCCCGGTGGTCAAGCGCGCTCTCCCGGAGGCGCGGCTTCCGTTCCAGGACGGAGGCGTCCTGGGCGTGGCGGCCGGCGCCACGCTGGCCGGATCGCTGCTTCGCCGCCGGATGGGGGGCGCCGGCGGCGACGCGGCCGCCGCCGCGGCCTCGCTGGCGCCGGCCATGTTCGCGCTCCAGGGCGGCGAGCTCGCGGCCTACCACGGCGTGGAGCACAAGGCGATCGCCGCCTACGAGCAGGACCGTAACGACGCCAGCCGGGCGGCCAAGGAGCACGACCGCTGCGGCTCCAACCTGGTCGCTCCGATGCTGGTCGCCAACCTGGCGGGCGCGGCGCTCGTGCGCCGGGTGCTTGAGCGACCGGGACCGTTGGCCGGCGCCGCGGTGGCCCTCTCATCGATGGCGGCGGCGGTCGAGGTGTTCGCGTGGTCGGAGCGCCACGCCGGCACCCGACTGGCGCGCGCCCTGCGGCGACCCGGCTTCGAGCTTCAGCGGGGGATGGGAACCCGTGAGCCGGACGACCGCCAGCTCGAGGTGGGCCGAGCGGCGCTGGCCGAGATCCTGCGGGTCGAGCCCGCGAGTCAGGACGAGTAGCAGGACGGTCAGGCCCCCCGCCGGGGTCCCGTCTGCCCCTCAGCGGGGCGGCGGACGCGGCGTAGACTTGCGCCATGGCGACCACGCCGACCCGTGAGCGCCTCGCGCCCGAGGTCTTCCGGCTACCGCTCGAGCGCATCCGCGACGGCTATTACTCGGACGCCTATTTCGTCCACGCCAAGACGCTGCTGGAGGACGAGGACCGCCACCCGCACGTGGTGATGCAGGTGTTCCAGAAGCACGAGTCGGTGCTGGGCGGCGTCGACGAGGCGATCGCGGTGCTCAAGCAGTGCTCGGGACACCGCCGGCCCGACGGCTCCTGGGAGAGCGGGTGGGACCGGCTGGAGGTGGAGGCCCTCTACGAGGGCGATGCCATCGAGCCCTACGAGACAGTCCTCAACATCGCCGGCGACTACTCGCTGTTCGCCCACCTGGAGACCGTCTACCTCGGCTCACTGGCGCGCCGCACGCTGATCATGCGCAACGTCCGCGAGGTGGTCGAGGCGGCCGGTGAGAAGGCGATCTTCTACTTCCCCGCCCGCCACGACCACTGGCTGGTCCAGACGGGCGACGGCTGGGCGGCCCACGTCGCCGGGGCGATCGGCGTCTCCACCGACGCGCAGGCCTCGTGGTGGGGCGGCCGGGGAATCGGAACCGTGCCACACGCGCTGATCGCCGCCTACCGGGGCGACACGGTGACCGCGGCGCGCCATTTCGCCGACCGCTTCCACGGCGAGATGAACATCACCGTGCTGGTCGATTTCGAGAACGACTCGGTGGACACCGCGCTCGCCGTCGCCGAGGCCCTGGGGCCGCGGCTCTGGGGCGTGCGGCTGGACACCTCCGAGACGATCGTGGACCGTGCTCTGATCGCCGAGATGGGCGACTACAAGCCGACCGGCGTCAACCGCCGCCTGGTCGAGAAGGTGCGCGGAGCCCTCGACGCAGCCGGGTACGGCGACGTCCGGATCGTGGTATCCGGAGGCTTCAACGCCGAGCGAATCCGCCGGTTCGAGGCGGCCGGGGTCCCGGTCGACGCCTATGGAGTCGGTTCCGCCCTCATCCGGGGCGAGAACGACTTCACCGCCGACGTGGTGATGCTCGAGGGCCGTGACTGCGCCAAGGTCGGCCGCCGTCACCGCCCCAATCCGCGGCTCGCGAGGGTCGACTGACGTGGTTGGACGGATCGACCACGTCGGCGTCGCGGTCGACGACATGGACACCGCGCTCGCCGTCTACGAGCAGGCGCTGGGTCTGGAGGTCGAGCACCGGGAGGTGGTCGAGGAACAGGGCGTGGACGCCGCGCTGCTCGGGGTCGGCGAGGGCCACCTGGAGCTGCTGGCGCCCCTCGGTCCGGACACCCCGATCGGCCGCTACCTGGCCAAGCGCGGACCCGGGATCCACCACGTCGCCTACGCGGTGGAGGACATCGACGCCGCCCTCGACGGGCTTCGCACCGCGGGCCTGCGTCTGATCGACGAGCGTCCACGCACCGGCATCCGCAACTCCCGTGTCGCGTTCGTGCACCCGTCCGCCTTCGACGGCGTCCTCACCGAGCTCGTTCAGCCGGCGGAGGTTCGCTGATGCCCGCGCTGAAGCGCGTCTCGATCGGCTTCCGCGGCGGCCAGGTGCTCGCCGTTCGAATGGACGAGGAGGCGCTTGGCTCGCTGAACGCCGCGCTCGGCGACGGCGGCTGGCACGAGCTCCTGCACGAGGAGGGCGCCGCCCGCATCAGCCTGGACCAGGTCGTCTACGTGCAGGTCGATTCCGCCGAACCCAGGGTCGGCTTCGGCGCGTAGTGCTGCGGCGGGCGGCCACGCTCGACGTGGCCGGCTACCGGTTCCTGCGCAGCGCCGGACATACGCCCCGGTGCGAGGTGTGGGTGCGCCGCTTCTCGGCGCTCGGCGAGCACGCCGCCATCTGGCTGGCGATCGGCGCCACTGGCACGGCGGTCGATCCCGCCCGACGCCCCCGATGGGCGCGTGCGACCGCGGCGGTGGCCGGCGCCTACGCCCTGAACACGGCGATCAAGCTCGCCATCCGCCGCCGTCGCCCGAAGGTCCGCGGTCTGCCGCCCCTGACCGGGACGCCCACCGCGCTCTCCTTTCCCAGCGCCCATGCGAGCTCGTCGTTCGCGGCGGCGCGCGCGTATTCGGCCCTGATCCCCGGACGCCCCCTGTACGTCCTGGCGACCGCCCTGTCGCTGTCCCGGTTGTACCTGGGCGTCCATTACCCGTCGGACTCGCTCGCCGGGGTCGCGCTGGGCCTCGCGGTGGGCAGCGGCGGGCGATGAGGATCGGCATCGTCGGGCTGCCGAACGCCGGAAAGTCGTCGCTGTTCAACGCGCTCACCCGCGGCGGCGCGCACACCGCGAACTACCCGTTCACCACGATCGACCCCAACGTCGCGGTGGTACCGGTCGCCGATCCTCGTGTGGAGCGCGTGGCCGAGGTGGTCGACGCTTCCGAGGTGGTGCCGGACACGATCGAGTTCCGGGACATCGCCGGCCTGGTGGCGGGAGCCCATCGCGGCGAGGGGCTGGGGAACCAGTTCCTGGCCCAGATCCGGGAGACCGACGCCATCGTGCATGTGGTGCGCTGCCACGGGGACGAACGCGTGGTTCACCCCGAGGGACGCGTCGACCCGCTCGCCGACGTCGCAATCGTCGAGACCGAGCTCCTGTACGCCGACCTCGAGCAGGCCGAACGCCGGCTGGAACGGGTCCGCCGGCAGGCGCGTGGGGGAGACCGCGCGTCGCTGGCGGAGGAGGGCTGGCTGGAGGACGTGGTCGAGGCGCTGAGAGGCGGACGGCCCTCGCGCGGGGTCGTGCGTTCGGAGGATGCCGCGGAGGCGATGCGCAAGCTGGGGCTCCTCAGCGCCAAGCCGGTCCTCTTCGTGGCCAACGTCGAGGAGGGCGAGGAGGAGGTTCCGCCCGAGCTGGCGGCGCATGCTCATGCGGCCGGAGCCGCGGCGATCGCTGTCCCGGCTCGCCTCGAGCAGGAGCTCGCCGAGCTCGGCGACCAGGACGCGGCGGCCATGCGCGACGAGCTGGGGCTGCGCCAGAGCGGGCTGGAGCGCGTGGTCCGGGGAGCGTTCGAGCTGCTCGGGCTCATCGCGTTCTTCACCGCCGACCCGGGCAAGCCGGCGATGTCGCGCCACCTGCGCCGCGGCATGACCGCCTGGGACGCGGCCGGCATCGTCCACACCGACATGCAGCGAGGGTTCGTTCGCGCCGAGGTGATCAACTGGGAGGAGCTGGTGGACGCGGGCGGCTTCGCCGGCGCGCGCGAACGCGGCACGCTGCGCCTGGAGGGCCGCGACTACCCGGTCGCCGACGGCGACGTCGTCCACATCCGCTTCAGCGCCTAGCGGCGGTGCTCCAGCGCCGCCGTCCCGGCCCGGGCGCCGCCAGGATCAGGACTCCGCGGCCAGCTTCTCCAGCCGCTCGGCCAGCCGTTTCATGCCTCGCTGGCGCGCCGCCCGACCCCCGCCCTCATAGTCGAGCGGGCGGTCGGACGGGACCTGCACCGGGACCGTGCGCAGCGCCGCGATGTCCTTGAACGCGCGCAGCGCGTCGGCCGTGTCGGCCAGCGCGCCGCCGATACGAGGGCTCTCCTGCGGCGCGGCGGCGATCGCGCCCTCCAGTGAGCCGTGCCGGCGCAGCAGATCCGCCGCGGTCTTGTCTCCGATTCCCTTCGCGCCGGGCAGCCCGTCCGAAGGATCCCCGCGCAGGGCGATGAAGTCGGGCACCGCCTCGGGCGGGACGCCGTACCGGGCGACCACCTCCTCGGGCCCGACCTCCTCCGGCCCGCTTCCCCCGGTGCCGGTCTTCACGTACAGAACGGTCACCTCGGCGCCCGCGCACTGGAACATGTCCCGGTCGCCGGTGAGCAGCAGCGCGCGGCCCCCACCCTCGACTTCGGCACGAGCGTACGAGCTCAGCAGGTCGTCCGCCTCGAACTCGTCCGTCGTGGCGACCTCGAACCCGAAGGCGCCGAAGTAGTCCCGTACCTGGGCGAACTGGCCCGCGAGGCCGTCGGGAACCGGCGGGCGGGCGGCGTGGTACGGCGGGTAGCGCTCGGTCCGGTAGCGCGCCGCGTCGAGTCCGAAGCAGAGGACCGTCGCCCGCGGCCGATGCCGCTCGATCACCCACAGCAGGAGGTTGGTGGTTCCGAGCAGGGCATTGACCGGGCGGCCGTCGCCGTCACGGATCGAGTCCGGGAGGGCGAAGAACGCCCGGTACAGCAACGACGGGCCGTCTACGGCGAGCAGCGGGCCACTCATCGGTCCAGGAGTATCCCCGTCCCGCCCGGTAGCCTTGCCACCGCCCCCGGATCGGCCAAGGAGGACAGATGCTCACCCTCACCGGACTCGACGAGCTCAAGGGCAAGATCGGCCAGGAGATCGGTGTCTCGGACTGGCACGAGGTGACCCAGGAATCCGTCAACGAGTTCGCCGACGTGACCGGCGACCACAACTGGATCCACGTCGATCCCGAGCGCGCCAGGGAGACGCCGTTCGGCGGGACGATCGCCCACGGCTACTACACGCTGTCGCTGGCGCCGATGTTCTCCTACAGCCTCCTGTCGGTCGAGGGGTTCGCCTTCGGCGTCAACTACGGGCTCAACCGCGTGCGCTTCCCGGCGCCGCTGCCGGTGGGCAGCAGGGTGCGGATGCGCATGAAGCTTGCGGGCGTCGACGACATCCCGGGCGGCGCCCAGTTCACCACCGGCCTGACCTTCGAGCGCGAGGACGGCGACAAGCCGGTCTGCGTGGCGGAGTCCCTGGCCCGCGTCTACACCGGCTAGGGCCGGCTAGGAGTACCCGACCACCGCGAAGTACGCCCACGTATCGGGGAGTCCCAGGCGCACGCGCAGCGTGGCGCCGCTGACCGGCGTATCGCCATGCGTACCGACGATCTGGGCGGTCACCACGCGCGGGCTGCTTCCGCGGCGGATGACGCGAATGCCCCGGAACCGTCCCTTGACCAGGCCAGAGAGGCGCGCGCCCGCAGCCGCCGGGGACATGCGGATCGTCCAGCGGTGTCGGGGTGAGCCGGCGTCATAGGGGTCGGGCACGCTGCGCAGCCACGGGCTCGACGCCCAGACTCCCCACGAGTGGCGGCCGTCCTCGGTGCGACCGCCCGAGGTCGAGAAGAAGTACGTGACCGCCGGCCGCCCGGCATAGGTGACAACCTGGCCGGCGGTGGCGCGGGTGGCCGCTTCGGTACGCGGGCTCTCTGACGCCACGCCCCCGTAGACCTGCGAGCGGGCATCGGGATACTGGTCGAACAGAGCCCCTCCGGCGCTGGTCGTGATCGCGTACGTGCGGCTCGCCACGGCCTGGGCCTTGAGCGCCTGCATCGGCCATCGCGGCGAGATCTCACTGCCCACGACGCCTGCCACGTAGTCGTCGAGGGCGACCTGGTTGACGACGTCGATCCCGCCGCTTCCCGATGGATCGAGCTCGAGAATGCCGTGGTAGGACGAGGCCTGGCCGTTGGGGGCGAGGCCGCCCAGTCGCAGCGGCACGGGGCCGTTCAGCTGCAGCGTGCCGGGGAACCAGCCGATCCTGCGCCCCGAGGCATCGCGGAACACCAGGCGTCCCTGCTCGGCGCTCACCTGGTAGGAGGCGTTCGGGTCGGCCCGCAGATCCCCCACCTCGGACGCTCCGCTGAACGAGACCGCCGGCACGCCGGACTGCAGGAGCACTCGGATCGGGTAGCCGGGCGACACCCTCGCCAGTCCCGTCCCCGAGTAGTAGTGGCGCAGGATGAACCGGTAGTCACGCCCGTGCAGCGCGTAGCCGCGCGCGCCGTACTGGCTCATCCCCACCCCGTGCCCGAAGCCCGCGCCCCGGATGATCAGCACGGGCCGGGCAGAGGCCGCCGAGACGGGCAGCACCACGGGCACTGCCGCCACGCAGCAGACGGCGAGGACGAGGCGACGCATACGAGCACGCGGGGACACGGTTAGGGCCATGAAGTTTCGGTGATAGCGTCAAACGACGATGCACCACCGCTTGGACCGCGCGTGAGCGAGCGTACCGCCTCCGACGTCTTCGTCGAATGCCTGGAGGCGGAGGGGGTCCGCTACGTGTTCGGCATTCCCGGCGAGGAGACGCTCGACCTCAACCGGTCGCTGGCGGAGAGCTCCATCGAGTTCGTGCCGGTCCGTCACGAGCAGGGCGCCGCCTACATGGCCGATATGTACGGTCGCCTGACTCGGTCGGCCGGCGTGTGCCTCGGCACCTTGGGCCCCGGCGCGTGCAATCTGGTCACCGGCGTGGCCGACGCCTTCCTCGACCACGCCCCGATGGTCGCGCTGACCGGGCAGGGCGATCTGGGCCGCATGCACAAGGAGTCGCACCAGTACCTCGACCTGATCTCGATGATGCGGCCGATCACCAAGTGGAACGCACGGCTGAACTCGCCGGCGATGATCCCCGAGGCGGTCCGCAAGGCGTTCAAGGTGGCCCAGTCCCAGAAGCCCGGCACCACCCACCTCGAGCTGCCCGAGGACGTCATGGAGGCGCCGCTGGACGCGGAGCCTCTCCCCGTCAAGACCGGCTTCCGGCGCCCGGAGCCGTCCGGCCCCGAGATCGAGGAGGGCGCCCGCCTGATCCGGGAGGCCGACCAGCCGGTGGTCCTGGCCGGCAACGGCGTGGCGCGGGTGGGCGCCGCCTATGCGGTCCGCGATTTCAGCCGGGTCACCGGGATCCCGGTGGCCGAGACCTTCATGGGCAAGGGCATCCTCGACTACGAGGATGAGCGGGCGCTCGGCACCGTCGGGCTGCAGTCGCGCGACTACGCGCTCGCCGGATTCGAGGACGCCGACCTGGTGATCACCGTCGGCTACGACCTGGTCGAGCATTCGCCGGTCAACTGGAACCCGGACCGCGACAAGAGGATCGTCTGCATCGACACCGCGCCGGTCGAGATCGACGAGTACTACCTCACCGATATCGACCTGATCGGCGACATCGAGGTGACCCTCAACCGGCTGGCCGAGGCCTGTGGGACGGTGGTCGAGGCCGGCGGGTCAGGCCGCCTGAACGAGATCGTCCTCGGTCACTTTGAGGCCGCCCGCGACGACGACCGCTTCCCGGTCACCCCGCCGCGTGCCCTGTGGGAGATCCGCCAGATCCTCGGCCCCCAGGACATCCTGGTCTCGGACGTGGGGCTGCACAAGCTGTGGATCGCGCGGATGTTCCCGGCCCACGAGCCCAACACGGTGATGATCGCCAACGGCCTCGCCGGCATGGGCTTCGCGCTGCCGAGTGCGATCGCGGCCAAGCTGGTTCACCCCGATCGCCACGTGGTCACGGTCAACGGTGACGGAGGCTTTCTCATGAACTCCCAGGAGCTGGAGACCGCCGTGAGGCTGGAGACCGCGGTCGTCAACGTCATCTGGGAGGACCGCCAGTTCGGCTCGATCGTCTGGAAGCAGGACAAGAAGTTCGACCGTCACTTCGGGGTCGACTTCCAGAACCCCGACTTCGTGCGCCTCGCCGAGGCCTACGGGCTGCCCGCCTGGCGATGCGAGTCGGTGGACAGCTTCGCCGAGCACCTGCGGCGCGCGCTCGCGCTCGACGTGCCGTCGCTGATCGTGCTCCCGATCGACTACTCGCTCGACGTGGCCATTTCGGAAGAGCTAGGACAGGAGACGGTGGCGACATGACAACCGCAACCCAGGAAGAGCAGGTCGTCGAGCAGGTCCCCAAGCAGCTATACGTCGCCGGTGAATGGCGCGACGCGGGCGAGGGCGGGACGCTGGCGGTCGAGGACCCGTCCACCGGAGAGGCGCTGTGCGAGGTCGCCGACGCCAGGCCCGACGACGCCCAGGCGGCGCTCGACGCCGCCGTCGACGGCCAGGGAGAGTGGGCGGCGCACCCGCCGCGCGAGCGTGGCGAGATCCTGCGCCGCGCCTTCGAGTCGTTGACGGAGCGCGCCGACGAGCTGGCTCTGCTGATGACGCTCGAGATGGGCAAGCCGGTCGCCGAGTCCAAGGCGGAGATCGCCTACGCGGCGGAGTTCTTCCGCTGGTTCTCCGAGGAGGCCGTCCGCATAGACGGGCGCTACACGGTCAACGCCGACCGGCCGGGGCGCACGCTGGTGATGCGCCAGCCGGTGGGGCCCTGCCTGCTGATCACGCCGTGGAACTTCCCCATGGCGATGGGAACCCGCAAGATCGGCCCGGCGATCGCCGCCGGCTGCACGATGGTCATGAAGCCGGCCTCCCAGACGCCCCTGTCGATGCTCGCGCTGGGCCGGATCCTTGAGGAGGCCGGCCTCCCCGGCGGCGTCCTGAACATCATCACCTCGTCGTCGTCGGGGTCGGTGGTGGCGCCGCTGCTCGACGACGCCCGTCTGCGCAAGCTGTCGTTCACCGGCTCCACCGAGGTGGGCAGCAAGCTGATGGAGCAGGCGTCTCGTCACCTGCTGCGCGTCTCGATGGAGCTGGGGGGCAACGCGCCGTTCCTGGTCTTCGACGACGCCGATGTGGATGCCGCGATCGAGGGGGCCATGCTGGCCAAGATGCGCAACATCGGGGAGGCTTGCACGGCCGCCAACCGCTTCCACGTCGCCGAGCCGCTGGCCGAGCGCTTCACCCAGAAGCTCGCCGAGCAGATGGGCTCGCTTAAGGTCGGCCGCGGCACCGAGGACGACGTCAAGGTCGGCCCGCTGATCGACGACGACCAGCGCGGGAAGGTCTCCGAGCTCGTCGAGGACGCCTTGGGCAAGGGAGCCACCGCGGTGGTCGGCGGCCACCAGCGCGACGGCGCCGGGTACTTCTACGATCCGACCGTACTGGGCGACGTGCCCGATGACGCCCGGCTGCTCAAGGAAGAGGTCTTCGGCCCCGTCGCGCCGGTCAAGTCCTTCGGCTCCGAGGAGGAGGCGATCGCGGCGGCCAACGACACCGAGTTCGGCCTGGTTGCCTACGTCTACACCAACGACCTGCGCCGCGCCTTTCGGGTCGTCGAGGGGCTGGAGAGCGGCATGGTCGGCCTCAACCAGGGGATGGTCTCCAACGCCGCCGCGCCGTTCGGCGGGGTCAAGCACTCCGGCTTCGGCCGCGAGGGCGGCAAGGAGGGCATCAACGAGTACCTCGAGGTCAAGTACGTCGCGATGAACCTCTAGTCGGGTTAGGAGGGAGAGGACGGATTTTGTCCCCCCTCGCTTAGTTAGTCGCAAAGTGCCCGACCGCCGACCCTCCTTCAGGCGTCGGCTCCTTGTGCGACCGACAAGCTCGAACGGCGCCATTCGCCGCGACTCGCCTTGAGTAAGGCGAGCTCTCCCGTGTAGGCTCGCCCGCGGCGACGTGTACGGCCACGAGCATCCTGGGGCCGCTACAGGGAGGCAGCGCAGCCCCAACTTGAGCGCCACGGCGATGGTGGCGCCACCCCGGTTAACCGGGTTGCCCGAAACCAACGAGGGTCGTGAGGTCGGCCGGGGCGGGCCGCCAGCTGGCCGACCGCCCCCAAAACGTGACTGATCCTGCCCTGATCGCCATCCCGCTGATTGTCCTGGCGACCGTCGCGCTGCTTGCCTTCGCCGGATGCACGAACCCCTATGACGAGTTTACGATCGGCGACGAGCCGACCCGCGAGGGGGCCGTTCCGACGGCGGTGACCGGCGACCCCAGCGAAATCGCCTCCACCCAGGCGACGCTGACCGGCACCGTCAATCCGAAGGGGCAGCCTACGGACTACCACTTCGAGTACGGCGTGTCAGACGCCTACGGCACCCCTACCCCGGACGCGAGTGCGGGGTCGGGAACTGGCGATCAACCCGAGTCGGCGGCGGTCACGGGGCTGGTTTCCGACACGTCCTACCACTACCGGATCGTCGCGCAAAGCGGCGCCGGGGTGGCGACGGGCTCTGACATCCAGTTCAAGACGCTGCCATCGACGAAATACCGCGAAGCCGTCCTGGCCACCCCCGGCCTGTTGAGCTATTGGCGCTTGGATGACGCGGGGGCGACGGCGTCTGACAGCGGCCCGACGGGCAACTACGATGGGGCGTACGTCGGGAGCGTCACCCTAGGGCAGCCGGGGGCGCTGACCGGCGACCCGAACTTCGCGGTTGAGTTCGACGGCGCCACCGGAGAGATGACCGCCGCCAACGGCCCCCCTCTTTCGGGTGCCTGCTCGATCGAGGGGTGGTTTTACTGGACGGGCGGCAAGGGCCTCCTAAGCGACGATGTCACCGGCGGCGCGGGCTGGCGCTTCGCCTACGACGCCAACGGCTCGCTGAGCTATCGGTTCGCGGGCACCAGCTTTGACACCGGGGTCGCGGCGGCTTCGGTCCAGAACGCCTGGCATCACTTCGTCGCCACCAAGGACGCTGCCGGCAACGTGGCCTTCTATCTCGACGGGCAATCGATCCACACCGGCGCCGGCGCCGGGACCACTCCGGCCCAGATGCCCTGGCACCTGATGCATGACCGGCCCTCTGGTCAGTACACGGCCGGGATAGCCGATGAGGTGGCGATCTACGACGTCGCTCTGGAGCCGAACATTGTGCAGGATCACTTCAACATCGCCCAGAGTGGCTAGCGCCCGGCCATAGCGGCTTGACGTAGAGGACGTATCCGCCTCGGCGCTCAGCCACGACCCTCAGGCCATGACTCGCGAGGCCAGCACGCGCAACCCGGTTGGGGCGACCGGTGTGCGCCGCCACCCGCGAGAAGCCGGTAGCGCGGGCGTACGCCCGGGCCACGTCGCCGAGGATCGAGCCGATAGCGAGCCTCTGGATTTGGACGAATCCGGCAATACTGCGCCGGATGAAGCTCGTGATGACCCTCAAGGTGCGCGACGAGGACGATGTCCTGGAGGCCAACCTGCGCTACCACCTGGCCCAGGGAGTCCACTTCTTCGTGGTGACCGACAACGGCTCGGTCGACCGCACGCCCGACATCCTGCGCGCCTACCAGGCCGCCGGGCTGCTGCACCTGATCGAGGAGCCGGCCCGGGACTTCAAGCACCGGGCCAGCGACTGGGTGACACGAATGGCCCGGATGGCGGCGACCGACTTCGGCGCCGACTGGGTCCTCCACGCCGACGCCGACGAGTTCTGGTGGCCGGTGGGCGCCAACCTCAAGGAAATGTTCGCGGCGGTTCCCGATCCGTACGGCAAACTGATCGCGCCGCGACCGGAGTTCGTCGGGCGCGCCGACGGCCCGGGCCCCTTCTACGAGCGGCTGGTGGTGCGCGAGGCCCGCTCGCGGTTGCGCCCCAAGCTCGCGCACCGGGCGCGGGCCGACGTGCGTATCGGCCGCGGCGCTCATCGCGTGCGCGTCGCCGTCGGGCCGCGCGGCGGAGCCCGGGCGCCGCGTCCGCCCGGCCGCGCGGTCCTGCGCGCGGTGTCGGCGCAGGCGGATGCCGACCAGCCGGCGCTGATCCCTGCCCCGCTGTGGCCCGCCCGAATCCTCCACTTCCCGCTGCGCTCCTACGAGCAGTACCGCCGGCGGGTAGAGGTCAATCTGTTCGGGGGCTTCGACGAGACGCCCCGGCGACGGGAGCTGCGCCGGCTGTACGAAAAGGGACGTCTGCCCGAGATGTACGCCGGGCTCGTGCTCGACGACGCGGAGGTGGAGGCGCGGATCCGCGACGGGACGCTGGTGGTCGACTGCGGCCTGCGCGATTTCCTGGCCCGCTGCCCGGATCCGCTGACGCAGGGCGGCGCTCCCGCGCCCACGCCGCCCGAGCAGGACGTCAGAGCCGAGTTCGAGTCCATCAGACTCGATGTCATGTTCGCGCTCGCCCGGGACGAGGAGATGCAAAGCCGCTGGCGCGCCAACGCAAAACAGCGGCTCACCCGGACGCAGACGCCCTTGACCGAATTGCGCGAGCTACGCGAGAGCGTCCGGCGACTGGAGAGCGAGCGTGATCGCCTGACAGCCCGGGTGGCCGCCCTGGAGTCGCGGCTGGTAGGGGTCGAGCCCGTGCCGCCGCCGCCCGGCTCTCGCGATCATCGTGAGGAACCAGGGGGCACAGATGCGTCCCCTTCCTCCCAACCATGAATCTCTAGTGGGGTGCGGCGGTCGCCCGGAGTCGGATACGGGATTGGGCGACCGCGACACGGAGGAGCCACGAAGCTCAGAACGTTCCTCATACCCCTCGGCTGGTTTGCGGGGCTCGCCGCCCTGCTGTTCGCGTCGGCGGGCACGCTGGCGTGGCCGGCGGCGTGGATCTTCCTCGCGATCATGGTCGCGGGAAGCGCCGTGTTCGAGGTGATGTTGCTGCGCCACGATCCTGGCTTGCTGGCCGAGCGCCTCGCCCCGCCGATCCAGCGCGGCCAGAAGGGGTGGGACAAGATCTGGATCGTCGCCTTCATCTGCCTGTTCTTCGCCTGGCTGTCGCTGATGGCGCTCGACGCCGTCCGGTTTGGCTGGTCGCACGTGCCGGCCTGGCTTCAGGGGCTGGGGGGCGGCGGGATCCTGGCGTATTTCTGGATCTCGTATCTGATCTTCCGGGAGAACACCTTCGTCGCGCCGGTGGTCAAGCTTCAGCTCGACCGTGGGCATCACGTCGTCTCGACGGGGCCGTATGCCCACGTGAGGCATCCCATGTACGCCGGGGCGGTTCTATACCTCGTCGGGACTGCCCTGCTGCTGGGATCCTGGTACGGGCTGGCGGCCTCGGTGGTACTCATCGCGGGCCTCGCGGTGCGAGCGGTGCTCGAGGAGCGCGCACTCGCAGCCGAGCTGCACGGGTACCGGGCCTACATGCGCAGGGTGAGGTATCGGTTGGTTCCGGGGATCTGGTGAGGTCGTCGAGACCAGATCGCCGCAAAGTGGATCGCAGCCACGGTGGCCGCCGGTCGACCGAGCCACGCGGCGGGCTCGGCGGCGGTCAGCGCTTGGGAGCCTGCCAGAACGAGAGGCTCTTTCCGGCCCCCTCGTTGATCAGGACGAACTCCGCGTGCACGGGCCGCAGGTTGCCTGCGCGCACCGAGACGCGCACGCGAAACGTGTTTCCCCGGCGTCGCGTGCCGGTGGTCAGGCTCGGGCTTCCCTCGACGAAGTGGCAGTCTCGCCACGACTTGAGCTTTTCGGCGACATAGAGCAGATGCTGCGCGGAGGGCGGAAGGTCGCGGGCCGAGGCCGAATCCCATCCGCGGTACCGCGCCAACCGCCGCCGACCCTCGACATCGAACACCTCGATCTCGGGAACCACATCGCGCGCGGTGGCGCGGTCACCGCCGGCCTCTCGCTGGTTGGCCACGGTCACCTGGGCCACGTCGTGCACGTCGCGGGTGGGCCCCAGTTCGACCGGGGTGTGTCTGACCGTCGGCTCGATCAGGACGAGCCGCGGACGCCCGAGCATGCGAGAGAGCACCCTGGCCCGATCCTACGCCGCGATCACAGTCTCGGGGCGATTGGGGCGTATCGTGCGCCCGTGTCCGAGCTCGAGCGACCCGGCGGAATAGGCCTCCATTGGGAGCAGCGCGGCGACGGCCCGCTGGTGGTCGTGGGCGGGATGTTCAACACTCCGCCGTCGGTGCTCGACGGCCTGATGGCCGACCTGGCCGCCGACCACAAGGTGGTCACCTACGACCTGCGGGGCAACGGCCGCTCGACCCGCGCGGGGCCATACGACGTCGCCACCGACGCCGAGGACCTGGGCGCGGTGATCGAGGCCGCCGACCCACCGGCAGTCGTGGTGGCTCTCGGCTACGGAGTCCATCCTGCGGTTCGGCTGACTGCCGCCCGACCCGACCTGGTGACCGCGATCGTGGTTTCCGGGACGCTACCCCTGAGTCGGGCGCCCGGCCAAGCCGAGGGCGGGCTGTCCGCGTCGGGCTCGGTGCTGCAGGCGTTCACGACGATGTACGACGTCGATCATCGGGCGGCCATGCGGACCACGGTCTCCAGCGGCAACCCCAACCTCACCGAGGACCAGATCCGCGACCGCGTCGAGGAGATGGTCGAGTACTCGCCGGCCGAGGCGGGCGCCGCGCGCCTGCGGTCCTGGATAGCCGACGACCTCTCCGAGGACGGGGCGGCGATGGGCGACCGCCTGTGGGTTCTCTACTACGAGGGGAACCCGTGGTTCCCGGCCGCCCTGGCGGAAGGCATGCGAGACGTGTTGCCCAATGCTCACTTCCAGGCCGTCGAGGATGGGGCGATAAGCCGCCCGGATCTGACGGCGGCGGCGGTGCGGCGGATCACCCAAGCGGCGCCAGCCGACGCCTGAACTGCTCAGCCGGCCCGGCCGGCCGGCTGCGCCGGCTCCTCGGCGGTGGAGAGTGCGCGCAGGCCGGTGAAGAAGATCACCAGCATCGTCGAGTAGAGGTCGTCAGGCACGACGTCGGGCTCGAGCAGTTTCTCCAGCGCAACGCCGTTGGCCATGGCGAACAGCATCAGCGCCATCTCCTCCTTGCGCTCGGGCGTGGAGTCGATCCCCTGGGACCGCGCGTGTCCGTGGAATGCCTCCGCCATCCGCTTGCGCAGCGTCCCGTAGCGGGTGACGAGCTCCTGCCGGAAGTCTTCGTTTCGCGCCGCATAGGCCGCGAATTCGAGGAATAGCCGCTGCCACTCGGGATCGGCGCTGACGTGGCGCATGAAGCTGGCACCCGCTTCCCGCGCCTGCTCTTCGACCGTCCCCTCGCTGGCCAGCACCCGGTCGAGCTCCTCCAGGCGCTCGGCGAAGCGCTCGTCGAGCATGGCGAGGAAGAGCTCCTCCTTGCTCTTGAAGTTGGCGTAGAAGGCGCCCTTGGTGTATCCGGCGTCGGCCGCCACCTCGTCGATCGACGCTTGGTCGAGGCCGCGACGGGTGAAGATCCTGGCCGCGGACTCCATCAGGCAGGTGCGCGTGTGCGCCTGCCTCTCCTTGCGGGTCAGTCGCGGGCGGGGCATCACGCCACCACCTCCGCGGGCACCGCGGCCGGCTCGCGCGGGCTGCTCTCGAATGCCTCGACGGTGACCTCCGCCCCCCGGCTGGGGGTGAGGGTGATCGCCCGGCGCGCCACGCGCTCGGGCGCTGCCGTCACCGCTCGCAGGCGTCTCGAGGCGGCCAGCTCCGACAGCACCGCCTTCATCTCGAACACCGCGAAGCTGCCGCCCAAGCACCGCCGCACGCCGCCGCCGAAGGGAATCCAGGTGTACGTCCCCGCTGGCTCCTCCAGGAAGCGCTCGGGGCGGAAGCGACGCGGTTCCGGATAGACGTCCGGGCGGCGGTGGACCAGGTGGATGCACGGCGCCACCGACACGCCCGCAGGCAGAACCCGGCCCCCGATCTCCATCGGCTCGGTGAGCCGGCGGACCACGATCGGCAGCACCGGACGCAGGCGCAGCGTCTCCTTCGCCACCGCGTCCACGTACTCGTCCTCGCCGGACTCGGCCTCGGCGCGCAGACGATCGAGCTTGTCGGGGTGTCTCACCAGCCGCTCCACCGCCCAGGCCAGCGCGGTGGCGGTCGTCTCGTGGCCGGCGACCAGCAGCGTCATCAGCTCGTCGCGCAGCTCGGCGTCGCTCATCGGCTGCCCGTCCTCGTGCCGGGACTGCACGAGCAGCGACAGCACGTCGTCGCGCTCGGACACGTCGTTTTCTTGACGCCGGCGCGCGATCTCGTCGAGCAGCAGCTCGTCGACCGGGTCGAGCACGCGGCGCAGCGGCCGAAGCGAGGCCACGCGCCGCGGCCCGAGCAGCGCCACGGCAGCGATGTTGCGCGGGCTCGTGGTCCATTGGAGCGCTTGGCGCAGGAGGGTGCGCAGGCGGTCGAGGCGTTCGGCCTCGCGGATGCCGAACACCGCGCGCATGATCACCTCGAGGGTGATCGCCTGCATGCGTGGCCACAGGGCGATCGGCTGCCCCAGCGGCCAGCGGGCGATCTCGGCGCGCGCTATCTCCCGCATCAGGTCGCCGTAGCGGCGCATGCGCTCCCCGTGGAAGGAGGGAAGCATCAGCTTGCGCTGCGCCATATGCCTCTGCTCGTCGAGCAGCAGCACCGAATGATGCCCGACCACCGGCAGCAGGATCATGTTGGCCTCGCCGGCGTGCAGCAGGCGGGGGTCGCCGGTGAACACCTGCCTGACCGCGTCGGGATGGGCGAGGAAGATCCACTCGCCCTCCTGGGCCACGCGAAGGGTGAACATGTCGCCGTAGCGCTGGTGGCAGCGCTCCATGAACTGGAACGGACGTCTGACCCAGCCCAGCGTCTGCACCGCGCGCGGGTAGCGCGGACCCGGCGGCATGGTGGGATCTCGATGGGAAACGCTCATGACAGCGCTGCCTCCGGCTGGGATCGGCACGCGAGATTCGAGCCCCGCCTGGCATGCAGGCGCTCGAGCCCGCACGGCCGATGGCGAACGACGCAGGCCGGGACCGGCTCGGTCACGTTCTTCAGCCAGTGCAGGCGCCCATCCTCGAAGCTCAGGTTCGGCAGCGAGCCGGCCGCCTGGCACGTCGCCTCGCTGGCCAGGACCTCGCCGCCTCCGGCGGCAGCACACAGCCGCGCCGCGACGTTGACCGTGGTGCCGTACCAGTCGCCGTCGCGGTGCGCGGCGGGCCCGGTGTGGATACCGACCCGAAGCGGCGGAAAGCCTTCGACCGAGTGAAGCTCGCGCACGATCCGCACCCCGAGCCGCAGCCCGAGCGCGGGATCGTCACTGCGAAGCATCAGGCCGTCGCCGAGCGTCTTGACCTCCTCGGCCCGGTGAGCGTCCAGCAGCGCCCGGACCCGCTGGTAGAGCTCGAGCGCCATTTCTGCAGCATGGTCGTCGCCTCTCTCCGCCGTGAGCGCGGTGAAGCCGACCAGGTCGGTGAAGAGGAAGGTGTGCTTGGGGGCCGCCATCGCTGGATTCAGATACCGGATAGTATCCGAGTACCCAGCGGTATTGCAACTAATCGGGACGAATTCCGGCGGCGATGGCGCGTAGGTCGAGCGCCTTGTCGAGCGTTTCCTCCTCCACGCCGTGCTCGAGCGCAACCTCGCGCAGCGGGCGCCCCGATTCGGCGGCCGCCTTGACGATCTCGGTTGCCCGGTCGTAGCCGACATGCGGGTTCAGAGCGGTCGCCACCGCCAGCGTCAGCTCCGCCGAACGCTGGCAGCCCTCGAGGTTGGCCTCGATGCCGTCCACGCACCTCTCGGCGAACAGGCGGCACGTCGCGCTGAGGAAGTCGATCGACTCCAGCAGATTGCGCGCGATCACCGGGACGCGGACATTGAGCTCGAAGTTGCCCTCCAGGCCGGCCACGGTGATGGCCGCGTCGTTGCCGATCACCTGTGCGGCGACCTGCATGACCACCTCCGGGATGACCGGATTGACCTTGCCCGGCATGATCGACGAGCCCTTCTGGAGCTCGGGGAGCAGGAGCTCGCCTATGCCGGCCCGCGGGCCCGAGCCCATCATCGCCAGGTCGTTGGCGATCTTGGTCAAGGAGACGGCGATCACCTTCAGCGCGCCCGACAGCTCGACCAGCGCGTCCCGGTTGCCCTGCGCCTCGAACGGATCCTCCGCCGCCCTGATCTCCAGCCCGGTTTCCTCGGAGAGCCTCGCGCGCACCCGTTCGGCGAACTCCGCGTGGGTGTTGAGGCCGGTCCCGGTTGCCGTTCCACCGAGCGGTATCTGGGCGACGCGGGGAAGGGCGTCGCGAACGCGGGCGGCCCCTAGGCGCATCTGCGCCGCATATCCCGAGAACTCCTGTCCGAGGGTGACGGGCACCGCGTCCATCAGGTGCGTGCGCCCCGCCTTGACGATGTCCTTGAACTCCTCGGCCTTGGCGGCGAAGGACCCCTCAAGCCGCTCGAGGGCCGGCAGCAGGTCGTTGGTGGCGGCGTCGAGCGCCGCCAGGTGCACCGCGGAGGGGAACACGTCGTTGGAGGACTGGCCCATGTTCACGTGGTCGTTGGCGTGGGCCTCGTCGCCGGCGAGCGTCGCGATCACCTCGTTGGCGTTCATGTTGGAGGACGTTCCCGAGCCGGTCTGGAAGGTGTCCACCGGGAACTGGTTGTCGTGGTCGCCGGCGGCGACGCTCTCCCCGCCCCCGGCGATGCGCTCGGCGAGGTCGCCGTCGAGAAGGCCGAGCTCGGCGTTCACCCGCGCGGCCGCCGCCTTGATCCGCCCCAGCCAATGGATGACCTCGGCCACGATCGGCTCACCCGAGACGGGGAAGTTCTCAACCGCCTTCGCCGTCTCCCCGCCCCACAACTGCCGCTGCTCCTGCACGCCCATCGCTCTCCAGAGAATCGTTTCGCCCAACGCTACAAGACCGCCTGTGCGTTCCATGGCACGACCACGTCGGCGGCCCGACTGCGGCTCTATCCGCAGAATGCGGCGAGCTCGCGCGCCACTCCCACCGGGTCGTCATAGGCCATGAGGAACCCGGTTCCGGGCAGCACGCGCAGCTGCCCCTGCGCAAGACGGTCCAGCGCCTCCTCGGCGAGCGCCAGCGGATGGTAGGGGTCCTCGCGCGCCCACAGCAGCAGGACCGGCATGTCGAGCTTGGCGTAGGCCTCCAGGTACTCGGGGTGTGCGGCCAGCGGCCAGTGCCGCGCCAGCTTCGACCACGACCGCGCCCGGTTCCCGTTCCCCGCCACGTCGGAGAAGGCATGGCGAACCAGGTCACGGGCGCCGGCATTGCCCCGCACCGACAGCTTGGCCCCCAGCCGCGGCCGGAACACCGCACAGGCGCCGTAGGAGAGAGCACGGTCGAGGCCCGGCACTGCGGCGAGCGTGGTCACCGCCTTCCAGGTTCGGACCAGGCCGCGGTTGGGCGGCGGCGCGTGCAGGCGGCTTGACATCAGAACCAGCCGGGCGGGCTCGAGGCGACCGCTGGTGACCGCTCGCAGCAGGAGCTCCGCGCCCGCTCCGTGCCCCCCCACCAACGGCCGGGAGCCGAGCGTGTCGCGGCAGAAGCCCGCGATGACGTCGGCGAGCCAGTCCGGCGAGTAGGGATGGCGAGGGCGATCCTCGGAGTCGCCGTGCAGTGGCAGGTCGGGAAGGACGAGTCGAAAGCGGTCTCTCAGCTGCTCGACCAGGGGCTCCCACTCGCGGTGAGAGAGTCCGGCCGAGTGCAGCAGGCCGAGCGGCGGGCCGGTCCCAGCCTCCCGATAGGCAACCCGTGCGCCGTCCGGATGGTGATAGAGCCGGAGCTTCATCCGTTCCTCGCACCCGCGGCGAGCCCTCGCTTGAACGGGCGGCGCCGGGAAGGGGGCGGCCCGTCGACCCCGACCGTCTGCTCCAGCCGGCGCACCAGCTCCTCGTGGATTCCGCTGGTGTGTCGGGCGCCACGGCGTGCAGCGCCGATCAGATAGCCGAGCCGCAGTGCCGCGGTGTCGCTCACGCGCAGCCTGGTGGCGAGGTTGTCGGCCACGCCGGTGTAGAGGGAGCCGATCGTCTGGATCTCGGCGTCGGTGCGCGCTCGGGCGATGCACGTCGATAGCCGCGTCCCGTCATCGAGCGCCACCGGCCCGGGAGCCGCCCGCAGGGCGTTGGCGACCGTCAGCGTCCCGCGAGTACAGGCCGCCGGCAACGGACGATCAGTGCCTGCGCAAGCCGCCCCTCCCAGCGCGACGACCGCCAACGCTGGCAGCACGAGCCGAGACATGAGCGGCATCGTAAATCGGCACCGCTCGCGGGGTCAGGCTGCCCGTTTGCGTCGCGGACAGCCGCGTCGGTCTGCTACAGGGAGTCAGTCGTTTCGGTCGATTGGCGTGGAATCGACAGGGAGCGCTCGAGCCCAGCACGCAGCAAGTACTTCGCTGCGCACTGGACCCAATCGCGAAACGGCTTGATGCTTAGCGGCTGCGGAACCCGCCGCCGCTCGCGGCGATCACTCCGATCACCGCGATCATGAGCGGGTACAGCTTGAGTCGTAGCTGGCGCATAGTTCCTCCGATCTGTTGGGCAGGAATCGCCGGATTGCGGCGGACGAGGCTACGGAGGCTTTAGCCAAGCCTGAGCCCCTTTCTGTGAAATCTCTGCGGAGAGTTGCTCACAACTCTCCTTCGCAGTTGCTAAGAGGTCGGGGCCAATCGCGACTCTGCCGGGACCCGCCCTTACGTTTGGGCGACCGCTGCCGCTGCTACTCGGTATCCATATCGGTCACCGGGAGGATCGCACGCAGACAGGAACCCTCTCCGGGGGAGGTATTCAGCTCGAAGCGACCACCGGTCGCCTCGACTCGCTCCGCGATCGATGCAAGGCCAATGTGGCCCGAGCGGATCGCGGCGTACCGGGATTCCTCCTCGAATCCGCAGCCGTCATCGCGCACAGTTACGACGACCGCAGCCCCTTCACGGCAAATCTGTACTTCCGCGATTCGGGCGCGTGCATGCTTCGCAATGTTGGTTAGCAGCTCGCGGCTTACGGCAAAGACGAGACGATCACAGAGACCGGCAGCGCGTGGGTCGATATTTAGCTCAGTCTGAAACCCGCCGATTCGACCCTGCTGTTCAGCCACTGCTGTGAGAGCTGAGGCTAGTCCGCTCTGCTCTAGGACTCGCGGATGAAGATCAAATACAGCGCCACGTAACTGACCGAGAACGCTGTCGAGCGCAAGTTGAGCCCGAGGAACACCACGGGGATCGCCGACCTTCGCCTCGGCTAGTTCTTGTTTCGCCGCCAGCAGGTCCTGGATAGCTTCGTCATGGAGTCGCTCCGATAGCCGGCGCCGCTCTCGCTCCTCCGCGTCAATCGCCTGAACTACAAGCCGCTGGCGACTCGCAGCTAAATCGGCAATGCGTTGTGCGCGTTGCCGCGCGCTGATCATTTGGGTGACCATGTAGTCAAAGGCGATAATCGCCACGAGGACGACCGCTATGGCGATGAGCCCTCTGCTGCCATAAAGAGTTGCGGTGGCGATTGCCAGCAGTAGATTGATGGCAATCGCCGGAACGAGACTGAGGTGACCGCGTAAGCGGGCGAGAATCGGCGCATCGTCTAGTAGGCCCATAAGAGACGTGACGATGAAACCGTTAAGCGCCAATGAAGCAGCGCCAGCAACGCCCAGCACGACGTAGAAAAGCGAGCCCCTGGGGCCGATCGCGTCAAATGCGATGGCGGCAGCAGGGCAGGAGCGGTCAGTCCGAACATGTTGATCGGTAGGACGACTGCGCGATATCGACGTACAAACCAGGAGGAGATCTCCCCGAAAAGCAAGATCGCGACGACTTCAGCTGGCCCGAGAAACCCGATCGCAAGTAGGGACGGAACGAACGACGCGTCGACTAAGAGGCGCTCATCCAGACCCACCCATGCGACGCTCGCAATGACCGCGCACCCCGCCAGCACGAACGTCAACGGGCTGAACAGTTGGTCGTGAGGGGAGAGGGCGAAGGCTAGGAAGCAGAGCGCCAGACCCGGCAACGTGATCGCCATCGTGGCCCGGGGGCCGCGGACCCCGGGCCTTGCGAGGACCGCCTCGCTCAATGCAGCACTCCCTCGCGGAGCGCTTTGGCTACGGCGGCGGCGCGGTCGGAGACCTCGAGCTTCTCGTAGATGTTCTGGAGGTGGGTCTTGACGGTCGAAGTGCTCAGGAACAGAAGACGGGCGATCTCCGGACTCGAACGGCCCTCGGCCGTGAGGGCGAGGATCTGACGTTCGCGGGCGCTGAGGCGGGGGCGCTCGTCGTAGCGGTGAGCGCGGATCTGCTCCGCCAGGCCGTCATGGAGGTCGCTGGAGAAGTAGCTTCTGCCGCGCGCCACCGCGGTGATCGCGTCACAGATGGTCTGGCGGTCGGCGTCCTTGAGGACGTAGCCGTGGGCGCCGGCGGCGGTCGCGTCATACACCAGCGACCCATCGTCGAAGGCGGACAGGACTAGCACACGGGTGGGCGACTTGGTGTCCGACAGGGCCGTGATCACTTGGATGCCGTTCAGCGAGGGAAGGCGCATGTCCAGGAGCAGGACGTCCGGCTCCAGTTCCTGGATCTGGGCGACCGCCGCCCGCCCGTCGCCACACTGTCCGACGAGCTCCAGCTCCGGGCGCTCCTTGATCGCCCGCACGACTCCCTCGCGGTAGAGGGGGTGGTCGTCCGCGACGAACACCCGTACCCGCGCGTCCCCCGTGCCCATCTCGGCGTTTTATCGAACTTCGGGCCCCGGTGTTATGTCCACCTCGCCAAACCGTCCGGCTGCGCCCGATCCCCCTCCGATCGGCCCATCGGCGAATAGTCCGATCGGCGGGCTCCGACCGCCCAGCCGCTCAGACGAGCGCCGCGAACAGGCGCGGATCGTTGGTGATCACGCCCGTGACGCCCAGCGCCTCCAGAGCCCGGATCCGCGGCAGCTCGTCCACCGTCCAGGCGAACAGCTCTCCGCCGGCCCCCCTGACCGCGGACACCAATCGAGGGCTGATCACGCGCCAGTGGGCCATGAGGGCGTCGCAGCGGCGCGCGCGGATCGCCCGCGCCGCCAGGCGCGGGAGCATCAGCCGATAGGCCCTGAGGAGGCCAAGGGCCGGCAGAGCGGTCAGGGCCGAACCGGTGTAGTCGCGTCGCGCCCGCGGGACTGACCATCCCAGGCGCAACGAGGGTTCGAGCCTGCGCACCTGCGCGAGGCTGTCCAGGTACTGCGAGGAGACCAGAGCTCGCCCGGCCAAGCCGTGGCGGCGCAGCGCGTTCACCACCGCCTCCTCGTAACCGGGCAGCTTGAGATCGACGTCGAGCTCGACCCCGTCGAACGCCTCCGAGGCGAAATGGGATAGGCCCTCCTCGAGGCTGGGCGGCTCGCCACGCCGGGCGGCGACGTAGTCGTGGGCGAGCACGAGACGGCCCGATCCACGTTCGGGCAGAACGTCGAACTCAATCATGTCGACGCCGGCGGCGAGTGCGGCGTCGAAGCTGGGGATCGTGTTGCCGGGAGCGATCAGATCGGCTCCCTTGTGACCGACCCGCCTCAACGCTGACATTCTGGGCACCAGAACGTCATGCGATTGCCGTCGCCCTGACCACGCGCCCGGATCGCCTCGCCGCATCGAGGGCACGGGCGCCCGTTGCGTTCGTGGTGCGGATGGCGGCCGGTGCGGGCGGACTCCTGCATGCGAGGGCGGGCCTCCCCGATTATCGCCAGCGCGGTGGCGTCGCAGACCCCGCCGACCGGGCGCCAGGGATCCACGCCGGCCGCCCAACAGGCCTCTGCCTTCCACACGTTCCCGATCCCCGCGACTGTTCGCTGATCGAGCAGGGCATCCCCGATCCCCCGCCGGGGGTCGTCCTCTCGCAGCCGTCGCAGGAAGCTCTGAGCGTCGAAGCCCGACTCTGCCAGCACGTCGGGACCCAGCGCGTGCAGGCGCTGATCGAAGCGCGTTCGCGAATCGGTCATGAGCTCGAGCACCGGCCCGTCGAATTCGACGACCTCGTGCCTCGCCGTGCGCAGTACCAGCCACGCGCGACGCGGGGATCGGCGCCAGCGGTTTCCGCGCTCGTGTACCGCCCACGCCCCGGTCATGCGCAGGTGCGAGTGCAGGGTGAGCCCACCTTCGAAGCGCAGGAAGAGATGCTTGCCGTGCGCGTCGATCGCCCGGATCGCGCGCCCGGCCAGACGCTCGGGCCACCGATCCATGGCGTGGCGTGGCTGTGGCGTCACGATCTCGTCCGGAACCCGACCCTCGAGAACCGGGCGCATCCGGCTCACCGCGTAGCGGATGGTGTCCCCCTCGGGCACTCGCGAAGCGTAGATGCCGCCGGTCGCGGTCTCGACGCGCTCAGGCGCTGAGCGTCAGGGCCCGCGGACCCTGGCGGAAGCCCAGCTCGATCAGGAGTTCGCCGAACGGCGAGCCGACCACGGGCTCACCGTCCACCCGCTCGAGGGCGACGCGGCGGATGCGACCGGCCCGCACCTGTGCGGCCACCGCCTCGAACGCGGTCGTCACCCGCTCGTCGCGTGGGTCCACGAGGGTCATCGCGCCTCGACCCGAGCGCTCGAGATAGAGGATCGGCTCCGCGCCCACCAGCACGACATGGGCGCCGGGCACCCGCTGTGGTCGCCGGCGATCGCTGTCTCCCTCGCGCCGTGGCCAGGTCAGCGCTGCACCGTAGGGCTGCGCCGGGTCCACCGCCGACAGCACCAGGGGCGCCTCGTCGGTCTCCTCCCGGTGGGCGCGAAGCCGCTCGACCGCGCCGGGGGCGGCGAACTGGGCTCCGCCCAAGCCCTCGACGAAGTAGCCGCGCCGGGCGACACCGAGCGTCTCCAGCGCCGAAAGCGAGTCGTAGAGGGTCGAGAAGCCGCCGGGTATGCCCTCGGCCCGCACCTGCTCGCGGGTCACGATGCCATAGCGCTCGAGCAGCAGCTCCGCCTGTGCCCGCCGGCGCTGCGCGGGATCCGGGGCGGCGGCGAACAGCGGGGCGGTCAGCGACCAGCGTCCCTGGACCTGCGCCGCGGCTCCCGAGCGCCGCGAGGCGAAGCGCCGACCAGCGCGACGGTTTGCCTCGCCGCGCGCGCGGGCGAGCGTGAGCCGCGGCGCGCGCAGCGGAGCGAAAGCGTCGTTGGTCACCTCGCCCGCCCAGGCCAGACCCCAGAGCGCCTCCTGCAGCGCCTCCGGCGAGAGGTCGACATCGACCAGCAGGTCGGTGAAGAAGCACGCCCCGGCTGCCAGGCGATCACGCACGGCGGCATGCGCGGCGTCGGCGGGGGGCTCGCTGCGAACCGGTGGCGGCTCCAGCAGCGCGGCGTCGTCGCGGAAGTAGAGGGCGACGCGGCCCGAGTGGCGGCCGAGCGCTCCCGCTCCGATCCACACCACCTCGCCGGCGGCGCACAGCTGGTCCATCCAGGACGGCGAATACGCCCCGGTGCGCCGGAGCAGGACGTCGCGCTCCCAGGCATCGGCCGGCAGGGCCAGGCCCTGAAGCGCCACCAGGACCTCGCGCAGACGGTCCGGCCCCGCTCCCCCCGAGGGATGGCGGTCCACGCCCTGCCACGAGGGCAGGAAGCGGGCGAGCGCCCGCTGATCCGCGGGCTCGATCTCCCGGCGCAGGACCGCCAGCGAGGCGCGGCGCAGCCGTCGCAGCACGCCGGGATCGCACCACTCGCGCTCCGTGCCTCCCGGGCGCAGCTCGCCGCGGACCAGTTCGCCGGCGCGCTCGAGCTCACGCAGCACGGCGCTCGGGTCGACTCCGTAGCGGTCGCGAAGCTCGGCGGTGGTGAACGGGCCGTGGGTCTGTCCGTAGCGCCGGACCAGCCGGGCCAGTGCGTCGGGCAGCTCGACCAGGAACGAGTCCGGCAGACCGCCCGGGGGGACCGCGGCCAGAGCGTCGCGATACAGGCCGGCGTCCTCGGCGGCGGCCCAGCGCTCCTGGCCGGCCAGCCGCAGCCGCATCGCGCGCCGCTCGCGCTCGAGCTCACCCAGCAGCGGCTCCACCGCCACCCCGGCGATCACGCGCTCCCTCGCCTCCCCGGTGGAGAGATCCCCCACCCGGCGCAGCACGTCGTGAAGCGCGTCGCGGTTGGCGGCGCGCGTGCGCGCGGACCGGTGCTGGAGATCGTCCTCGACCGCCTGCAGCGCCTCCGGATCGATCAGCTCGCGCAGCTCCTCCTGGCCGAGCAGCTCGCGCAGCAGGTCGCGATCCAGCGACAGGGCGGCGGCGCGGCGCTCGGCGCTGGGCGTGTCGCCCTCGTACATGTACGTCGCCACGTAGTCGAACAGCAGCGACGAGGCGAACGGCGACGCCGTCGGGGTCTCGACCTCGACCAGTGAAAGCTCGCGCCGGTGCAGCGCGCTCAGCAGCTCCTGGAGGCCAGGAAGGTCGAGCACGTCGCGCAGGCACTCGCGATACGTCTCCAGGACCAGCGGAAACTGCCCGTAGCGTCGCGCCACCTCCAGCAGCGTCTGGGCCTTGAGCCGCTGCTGCCACAGCGGTGTGCGCCGGCCAGGGTAGGCGCGGGGAATCAGCAGCGCGCGGGCGGCGTTCTCGCGGAAGCGGGCGCCGAACAGCGCCGAGCCCCCCAGCTCCCGCACCACCAGGTCCTCGAGCTCACCGGGCTCGACCATGACCAGGTCCGCGCCCGGTGGATCGTCGGCATCGGGGAGGTGCACGATGATCCCGTCGTCCGACCAGATCGCGTCGGACTCCAGCCCGAGCTCGTCGCGGATCCGGGCCGAAAGGGCCAGGCCCCATGCGGCATGGACGCGCCCGCCGTAGGGGGAGAGGACGCACAGCCGCCAGTCGCCGATCTCGTCGCGGAAGCGCTCGACCACGATCGTGCGGTCCGACGGGACCACCCGGGTGGCCGCCTGCTGCTCGCGCAGGAACTCGACCAGATTGCCGGCGGCGCGCCGGTCGAGGTCGTGGTCGCGCTCGAGCGCCTCCGGGCGCTGGTCGACCGCCCAGCGCGCGAACTCGCCGATCGCCTGCCCCAGCTCGCGCGGTCGGCCGACGCCGTCGCCGCGCCAGAACGGGACGGCCCCCGGCACGCCCGGCGCCGGCGTGACCACCACCCGGTCGCGACCGATCTCCTCGATCCGCCACGTCGAGGCGCCGAGCAGGAAGGTCTGGCCTGGGCGCGCCTCGTAGACCATCTCCTCGTCGAGCTCCCCCACCCGGCGGCCATCGGGAAGCGTGACCGCAAACAGCCCCCGGTCGGGGATGGTGCCGGCGTTGGTCACCGCCAGCTGCCGGGCGCCGCGCCGTGCACGGATGGTGCCGGCGACGCGATCCCAGACGATGCGCGGGCGCAGCTCGCCGAACTCCGAGGACGGGTAGCGACCGTCGAGCATGTCGAGCACGTTGTCGAGCTGCGCCCGCGAGAGGTCGGCGTACGGGTAGGCGCGGGTCACCAGGCCGTGGAGATCGTCCACGGCGACCGGATCGTCGGTGGAGGCGGCGATGGCGACCACCTGCTGGGCAAGGACATCCAGCGCGTTGCGCGGCACCACGGTCGACTCGATTTCGCCGCGGCGCATCCGACTCACCACGACCGCCGACTCGAGCAGGTCGGCGCGGAACTTGGGGAAGATGACCCCGCGCGAGACGTCGTCGATGCGATGCCCGGCGCGCCCGATCCGCTGCAGTCCGCGCGCCACCGACTTCGGGGACTCGACCTGGACCACGAGGTCCACGGCGCCCATGTCGATTCCCAGCTCGAGGCTCGAGGTGGCGACCAGGCAGGGGAGCCGTCCCGACTTGAGGAGCTCCTCCACCACCAGCCGCTCCTCACGCGCGAGCGACCCGTGGTGGGCGCGCGCGATCTCCTCGTCGGCAAGCTCGTTGAGGCGCAGCGCCAGGCGCTCGGCGCTGCGGCGGTTGTTGACGAACACGATGGTCGAGCTATGGGCGCGAACCGCCTCGAGGATCTCCGGGTAGATCGCCGGCCAGATGGAGCGCCGGGTGCCGTCGCCGCCGACCGCCTCCAGCTCCGGACCCTGATCCGGCTCCACCATCGACTCCACCGGGACCTCGATCCGCAGGTCGAGCGCCTTGGTGATGCCTGCGTCGACGATCGTGCACTCGCGGCCAGGGCCGACCAGGAACCGCGCGACCTCTTCGAGGGGCCGCTGTGTGGCGCTGAGGCCAATCCGCTGCAGGCGCCGGCCGGCCAGGGCCTCCAACCGCTCGAGGCTCAGCGCGAGATGGGAGCCTCGCTTGGTGGACGCGACGGCGTGCACCTCGTCAACGATCACGGTCTCGGTGCCGGCCAGGACCTCGCGCGCCTGCGAGGTGAGCATCAGGTACAGCGACTCCGGCGTGGTGATCAGGACGTCGGGCGGCTGGCGGCGCATGGCGGCCCGCTCGCGCTGCGGGGTGTCGCCGGTGCGGATGGCGACCGTGATGTCCGCCCCGATGCCCCGTAAGGGGGCGCGCAGATTGCGCTCCACGTCGTAGGAGAGCGCCTTCAGGGGCGAGACGTAGACCAGCCTGGTTGCGCGGCTGGCGCCCTCCGGCAGCGGATCGGCGGCAAGGCGGTCCAGCCCCCACAGAAAGGCGGCCAGGGTCTTGCCCGATCCCGTCGGGGCGGAGATCAGGACGTTGTCGGCGGTCGCGATCGCCGGCCACGCCAGGCGTTGGGCCGGGGTCGGCTCGGCGAACGCCGACTCGAACCAGGCCCGCACGCGCGGGGTGAACGAGGAGAGCGGCACCCGACGAGAATACGCGGCGCTAGGCCGGCAGCCCGGCGAGCTCCCGAGCACGGCGAAACACCGCGTCGGTCATCTCGGGAGTCAGCTTCCCGGTGAACGTGTTCTGCTGTGAGGGGTGGAAGCAGCCCAGCAGCGGCCAGTGCGGGTCGGGGAGCTCCGCCCCGTGGCCGAAGCGGGGCCGCGGCCTTGGCGCCGGCCGGCCGAGCGCGGCCCTGACCCGCAGCGCCGCATCCCAGGCGAAGGCGCCCAGGCAGACGATCACGCGGACGCGGTCGAGCAGCTGCAGCTCCGCCGCTGCGTACGGCAGGCACCGGTCACGCTCGGCGGGAGTGGGACGATTGCCCGGCGGCGGGCAGCGGACCGCGGCGGCGACCCAGCAATCCCGCAGGCGCAGACCGTCGCCGCGGTGGCGCGAGACGGGCTGGCTGGCCAGGCCGCAGCGCCACAGCGACGAGAACAGGAAGTCTCCCGAGCGGTCGCCCGTGAACACTCGCCCGGTCCGATTGCCGCCGTGGGCGGCCGGCGCGAGCCCGAGCACCAGCACGGGGGCCGCGGGATCCCCGAAGCCCGGCACCGGGCGTCCCCAGTAGGTCCAGTCGGCGTACGCGGCGCGCCGTTCGAGCGCCACCCGTTCCCGCCAGGCCACCAGGCGCGGGCAACGGCGGCACTCGACCACCCGGGCCTCCAGCTCGACGAGCGCGCCCTCGGTGTCGCTCAAGCCGCGGGGGCGGGCGTCATCAGGCACACCATCAGCCGCTCGATCACCGGCTCGAGGTCGCGGATGTCGGCCGGGTCTCCCAGTCGCAGCTGGCGCGAAGCCAGCTCGGCCACGGCTCCGACGATGGCGAACGCCTCATCCGGGGACTCGAGTCGTGCCAGACCTCCGCTCCGGGCGGCGGCGGCATTCTCCGCGTCGATCGTCGCGGCGAACGCCGCCATGATGCTGTCGCGCCGCTCGGCGCCCCGGTCGCCGGCCGCCATGATCTCCACCAGCAGGGTCTGCGAGGCGGCCGGGTGCTCGGCCAGCATGTCCAGGAAGGCGCGAATCCCGGACCGCAGGCGCTCGCGGGGCTCGCTGCCCGCATCGCGGGCGGCGTCGGCCATCGCGTGCAGGACCACGGTGGCGGCCTCGTCGAACAGCGCGAGGATGCATTCCTCCTTGTTGGCGAAGTGCTCGTAGAAGGTGGCCTTCGACATCCCCGCGCGGCGGGCGATCGCCTCCGCGCTGGCCTCGGCATACCCGACGCCGGCGAACACCGAGGCGGCCGCCCGGAACAGCCGGCGGCGCTGGACCGACAGGCGCACCTCCAGCGGCGGCGCGTGGCGGCCGCGCGGAACCGTCGCGCGCTGGCTCATGGCCCGAGTCTAGTCCTCGACGCGGTCTCGCACGGGCTTCGACGGGCCGGGGTCAGCCGAGCTCACGGCCGTACTGGCGTGCGTAGTAGAAGCGGTACTCCCCGGAGCGGATCGGCTCCCACCACCAGGCGTTGTCCCGATACCAGGCGACGGTGTGTTCCAGGCCCTCGTCGAAGCCGACGCGTGGGGACCATCCGAGCGCCCTGACCTTCTCCGAGGCCAAGGAGTAACGGCGGTCGTGGCCCGGCCGGTCGGCCACGAACTCGATCAGCGACTCGTCGCGGCCACAGAGCGCGAGGATCCGCCTGACCACGTCCAGGTTCGCGCACTCGTCTGGCCCCCCGACGTTGTAGGCCTCGCCGGGCACCCCGGCCTCGAGCACCACGCCGATCGCGCGGCCGAAGTCCTCGGCGTGAAGCCAGTTGCGCACGTTGAGCCCGTCGCCGTAGACCGGCAGCGCGTCGCCGGCCAGCGCGTTGAGGATCATCAGTGGGATCAGCTTCTCGGGGTGCTGGTAGGGCCCGTAGTTGTTGGAGCCGCGGCAGATCACGGCGGGAAGGCCGTAGGTGTGGAAGTAGGACGCCACCAGCAGGTCGCCGCCCGCCTTGGTGGCGCTGTAGGGAGATGACGGGCGCAGCGGTGAGGATTCGGTGAACGCGCCAGACGCGATCGAGCCGTAGACCTCGTCGGTCGAGACCTGCACGTATCGCAGCCCGTGCTCGCGGGCGGCCTCCAGCAGCACCCACGTGCCACGGGCATTGGTGGTCACGAAGTCGCCCGCGCCGGCGATCGAGCGGTCCACGTGCGTCTCGGCGGCGAAGTTGACCATCGCGTCGCAGCCGCCGATCACCTCGGCCACCGCCTCGGGGTCCTCGATGGCGCCGTGGGCAAACCTGAAGCGCTCGTGGTCCCGGACGTCCTGGAGGTTCTCCTCGCGGCCGGCGTAGGTGAGCTTGTCGAGCACCACGATCTCGTCGTCGGTCTCGCGCAGGCGCAGCCGGACGAAGTTGGAGCCGATGAACCCGGCGCCGCCGGCGACCAGGAGCCTCATGTCGGCGAGCCCGGATCGGCGCCCGGCGTGGCGGCGCGCTCGGCCAGATAGCCCGACAAACCGTCACCCCAGTGCGCAAGCCGCGGCGCGTCGGCGCGCTCGGAGCGCAGCACGCTGTAGGCCGGGCGCCTGGCGGGCCGCCCCAGGTCGGCGGTCCGGCGCTCGCGCACCGCGCACTCCACTCCGGCCTGGCGGAAGATCTCCCGGGCGAAGGCGTGCCACGAGCATTGCCCGTCGGCGGCGACGTGGTGCAGGCCCAGCGAACGCCTGACGCAGATCTCCACCAGGGCGGCGGCCAGATGCCCGGTCCACGTCGGGCAGCCGACCTGGTCGGTCACCACCGCCACTTCGTCACGCTCGGAGGCAAGCGTGAGCATCGTCTCGACGAAGTTGGGCCCGCTCGCGCCGAACAGCCACGACGAGCGGACGATCGTGTGACCCGGGTTCGCCTCGGCCACCGCATGCTCGCCGGCGAGCTTGGAGCGTCCGTATGCCGACAACGGCCGCGCCTCGTCGGATTCGAGGTACGGCCGCCGGCGCCGGCCGTCGAACACGTAGTCCGTCGAGACGTGCACCACCAGCGCCGATGCTCGCCCGGCCGCCGCCGCCACCCGGCCCGCGGCGACCGCGTTTACCTCCATGGCGGTGTCGGGAGCGGCCTCGGCGCCGTCCACGTCGGTGTAGGCGGCGCAGTTGACCACCGCCTCCGGGCGGTGCGCCTCGAGCGCACGGGCCACGGCGTCCTGGTCGGTGATGTCGAGCTGGTGGCGGTCGCAGCCCGTTACGTCGTGTCCCGCGCGCCTGGCGGCGCGCACGACGTCACGGCCCAGCTGACCGCCGGCCCCGGTGACGAGGAGGCGCATGGCGCTAAGGCATAGCGCAATCCGGGCGCCCGCCGCCATCGCGGCGCTGCCGACGCCGCCGCTGCGCGCCCGCGATGCCCCGGCTGGGGCCCAGCCCTGCTGCTCCTACTCGAGCTTGCCGATCTTGAAGATCTTGGTCCCGCAGTCCGGGCAGACACCCTGGATCGCCGGGCGACCGTTCTTCATGGTCACCTGCTTGGCGTCCTGGATCTCGACCTTCTTGCGTTCCTTGACGCAATAACCCTCTGGCATCGACACACTCCTCGGTGGGGGTTAGCAGCTCGCCTCAGGCGAGCCCGCGCTCGCGAATCTAGGGCACGGCCCGGACAGCCGGGCACGAAATCTTGCAGCAAACCACACTAATGCTCAATGAATCCCGATTTCGCTGTTGTCGCCCACCATGAACCGGTAGGCCCGCGGCTGGCGCCGGTCGCGGTGCACCGACACGTTTCGCCCCAGCAGCGACGACTCCATCCGCCCCGCCAGCCCGCGCACCGACGAGCCCTCCAGCAGGATCGAGTGCTCGACCTCCGCGTTCTCGATCAGGCAGTCCTCTCCCACCGCGGTGTACGGGCCGACGTACGCATCGACCAGGCGCGCCCGGGCGCCGATGATCGCAGGGCCACGGACGCTGGCGCGCTCCAGCCGCGCCCCGGGCTCGACGATCACGCGCCCGTCCACCTGAGAGTCGACCAGCTCGCCCTCGATGCGGCCCTCGATGTTGTCGAGCACGAGCCGGTTGGCTTCCAGGATGTCCTCCTTGCGGCCCGTGTCCTTCCACCAGCCCTCGACGATGTGAGGCTCGACGCGCCGGCCCCCGTCGACCAGCTGCTGGATGGCGTCGGTGATCTCCAGTTCGCCCCGCCCCGAGGGCACGATCGCCCGTGCGGCCTCGTAGATGACCGAGGTGAACATGTAGACGCCGACCAGCGCGAGGTCGGTGCGCGGCTGGGCGGGCTTCTCGGCCAGGCGCACGACCGCGCCGTCGGAGAGCTCGGCGACCCCGTAGTTCTGGGGGTCGGGGACATGGGTGAGCAGGATCAGCGCGTCCGGCTCGTGGCGGCGGAAGGCCTCGACCAGGTCGTGGATCCCGCCCTGGAGGAGGTTGTCGCCCAGATACATGACGAAGGCGGAGTCGCCGAGGAACTCTTCGGCGGTGAGGAGGGCATGGGCGAGCCCCAGCGGCTCGGGCTGGAGGATGTAGGTGATCGAGATCCCGAAACGAGAGCCATCGCCCGCGGCTCCCCGGATCTCGTCGCCGGTCTCGGGGGCGATGACCACACCCACGTCGCGGATCCCGGCTTGGGACATCGCCTCCAGGCCGTAGAACAGCACCGGCTTGTTGGCGACCGGGACGAGCTGCTTGGCCGAGGTGTGCGTGATCGGCCGCAGCCGCGTCCCGCGACCGCCCGACAGGATCAGCCCCTTGAGCTCCTCCACGCCCGGGGACGCTAGCGGGCGCGCGAGCCGACCGCCCCCGGCCAGCGGCTCAGTAGACGCCTTCGAGCTTGCGGTGGTCCCAGCTGGCCAGGTCCTGGGGGATCAGCTGCAGCCCGACCCGCTTGGCCGCCTGGGCACGCGCCGTGTCCAGGAAGTCGTCTGCGACCGCCGCCTGCCCCTGGCTGTAGCGGCGGAAGATCTCGGCTCCCAGCTCGGCGACCACATCCGTCTCGCGATGGATGACGGCCTGCGCCTTGATCATCACGCCGCGCAGCTCGTCGTAGGCCTCCCCGGTCTCGACCTCTACGGTGGCGTGCGCATCGCGCTCGAGGTTGCGCACCTTCTGCGATTTGGCGTAGGTCCACGCCCACAGCTCGCCGTCGCGAACCACGTACCACAGCGGCATGAGATGAGGCCAGCCGTCGCGGCCGTTGGTGGCGCAGACCATCACCCGCTGCTCGTCGAGGAACGCGGCGACCTCCTCGTCGCTCATGGCGATCTGCTCGCGGCGGCTCACGCCGAGACGGCGGCGCGGCCGAGGCGGGCGGCGGCCTCGCGGACCGCCTCGCGCGCCTGCGCCGGCTCCAGCACGACGGCGTCCCCCACCTCCTTGAGCACCTCGCGCACCAGCCAGCCCGTGCCGGCGAACGCGAGCTCGACCACCACCGAGCCGTCCGCCAGCTCGGCCACCACTGGGCGCTCCTCGCGCGCCCAGCGGGCGCGATCAGGCGAGACCCACACACGGGCGCGGCGGGACGCCTCGACCTCGCCGGTGCGCGGCCAGCCGTCGAGGTCGGCGGCGGGGTCGATCTCGGGTCGGGGGTCGAACCGCTGGTCGCTGACCGCCGCGCGCTTGATCCGGTCCAGGCGGAAATGGCGCACGCTGTCGCGCGTGGGGTCGAAGGCGGCCACGTACCACCCCTCGCGGCCGTTCATCAGGGCGTAGGGCTCCACCTCCCGCTGGGAGAACTCGTCCTCGTTCTCCTTGTAGTACTCGATCTCCAGCAGGCGCCGCCGGGCGATGGCACGCGAGACGACCGCCGCGATCTCGGAGTCGTCGCCCCCGCCGCTCGCCACCTGGAGGCCTTCGTCCACCGGATCCTCGCCGAGCGCGGCGACGATCTTGTCTCGCGCCGACGCCAATGAGCCCTTGGGAATATGCTCGCCGATCAGGTCGATCGCTGCCACCAGCGCCTTGGCCTCGATTGGCAGCAGACGGGCGGGACGGGCGAAGCTGTCCGAGTAGGCGTCGGGATCGACCTCGATCCGGCCGTCGTCCGTGACCTCGGCGTAGAGGATGTACGACCCGGCGCCGAAGTTGACGACGTTGAGCACGCTAATGTCGTCGCGCAGCTCCTGCTCGGAGACCTGGAGCCGATCGCGGACCTCCGCAAGCGTGGGCGTCCGGCCCGCGCGGCCCGCTTCGATGAGGATCGACGCCAGCGTGACCAGACGGGCAAAGCGCTCGGGGCGGATCGCCGTCTCGTGCCTTGACTCGTCACCCGGGTCCGCCGCCTCCGGCGACTCGAGCTGCGCGCCGTCCGTTGCCACCGCCGGAGCCAGTTCCGGCTCGCCGGTGTGACGTTCCTCCAGGCGCGCCACCCGCTCGCGCAGCGCCTCCACCAGGCCCGGGGGCCCCAGCAGCCGGGCATGCTCGCCGAAGCCGAGCACCCATGACAGCAGCGCGCGCTCGTTGGCGTACTCGGTCACGAACACCCGGCCCTCGGCGGAGTCCTCGAAGCGGCCGTAGCGGCCGAAGTGGCGCTCCACCTGCCACGCGATGCGCTCGGAGATCAGCACCTCGGCCTCGCCGTGCGAATCGCCGAACTGCCACGGGATGCGGTCGGCGTAGGCCCGGGGGTCGAAGTCGGGCGGCCGTTGGAAGTCGTGCTCGGCCTTGGTGGCGTAGGCGGCCTTGCCCCGGATGCGCGAGAGCCGGAAGACCCGCATGTCGTCGCGCTCGTGCGAATGGCCGACCATGTAGAACTGCCCGCCCTGGAACAGCAGCTGATAGGGATCGACGCGCCGCTCGCCGACCTCGTCGCGGTCCATCGTGTAGTAGTCGAACACGACCGTCTTGCGGCGCGAGATCGCGGTGTCGATCTTGACCAGCCGCTGCGAGATCGCGTGACCACCCGCCGAGGCGGTGATCCCCAGCGCGATCGAGCGCTGTTCGGCGGCGCGCAGCGGGCTCGGCCGGCCCCACGAGATCTGTTGCAGCGCCAACCTGAGCGGCTCGGCGTAGGCGAACTCGCCGTCGAGCAGCGAGAGCGCCGTCTGTAGCGCGGCCAGCTCGGAGTCGCCGAACTCGATCGCCGGCAGGTAGAAGTTCTCGGGCGGCAGCGAGTAGCTCTCCTGCTCGGCCGCCCCGTCGAGCGGCTTGGCCACCGACAGCTGGATGCCCAGCGACTCCAGCTCGGCCCGATCGGCGTAGAAGCGCCGCGCGAACGCGTCCTCGTTCATGCCGCTGTAGCCCTCGACGGCCTGGCGGATCTCGGCCGCGATGACCGGCCGCCGCTCGGCCATCAGGAACGAGATCAGCGAGAGCTGGCGGATGAGCTTCTCGGTGTCCTTCGCCATGACCCCGACACGATAAGAAACCGGGCTCGGGGACAGCGGCGCTCGGGCATGGTCCCGGACGGTATTTGCGGAAACCGGGGTGGTGACCTATGCGGCCTGGCGCCCGGCGAAGAAGGCGCCGGCTCCCAGCACCCGGTCGAACGACGACCAGCGCTGGCCGTCGATCAACTCCTTCTCCAGGCGGTCGAACGAGCCGAGCCGACCGCCGAGGTTGTCCACCATGTGGACCAGGGTGGCCTCGCGCGTGCACGGAACCACGGGGCTGCCGTGCTCGAGCGCCCCGTGATGGGAGAGGATGATGTGCAGCACCTCCTGGGCCAGCGCCGGCGGGAAGCCGTCGAGTCGATCGATGACGCGGCGCACCCGGTAATAGCCGAGCGGGATCTCGCCCTGCAGGCGGCCCTCGTCGGTGAGGTCGATGTCGGGAGCGGACGTGTACGCCTCGAGCTTGCCGATGTCGTGCAGCAGCGCGCCGGTCACGGCGATGTCCCGGTCCACTCCCGGAAAGGTGGCGGAGATGGCGCTCACCGCCTGGGCGACCAGGAGGGAGTGCTCGAGCAAGCCGTGGCGGTAGGCCTCGTGGTTGTACTTGGCGGCGGGGGCGACCCGAAAGCGCTGCCACACCGGCGAGCCGCCCCCCAGCAGGTCGTCCAGCAACCTGCGCAGGTAGGGGTTCTGGATCGTCTCGAGCAGCTCGCGAAGGTCGCTCTCCATCTGGGTGACGTCGCGCGCCGGCCCGTCGAAGAGGCCGTGCGGGTCGTACTCGCCGTCCGGCACCGGCCGCAGGGCCTCGATGACCAGCTGCGGGCCGTAACGGGAATGCACCGAGTAGCGACCGGTCACACGCACCGGGCGCCCGGACGGAGTCTCGGCGGCGATGTCGGCGTCTCCCTCCCACATGACGGCCGCAACGGTGCCCGTCCGGTCGCCCAGGATGAGCTTGAGGTACTCGCCGCCCGAGCGCGTGCGGCGCAGCTCGATCTCGCGCACCAGCAGGATGCAGTCGACCGTCTGCCCGTCTTGAAGCTCTCGCACCTGCACGCGGGCGACCTTAGAACCGGAGGCGGACGGGTTACGGTAGGGCCTCATGTGGTGCTGGTCGATGCCGCGACGCCTTAGCTGACATGGCGCAGACAGCGCTCGTCACGGGAGGAACCGGCGGGCTGGGGGTGGCGGTGGTGGAGCGCCTCCTGGCCGACGGCTGGCGCGTCGTGGTGCCCTGGAGGGCGGAGCGCGAGCTCGAGCGCGTGCCCCCGCGGGAGGGCCTGGAGCTGCACCGGGCGGACCTGGCCGACCCCGCCGAGGTGGGAGAGGTCGTCGCCCTCGCGCGCGGCCAGGCCGGCGCCCCGCTGGGGGCGGTTGTCAACCTGGTCGGCGGGTTCGCCGCGGGGCCGCGCGTGCACGAGACGCCGGTCGAGGACTTCGAGGCGCAGTTCCGACTCAACCTGCGGCCCACCTACCTGGTCACCCAGGCCGCCCTGCCGGCGCTGATCGAGGCCGAGGGCGGCGCGATCGTCTGCGTCTCGACCCGAGCCGCGCTCGAGCCGTTCTCGGGAGCCGCCGGATATGTCGCCTCCAAGGCCGCCGTGCTCGCCTTCGTGAGGGCGCTGGCGGTCGAGTACCGCGACGACGGGGTGCGGGCCAACGCCATCCTCCCCAGCGTCATCGACACCCCCGCCAACCGCGCCGCGATGCCCGGCGCCGACCAATCGCGCTGGGTCAGGCCCGAGGAGATCGCCGGCGTGATCGCCTTCCTGTGCTCCCCCGACTCGGCCCCGACCAGCGGCGCGGCGGTGCCGGTCTACGGCCGCGCCTGACCTGTATCGCGGACGCCCGGCCGGGTAGGCTGCTCCCCGAGAGGAGGGTCAAATGCATGCCAGACTGAGCCGGTACGCCGGGTTGCCCCCCGAGCGCATCGAGGACACGATCCGCCAGTTCGAGGCCGACATGCTCGCTGAGCTCGAGCAGCAGAAGGGGTTCGAGGGCATCACGGTGGCGGTGGACTGGAAGGCCGGGCGCGCCGCCGTCATCACCTACTGGGCCACGGCCGAGGACCTCAGGGCGAGCGCCAAGCTCGCCGAGGAGGCTCGCGCCCAGGCCGAGGTGACAGCCCGCCCGTCACGCGAGCCGATCGTGGACCAATACGAGGTCGTGCTGCGCAAGCCGTAGCCGGATCCGACCGCTCTAGCCGCCGTAGAAGGCGATCGCGCGGTTGCCGAGGGCCTTGGTCTCGCGGGCGTTGCCAAGGGCGTTGGCCGCGATCGCGAAGCCCGGGATCGCCCGGGCCCCGAGACGCTTTCCGGCCGTCCGCCCGGTCAGCCGGGCGAGGCTGCGGTAGAGCCTCTCCTCGCGCGCCAGCCGGCTGCCGGCCCAGGCCGTCGCGATCCCCGGGCCGGCGCCGTCCAGCGCGCGGCGGGCGGCGGGCGCGTCTGGGTAGAGGCCCTGGATCACCAGGTACTCGGCCGGACGCATAGGGTCGCGGGGGTCGAGCCCGTAGGCGGCAGCGACGAAGAACACCATCCGCGACTGGATCCAGGCCTGCGCGGCGAGGTCGGGGATCACCGTGGCGATGCCGCCCAAGCCGGTCGCCGCGCCGCTCAGACGCGCAGCGTTGACGTGGCGCTTGACCGCCATGCGGGCGAGCTCCCGAGGGCCGTAGGCGTAGAAGGCGCGGCGCTCGGCGAGCCACGCGGCCGCGGCGGGAGCGTGTCGCTCGGCCGCGGCCAGCGCCAGGTGCTCCGCGGCGTGCACCGGGTCGGCGGCCAGCCGCGCCAGCAGCGACCGGGGCGGACGCGGCACCTCGTCGCGACGCGGCTCGGAGGCCTGCACGGCGCGGCCCCCGGGATGTCTCAGGCGCGCTCGCCCGCGGCGACCGCGCGCTCGCGGAAGAACTGCTGGAGGCGGTCGTCGCGGACGAGGCGCCCGGCGGCGATCTCCGCCTCGGCCTGTTCGGCGTCGACCGTCAGCGCGTCGTAGTAGTCGCGCAGCCGCCCGGCATGCAGGATCTGGATCATCTCGCGGTACTGGGCGCTGACGTTGCCGGTGCGATCCTCGGCCGACTCGTCGGGCAGCGCCTGCGCGGCATTGCGCACGCGCGTCTCGAAGCTGGCGAAGCCGCGGACCGAGTAGTGGAGGATCTCGAGGGGCGCGGGATATGACTTCGGGGCCACGCCGTCCAGGGTGATCCGATGTGAGCCGGTCCCCACGCTGACCTCGGCCGCTCCGCGATGGGCGACCTTGGGCAGGATGAGCCGCCCGATCAGGTTGCGGCCTTCGTTGTCACGCAGCAGCATGCGCTCGTAGAAGGGCTCGTCGCCGTCCGGCCGCGGGACGAAGTTGAGCTTGCGGGCCATCACGGCCTGAACGTGCTCGGGCTGGGAGGCGAACAGCTCCCTGAGGTCGCGGTGCTCGGTCGGCCACCAGAACTCATCGGCGTCGTTGTCGATCACCCAGTCGGCGCCGAACTCGGTGGCGGCCAGCCGCGCCATCCGCGTCCGCCACGCACGCTGGGCGAAGTCGGTCGAGGACTCGTGGATCAGATGGACGTGGCCCTCGCGCTGGTAGCGCTCGAGTATCTCGGGAGTCGCGTCGCTGGAGTGGTTGTCGGTGGCCACCACGAAGTCGACCCCGCGCTCGAGGTGGTAGACGAGGTTCTCCTCGACGATGTCCTCCTCGTCGCGTGCCAGCAGCGTCATCACGAGCTTCACGGCGCCATCCCTCCGGCCGAGGCGGGGTCGGCCAGCGCGGCGGCGCGGGACTCGTCGAGGGAGGCGTCGGCGCTCGCCAGATGGCGGAAGTTGGGCCACAGCGAGACGTCGATCTTTGGGCACAGCTCGAGCAGGCGCCCGACGTCGTCCTCGAGGCGCCCGATCAGGTCCGCGCGCATCTCCTCGTCGAGGTACGGCTTGGGATTGGGCGGGCGCCGGCGCTCCCCGGCGCGCGGCGGAAGCTCGTCGAAGGGCTCCAGTCCCAGGAAGCGGCATGTCGCCGCGAGCTCGCCCGTCGGATCGGCCACACAGCGTTCGTACTGGAGGATGAGCACACGCTCCCGGGCGAAGAACTCGAACACGCGCAGCAGCTGCTGGTGATAGAGACCCCGGGCCAGCGCGTCGGCCAGCATCATCAGGTTGACCGGTTGCTCGGCCTCGTCGGCGAGCCTGATGTGGCGGGCGAGCCCGGAGAGATAGCGCTCGACGGGGTCGCGCAGGAGCACCAGGATGCGGGCGTCGGGCGCGCTGCGCTTCAACAGCCGCAGCGACCAGAAGTCGTACATGTAACGGGGGGTCCACTCGCCGGAGATCGCGCCGGGTGGGCGGGGGAAGAAGCGGTGGTAGCGCTCGGCGAGGTCTTCCGGGATGTCACCCTGCCAGAAGCGGCCGAAGAAGTGCAGCTCCTTCTGCTCGCCTTCGATTCGCGCCACCTGGGGATGCTGCTCGATCGAGCGGTACCACCAACTGGTGCCGGCGCGCTGGGCCCCCACGCCGACGAAGTCCGGCGGCCCGGTCTGCCAGCCCGGCGGGCACTCGGGCGGGTCGATCGGCCGCATCCAGCGGGGCGGTCTGTTCCTCCTGGCCGGCATGGGTTTCCGTCGGGGTCGGCGTGGGCGCCTAGGCGCCCGCTTCCTCGCCGGGACCGTAGCGCCAGAAGCTGGGTGACCAGTCCCAGCCTTCAGCGGCCAGCGCGGCCAGGAAGCGCTTGCCCAGCCGCAGCCGCTCGACCCGGAAGTCGCCGGACGGGTGGGCGGCGCCGTCGCCACGGTAGAGCTGGAGACGGCGCTCGGCCTCGCGCTCGACGTGGTAGCCGACCACCGACCGGGCCCGGTTGTCGGGGGACAGGAACTCGACCAGGGCCGCCTCGCGCGGCGGCATCCGGCGCATCAGGTCGCCGACCTCGAGGTCTTCTGGGACGACCTCCAGGTGCAGGCCCAGCGGTTGCGTGGCGCTGATCGCGAAGACCGCCCGGTCTCCGCCCCAGGAGAAGTCCCAGTGCGGCGGACCGACCGGGCGGCCGGCGAGCACCAGCCGCCCCCCGGGATCCCCGTCCAGGCGCAGGCCGGCCGGATCTGTCTCGAGGTAGCGACCCACCAGCGAACGCAGCATGAACAGGGCCGCGGCGAAGTTCTTCGGCCTCGCGTGCCTTCTCGCCTGCCGGCGCTCGCGCCGCGACAGGACCGGCAGGATGTCGTCCAGCTGGTCGGCGGTGGCACGGACGGTGCCGCGCCATACGTGCACCTCGTCGTCCCCGAGGGACAGGTCGGCGGGAGGGAGCCCCCATCCGGCGATCTTGAGTTCGTCCACCATGGCTGCGTGCGGACGGGGCACGATACCCAAATGGTCCGCCGCGACCGGCGTCCCGACGGGCGACGTGGCACAGTGTGGCGGCATGCTTCCCCGAGCTCTGACGCGCCTTCGTGGGCACGATCGGCGGCGGCCACCGGCGCCCTTCATCGTCGGCGTCAGCCGCTCGGGGACGACGCTGCTGCGGCTCATGCTGGATGCGCATCCTCAGCTGGCGATCCCGCCCGAGACGCACTTCATCCCCGAGCTGGTGGAGGCCTGCGAGCGGGGAGCCGGGCCTGAGAGGGCCGTCGAGCTGCTCAGCGGACACCGCCGCTGGGCGGACTTCCGCCTGGAGCCCGACGAGCTGCTCGCGCGCTTCGAGGCGCTGGACCCGTTCACCGCCGGGGATGCCCTGCGCGCGTTCTACGGGTACTACGCGGAGCGGGCGGCCAAGCCGCGCTGGGGGGACAAGACCCCGCACTACACCCGCAAGATGCCGCTCATCGAACGGGTGCTGCCCGAGGCGCGGTTCGTCCACCTGATCCGCGACGGTCGCGACGTGGCCCTGTCGCTGATGGAGGTCCACTTCGGTCCCGAGGACGTGCTCAGCGCGGCCGAGCGCTGGACCAGCTGGATCGCCAAGGCGCGGCGGCATTCGCAGCGGGTGAGGCACTATCTCGAGCTTCGCTACGAGGACTTGGTGGTCGACCCCGAGAGCGTGCTGCGCTCGGTGTGCGAGTTCGCCGAGCTGCCCTGGGACGGCGCGATGCTCGGCTACCACGAGCGCGCGCCCGGCCGCATCGAGGAGATCGCTCGCGACTTCGAGCGTCCGCAGGGCGGCCCCGCCATCCCGGCCGACGTGCGCGCGCGCCAGCACCGGCACGTCTCCCAGCCGCCGCGGGAGGACCGGGTCGCGCGCTGGCGCCGCGACATGTCGCCCTCCGACCAGGCGGCGTTCGAGTCCGTCGCGGGCGAGCTGCTGGCCGAGCTCGGGTATCCGCTCAGCGAGGCGACGGCGGGCTCGCGATGACGCTCGGGCGGGTACGTCGTCATCTGGCGCGGCGCGAGCCGACGCAGCCGGCTCCCTTCGTGGTCGGTGTCACGCGCTCGGGCACCACGCTGCTGCGGCTCATGCTCGACGCCCACCCCCAGCTCGCCGTCCCTCCCGAGACCCACTTCGCGCTCGAGGTCATCGCCGCCTTCAAGGAGGGCCCGGTCACCCCGGAGCGCTTCGTCGCGATCGTCACCGGCCACCGACGCTGGCCGGACTTCGGGCTCGACGCCGATGTCCTGCGAGCGCGCGTGTCCGAGGCGCAGCCTCTCGCCGCCGGCCCGGCGCTGCGCGCCTTCTACCGCTACTACGCCGACCAGGCGGGCAAGCCGCGCTGGGGAGACAAGACGCCGGGCTACCTGCGAAAGATGTCGTCGATCGAGAGGGCCCTTCCCGAGGCGCGCTTCATCCATCTCATCCGCGATGGTCGCGACGTCGCCGTCTCGATCACCGGCCTGCACTTCGGCCCCCGCAGCGTTCCCAAGGCCGCCCACCGGTGGGCGAAGCGGATTCGGGTGGCGCGCGAGCAGGGCCGGCGGGTCGGCCACTACACCGAGGTCCGCTACGAGGACCTGGTGCTGGAGCCCGAAGCGACCTTGCGCCGCATCTGTGCCTTCGTGGAGCTCGACTGGGACCCGGCGATGCTCGACTACCACGACCGGGCGGCGGATCGCCTGCAGGAGATCACCCGCGACCTTCCCCGCTCGCGCGAGGGAGAGGTGATCCGCGCCGACCAGAGGGTTGGCATCCACGCGCTGGCCTCAAGGCCGCCGCAGTCGGACCGGGTCGGACGCTGGCGGACCGAGATGAGCGATTCCGATCAGGCCGCGTTCGTGGAGACCGCCGGCGACCTGCTGGCCGAGCTCGGATACCCGACGGGATAGCGTCCGGCCACGGCGCTACATACGGTCGCAGACCGTCCGTGGAGCCGCTGCTCGAGTACCGGCGCAGCTTCGGTGGGTTCGAAACCCGCGTCCTGGAGCTCGAGGGCGCCGGCCCCCCGCTGGTGCTGCTGCACGGCTGGGCGGACAGCGCCGACACCTGGCGCCTGCTGCTGGCCGAGCTCGCCGCCGCCGAGCGCCGAGCGGTGGCGATCGACCTACCCGGGTTCGGGACCGCGCCCGACCTGCGGCCCGGTCGCATGCTCCCGCAGCTCGACCGCTTCCTGGCCGGGGTGATCCCGTACGCCGCCGGCGATGGGGGTCCGGCCGTGGTCGTGGGCAACTCGCTCGGCGGCACGCTCGCGCTGCGGGCGGCGGAGCGCTCCGACGAGCTGGCGATCGCCGGAGTGGTCCCGATCGCGCCCGCGGGCTTCGACATGGCCGCCTGGTTCGGCCTCATCGAGCGCAATCCCATCCTGCAGATCCTGCTCGGGGTTCCCGCCCCGCTGCCCGAAGCGGTGGTGCGCGAGGCGGTCGGGCGCGTCTATGCCCTGCTGGCCTTTCCGCGGCCCACAGCCGTGGACCGACGGGTGATCGACGCGTTCACCTCCCACCTGCGCGATCGCGCCACCGTGGCGCGCCGAATGCGGTCTGCGCGCCGCCTGTTGCCGGAGCTCGCCTATCCGTTCCACCTCGACCGGGTCGGCTGCCCGGTGCTGCTGGTGTGGGGAGAGCGCGACCGGATGGTGTCGCCGCAGGGCGTCGAGCGAGTGGTGGCGGCGCTTCCCGAGACGCGGGTCGAGCTCATCGGCGGCTGCGGGCACTGTCCTCAGATCGAGGTACCCGAGCGCCTCGCCGAACTGCTGATGGACTTCCCGCGCGAGCGTTCGCCTGCCGCCTAGAGACGCGTCCCCGGGGGCGACCGTCGAGGCTAGACCTACCTCAGAGCGCCGCCCAGACCGTCTTGGTCTCCAGGTAGGCGTCGAGGCCGGTCCTGCCGTGCTCACGGCCGATCCCCGACGCCTTGTAGCCGCCGAACGGCGCGCCGGGGTCGGACGGGCTCCAGCGGTTGATGTAGATGGACCCCGCCTTGAGCATCGCCGCCAGCCGGTGGGCGTTCGACAACGAACGCGTCCACACGCCGGCGGCCAGCCCGTAGTCGGTGTCGTTGGCGCGGGCGGCGACCTCCTCCAGCGACTCGTACGGAAGGGCGACCAGGACGGGCCCGAAGATCTCCTCGCGCGAGATCCGCAGGTCATCGGAGGTGGCGGCGAACAGGGTCGGCTCGACGAAGTAGCCCGACCCGTTGCCGTCCGGCTTCCCGCCGCCCGTCACCAGCTGCGCCCCCTCCGCCTTGCCCGACTCGATGTACCCCGTGACCCGCTCGCGCTGCTCGGCGGAGACCAGCGGACCCATCTGGGTCTGGCGGTCGAGGCCGCGGCCCAGGCGCATCTTCTGGGCCTGCTCCGCCAGGGCCGAGACCACGTCGTCGAACTGGTCCTTCTGTACGAACAGCCGCGACCCGGCGTTGCACGCCTGGCCGGTGTTGAAGTAGATCGCCATGAACGAGCCCTTGATCGCCGCCTCGATGTCGGCGTCGGGCAGGATGATGTTGGGGGACTTGCCCCCGAGCTCGAGGGTGACGCGCTTGAGGGCGCGTCCCGCCTTGGCGCCGATCTCGCGACCCACCACGGTGGAGCCGGTGAACGCGAGCTTGTCGACGCCGGGGTGGTCGACCAACGCCGCCCCGGTCTCGCCATCGCCGGTGATCACGTTCACCACGCCCTCGGGAATCCCCGCCTCCAGCGCGAGCTCGCCGAGGCGCAGCGCGGTGAGCGGCGTCTGCTCGGCCGGCTTGAGCACCACGGTGCAACCTGCCGCCAGCGCAGGGGCGACCTTCCAGCAGGCCATCACCAGCGGGAAGTTCCAGGGGATGATCTGCCCGCAGACGCCGACCGGCTCCCGCCGCGTGTAACAGAGCATGTCCGGCTGGCTGACGGGAATGACCTCGCCCTCGATCTTGGTCGGCCAGCCGGCGAAGTAGTGAAGGTGGGCCACCGACTCGCCGACGTCGACGAGCTTCGCCATCGTCACCGGCTTGCCGTTGTCCAACGACTCCAGCTCGGCCAGCTCGTCGGCGTGCTGCTCGACCAGTCCAGCCAGCCGCTCCAGGCAACGGCCCCGCTCCGCCGCGGTCGCCGACGCCCACGATCCGTCGTCCAGCGCGCTGCGGGCCGTCCGGACGGCGCGCTCGACGTCCTCGGGCCCGCCCTGCGCCACCTCGGCGAGCACGTCGCCGGTGGCCGGATCGAGCGTCTCGAACGTCCGCCCGTCGGCCGCCGGCGCCGGCTCACCGCCGATCAGGTGGCCGTGAGCCCGGGCCAGGAAGTCGCGCGCGGGCTCGGACAGGTCGGAGGGAAGGGTGGCGGTGCTCATCGGCGTCTCCTCGACGTTGCGTTGCGGTTGGGAGATTAGTCCTACCCGGGTGGGGTCAGCACGATCTTCAGCGCCTCGCGCCGGTCGTAGGCGGCGTAGGCCTCCGGGGCCTCCTCGAGCTTCATGTGGTGGGTGACCAGCGGCGTCGGGTCGAGCTCCCCCGAGGACAGGAGGCCCAGCACCTCGTCGACGTTGGCGATCACGTTGGCCACCCCGGCCTGGAGGACAAGGCCCTTGTTCCACAGCAGGCCCATGTGAACCTGGCAGCGCTCGCCGTGGACGCCCACCGTGGAGACCGTCCCCGCCTTGCGGGTCAGGCGGACGGCCAGGTCGAGCGCCTGCTCGTGACCGACCGCTTCGACGCACACGTCGACGCCGCGTCCCTCGGTCGCCGCCTTGACCTCGGCCCGGGGATCCTGTTCGGTGAGATGGACCGGCTGGGCACCAAAGCGCTCCGCCATCTCGAGGCGCTCGGCGACACTGTCGACCGCGATCACGTGCGCGGCACCGGCGTGGCGGGCGGCCTGGATCGCGCACAGGCCGACGGGTCCAAGGCCCAGCACGGCGGCGGTCTCGCCCTGCGTCAGCCCGCTGGAGCGGATGGCGTGGAAGCCGGTGTTCATCACGTCTCCCGCGAACAGCGCCGCGTCGTCGGGCAGTGTCTCGGGCGCGCGGCGCAGCACGAGGTCGGCGTTGGGCACGAGCACCTGCTCGGCCTGGGAGCCCTGCAGGCCGCCCGAGATCTCGCCGTGGCCGAAGATGCGCAGCCCGTCGCAGAGGTGGAAGAGCCGCCGCTGGCAGAACCAGCAGCGCCCGCAGGCGGCCAGGAAGCAGCCGATCACCCGGTCGCCGGTGCGGACGCCCGTGACCTCGCCGCCGGCCGCGACCACTTCGCCGACGAACTCGTGGCCCAGCGTGAAGCCCGGCTCGACCGGATGACGACCGTGGTAGATGTGCAGGTCGGAGCCGCAGACACCGGTGGCATGGACGCGCACGACGGCGTCCGTGGCCTCGCGTGGCTCGGGCTCGGGCCGCTCCTCGACGCGGACCTCGCCGGGCGCCTGGAAGGTGACCGCCAGCATGGTCCCCACGCTACCTGAGCCGAGACGTGCGCCCGCCCGCCACGGAAAGGCCGCGCCCGGGAATCGGCGCGGCCGCGAGCGGTTAGGCTGGCAGCGACGCCGCCGCGCGAGTCGAGGAGAGCCATCCCCATGCCCTCAGCCGAGTCCAAGGCCGTCCTCATCACCGGATGCTCATCGGGAATCGGGCAGGCCACCGCCGAGCATCTCGCCTCGAGGGGATGGACGGTGTACGCCACCGCACGCAAACCGGAGTCGATCGCCGAGCTGGAGAAGGAGGGATGCCGGACGCTGGCGCTGGACGTCACCGACGAGGAGTCGATGCGGGCGGCGGTCAAGGCGGTCGAGGACGCGCAGGGCGCGGTCGGCGTGCTGGTCAACAACGCCGGCTACTCGCAGTCGGGCGCGATCGAGGACGTACCGATGGAGCAGGTGCGCCGCCAGTTCGAGACCAACGTCTTCGGGCTCGCGCGCATGTGCCAGCTCGTCCTCCCGGGGATGCGCCGCCAGCGATGGGGGCGCATCGTGAACCTCTCCTCGATGGGCGGGCGCTTCACCTTCCCGGGCGGCGGCTACTACCACGCCACCAAGCACGCGGTGGAGGCGATCTCCGACGCCCTGCGCTTCGAGGTCGCCGGCTTCGGGATCCACGTCGCGATCATCGAGCCCGGGCTCATTCGCACGAGCTTTGGGGATGCCGCCGTCGGCTCGATCCAGGGGGGCGCCACCGGCAATGGGCCCTACGCGAAGTTCAACGCCGCGGTCGCCGAATCCACCAAGAGCGTCTACGAGGAGGGCCCCCTGGCCAAGTTCGGCGGCGGCCCCGAGACCGTCGCTCGCGCCGTCGAGAAGGCGATCAGCGCCCGCCGGCCCAAGACCCGGTACAAGGTGACGCCCTCGGCGCGGATGATCATGACGACGCGGCGCCTGCTCCCCGACCGCGCCTGGGACAGCTTCCTGCGGTCCCAGTTTCCTCAGCCGGGCAAGTAGGCCCGGCGGGAGCGGTCGCGCCGCATGACCGATCCCGCGACGCGGCGCACGCGCGGCCGCGAATCGATCACCTAGTCCCGCGCCTCGAGGATGACGAGCGGGATCTGGCGCTTGGTGCGTCGCTGATAGCCCTCGTAGCCCCGGTACAGGGCCACGACCTTGGGCCACAGTCGCGAGCGCTCGGCCGGCGTCGCCACCCTTGCGGTGACCGGCCTGCGACGGGAGCCGACCTGAACCGTGGTCTCCGGATGGGCGCGCAGGTTGTGGAACCAGGCCGGATGGCGGGGGGAACCGCCCTTGGATGCCACCACCACGACGTCCTCGCCGTCGCGCAGGTACACCAGCGGCGTCGTGCGGCGCTTCCCGCTCCTGGCCCCCACGTGGTCGAGCAGCAACATGGGAGGACCTCCCGGGATGCGACCGCCCAGCAGGCCCCCGGTCAGGCGGTAGGCCAGGGTGTGCATCCGGATGCCGTGCGTGACGAGCTGGCCGACCACAGGGGCGCCAGCATACGGTTCCCCGAGGCGCGGTGGAAACGGCGAAGGCGGAGCCCGGATCCGGGATTGGCGACGGCCCTCGTCCGGGCCATCGCCGGTATGCTCGCACCCGCCGCGATGCTGACGGACCGGCCGAAATGTCCGAAACGGACTTCGTAGCGCCCGGCCCGGACCCCGGTCCCGGGCTCGCGCTGGACCCCGGCCCGCGTCCCACCGGGCGTCGCATTCCGAGCGTCCCGCCCGATCCGGCGTTGCCCCAGATTCGCCGGCTGCTCGACCCGGAGGCGATGGCCTCGGTCTTCGAGCGCTCCCTGCGAGCGGGAATGCAGGCGCGGGAGATCCGGATTCGCCACCTTCGCTACAAGCCGACGAGCAGCGTTCTCGTGCATTACGACATGTGGGTCGGCGGCGAGCAGCATGAGGCCGTCGTGGTCGCCGCTCGAGACGGCCCGGTCAAGCGTGCGCGCCACTTCGAGGACGCTCTGCGCCGGCGACCGCTCCATCTCCGCCACGCCGTCGCGCGCCCGCTTCGATACGACGCCGAGCTCGAGGCGCTGGTGCAGTGGCTTCCGCTCGATATCTGGCTTCCGGCGCTCGCCGAGCCTTCGGCCAAGCTCGCACAAGCGCTCCGTCGCCAGGGGCTCGAGCTGACCGAGCCCGCGCCCACTCCTGTGCGCCTGAGCTACAAGCCTCGTCGCCGCGCGACGCTTTGCTTCGGTGGTCACCTCCTCAAGGCGTACGCCAAGCCCGCGGACTTCGAAGCTGCCGTCTCGGGGTTGAAGGCGAGCGGGGCCGTCGACGGGTTCCGCACGGCGCGCCTGGAGGCCGCCCTGGCCGGCCTGAACCTGACCGTGCAGTCGTGGGTGCCCGGCGACCCGCCTTCCGACGCTCGTGCGGCGGCGCCGCTTGCGGCCCGCATGCTGCGTGCCCTCCATCATCGGACTGTGAACGGATCGCTGAGACCGCTCACCGTGCAGGCCCAGGCGAGCGCGGCGATCGCCTCCGCCCGCCTGGTCAAGATCCTGCTCCCGCCGCTGGGCACTCGACTGGACGCTTTGGCGCGCCGGATCGACGCGACGGCGCCAGATGAGAGCAGTCTGGTTGCATCGCATGGCGACTTCCACGCCGGTCAGCTGCTGTTGGACGAGACGGGCGAGGGAATGATCGACTTCGACAAGGCGTGCGCCGCTCCCCCCGCCTTCGACCTGGGCAACTTCGCAGCTCGCCTGGTCGGGGGGGAGGACGGCGACCTCGAGTCGGCGGCGTCGACGCTCGACGTGCTGGTCGACTGCTACGGGCGCCCCTCACCAGGCGTGCGGTGGTCGTTCGCGGCCTCGATCCTGCGCCGCGCCACCTCGCCGTTCCGGTATTTCCAGGAAGACTGGCCGAGGCGCGTCGAGGGGATGGTGGAAGCGGCCGACCGCGCCCTGGCGCGCTGAGGTAGCCCACCAGCGGTAGCGCCCAGTTCAGCCAGCGCCTAGTCGACCGACACGGCCAGGAAGTCGACGGTAAGCCGGCGGCTGAGCCGACCTCGAAGCGGATCGATGGCGGAGACCACCAGGCGCTCGGGGTTCGGAGCGAACCTGAACGGGGACGGGTAGTCGATCGCCGCCGGGATCTTCAGGAGGAACGGCCCATGCGAAACGCCCACCGCAAGCCGCGGCTCCGCCTCACGATCCTTCGGGACAAGCGACAAGGTCCAGCGCGGACCCTTGAATGCCAGGCCCTGGATCCGCTCGCCCAGCGAGGGGCCGAGGCCGTGGAAGCGCGCCACGACCAGCTGGTTCGGCCCGGACGGTGGAGGCACCGCGACGGCACGGTCGGTCACGCTGCGCAACGAAGCGATCAGACGCGGGGCGCCGCAGCGATTACGGCCCCGGGCGAGCACCTGCCAGCGATTGCCGGCCAGCACCTGCCTGTAATGGCAGAACAGCGAGAGGCGGGTGGCCGGCGAGTAGGCGGCCGGCTCGTCTTTGATCGCTCGCAGGATGCGCCGGGGCGCGTAGGAGGACGCCAGCATTCGCGCGCCTTCTCGGTCGGCGCGCGTAGTGAACGACAGCGTGGCCTGAAACACCGGCAGCGGGTCCCAGCGCGTCCATGGATAGGCCCAGACGACCGCCGTGTCCCTGGGCCAGACGTGCACGGTCGCTCCACGCAGGGCGCGCAGCGTCGCCGCGTCGAGCCGCTCCTTCTTGCGCAGGCGCCGGCGCACGGCGGCGATACTCCGGCGCGGCTGGGCCAGCATCGCCAGCTCGTCCCGAAGGCCTCCCAACGAGCGGGCGGGCCCGAACGCCTGGCTAAACCCGGTGACCCCGAAGTAGAGTGCGAGCAGGCCTATGAGGCCCGCCAGGGGCCGGGCGAGCCCCCGCCTGAGAGCAGCCGATCCGAACCCGAGCCCGAGGGCACAGGCGAAGTAGTACGAGACGTGATTGGCCTGGTGCTGGATGAAGCTCTGCTTGAACCCGGCGAACAGGATCACCGCGCACACGGCGAACGCCGCAGCCTTGCCCCGGGTCGGCCAACCCGCCGTCCCGCGCCAGGCCAGCGCCGCGACGACCGCGAAGGCGACCGCGGCGAGTACGTAGTCGGTCCCGGGGCCGATCTCCTCCCCCAGTCCGTCGGCGTAGCCGAGCATCAGGTCGAACGACCGCCAGCCGTAGTCGAGCAGGGATGCCGGCGATTGCCCGCCGAGGACCCCGAGGGTCAGGACCGACACCGCAAAGCTGCCGGCGAAGATCGCCACGGGGGCTGCGCGCCGGGGCGCAAACGTCACGCCGCAGGCGATCAGGAACGCAACGACGATCGCCAGCCCGGCGCTTGGGCGCACCAGGTACATCAGACCGCAGACGGCTCCGGCCGCCAACGGAAATCCGCGAGCATGGAGCCAGGGGGGACGGCCGGGATCCAGGGCGGCCAGCGCCCAGATCGCCGCCGCCGCCACCACCGCCCCGGTCAGGACGTCGTCGTGCTTGGTCGTCGTCACGGCGCCGGCCCCAGCTGCCGCCATCGGCAACGCCGCCCAGGTCGGCAGGCTGCGCCGGGCTGCCCATACCAGGGTCACTGCCACTGAACCCAGCACCAGCGCCACATATGCGAAGGACAAGAGACCCTGGCTGAAGAACGTGAGCCGCGGGAGGGTCAGGAACCCCAATGGCCCGTAGGTCCAGATGATCTGGCGGCCAAACTCCAGGCCCCGATGCGACGCAAGATGCAGCCCGACGATCCACGAGTCGTCGAACGAGGTGCCGATTTTGTAGTCGAGCGACGGCCAGGTCAGCAGCACGATCGCCGCACCCCAGAACCACGTCGAGGCGAGAACCCGCCGGAGGCCCGATACGGCGGCCGCCGCACGGGGCCGGCGGCGAAACGGCCTGAGAAGAGCCCGCAAGCGACGCGGGAGGCTACCTACCGCCGGCGGACTGGGCGAACGATCCCTCGTCCGCCCGTGGGTCCGAGACCGCGCTGCGCAGGCCGCCACGAGGGCTGATCCCGGCCGCCTGGACACGCGGACGGATGTCGTATTCCCCCACCCGCGTCAGGAGGTGACCACGGGCGACGAGCGCGGCGATCACCTCCGGCGTGACGCGTGCGTCCTCGACCGTCATGGTCCCGGCGGGGTCGTCAATGCGCTCCGCGTCGACCGCGTGCGCGATGTCGCGGCCGAAGTCCACCATGCCGAGCACCGTCTGCACCACGCCCATGATGATCCGCGCCCCGCCCGCGGCGCCGACCACCAGGACCGGCGTGCGGCCGCGCAGCACGATGGCGGGCGCCATCGAGGAGCGCGGTCGCTTGCCCGGGCCGGGCTGGTTGGCGCTGCCCGGCTCGCCGAAGTCGGTCAGCTCGTTGTTGAGGAGGAAGCCGGTACCCGGGGCGACGACGGCGCTGCCGAACTCCTGCTCGATCGTGCAGGTCAGGGCGATCGCGCTGCCGAAGCGGTCGATGACCGACACATGGGTGGTCGAGGCGCCGGGGTTCGCGTCGGCCCTCGAGGCACGGGCCGGGGGCCGGAGGCTGAGCCTGCCGGGGCCGTATGCCTGCGCCCGGCCCAGGTCGATCTGGGCGCGACGTTGCGCCGCATAGCGCGGGGAGATGAGGCCCCGGACGGGGACGCGGATGCGGTCGGGATCCGCGACGTAGGCATCGCGGTCCGCCCAGGCCAGCTTCTGCGCCTCCGCCAGCACGTGCAGCGTCTGGGTCGAGGACGGACCGAACGCGCGCAGGTCGAAGCCCGACAGGATGTTGAGGATCTCGATCAGGGTCGTCCCGCCCGAGCTGGGCGGCGGCACGGTGATCACCGTGTCGCCGCGATATCGCCCGACCAGCGCGGGGCGCAGCTTGGCGCGATAGGCGGCGAGGTCGGAGAGGGCCATGCGGGCGGCGTCGCCGGGACGTCGGCGCGCCGCGCGCATGTCGGCGATGATGGCCCCGGCGATCACCCCGCGATAGAACGCGCCCGGCCCGTGTCGGGCGATGAGCCCCAGGGTTCGGGCCAGCACGGGCTGACGAAGGATCGAGCCCGGCGGATAGGCGAGGCGGTGGCGGAGATACTGCGCGGCGGCGGTGGGGAACAGCTTCAGCCGAGGGGCGTTCGTGGTCATGGACGCCGATAGCGAGCGAGTGACGCGGACGCCTCGTCGGGCCAGCGACGCCGCCGGCGCGATCGACTGGGCGAGCGTGCGGGTGCCGTAGCGGCGCAGCAGCAGGTCCATGCCGGCCACCGTGCCCGGAACCCCGACCGTCAGGTGACCGGTGAAGGACCTGTGGAGCCCCGGCCCGACCAGCGACCTGGGCGTGAAGGCGAACGGAGCCCGCTCCCGGAAATCGAGGCTGGCGACGCGCCCGTCGGCGCGCCGGTACAGGGCGAAGCCGCCGCCACCGATCCCGCACGATTGGGGCCGAGCGACGTTGAGCGCGAACACCGTCGCCACCGCGGCGTCGACCGCATTGCCCCCGCGTTCGAGCACGCGGCGCCCGACGCGCCCGGCCGCCGGAGATTCCGTCGCCACGACGCCGAGACGGCCATGGACCGCTGCGCGAAAGCGCGACCCCTGGCTCGCCGACGCATCCGCCACCGCCAGCGCCGTCGCGGACGACGCCAGGAGCCCGACCGCGAGCCCACGATGACCCCACCTCACAGGCCGGACCCTATCCGTCCCGAGCTGTCAGGTCGGCGCGGTGAGCCGGTTCGTGAGAGAGTCTGGCTCCGTCGAATCGAGAGAGGAGGACAGACGATGGCCGAGAGCGTCTACCTCGCGCGCGAGGTGATCGGCGTCAGCAGCGAGTCATGGGAGGCGGCGGCACGGAATGCGGTGGAAGTCGCGGCCAAGACCGTCCGCGAGCTGCGGATAGCCGAGGTCGTACGTGAGGACGTGACGATCGAGAACGGCCAGGTGACGAACTACCGCGTTCGCCTGAGCATCTCGTTCAAGTACGACCCGTCCGAAGGCTAGCCAGTCCTCGCGCCGGCGACGGTCCGATGCGAACCCGGCCGCGCCGGGGATGGCGAGACCCGGATTCGAACCCGGCCGGGAGCGGTATTCGAACGCAGGACCTTCCGCCCGCGGCGCGCGAGCATGGCCCGCGGTCGGCATGAGCGACCCGCCCCACCAACCTGCTGCCCGAGGCGAGGAGGAGGGGGCCCGCGATGCGCGTGTCCCACGCCCCGGGCTCAGCCGCCGCGAGTTCGTCGTGCGCGGAAGCCAAGCCGCCCTGCTGGTGGGAGGCGGTGGCGGGCTGGGCTGGTTGAGCGGCTGCGGGACAGCCCGTCGCGGAGAGATCGACCTGGGGCAGCTGGCGCGCGAGGTCAGCGGCCCCGTGATCGGACCGGGCGACGCCGGCTATGGGCCGGCGAGGCTTCTGTTCAATCCGAGCTTCGACAGCGCGCGTCCCCGAGCGGTGGTCTTCTGCCAGGCGCCCGAGGACGTGGCCGCGGCGATGCGCTTCGCTCGCCGCCGCGGGATCGCGCTGGCCCCGCGCGCCGGCGGTCACAGCTTCGGGGGGTACTCGGCGCCCGACGGCGCGATCGTCGCCGACGTCAGCCGGATGCGCCAGGTCAGCGTCGATCGCTCCGGTCACGGCGCGGTGCTTGGGGCGGGGTGCCTGATCGACGACGTCTACTCGACTCTTGCTCGGCGCGGGCTGACCATCCCAGGAGGCACGTGCCCCACCGTGGCCGTCAGCGGATTGACGCTGGGCGGTGGGTTTGGCTTCAGCTCCCGCAAGCTCGGGCTGGCCGCCGACAACCTGCTGGAGCTCGAAGTGGTGACCGCCGCGGGCGAGCGCCTGATCTGCAGTCCCGACCGGCATCCAGACCTGTTCTGGGCCTGCCGCGGCGGCGGGGACGGCAACTTCGGTATCGCGACCTCGCTTCGGTTTCGGCTCCATCCGGTGACGGACGTCGCCGTGTACGAGCTGAGCTGGCGCTGGAACGACGCCGCCGCGGTACTCGAGGCGTGGCAGCGGTGGGCACCCGAGGCTCCGGACGAGCTGTTCTCTACGCTCAACCTGGCCCGGACGGGCGGACCCCGGCCCATGGGTCCGACGATCACCTCCCAGGGGCAGTACTTCGGCCCCCCCGGGCGGCTCGCGGCGCTGCTCGAGCCGGTCCTCTCCGCCGCCCGCCCGATCCACCGGCGGATAGCGTCGACGTCCTTCCTGGGGGGCCCAGCGGTTGTGGGCGGACTGCTCGCCCGAGCGCTGCCGCCAGCGCGCGGCCAACCCCTATAGGGTGAAATCCGACTTCTTCGCCGAGCCTCTGCCCCCCGCCGGGCTGAGCAGGCTGATCGGGGAGCTCGAGCGCTGGCCCGGCAGCACGGCGACCAGCCCCAGCGTCGGCGTCCAGCTGAACTCGTGGGGCGGCGCGATCGCCCGCGTGCCTTCCTCCGCCACCGCTTTCGTTCACCGCGACGCACACTTTCTCGCCATCTACGGCACCACCTGGAGCCGGCGCGATGGCGCGGCCCGGGTGGCGGCCAACCACGCGTGGCTCGAGGGGTTCTACGCCCGCATGCGCCGCTTCGCCTCGGGCTTTGCCTACCAGAACCTGATCGATCCCCAGCTCGCGAACTGGTCCCACGCCTACTACGGGGCCAACCTCGCGCGCCTGATTGCCGTCAAGCGGGACTATGACCCCGACGACTTCTTCCGCTTCGCCCAGGGCATTCCCGCCCGGTAGGGCCGGCGAGCGCGCGGACCGGGGCCCGTGGCGCGCGCGCGAGGCACACGAGAAGAGAAACCCGCGACCCCCCGGAGGGGAGGACTTCTCGGCTCGGACTTCTACATGGGGATCGTCAGCCCGGGCACGTCGCCGGGCACCAGCGCGACCCCGACCGCCACCGCCGCCAGCGCGACGGCGACCCCGGTCGCGGCCATCGCTCGCTCGGGCAGCAGCCTCTCGGCGGTGATCAGGGCGGCGATGACCGCCATCCAGACCAGGCTCATGGCCCCGAGCGCGAGCAGCGCCGCCATCAGCGCCCAGCAGCAGCCGATGCAGAATCCGCCGTGCCGCATCCCGTCGCGCGATGCGCCGGCGAGCCCGCGACCCGAGACGGTCGGGTTCCGGCACCGGCGCAGACAGCTGCCCTTCGGGGCGGTGATCTGATAGGCGGCGGCGGCCAGGATCACCCCGGCGGCGACGTAGCGGCCCGCCCGGTCCCAGGCGAGGAAGCCGAGATCCTCCGAGCGGACGCCTTCGACCACGGCATACGCTGCCACCCCGGCGCCGGTCCAGACGCCCAGATAGCCACCCACGAAGGCAGCGGCTCCGCCAGAGGCCCGCGCCGCCGGCACGAGCGACGGCAGCATCATCGCCGCCATCATCAGCACCCAGGTGACGACGAACCAGCCCGGGCCGCCCAGCTCGGTGCCCGGGCCCATGTCCATGCCGCTCATGCGCTCGGCGCTCAGCGCCCACGCGACCGCGGCGAGCGCCAGCAGCGAGGCGGCCAGCGTCAGGCCGCGGTCGCGCTCTCGTACTCGTCTCGACGTTGCCATGTGATGCTCGCTTCTTCGTTGCGGCCCAGGGGAGCCCGGTCGAGCCACTGATAGGCGCCCCACAGGCCGTCCAGACCGCGGGCATAGGCGGAATAGGTGTGGTAGACGACCTCGTCGGAGAGGGCGAACGCGCTCATACCCGGCGCCTCCTGGAGGTATTCCTCCGGACTCGTCCCACTCCGCTCCGCGCTCTCGATGACCGCGCCGGCCTCCAGCGCCGGCGTGCGGTCCGCGAACGGCTCGAAGTTGTACTCGCCGCCCTCGCGCAGCGCCTCCGGTCTGAACGACGCGGCGAAGTCGTAGTTGAAGTCGCCGCCATGAGAGGAGACCCAGGGGAACGTCCACCCCATGCGCTCCCGATAGGCGAGCAGCTTCTCCAGCGGGGTCCGCGACACGCAGAGCATCGTCACGCCGGCCCGGTGGGCGAGGTGGGGGACGAACCCGTTGAACCCGTCCGCAATCGACGAGCAGGCCGGGCATCCCGCCTCGTAGTCGGGACCGAACATGAAGTGGTAGACGATGAGCTGCGAGCGGCCGTCGAACAGCTCGGCCAGGCTCTTTCGGCCCGCCTCGGTGTCGAAGCTGTACTCCTTCTCCACCGGCACCCAGGGCAGCTCTCGCCGCCGCCGCGCCAGCTCGTCGCCGCGGCGCGTGTGCTCCTTCTCGCCAGCGAGGAGCTCGCGGCGCGCGGCCAGCCACTCCTCTCGGGTCCCCACCTTGTGATCGGTCATCGCGTCTCCTTTCGTCTGCGGAAGTCGTCTCGCTGCACTGCGGCCGCGGCCTCGGCGATCCGCTTGATCGCCGCCAGGCGCGTGTCCCACTCCGCCGCCACCTGGGCCATCGACCGGGCAGCCACGTCGAGCCGCTCCGGTCGCACCGCGTAGCGCACCTCGCGCCCCCGGCGCCGGCCCTCGACCAGGCCCGCCCGGTCGAGTACCGCCAGGTGCTTGGCCACGGCCTGGCGGGTGACCGGCAGCTCGCCGGCTACCGAGGTGGCGCTCGCCTCGTCCTCGGTCAGCAGGACGTCGAGCACGCGACGACGAGTGGGATCCGCCACCGCCGACCACAGCTCGTCCAGCTCGGCGGTCGCCGCGCCGATCACAGGCGCCCCACGTACTCGAGCAGCTCGCCCAGCTCCAGCTCCCAGCCCTGACGGTGGCTCTCGGCGTGCTTCTCCTTCTCGTCCTCCGGCCCGGAGAGCCCTCGGAAGCCGCTCTCGACCACCGTCAGCCGGGTCGAGTCGCCCTCTTCGCGGAGGCGGAACTCGACCAGGGTCGAATCGTCCTGGCGCACCTCGGTCCCCGAGCCTCGGATCCAGCGGAAGGAGAACAACCGTGGCGGCTCCACACGCTCCACCCGCCCGTGGGCGGTGTTGTCGTACTCCTCCCAGCGGAACCTCAGCCGGCCTCCGGGCCGCAGCTCGAGCTCGGCCACGTCCCCGAACCAGCCGTTGAGGTGCTCGGGCACGGTGATCACCGCCCACACGACCTCCACGGGTGCTTCGATCAGGATCTCGCGCTCGAGGCGCTCCGGGACCACGCTGCCTCCCCTGACATGCAACCAACGGTTGCACGTCACAGTATCAGGCTGGGGCGGCGAGACTCAGCCCGCGGCTCTCATATGCGTTCGCCAGCCGTCCCCGCGTCCCCGTCGCCCGGCTCGCGGTCGATCCGGACTACGCGGGCACAGGAGTCGCTACCAAAGCGGTACCACGGGCGGACTGCGGACATAGCAGGGCCCGATATGCCCTCGCAGCGACGCGCGGATCTTTCAGCGATACCGGCTGGCGACCTAAGAGATTGGGCGCGAGCGGGGAGCGAATACTGCCGAGTTCGCACTTGGTGTCCGGCCCCAAGATTTTCCGCACGCCCACTGGGGGGGACGACTATGGTTGCGCAGTGGTAGCTGAGATCGAGCTGATCGCGGTGATTGCGAACATCGTGGCGCTCGATCAGCTCGCGAAACGAGCCGCTGCCGGGGCGCAGCTCCAGGGTGGACCCGCCATCGGCTTCGCATCCGCAACCGGGGGCGGCCAGCAACCTATCCGACCGGTTGCGCCACGGCGGGGTCGTCGACTTCATCGCGCTTGCCTTCTGGCCCGCCTTCAACTTCGCCGATGCAGCGATCGTCGCTGGACTTGCCTCGGCTTGAGGCGCACCGGTCACAGAAAAGGACCTGAATGGTGACCGAGCAGTTCCTCATAGCCATTCCCTTGATCATCCTCGCGAGCGTCGTGCTGCTGGCCTTCGCGGGTTGCGGGGAGCTACTGCCCTCGGACGAGCCAGGTCCCAATTACCAGGCCACGATTGCCGCTGAGACGAGCCTGGTTAGCTACTGGCGCCTGGGCGAGTCATCCGGCACGGTCGCCAACGATGCCAAGGGCGCACACCCCGGGGAATACCAAGGCGGCGTCACCCTCGGTGTGCCCGGGCTGATCGACGCCGACGCTGACACCGCCGTCTCGTTCGACGGCACCTCGGGTCAGGTCAGGGTCCCGCCGCCTCCAGCCGCAGTGGCCGGCGACCTCAACCCATCCAACTTCAGCGTCGAGGCGTGGGTAAAGCTGCAGGAAGCACCCGGGACTGCCCGCGCCATCGTGTCATCGATCGACGCGCAAGCGCACACCGGCTACGCGATCGTCGCCGGCAGCGGTTCCTGGGAGGCGTGGGTGGGCGACGGGAGCAACTGGCAGAAGCTCCCCAGCGCTGTGCCCATCCACCAGGACCAACGCGCTTATCTACTCCTCGCCTTCGACGGCTCGAAGCTGATCTTCGGCGTCGACGGCGGCCCCTTGTCCGAAGCGCCGGCCCCGAACTTCAAACCCAACCTGACCAAGCCTCTGGTGATCGGCGGCCCCGGCCCCGATGGGGCTGGGCACTTCCACGGAGTGATCGACGAGGTCGCTGTCTATAACGAAGCCCTTAGCCAAGGCCAGGCCACGGGGCACTGGGGCGCGAACGGCCACGGGTCCACTTTGGAGCGCCCGACCGCAGTGACGGGCGACGCCACCGCCATCACCGCTACCCAAGCGACCCTTACTGGCTCCGTCAATCCCAAGGGGCAGGCCACGAACTATCACTTCGATCACGGCGAGACCGACACCTACGGCAGCTCCACGTCGGACTCAAGCGCCGGCGCGGGAACCACCGACCAAGCCGCGTCGGCGACGATCACCGGGCTGTCTCCCAAGACGACCTATCACTACCGGATCACCGCCCACAGCAGCGCGGGGGACGGGAGCGGGTCCGACCATCAGTTCACCACACCGCCGTCGACCAAATACCAAACTGCCGTCAAAATTCCGGAACTCCTGAGCTACTGGCGCTTGGGCGAGACCCTGGGGGCGTGGGCCTTTGACAGCGCACCGGCCAAGCAGTACCGGGGCGACTACGTCGGCGGGTGCAAGCTGGACCAGGACGGTGCGCTGATCGGTGACCCCGACAGGGCGGTTGAGTTCAACGGCACCGACGCCGAGATGGCCAGCACCATGGGCCCAGTCCTGTCGGGCGCCTGCTCGATCGAGGGCTGGTTTAAATGGGCCGGCGGCCGCGCGCTCCTCACCGACGACGCCGGCGGCGGGGGAGGCTGGCGCATCGCCTTCGAGTTGAATGGGAAGCTGGCCTACCGGTTCGCGGGCACGACCTTCGATACCGGAAAGCTGATTAACCAGGTGCGGAACAACGCCTGGCATCACTTCGTCGCCACCAAGGACGCCGCCGGCAACGTGGCCTTCTATCTGGACGGGCAATCGATCCACACCGGCGCGGGCGCGGGAAACACAGCGGCCCAGATGCCCTGGCACCTGATGCGAGACCGCCCCTCCGGCGAGTTCGCGGCCGGGACGGCCGACGAGGTGGCGATGTACGGCGTCGCCCTGCCGGCCAGCACCGTGCTGGATCACTTCAACTTCGCGAGTGGCTAGGCAGGGACGGCCTCGCCCGTGACGTACCCGTACGACCGGCGATCGAGGACGCAATAACCAACAACGGGAGGTGCCGCAATGCCATCGACGCAGGATTTCTACGACCGGCTCGGCCAGACCAACGGCCTGCTGCAGCAGGTGGATACCGACGTCAAGTCGGTCAAGACTTCGGTCGAAACGGTCAACACCACCCTGCAGTCGGGTTTCGCGCAACTCAACAACACTCTGCAGGCCGGCTTCACCGAACTCATCACGCTCGGCAAATACACCAACCAAGCCCTCTACCAGAACTCCCAGCAAAACGACACCATCATCTGCATCCTCGAGCACATCTCCCAGCACACGTGCGCGATCCTCAACGAGGCGGCGGCCCAGACCAAGCTGCAGGAGAAGATCGAGCACAGCACCGTCGCGTTGGAGGAGCTCTACGAGGCAACCCACGCCGAGGCAGCGCTGCAGCGCGAGCGCGAGGGGGCTCTGCGGGCGCAGATCGAGGAGTGCTGCCCGCCGCCTCCTCCCGAGCCGCCTTGCACCTACGAGCCGTGCCGGGCGCCCAGGCGGCTGCCCGCGCCGCCCAAGGTGGGCCGCGACGACATACGCTGAGCCGGCGCTACATCACCCGTCTAGCGGCTTCAGGTAGAGGACGTATCCGCCTCGGCGCTCGGCCACGGCCCGCAGGCCATGACTCTCGAGTGCGACACGCGCGACGCGGTGAAGACGGCCGGTATGCGCTGCCACCTGCGCGAAGCCGGCAGCGCGGGCGTACGCCTGGACGGCGTCGCCGAGGGCCGAGGCGACTCTGCGCCGTCGATAGGCCGGCGCCACCGCGATCGCCGCCACGTAGAACGAGTCGACCGGCGGGGACGGCGTGAGCCACGCGAGCCGGGCGAGCGCCGCCAGCAGCAAAGCCCACCTGGGTACCGGTAGGTGCGACAGGCTGCGGCGCAGAAGCGCGGCGTGCAACCTCAAGCGTCGGCGCGCCGGGAAGCCCACGAGCACGCCCGCCAGCTCAGCGTCGACCCGGGCCACCCAGGCGAACTCAAAGCTCCCCGAGTGCCCTGGCTGCACCCAAAGCGCACCCAGCACATCTCGGGCTCGCCGCTGAGACCCCGCCAAGCGGGTGTATTCGAGCGAGGCCGAATCGAACAGGAGGTCCGCGGCGCCGACGTCGTCGGGCCGGGCGCGGCTAACGGTCACCTCCGCCGGTGTTCGGGTCGACGCCGTCATGGAGAGGCCCGGCCACCCTAGCTCGGATTTGCCGTACCGGCCGCATGGGGGGCAGCTTGCGCTCGCGAAGCCTCCCTCGAGTGCGCCCCACAGCAGTAGCGTGTCTTCGCCCGCCGGCCGTCCATGCTGGCGCCCCAGAACACGCAGCACCTCATCGTGTCCCCCACCTAGCGAAGCTCCTGCAGGGGCGGTAGGGTCGGCGCACCGGGTTTTGAAACCGCACGACCTAAACACCACCCGGGCGACAGGGGGAGGGAGGTCGGTTTTTGGCTCAACTCGTGGAAGAGCGCGCTGGGGTGCTTAGGGCCTTCCATCGCAGCGGCTACTCGGGATACCCCACCGTCACGTTCACTGTCAACGGCATCCGGGGGAGGTTCGCCCGGGTGCACACAGGACTTTCTCGCGCTGCCGCCGAACGGTCGGAGATCGGGATCATGTCTGCCGCGCCCGGATTCGGGCCGCAGCGTGATTTCGAGCCTTGGGAACCCCTGCTCTACGCCAGCCTCGCCAGCTTCACGGTCGGCGCTTACGTCCACCGAGGCGAAATGACGGGCTCGTGGTTCTTCCAGGTGTTCGAGTAGGAGGAGGACATGGCCGACCAGATAGGCGATCCGCCTGGGCTTGAGTCCGAGCGTGCGTACGTGGTCTACGACGGCCAGACGGGCGTGATCGTCCACGTGCACCGGACGATGACCTTGGCCGGTGGCGAGGGACAATCGGAGCCGCAGGACGCCGAGCAGGCGATTGAGCTGGCGCGCCGTTTCGGCCACCGCCACGACGATCTGCGGACCCTTGCGGTAACTCCCGAGGAGGCCGAGCTTCGAACCCCGCACCGGGTCGACCCCGACGGCCTGCGGCTGATTCCTGACCGGCCGGCGGAAGCTTCCTAGCGCGGGCGTACGTCGAGACTCCTTCGCGCAATCCTGACTAGAGTCGGCGGCTGACCGAACCCACCGCGGATGTCCATGAACTACCTCGACATTGCTGACCGGATGTGGCCGCTGCTCAACCGGCTGATGGCAGGGCACACGCTGGTCTATCGGACGACGCGTGGCCTGGTCGGTCACCGTCTTCCCGGCGCGCCGCCGATGCTGCTGCTCGACCACGTCGGGGCCAAGAGCGCCAAGCAGCGCACGACGCCGCTGGTGTACGTGCGCGACAGCGACAAGGTCGCGATCATCGCCTCCAAGGGCGGCAACCCGCGTCATCCCGCGTGGTTCCACAACCTCCGGGCCCATCCCGACACGACGATCCAGATCGGCTCCCGGCGCCTTCCCGTCCATGCCCGGGTGGCGGAAGGCTCAGAGCGCGAGCGCCTGTGGCACCGCGCAGTCGAGATCTGGCCTTCCTACGAGGACTACCAAAAGCGCACGCCGCGGCAGATCCCAGTCGTCGTGCTTGAACCCCGGGCCTGATCGAAGGCAGCCGGGTAGTGCCTATCGGATCACCGGCCAGCGCCGCTCGGAGGGCGGAAGCGGCCTTAGGCCGTGAGGCGGCGAGCAAGGGACCCGGATTCGAACCCGAGGCAAGCCTGGATGGCGAGACCCGGATTCGAACCGGGCCGCGGACTGTCTTATGCGTCTGGCGACCGTCCCCGCTGTCCCAGTCGTACGCGCTAGCGGTCAAGCTGGACTAGATGGACGTAGTAATCGGTACCAGCGCGGTACCACCGCAGTGACCCTGAAAGGGGCCGGCAGGCCAATGCCCTCGATGCCCTCGCCCCCGTCACCGCTGCTCGGCTTGGTGGGGTTGTGGCGAGCTAGGGCGGGCGTGTAGCGTAGGTGCCACAGGGCTGCTGCGCTCGCGGGGCTCTAGACACGAGTGGGGGAGTGGATGTTGGTGCTGCGCGCGCTGCGCCCAGGACGGCGGGGCCGCCGCGGCGGCGGCGTGCGTGCTGGTCTGGTCGGCGGGCTTGTCGGGTTGGGGATGGGGTTGGCGATGCCGGCGCTGGCGGCGGCGGATCAACCGACCGATTACGGCGGGGTGGTGGCGGCCTTGAGCCGTGAGATCCCCAGCGCGATGAAGGCATCGCACACGGTCGGGTTGTCGATCGCGTTGGTCGATGGTGATCGCACGGTCTGGGCGCGGGGATTCGGGTGGGCCGATCGCGCCCGCCGGGTCCCGGTCGGCGCGGACACGCTGTTTCACATCGGCTCTGTGTCGAAGACCATGACGGCGGCGGCGGTGATGCAGCTGGTCGAGCAGGGGCGAGTCGACCTGGATGCGCCGCTGTCGCGCTACGTGCCCCAGTTCTCGCTTTTGCCTCGCTTTCCCGGCTCGGTGATCACGGTGCGCAGCGTGCTGGACATGCACTCGGGGATCCCCGGCGAGGTCGACAACGGCTTGATCAGCGCGGGGAGACCGATCCCGGGCGCTCGCGAGTGGCTGCTGGGGGCGCTGCGGCGAACCTATCCCGAGCGGCCGGCCAACACCGCCTGGGCCTACAGCAACAGCGGCTACATCCTGCTGCAGAACCTGGTGGAGAACGTCACCGGCCAGGACTTCGACACCTACACCCGCGAGCACCTGTTCGGCCCCATGGCGATGGCCAGCACCACCTTCAACGACGCCTCGGTCCCCGATGCGCGCCTGGCGCGCCCCTATCAGGCGGTCGCGACCAAAGCCGGCACGCTGGCGCGTCTCCAGCCCCGGGAGTTCCTCAATGGCTGGGCGGCCGGATCGGTGATGTCGTCGGCCAACGACATGGCCAACTACCTCAAGACGATGATCGCGGGCGGGGCGGGGCCGAATGGGCGCATCCTGGCCGACTCCACCGTGCAGGCCATGATCACCCCCCAGACCGACCTGCCGCTGGATATCACCGTCTTCAGGCAGGGGTTGGGCTGGGAAGTCGGTGACGCAACCGCGGCCTGGATGGGACCAGCCATGTGGTGGAACGGCGCTACCGTCAACTATCAGACCTATCTGCGCTGGCTGCCCGAGCTGGACCTCGGCGTGTTCGTCAGCGTCAACACCAGCTCGGCTATGCCCCCGCAAAAGGCGGTCGGCCAGCGCGCGCTGGGGCTGATGGTGACGGCCAAGACCGGACGCCGTGCGCCGCCCCCAGCGTCGCCCTCGCGAGTGGTGAGGGTCTCGGCGGTCACGCTGCGCCGGGCGGCCGGGCGCTACGCGAGCACCTTTGGCGTCGACCGCATCCAAGCGTCCGGCGGGGCGCTGCGGTGGACCCCGTCATTGGCCCAGTTTCGCCCACCCGGCGCCGCCACTGTCAGCATGCGTCCGCGCGCCGACGGCTGGTACACGCCACTGCGTCCGCGCGGCGCCGTGTCCATCAAGCCGGCCACCGTGGCGGGTCGTCGTCTGCTGCTGGCCCGTCTTAGCGGTGCCGTCTACGCGATCGCCGAGAAGATCCCCGCCGGCTACCGCATACCGCCGGCCTGGAGGGCCCGCACCGGCGCCTACCGCGCGATCAACGTGCTCCCCGGCACCTACCCGGGGCTCGTTGCGCGCACGGCAAGGCTCACGATCCGCGCCGGGCTCCTCCTTTGGACGACCGAGGGGTCAACCCCCAGCGTGCTGGCGCCAGCCGGCCCGAGGCGGGCCTTCACGTTCGGATTTTTCCCAGGCGAAGTGCAGAGGGGGGCGGGCGAGGCGGTCATCCCGGCTGGCAACACGCTGACGCTGCTGGGCGTGACCTACCGCAGAACCGCGCGTTAGCCATGGGCTGGAGGTTTCGGCTAGCGACGCGGATTGGATTCGTGGCCGCCGGCCTGCTCGCCGCTGGGGGTCCCGCGCCAGTGTTAGCCGATCACGCGCGGACCGAGGCGCGCGGGGCCACGCGTGGGTCGTTCCAGCCTTCGCCGTGCCCGACGACGCCCGTGCCGATTGCCGCCGCGCTCAAGGGGGCCCGGTGCGGCTTTCTCGTCGTCCCCGAGAACCGCAGCGTGGACAACGGCCGCACGATTCGCCTGGCCGTGGCGATCGTCCCAGCCGGGTCGTCCACGCCCGCCCCCGACCCCGTAGTCGATCTGACCGGCGGGCCCGGCAGCCCGACCATCTCGGGCGCCCAACAGCTGGTCACCGCTGGCTTCAACCGCGACCGCGAGCTGATTCTCATGGATCAGCGCGGGACGGGGTACTCGCAGCCCGCGCTCACCTGCCCGGAGATCGACCGGTTCAGCTCGCGTAGCGTCGGAGTGCGGCTGGATTCGCCGGTGACGCGGCGCCTGCGCGTCGCCGCGGTGGCGGCCTGCTATCGCCGGCTGGCCGCGCAGGGCATCGACCTGGGGGCCTACAACACCGCCGAGAACGCCGCCGATTTCGCCGACCTGCGCAAGGCGTTGGGGATCGCGCAGTGGAACGTCTACGGGGCCTCGTACGGCACCGACCTGGCCCTCACGCTGATGCGCGAGCACCCGAAGGGCATCCGCACGGTGACGCTCGACTCGGTGGTGCCGCCCAGCGTGGTGAGCCTGTCGGGGATATGGCCCAACGTCCGCGACGCATTCGCCAACCTCTTCCGCGCCTGCGCCGCCCAGTTGCCCTGCCGCGTTCGCCACCCCGGCCTGCAGGCCACGATCACGCGGCTGGTGCGCCGGCTCGAAGCCCACCCCCTGGCGGCAAAGGTGAGTCCGGGCAAGGGTAAGCCGGCGGTCACGGTGGCGCTCGACGGGGGCGCGCTTGCGCAATGGATGGTCGTCATGAGCGCGACGCCCTTCTGGCCGGAGGTGCCGGCCTTGATCCAGGCGCTTGCCGCCGGGCGCCCCGGCAGGGTCTTGGCCCTCCGGCGCGAGATCTTCGCACCACCGCCGGGAGAACTCGGATACGGCCTGCAGTACGGAGTCGCCTGCAGCGAGTGGGTCCCGTACGAGGCGCCGGGCGAGGTGCTGGCCGTCGGGCGCCGTGCCTTCCCGACCTACCCGGCCTCGGTGGTCGCCCACCCCGCGGGGGGGTTCAACTCCTTGCCCGACGACTGCCGGGTGTGGGGTGTCCCCAAGGCGCCTCCAGCGCAACGCCAGGTCACCACCAGCACGATCCCCACGCTTATCATCCACGGCACCTTCGACGCCATCACCTCCCTGCGGTGGGCACAGATCACCGTCCAGACGCTGCCAAGCTCGACGTTGGCCAGCTTCCCCGGGGCCGGTCACGTCGTGGTCTCCGCGTCGCCCTGCGCGCAGCGGGTGTTCGCCTCCTTCCTCTCCAGCCCGACCGCCCCGGACACCCTCTGCGTGGGCCGGCTCCGGCCGCCGGCGCTGCGCTGACCCGGCGCCCGCGGCATCGTGGACCGCGGCCCGGATGTACCACGATGGTCGCGAACTCGAAGCCGATCGCGACAAGGCTCTCGCGGATGGCGAGACCCGGATTCGAACCGGGCCCTGGGCTGTCGTATGCGTCGATTAGCCGTCCCCGCTGTCCCCGCCGTCCCCATTCGTGGTCGATCTGGACCATCTGGACGTAGCAGTCGGTACCAAAGCGGTACCACGGTGGCCGGTCGCAGGGCGGAGCAGGGCCCGACTCGTCCCTAGAAGCGACGCACGTATCGTGCACGGATACCGCTTGGCAGCCTAGAGCCCTGGGCCGAGGTTCCCCTGGAGCCGTTGGGTCGTCGTGGCAAGGTGCTGTTCCCGCCAAGCCAACACCAACCGGCCTGATCGCTAAAGGGCTAGAGGCCGATCTTGTCGCCGAGCCCACCGAGCCCACCGCTCAGGAGCTCCTGAGGATTGATGCCGAATTTCTCGAGCAGGCCGCTGTGCTGCTCGGGGTCGACTTGGTCGGGCAGCTCCTGGTCAGCCTGGGCGGCTTGGCCTTCGTCTCCTCGCTGACGTATGAGTTCGAGGATTTTGTCCTTGGGAATCTCCATCGCGTCCTCCTAATTAGGGGCTGGTGTTTTGGCAAGGGTTGTTCTTGCCGCCCCGGAACCCTGAGCTGGCAAGGTCAGCACGACGGCGAGACCTGCAGCCAATCGGTGGGAGTCCGTGATCGGTCTCCTCGACAGCTGGCTATCTCTCATACGCAAGGCGATCGATCTTGCGGTGGTAGCGCTGGCCGCCCTTCCCGCCCAGGAATGCGGCCAGCAGCGTGGCGAAGAGAATCACCACCAGGGTGATCAGCGCTCCCCCGGTCAACGAACTCCCGCCGGGAATGCTCGGCAGCTTCAGCGAGGCGAGCAGGTTGAACTGGGAGCCAAACATCGCCCCGGCGATGGCGACGACGATCGCGATGATCAGCCCCATCACCCAGACCGACACGCCCTGGCGCCCGCCGTCAAAGCGCGACATACGCCCAGCGACATAGCCACCGGCGTAGTAGGCGATTGCCCACACGATCAGGAGGATGACCGCGCCAACGATCCCGATCGTCCCTGCCTGCTTGGTCGCCTGGCCGGCCGAGACGCTGGTTCCCACTGCGGCGCCCGCGGCGCTGAACAGTGCCGTGAGCAGCACACCTACGCCGATCGCCACCAGCCAGCCGAAGAAGGCCGCGCCCCAGTTGATTCCGCCGAACTCCTCGCGCGCACCCGAGCGCCGGTCGTCATCTTGCGGGGCTGCGGCAGGTGCCGGAGAAGGGGCCGGGCTCGCATTCACGCCACTCCGCTCACGACGGTCCTCTCCACCCCCTTCGCGTGCCGACCCGTAGTGACGCCGAAGCTGGTCCTCATCGGAGGTGGATAGCTCGCGATCGCCTACCTCGGGTGCGTCCTGGATGGCGCTGGTCGCCAGGGACGTACGCAGATCCTCCCCGTCCGAACGCAGGGCGGACGCCGGGACGAGTCGCGAACGGCCGCGCAGTCCGCCCGTCGACACCGACACCCACGTCGGCTCGCGCGTCTGCTTGTCGCGGAACACGTGGTCGACCTTGCCCACCTTCCCGTCCGGTCCATGGACGGTGCGCCCGATGAGCTCTTCGACTCGCTCGTTCATGGTCGCTTCCTCCTCACCGGCTGCGGTAGGAGCCCTCACCGGAGACCTGCGGGCCGGCACCTGACGGTGCCCCCGCACCCTGAACCTGAGTTTGGGCCTCGTCGACGCGCTCGGCGCGCTGCTTTCCGGTATCCAGATCGCGCTTCACTCGGTCCTGCTCGTCTTGGCCGCGCTGATAGGCGTCCTCGAGCATCCGCTGGGCCACGCCGCGCCCGCCCAACCCGAAGGCCAGCGCCGATCCCAGCGCCACCGCGCCGATCAGCGCGGCGTAGGTGATGGTCACGATCTCCGGGGCGATGTGCAGCTGGTTGAGGATCATGAACACGGCGATGGCCATTACGAGGCTGGGGACCGCCGCGCGGACCACTCGTCCGGTGGCGGTGTCACCCATCGTGCGATGGACCAGCCCGGCGATCGCTCCGGCGATCGCAGCGGCCACGACAAAGATCACCACCGCGGCGATCACGTTGGGCAGGTAGGTCAAGACCTTGTTCATGAAGGCAGTTACGGCGGGGATCTTCAGCGCCCCGATCGCCGCCACCAGGACGAACAGAAAGACCAGCCAGAAGACCACGGTCCCGATGAAGCTCGAGGGGCTGGCGTTGGGGGAGACACGCTCCACGTACTGGCCGGCCTCGCTGCGGTGCAGGGCCCGGTCGAGGCCGACCTTCTCGAGCAGCTTCGAAACAACTGCCTTGACCAGCCTGGCCACGACGTAGCCCACGATCAAAATCACCAGGAAGCCCAGCAGGTTGGGCAGGAAGCCCAGGAACGCGTCCAGCGCCTTCTGGAAGCTGGCTGCGATCTCGATCTTGGCCAGCGGTATCGCGAGGTGCATCGTCCCTCCTCCGATTAGTTCGCGCCTAGCGGGAGGAGGGAAGGCCCCGGCTGCGCGATTACCAAGGCCTCCGCCCTCCTGCGAGAGCGCCGACGTCTGCGCAGACGTCTACGCCCCTGGTCGCGGCTTACCCCTCCTGCGCTCAGATCTAACGCGACGCATACGAGCCCACCCTGGACGGTAGCCTGATCCGATGGAGGTGCAAGCCGGCCAGGACGCCGCTGACCCGCAACGAGCGGGCGAGGGCTCACGTCCTCGCGAGATGCTCCGCTCGGCCGGGCGCGGAGCGGTCGGCGCGATGGCCATGACCGGAATGCGGGTGATCACGACGCAGCTCGGTCTCCTGGAACAGACTCCGCCCCAGGCCATCGCTCGCCAACGCGCCCGCGGTCTGCGCGGACTGGTGCGGCGCGCGCCGCGCCGGCAGCGTACGGCACTCATCGAGGCTTCCCACTGGGGCTTTGGAGCGGGCGCCGGTGCGATGTTCGGGACACTCCCGCCTGCCGTGCGACGCCGCTTCTGGGCCGGTCCCACCTATGGGCTCGTCGTGTGGCTGGGTTTGAGCTGGGAATTGCGCCCGCCCTGAACCTCATGCAGGCCAAGCGTCTGCGGCCGGTCGACCGCCTGGCCCTGGCCGGCGACCACCTGCTCTATGGCGTGGTGCTCAGCTCGCCCTGAGTCTGGGAAGGGGTGGTGATACTCGCGCTGCCCAAGGTTGCCCCCCGGCGCTGGCTGCTGTCCACGGTGTTCGGGCAACTGCGGGCGGCGCTGAATGGGGCAAGAGTGCCGGTGCGGGTGCAGCTTCGCGCCCGCGGCGCTCGGCAGTTTCGGACGTACCGGACAGTGACCACCAACCCGAGGGGATTCCTGCTGGTCCGTGGGCGCAGCTCGCGTGGTCAGTGGCGCTTGGATGCGCCGCCGCTACCGGGATTGCTGGGCGGGCTGGCAAGGATTGTCGATTCCAGCAGCGCTGCTTAGCGATCGTCGCCCCGCGAACGGCTAGTTGTCGGGGACCGGCATTGACTCATCGAAACGGTGCAGACCGTCGTCGGGGACCGGCTCCCAGGGGGCGGCGTTCGCGACGAACTGACGGGCGATCGGCCGGACGCCCGGGTCGCCGTCGATCACACCCATGCGCACGATCCTATGCTCGTCCTCGGTTCGCCCGCCGAACAGCGCGGACCCGCACTCTCCGCAGAAGTGCTTCGCCCACCCGTCCTCGGGCGTCCACGCCTTGATCTTGGCCTCCCCCTGAACGATGCGCAGGGAGCCGGGCTTCATCAGGGCCGACGCGGATGCCGCCCCACCTGTGCGACGCTGACACCGCGTGCAGTGACAATAGGCCGCCCCAACGAGCGGTTCGTCGATCTCGAACTTGACCGCACCGCAGCCGCAGCCGCCGGTCAGATGTGGATTCGCCATGCGAGCAGCCTAACCGGCGCGTTTGAGCGGGCGAGGCCGACATGCATCCCGATGCCCGAGGAATACGTCTGAGCCGCGCGCCGAGGACAAACCCGCCGTCGTCCTAGCTAGCCGAACTGGCCTCCTCTCGGAGCGGGTTAGGCTCCTACTCGATTCGAGAGGAGGGTCAAATGCACGTAAGACTGAGCCGTTACGCCGGGCTACCCGTTGAGCGCATCAAGGACCTGATCCGCGAACTCGAGCAGCCCCTCGCGGAGCTCGAGCAGCAGCAAGGGTTCGAGGGAGTCACTTTCGCTGTGGACTGGAAGGCTGGGCGCGCCGCCGTCATCACCTACTGGGCCACCGCCGAGGACCTCAGCGCCAGCGACGAGCTGGCCGAGGAGGCGCACGCGAAAGTCGAGGCGACGGTGCGCCCGTCCCGCGAACCAATCGTCGACCGCTACGAGGTGGTCGGGCGCAAGCCGTAGACGCTCGTGGCTCTAGGTCGGTGCCCTACGTCATCCGTCGCGGAAAGGCTGCCTGCGGCGCAGAAGCCAATCAGCCGCTCTAGTCGTGGGAGACCGCGAGGTAGGCAAAGCGACGATCTTGACCGCCGACGTCACGCTCGTGGCGGTCGAGCCGTCGACTCAAGCACCCAGCGTGTGACTGATGGCGAGACCCGGATTCGAACCGGGGACACCGCGATTTTCAGTCGCGTGCTCTACCTGACTGAGCTATCTCGCCTCGGTTTCGATGCTAGCGGGGCACCGGGTCAGTCGGGCGGGCGACCGGTGGGGGCGACCGCCCGCTCGGCGGCCCCCAGCATCCGCGCCAGCAGCTCGCGCGCGCCCTCCTTGGCCAGCGGCTCGTTGAGGTTGCCGCACTTTGGCGACTGCACGCACGAGGGGCAGCCCTCGCGGCAGGGGCACTCGGCGATCAGCCGATGGGCGTCGGCGGCGAGGGTCTCGAACCGCAGGAAGCCCTGGCGGGTGATCCCCACGCCGCCGGGGTGACCGTCGTAGACGAAGATGGTGGGACGGCCGGTCTGCGGGTGCAGGTTGGTGGACAGCCCGCCGATGTCCCAGCGGTCGCACATCGCCAGCAGGGGCAGCACCGCGATCTGCGCGTGCTCGGCGGCGTGCAGAGAGCCGAGCAGGCACTCCGAGGGAAAGTCGCGCTCCACGATCGCCTCCGGCAGCTCGTACCAGAGCGCCTGCGTGGTGAAGGTGGTCTCGGGCAGGTCGAGCGCGTTGAAGTCGATCAGCTCCTGGTCGGCCAGGCGCTTTCGCTGGTAGCCGAGCACTAGCTCGGTCACCGCCACCGTTCCGAACGACAGGGGCACGCCGAGTGCCTCGCGGCGGTCGAGCAGCCGCTCGATGTCGGTCGACGTCTCCTTGCGGGCCTGGGTGTACCAGTCGCCGTCGAAGCGCTCGACCAGCGCCTGGCGAGCGTCGAGGTCGAGCGCGCGCACCTCGTAGGAGCGGCCCATATGCAGATAGACCGCGCCCTGGTGGGCGGTCCCGAACGCCCGCGCCGCCTCGATGGTGCCGATCAGCTCGCCCGAGGAGACCTCGATCACCGCAAACGCGTCGGCCGCGGAGGAGCGCAGGGACACCGCCGCGGCCGGATACTCCTCAGGGCGACGTGGGACATAGGCGCCACGCCGCTCGCGCAGCGCGCCGGCGCTCACCAGCCGATCGGCGTACGCCCGCCACCGCGGCCCCAGCACCTCGGCGTCGGAGACCGACAGCGGTCCCTCGTGGGCGGCGCAACGCAGGTGCTGGAGATGGATCTGCTCGGACTCGTGGTCGAGGATCGCCGCCTCCACCGGGCGATCCAGGAACTCGTCCGGATGACGGCAGAAGAACTGGTCCAGCGCGTCCTCCCCCGCCACGTAGAGGGCCAGCCCCCGGCCGCGGCGCCCGGCCCGTCCCCACATCTGGCGGAGCGAGGCGACGGTCCCCGGGAAGGTCACGCACACCGCCGCGTCCAGCGTCCCCACGTCGATCCCGAGCTCGAGCGCGTCGGTGGTCACGACCGCCCGCAGCTCTCCCTCGCTCAGCCGGCGCTCCAGCTCGCGTCGCTGGGCGGGCGTGTAGCCCGCCCGGTAGGGCGCCACCGCCTCGACCAGCTCGGGCGCGGTCTCCGCCAGCCGCAGCTGCGTGTAGCGGGCGATCAGCTCCACCGCCTTGCGCGACTTGATGAAGCAGATGGTCCGGGCCCCGCCCTCGACCAGTTCCGCCAGCACGTCGGCCGCCTCGGCCAAGGGCGAGCGGCGCGTGCCGAGCGCCTCGTCGAGCAGGGGCGGATTCCACATGGCGGTCCGGCGTGCGGCGGCCGGCGACCCGTCGCGGTCGACCAGGCTGAAGCCGTCAAGTCCGGTGAGCCGCTCAGCGAGCTCGACCGGGTTGGCGATCGTTGCCGAGGCCAGCAGGAATCGTGGCTCGGTGCCGTAGGCGCCGGCTATGCGGCGCAGCCGACGCAGCACGTTGGCCACGTGCGAGCCGAACACTCCCCGGTAGACGTGCGCCTCGTCGACCACCACCGCCGCGAGGTTGGCGAAGAAGTCCCCCCACGCGGCGTGGTGGGGAAGGATCCCGACATGGAGCATGTCGGGGTTGGTCAGCACCACGCTGGCGCGCCGACGGATGGCGGCGCGCTCCTGTTGCGGGGTGTCGCCGTCGTAGATCGCGGGGCGCACCTGGTCGAGCCCGAGCCGCCCCAGCGCGCGCGCCTGGTCCTGCGCCAGCGCCTTCGTCGGGTAGAGGTAGAGGGCGCGAGCGCGCGGATCCGAGCAGAGGACGTCGAGCGTCGGCAGGTTGAAGCACAGCGACTTGCCCGAGGCCGTACCGGTGGTGACGATCACCGGGCCGCTCTCGGCGGCCACCAGCGCCTCGGCCTGGTGCGAGTACAGCGACTCGATCCCTGTGTGCCGCAGCGCAGCCACCACGGCAGGGTGCAGATCGCCGGGTGCAGGCACCACGCTTGCCCTCCGCGCCCCGGTTCGCGACTCGACCACCAGCCGGTCGTCGCGCCCGCCCTGGTCCAGGAGCTCGGTCCAGGGCTCTCTCGTGCGCGTGACGGCCACGGATTGCCATAGTACGCGGCCCTCCGGGACACCCCATGGCCAGGATCCGCTCGTTCCGCCACTCCGAGTTCGCGGCCCAGCGGCTCGCCGTCGAGCGCCGACGCAGCGTGTCGGTCTGCGTTCCCACCCGTGAGACGGCCGGCTCGATCGGCCCGATCGTGGACACGCTGGGAGGGTTGCGCGAGCTGGGCGTGGTCGACCAGGTCGTGGTGGTCGACGCCGCCTCGGAGGACGGCACGGCCCAGGTGGCCGCCGAGCACGGGGCGGAGGTCCACCAGGAGTCCGAGCTGCTGCCCTGGGCCGGGCCGGTACTGGGCAAGGGCGACGCGATGTGGCGGGGCCTCTCGGTCCTCACCGGCGACGTCGTCTGCTACCTGGACGGCGACACCGAGGACTTCGACCCGCGGTTCGCCTGCGGGATGCTCGGCCCGCTCCTCTGCCAGGACGAAGTCAGGTTCGTCAAGGGGGCCTTCCGCCGCCCGTTCCGCGTCGGCGACATCGAGCTGCCGGAGGGTGGCGGGCGGGTCAACGAGCTCGCGGCGCGCCCGCTGCTCGCCCGGTTCTATCCCGATCTGGCCGACATTCGCCAGCCGCTCGCCGGCGAGGTCGCGGCGGAGCGCGCGCTGCTCGAGGCGCTTCCGTTCGCCACCGGGTACGCGGTCGAGATCGCGATGCTCATCGACGCCTACCGCGAGGTCGGCGTCGACTCGATCGCCCAGGTCGACCTCGACACCCGGCGCAACCGCCACCAGCCCCTCAGCGCGCTGGTGCCCATGGCAGCTGCGGTCCTGGCGGCGGTCGTCGACCGCCTGGAGCGCGAGGGACGCATGAGCTCCGGCCCGATGGGCTCGGGGCTGGTCGAGCGGCCACCGCTGCGCTCGGTGCGCGCGGCGCACTGAGCCCCCCATACACTCGCGCCGGTGCGCTGCGTCTACTGCGACCTCGACGGCACCCTGCTGGGGCGCGGTGCGTCGCTGCTGCGCGACGGCGAGGGCGACTTCACGCTGCTGGGCGTTCGGGCGCTGGAGGCCTGCCACCGCGCCGGTGCCGAGGTGGTCATCTATTCGGGCCGGCGCAAGGCGCAGGTCTTCGAGGACGCCCGCCTGATCGGATCCACGGCGTACATATACGAGGTGGGCTGCGGCCTGGTCATCGACGGTGAGGAGGAGTTCCTCACCGACGACCTGGTCCCGGGGGAGAAGACGATCCACGATCAGATCACCGCCTCGGGGGCGCCCGACCTGCTGCTCGAGCGCTTCGCCGGTCGCCTCGAGTACCACTCGCCGTGGCACACCGACCGCGAGGTCTCGCACCTGTTCCGGGGCCGGGTCGATACCGGCGAGGTCGGCGAGGTGCTGCGCTCTCGAGGGCACGGAAACCTGCGTCTGGTCGACAACGGGGCGATCCGTCGTCGCTCGCCGACGCTGGAGGTGGACGGCCTGCACGCCTATCACCTGATCCCCTCCGGCGCGTCCAAGGCGCGGGCGGTGGCGCGTCACATGCAGGTGCGCGGCTACGGCGCGCAGGAGTGCATCGCGGTGGGCGACTCCCGCGAGGACATGGAGGCGGCAGCGGTGGTGGAGACGTTCTGGCTGGTCGCCAACGCGGTCGAGCGCGACCCCACCCTCCGCGAGACGATCGCGGGCCGCGGCAACGTCCGCATCGCCACCCAGGACCACGGCGCCGGCGTGTACGAGGCGGTGGTGACGACGCTCGCCGAGGGGCCGCGCCGGTAGCCGACCCGGTGGCTCTCCGGCGACCGCGTCCTCAGCCGGCGCCGCGGCGCCCGAACCAGCTGCGCACCCGCGCCCACACCCTCCGCCAGAAACCGCGCCGCGCGAACCGGGCGGGGACCGGGACGGTCGTGCGGACCAGCGCCACCCAGTCGTCGAGCGGCAGCTCGCCGGAGATCAGGCGGCCCAGCGCCGCGGTCACCGGAGCGTCCACGCCGGCCCGCTCGAGCGCCGACGCCAGCAGCGGAACCGATTCCAGGGCTTCCACCGCCTGGCCGATCCGGGCCGGCACATCGGCGCTGGAGACGCCCTCGGCGAGCAGCTCGCCCGCCCGCCGGTTGCGGCTCTGGGGCGCCAGGACGGTGGCCACGAGGTCGCCGGTCCCCGCCAGGCCGATGAGCGACTCGGCACGCGCCCCCTGCCGGGCGGCCAGCCGCCACACCTCCGCGAAGATGTGGCCGGCCGCCGCCCCGGCGGCGTTCAGCCCCTGCGACTCGGTGGCGCCGGTGGCCAGGGCGGCGGCGTTCTTGGCCGCTCCCGCCAGCTCAACGCCCACCGGGTCGTCGGAGACCTCGCACACCACGCCCGCTCGCGTGAAGACCTGGGCGAGCGCGCCGGCCAGGCGCTCGGCGGTCGAGGCCGCCACCAGGACGGCGCCGTCGCTGACCATCTCCTCGGCGTGGGCCGGCCCCCCGATGCAGGCGACGCGCGCCGCTCCCAGGCTTTCGCGGAGGATCATCGTGGGCGCCCCGCCGTCGGGGGGCACGAGCCCCTTGGCCAGCGAGACCACCGCCGCGCCCGGGCGCAGCCCGCCGCCGGCCAGGCCGGTGATCACCTCGTCCAGCCCGCGCGACGGAACGCCCAGGAAGACGTACTCGGCGCGGCCCACCCCCGCCGAAGCGTCCTCGATCCCCAGCTCCCGGGGAAGCCGAACGTTCGGGAGGTAGCGGTCGTTGACTCGGTCCACGGCGAGCCGCTGGGCCTGCTCGGGACTCCGTGTCTGCAGAGTCGTGCGCAGTCCCCCGCGCACCAGCAGCACCGCGACCGCGGTGCCGAACGACCCCGCCCCGATCACCACCGCGCGGCGATTGCCCGGATGCGGAACCCGCAGATGGGGTCGGCGTTTGCCCGCCACGGGGCGCGAGGCTATCGGCCGCGCTCGGTCGTGAGCCGCTCGCCCAGCCGCAGGCCGGCGGCCTCGATGTCCGCCGGCGTACCCGCCAGGTCGACTGTCTGCAGGTCGAGCAGGCGCTGGCCGAAGCGGTCCAGGGTGCTGCCGCCGACCACCGCATGGCAGGGAATCCCGCGCTGGCGGCAGCGGGTCGCGATCTCTCCGACCGCCTTGCCCTCCAACGACTGGATATCGAGACGGCCTTCACCGGTGACGACGGCGGAGGCACCGCGGGCGCGGGCATCGAAATCCACCGCGTCGAGCACGAAAGCCGCTCCCGGCGCCAGCCGGGCCGCGAACGCCGCCCACAGGCCGCCGGACAGCCCTCCCGCGCAGCCGGTCATCGCCCTCCCCCGGGGATCGCGCGGCAGCTCGCGGGCCTGACGCTGCAGGCGCCGGCTCAGGCGTCTCACCGCCTGCGGGTCGGCGCCCTTCTGGGGCCCGAACACCTCGGCCGCGCGCTCGAACGGGGTGCGGACGTCGCACAGCACCACGAGACGGGCGCCATGCAGTCCGCCCGCGGCCCGGATCGCGGCGATCGCGCCCGCGCCGCCGTCGGTGGTGGCGCTCCCCCCCACGCCGACCAGCACCTCGCTCGCGCCCGACCGCGCCGCGGCGGCGATCAGCTCTCCGGTGCCCGCGGTCGACGCCGCCTCGGCATCGCGTTCGGCCTCGGCCACCAGCGCCAGCCCGCTCGCCCTCGCCATCTCGACCACGGCGCGCTGGCCGCCCTCGATCAACGCGAAGGCGGACCGGATCGGGCGTCCCAGCGGATCGTGGACATCGGCCTCCACCAGTTCGCCGCCGAGGGCGTGGAGAAGCACCTCCAGGGTGCCGTCGCCCCCGTCGGCGGCCGGGCAGCGGTCACAGCGCCAGCCGGCACCCTCCAGGCCGCGCCCCAGGGCCTCCGCCACCTGCACGGCGGACAGGGTGCCCTTGAACGAGTCCGGCGCGGCGAGCACCGGTCGGGCGGTGGCCACGCCGTCCATCCTGTCACCCTGCTCCCGTGGCCAGGGGGCAGCACACCACCATCGAGATCGACGGGCGCGAGGTCAGGCTGTCCAACCCGGACAAGGTCTACTTCCCCAAGCCGGGGTGGACCAAGCTCGATCTCGTGGGCTACTACCTGACCGCCGCACAGGCGGCGCTCGTCCACCTGCGCGAGCGCCCCACGGTCATGAAGCGCTTCGTCGACGGGATCGAGCACGAGCCGATCTGGCAGAAGCGCGTCCCCCGTTCGACCCCCGAGTGGCTCGAGACCGCGACCGTCACCTTCCCGTCGGGTCGCACCGCCACCGAGCTGGTGGTCGACGACGCGGCGCACCTGGCCTGGGCGGTGAACCTGGGCGTGGTCGACTTCAACCCGTGGCCGGCCCGGCGCGCCGACCTCGACCATCCCGACGAGCTGCGCGTGGACCTCGACCCGACCCCGGGCGCCTCGTGGGACGACGTCCGGCGTGTCGCCATGGTGGCTCGCGAGGTCCTGGACGAGCACGGATTGCGCGGGTACCCGAAGACGTCGGGGTCCAAGGGCATGCACGTCAACGTCCGGATACGGCCGCAGCGCGGCTTTGCCGAGGTGCGGCGGGCGGCCCTGGCGCTGGCCCGCGAGGTGGAGCGCCGGTCCCCCGAGCTGGCCACCAGCAAATGGTGGAAGGAGGAGCGCCACGGCGTCTTCGTCGACTACAACCAGAACGCCCGGGACCGCACCGTAGCCTCCGCCTACTCGGTTCGCCCGACGCCCGACGCGCGGGTGTCCTGCCCGCTGGACTGGGAAGAGGTGCCCGACGCCGAGCCCCCGGATCTGCGCCTGGACACGGTCCCCGCCCGGCTGCGCGAGCACGGGGACCCCGCCGCCGACATCGACCGCCACGCGGGCTCGCTCGAGTCGCTGCTGGAGCTCGCCGCCCGCGACGAGGCGGAGGGGCTCGGCGACGCGCCGTGGCCTCCGCACTTCCGCAAGCAGCGGGGGGAACCGAAGCGGGTCCAGCCCAGCCGCGACCGCGACCGCCCGCGTCCCGGCCGGGTCGGCGACCCCCAGCCGCCCGGCCGTGGCGGGCGGCGCCCGGCTGCGCAGCGTCGGACCGGCGGCGCCAACCGCACCGGCCAGGGACACCCGGACGAGTTCGGCGAGCGCGACTAGCGGGCGGGCTAGCTCTCGAGCTGGTCGAACCTGCACTCGCGCGGAGGCTTGTCCTCGCGCCAGCGCTCGAGCTTCGTGCCGTGGCGGATGCGTCCGCTGGAGGTGTGGTCGAAGCTCACCTCGACCACCAGCTCCGGACGCAGCTGCACCCATTCGAGCTCGCGCCCCGACGTCCAGCGGCTGGGGTCCCCGCTGCCGCGCTCGCCGGTCTCGTACGGCCGTAGCCGGACGACCAGCTCGCGCTTCTGCGCGGCGGTGAATCCGGAGGTGTGCCCCACGACGCGCAGCTCGCCGCCGTCGTAGAGGCCGAGGATCAGCGAGCCCACCGTCCCGGCCTCCTTGCCGGGGCGCCACCCGACCACCACGCAGTCGATCGTGCGCACCCGCTTGACCTTGACCATCCCCTTGCGCTCGCCCGGCCGGTAGGGGGCGTCCAGCTGCTTGGCGATGACGCCCTCGGCCTCGCGCAACCATGGCTCGGCCTCTCCCCGCACACGGGTCAGCGGCGACAGCGCCACCGGGCCGCGGTCGAGGCGCTCCAACGCGGCTCGCCGCTGCGCGAACGGCCGCTCGAGGCAGGTCGCGTCGTCACGGGCCAGCAGGTCGAAGGCGACGTACTCCGCGGGGGTCTCGGCCGCCAGCCGCGCGATCCGGGATGCCGCCGGGTGGATGCGCTGCTGAAGGGCGTCGAAGTCCTGGCGGTCGCCATCGCCGGACACGACGATCTCGCCGTCCAGCACGTAACGACCGGCCGGGAAGGCGAGCTCCGGGAAGTAGCGCGACAGCGGCTTGCCGCCGCGCGACTGCAGGTGCACGTTGGCGCCGTCCAGGAACGCGATCGCGCGAAAGCCGTCGTACTTGGGCTCGAACGCCCAGCCCTCGCCGTCCGGCAGCTGCCGGCGTGCGAGGGCCAGCTGCGGCTTGAGGGGAGGGGAGAGCGCGAGCGCCACGCGCGCAGTATGGCGGCGCCGCAGCACGCTCCGGCACCCGGGCTGCTATCGTTCCCATTCTTCATAAACCTAATCAACAAAGGATCTATCTGTATGCGTCTTGTTCATCGCCTCGTGGTCGCGCTGGTCGTGACGGCCGCCTCGGCCGCGCTGGCGGCCTGCGGTGGCTCCGCCGGAGGCGGCGGCCAGGGCTCGTCGAAGCTCACGCTCGTCGCCTACTCGACGCCCAAGGAGGCATACGGAGAGATCATCCCGGCCTTCGACAAGACCGCCCAGGGCAAGGGGATCGGCTTCCAGCAGTCCTACGGCGCGTCCGGCGATCAGAGCCGGGCGGTCCAGTCCGGCCTGCGCGCGGACGTCGTCGCGCTGTCCCTGGCGCCGGATGTCAGCAAGCTGGTGAAGGCCGGGCTGGTCTCCCCGAGCTGGGACAAGGACCGCTACAAGGGGATGGTCACCGATTCGGTCGTGGTGCTGGCGGTGCGCAAGGGCAACCCGAAGCACATCCGTGGCTGGAGCGACCTGGTCAAGCCGGGCGTCCAGGTGATCACGCCCAACCCGTTCACCTCCGGCGGGGCGCGCTGGAACGTGATGGCCGCCTACGGCGCGCAGGTCAAGGCCGGCCGGACGCCCGCCCAGGCGCTCGCGTACCTCAAGGCGCTGTTCAAGAACGTCCCCGTGCAGGACAAGAGCGCGCGCGAGTCGCTGCAGACGTTCACGGGCGGCAAGGGCGACGTTCTCATCGCCTATGAGAACGAGGCGATCACCGCCCAGCGCAAGGGCGAGGAGGTCGACTACGTCGTGCCCGACCGGACGGTCCTGATCGAGAACCCGGTCGCGGTGACCACCAACTCGAGCAATCCCAGGAAGGCGCGCGAGTTCGTCGACTACCTGCGGACGCCCGCGGCCCAGCGGGTCTTCCAGTCCAAGGGCTACCGCCCGGTCGACCGCGCCCTCCTCGACAAGGCCAGGTTCCCCACGCCCAAGGGGTTGTTCACGATCACCGACCTGGGCGGCTGGTCGACGGTGACCGACCAGTTCTTCGATCCCCAGAAGGGATCGGTCGCCAAGATCGAGCAGTCGCTGGGGGTCTCCACTGCCAAGTAGCCCCTCCACCCTGGCCACGCCGCTTCCGGCGCCGCTCGCGCCGCCCCGGGTCGGGCGGGCGGCGCGCGCCGCGCTGGGGCGCGGAGCGGTCGCGATCTATCTCAGCGTGTTCGTTCTGCTGCCGCTGGCGGCGGTGATCGTCCGATCGGCGCAGGCCGGCGGCTCGACGTTCTGGGAGGCGGTGACCACGCGCCAGGCGGTGACCGCCCTCGAACTGACGCTGGCCGTCTCGCTGGCCACGGTGGCGATAAACCTCGTGTTCGGGACGCTGATCGCGTGGGTCCTCGTCCGCGACGACTTCCGGGGCAAGGCGATCGTCAACGGCCTCATCGACCTGCCCTTCGCCCTGCCGACGATCGTCGCCGGCCTCACGCTTCTGGCCCTCTACGGGCCCAAGGGGCCGTTCGGGTTCAGCGTCGCCTTCACCCGGGTCGGCATAGTGCTCGCGCTCCTGTTCGTCACGCTGCCGTTCGTCGTACGCGCGGTGCAACCGGTGCTCATCGAGCTCGACCGCGAGATGGAGGAGGCTGCGGCGTCGCTCGGCGCAGGCCGGCCGACGGTGTTCCGGCGCATCATCCTCCCCAACCTGACCCCCGCCATGCTCGCCGGCGTGGGCCTGGGGTTCGCCCGGTGCATGGGCGAGTTCGGAGCGGTGGTGCTGATCTCCGGCAACCTGCCGTTCAAGACCGAGGTCGCGTCGGTCTTCATCTTCAGCCAGATCGAGTCCGACAACGTCGCCGGAGCGGCCGCGGTCTCGGTCGTGCTGCTGGCGGTCTCGTTCCTGCTCCTGCTGGCGGTGGCCGCCGCGGGCCGCTGGAGGGCGCGCCATGAGGGCTGACCGCGGCCTGCGCTCGATCGCGCTCATCTATCTCGGGCTGCTGCTCGTGCTGCCCGTGGCGATGGTCTTCTACCGCACCTTCGAGCACGGGGCGGCGGCGGCCTGGGCGGCGGTCACCGCTCCCGACGCGGTACACGCGTTCTGGCTCACCCTCCTGATGGTGGCCGTCGCCGTGCCGGCCAACACGGTCTTCGGGGTGGCCTGCGCGCTGGTGCTCGTCCGCCACCGCTTCCCGGGCAAGGCGCTCCTCAACGCGCTCATCGACCTGCCGTTCGCGGTGTCCCCGGTGGTGGTGGGGCTGGCGCTGGTGCTGGTCTACGGGCGCACCGGCTGGTTCGGAACCTGGCTCGCCGACCACGGGATCCAGGTCATCTTCGCCCCGCTGGGGATGATCCTGGCAACCGTCTTCGTCTCGCTTCCGTTCGTGGTCAGAGAGGTGGTGCCCGTGCTGCGCGAGATCGGCTCCGAGCAGGAGGAGGCGGCTTCGACGCTCGGTGCCTCGGCCTGGCAGGCCTTCTGGCGGGTGACCCTGCCCTCGATCCGCTGGGGCGTCGCTTACGGCATCGTTCTCACCACGGCGCGCGCGCTCGGCGAGTTCGGGGCGGTCAGCGTCGTCTCGGGCAAGCTGGCGGGCCAGACCGAGACGCTGCCGGTCCACGTCGAGCAGGCCTTCCAGAACTTCGACCTGGCCGGGGCCTATGCGGCCTCGGTCGTGCTGGCCGCCATGGCCCTTCTGACCGTGCTGAGCATGAACCTGCTCAAGCGCGAGGAGGTGACGCGATGAGCATCGAGGTGGTGGGCGTATCCAAGCGCTTCGGCGACTTCCTGGCCCTCGACGACGTGTCCTTGCGCGTCCGGGACGGCTCGCTCACGGCGCTGCTGGGCCCGAGCGGAAGCGGCAAGTCCACCCTGCTGCGGGTGATCGCAGGGCTCGAGTCGCCCGACAGTGGGAGCGTCAGCATCGAGAGCCGGGATGCGACCAACCTCCCGGCCCAGCGCCGCGGCGTCGGCTTCGTCTTCCAGCACTACGCCGCGTTCAAGCACATGACGGTGCGCGACAACGTCGCCTTCGGGATGAGCATCCGCAAGCGTCCGCGGAGCGAGATCCGCGACCGTGTGGACCAGCTGCTCGACCTCGTGCATCTCTCCGGGTTCGCCCATCGCTACCCGGCGCAGCTCTCGGGCGGCCAGCGCCAGCGCATGGCGCTGGCCCGGGCGCTGGCGGTGGAACCCCGCGTGCTGTTGCTCGACGAGCCGTTCGGCGCCCTGGATGCCAACGTCCGCAAGGAGCTGCGGGAATGGCTGCGCGACCTCCACGACCGCGTCCACGTGACGACCGTGTTCGTGACCCACGACCAAGAGGAAGCCATGGATGTGGCCGAGCAGATCGTGGTCATGAACGAAGCCCGCGTCGAGCAGGTGGCTGCGCCGCGCGCCCTGTACGAGAGTCCCGCCAGCGAGTTCGTGATGCGCTTCATCGGCCCGGTCGCGGAGCTGGGCGACGCCCTGGTGCGACCGCACGACATCGAGATCCTGCCGGTCCCCGACTGGAGCGCCGAGGAGGCGATGGTCAAGCGCGTGACCCATCTCGGCTTCGAGGTGCGCGTGGAGCTGGAGGTCGCCGACGGACGGCGCGTCGCCGTACAGGTGACCCGGGTGCGCGCGGGCGAGCTCGAGCTCGAGCCCGGCCAGATCGTGTGGATGCGCGCCGACCGGGGGGGCGCCCTGCCGGCCGACGGGTCAGCGGCGACGGCGGGCGTCGGGGTCGCGGGCGACGGCGCGCACTGACCGAGGCAGGCGCCCGGCCACGACGTCGGCGAGCGTCACCTGCTCCAGGACTCCGCGCACGTTGGCGCGCAGGGCTATCCAGACCTCCTGCAGCGGCTCGGCCGATCCGTCGTAGCGCAGTGACTCCGGGCGCTCGCCCCGCACGCTGGCGAGTGGGCCTTCGGCCGCCCGCATGATGTCGGCGACCGAGACCTCGGCGGCGGGACGGTCCAGCCAGTAGCCGCCTTCTGGCCCGCGCCGGCTCCCGACCAGGCCGGCCTGCTTGAGATCCACCAGGATGTTCTCCAGGAAGTTGAGCGGGATTCCCTGCGCCCGGGCGAGGTGGTCACCCTTGACCAGCTCGCCTCCGGCGGCGGCCAGCTCGATCGCCGCTCGCACCGCGTAGTCCGCCTTGGCCGAGACCCTCATCTAGTCGCGCCGGGGCGCCGCCGTGGTCCCCCGCAGCGCCCGCAGCATCGCGTCCGAAGCGCGCGGGGAGACGCCGTGCATCGCGCCCAGGAACCTGACCAGCCGCGGGTAGTAGACGCTGCGGGCGTCGCCCTCGACGCCCTCGATGACCTTCTCGGCCAGTCGCTCCGGGGCCACGGCGTCATCGCCTCGGTACCAGTCGGGCATGGTCTCCTTCTCGTGGTCGTGCAGGGCGGTGGCGATCTCACCCGGATAGACCATGGTCAGCGACACACCGGTGCCCGCCAGCTCGTGGCGCAGCGCCTCGCCGAACATCCGCTGGGCGGCCTTGGTGGCGCCGTAGACGGATGCCGCGGGGAACGAGCGATGTCCGGCCCCCGACGAGACGATCACGATGTGCCCATTGGCGCGGTCGAGCATGCCCGGCAGGACGGCGTTGACCAGGTAGACGGTGCCGAGCCAGTTGACGCGGGTCATGCGCTCCACCGTCTCGCAGCTCATGTCGCGAAATGGCCCGTAGCTGGCGATGCCCGCATTCGCCACCGCCAGCTCCAGCCCGCCCACGGCCTCGACGAAGCGGCCCACCGCCTCCTCGACCGCCTCTCGATCCCCGGCGTCGGCGGGGAGTGGCTGGTGCTCGCCGGGAAGCTCGGCCGCCAGCGCCTCCAGCTCGCCGGTGGAGCGCGCCAGCAGGCCGACGGCCGCGCCCCGCCGGGCGAGCGCCTGCACGAGTGCGCGGCCGATGCCGCGGGAGGCGCCGGTGACCAGCGCACGGGTTCCGGGCCCGATCTGCACCGCCCGCGAGCCTACGGGATGCGGCGGGCCGGCCGCCGGTACGCTTGTCGCGATGGCCGACGACCACGCCACCGAGGCCGAGGAGGAGTACCTCCAGTCGCTGTTCTGGCTGGACGAGGCGGGGTTGCCGATGACCGGCGCGAACCTGGCCCGGGCGATGCAGCTGTCGGCTCCGACCGTGCACGAGATGATCGGTCGTCTGGAGCGGGACGGCTACGTCACCCGCGATAGCGACAGGGCGATCCACTTCACCGGCGACGGGCGTCGCCACGCGGAGGAGATCGTCTCCCGCCACCGCCTGATCGAGCGCTTCCTGACCGACGTGGTGGGGGTCCCCTGGGACGACGTCCACGAGGAGGCCGAGCACTTGGAGCACGCGATGTCGCCCCGGTTCGAGGCCTATGTGCGCTCCTCGGTGGGCGACGCCAGGACCTGTCCCCACGGGCACCCGATCGTCCCGGGCCAGCGCATCCAGGGAGTCCCGCTGGCCGATGTCCAGGCCGGGGCGTCGATCACCGTGCTGCGCTTCGAGAACGAGGCCGAGGACCTGCTGCACTACCTCAAGGCCTCGGGGCTCGAGCCCGGGCTGACGGGCAGAGTGGCGGCCTCGGACACCGACGAGGTCGTCGTCGAGAGCGCGGCGGGCAGCCGCTGCGAGCTGACCCTCAGCGTCGCCGAGACCGTCTCGGTGCTGGCCGATCCATCGCCTCCGCCGCGGACCGCGCTGCCCGAGCAGCTCGTGCTCGGCCGCGAGCGCTACGGCCGCTAGGGGCGCCGGCTCAGGAGGCGACGCCGACCGAGTGGGCGGCGTCGGCCAGCCGCGCCACGCCCTCGTCGATCTGCTCGGGGGTGACCGCCGAGTAGGCGAGCCGCAGGGCATTGCCGCCGCCCTCCAGCAGGAAGTCGCTGCCCTTGACGAACGACACGCCGCGCTGCGACGCGGCGTCGAACAGCTCCGCCACGTCGGTGTCCTCCGGCAGCTCGACCCACATGAAGTAGCCGCCCTGGGGCGTGGAGAAGCGGGCCTCGGGTAGCTCCCGGCGCAGCGCCTGCGCCAGCGCGCGTGCCCGCTCGGCCAGCGCGCGGCGGACGGTGGCGATCGACGCGTCTATCGCGCCGCTGCGGCAGAACTCGTTGACGATGGCCTGGGAGACCATGCTCGGCGAGATGTAGGTGTTGGTGGCCCGCCGGCGCACCTCGGCCATCAGCCCGGGCGGCCCGATCAGGTAGCCCACCCGGACGCCGGGGCAGATCGTCTTGGAGAACGAGGACGCATACACGACCTGAGCGGGGGCGGTCGACGCCATGGACGGGATCGGCTCGCCCTCGAAGCGCAGCTCGCCATAGGGGTCGTCCTCGAAGATGACGAACCCGTGGCGGTCGGCGAGCTCGAGCAGGGTCGCGCGCTTGGCCGCCGAGAGCGTGCATCCGCTGGGGTTCTGGAAATTGGGGATGACGTGGGCCAGGCGGGGAGCGGCGCCGTCCTCGAGCAGCCGCTCGAGCTCGCCGGTCTCGATGCCGTCGGGCCCGAGCGCGACGGCGTGGACGTCGGCTCCGCGCTCGCGCAGCGACAGCAGCGTGCGGTCGTAGGTGGGGCGCTCGACCACCACCTCGGTCCCGGGCTCGACCAGTGCGTCGAACAGGAAGGCCGCCGCCTGCATCGACCCGTTGGTCACGGCGACGTGCTCGAGAGCAACCTGGTGGCGCTCGGCGATCCACTCGCGCAGGGGCCCGTAGCCGCCCGAGGTCCCGTACGAGAACGCTCCGGCCGGGTCGGCGGCGAACGCCCGCTGCGCCGAGGCCCGCAGGCCGTCGCCGTCCACGATGTCCAGTGAGGGGGCGCCGCGCGCGAAGGAGATGCTGCCGTCCGGACTCACCGCGCAAGCTTAGACGCGGCGGCGGCTCAGGCGCGGACCCGGCCCAGGATCTGCGCGGCGAGCTCGGCCACCTCGGTGGGCGTGCGGCCGACGCGGACTCCCCTGGCCTCCAGCGCCTCGGCCTTGGCCTGGGCGGTGCCCTGCGAGCCCGACACGATCGCCCCGGCGTGGCCCATCGTCTTCCCCGGCGGCGCGGTGAAGCCGGCGATGTACCCGATCACCGGCTTGCCGACATGCTCGGCGATGTAGTCGGCGGTGCGCTCCTCCGCGTCTCCGCCGATCTCGCCGCACATCACGATCAGCTCGGTCTCGGGATCGTCCTCGAACAGCGCCACCACGTCGATGAAGTCGGATCCGACGATCGGATCTCCACCGATGCCCACGATCGACGAGTTGCCGAACCCCCGCTGAGCGATCTCGTGGCCGATCTGGTAGGTCAGCGTGCCCGACCGCGAGACGAGGCCGACGTTGCCCTCCGAGAAGAAGGCGGCGGGAATGATCCCCACGTTGGCCTTGCCGGGCGAGAGCACGCCCGGACAGTTGGGGCCGATGAGCCGGGTCGAGCCGCGTCGCAGGTGCGTGTAGACGCGCAGCATGTCGTGCGCCGGAATGCCCTCGGTGATGCAGATGATTGTCTCGATGCCGGCGTCGTTCGCCTCCAGGATCGCGTCGGCCGCGAACGGCGGCGGGACGAAGATCATCGAGGTGTTGGCCCCGGTGCGTCCCACCGCGTCGTGAACGGTGTCGAACACCGGAACGCCGTCCATCTCCTGCCCACCCTTGCCCGGCGTGACGCCGGCGACCACCTGGGTCCCGTAGGCCCGGTTGTTGCGGGCGTGGAAGGAGCCCTCTCGCCCGGTGAGGCCGCTGACGCACAGCCGCGTCTCCCGGTCGACGACCACGCTCAAGGCAGGCGCTCCTCGCCGGCGTCGGCGACCCGGCTCGGATCGCCCGCGGCGCCCATCCCGGCCGACGACTCCGCGACGTCGACACGCCCGTCCCCGGCGCCCCCCGCCAGCTCCACCACTCGCGCCGCCGCGCCGAGCATGGTCTCCTCGACGTGCACGTTGGGCAGGTCGGCGGTGGCCAGCAGGCGCCGACCCTCCTCGTCGTTCGTCCCGTCGAGCCGGACCACGAACGGGACCTTCACCTCCACCCGCGAGAACGCCTCGATGAGCCCGCGGGCGACCTCGTCGCAGCGGGTGATGCCGCCGAAGATGTTGAACAGCACGGCGTCGACCTTGGGGTCGGACAGGATCACCTCGACCGCGGCGACGATCGCCTCGGCCTTCGAGCCGCCGCCCGCATCGAGGAAGTCGGCCGGCGCGCCGCCCGCCTGCGCGACCACGTCCAGCGTCGACATCACCAGTCCGGCGCCATTTCCGAGGATCCCGATGTTGCCGTCGAGCTTGACGTACGTCAGCCCGCGCTCCTTGGCCATCTGCTCCTGCGGGTCCTCGGCCGATGGGTCGCGCAGCTGGGCGTTGTCCGGGTGGCGGAACAGCGAGTTCGCGTCCAGCGTCACCTTGGCGTCCAGCGCCGCCACCTGGCGGGCGCCCTCACCGTCCGCCGCGCCCGGGACCACGATCAGCGGGTTGACCTCGACCAGCATCGCCTCCTCCTCGACGAACGCCTCGTAGAGCCTGGCGAGCATGGCGCCCAGCGGGCGCATCACGTCGGCGTCCACCCGCGCCTCGTAGGCCAGCCGGCGCCCGTGGAAAGCCTGGAACCCGATCAGCGGATCCACGTGCAGGCGCGCAATGGCGCCGGGCTCCGAGGCCGCGACCTCCTCGATGTCCACGCCACCCCTGGTGGACAGCATGACCAGCGGCGCCTTGGCCGAGCGGTCGAAGACGATCGACGCGTAGTACTCGGCGGCGATGTCCGACGCCCGCTCGATCCACAGCTCGCTGACGGTCAGCCCCCGGATCTGCATGCCCAGAATGGCCTCGGCGTGATCACGAGCCTCGTCGGAGCCGTGGGCGATCCGGATTCCGCCCGCCTTGCCGCGGCCGCCGATCTGGACCTGGGCCTTGACGACGCACGGATAGCCGAGCTCGTCGGCCACCGCCACCGCCTCGGCGACCGTGTCGGCATAGCGGCCCTCGGGCACCGGGATCCCGTGTCGGGCGAACAGCTGCTTGCCCTGGTACTCAAGGAGATCCACGGGCCGGGCACCCTACTCGATCCCCTGAGCGGGCAGCGCGCGCGCCGGGGCGTCTTCATAATGCCCGCTTCCCATGCCCTTGCCCAAGCGGATCGAGTGGGTCACCTTCGACGTCTACGGAACCCTGATCGACTGGGAGACCGGCGTCTACGAGGCGTTCACGGCCGAAGCCGCGCGTGACGGGTTCACGATCGAGCGCGACGAGCTCATCCCGCTCTTCCACTCGATCCAGAAGGAGATCCAGTCGGGCTCCTACGAGCTCTACGCCGAGGTCCTGCGGCGCACCGCGGTGCGGATCGCCAAGGAGCTCGGATGGCCGCTCGAGCCGTCGCGGTCCGGCTTCCTGCCGGACTCGGTCTCGCGCTGGAAGCCGTTCAAGGAGACCAACGCCCAGCTGGACCGCTTCGCCAAGAAGTACAACATCGGCCTCATCTCGAACATCGACGACAAGCTGCTGGGGCTGACCCGGCGCCACTTCCGTTCCGACTTCGACCTGGTGGTGACCGCCCAGCAGGTCCGCTCCTACAAGCCCGACCCCGCGCACTTCACCGAGTGCGAGCGGCGCATCGGCGGCAGACGGGGCTGGGTCCACGTGGCCGCTTCCTATTACTACGACGTCGCGCCCTGCCTGAAGAAGCGGCTTCCCGTCGTATGGGTCAATCGCCACCGGGAGAAGCTCGAGAGCGGCCAGAAGCCGCCGACGGCGGAGGTGCCCAACCTGCGGGAGGCGGCCAAGTTGCTGGGGGCGCTGTAGCGGCTGTCGGGACGTCGGGGCGGGGGCGGTGAGGGCGGTTGCGGTTCACCTTGACGTGCTGGTGTGCCGCAGCCGGGTGTGGCAGACGACATGCACGGCCGTCCGGGCGGGGGACGAGGCGTTGCTGATCGACTCGCCGGTGTATCCGGACGAGCTGGAGATCCTCCCGGCGCTGCTGGACCAGGCGGGGTTCGGCGTGAAGGCGCTGCTCGCCACCCACGCCGACTGGGACCACTTGCTGGGCCGCGAGGCGTTTCCGCAGGCGCCGCTGGGCTGCGCCGAGACGACCGCGGCCCGGCTGGCGGCCGAGCCGGGGAGCGCCCAGCGCGAGCTGCGCGACTTCGACGAGCGCCACTACGTCGAGCGGCCCCGGCCCCTGTCGGTGCCCGGGGCGCAGGCGCTGCCGGTGCCCGGCTACTGCGACGTCGGCGACCGCGAGCTGGAGCTTCATCCCGCCGACGGGCACACCGCCGACGGGATGGCGGTCTGGATCCCGTGGGCAGAGGTGCTCGCGTGCGGGGACTATCTCTCGCCGGTCGAGATCCCCGCGATCCGCGCCGGTGGTTCGCTGGACGGATATCGCGCCACGCTCGAGCGGCTGCGCCCGCTCGTGCGGCGCGCCGAGGCGGTGGTGCCCGGGCACGGCGCGGTACTCGAGCGCGAGCGGGCGCTGGCTCTGCTGGACGAGGACCGCCGCTACCTCGACGAGCTCGACGAGCGCGGCGATGCCGCCGCGCTGCCGCCGGGACGCAGGAGCGCCGAGCAGCGTCGCGTCCATGCCGGCAACGCCGGTCGCCTGGCGTGAGCGCCGCGCGGCCCAGGTAGTGTGCGCGCCGCAGTGCGCAACCGCGTCAGCGACTTTCGAGACGGGCGGGGCGTGGCCGCTGTCGTGGCGCTGGCCTGTGCCGTGGCATGCATTGGCCCCGGGGAAGCGCAGGCGTCGACGCTCAGGCGCTGCGGGCGCACTACCGCGCTGCTGTGCGGGCGGATCAGCGTGCCCCTGGATCGGACCGGCGCGCTGCCCGGGCGTATCTCCCTGGCGGTGCGCCTGCTGCCCGCCCGCGCCCGCCGGGTGGGAACCATCCTCTTCCTCGCCGGTGGCCCGGGCCAGGCGGCAATCCCGACGATTCCCGACCTCGTGAGCCCTCGCCTGTCCCCGATCGCGCCCCTGCTGCGCCATCGTGACCTGCTGGTGTTCGATCAGCGCGGCACGGGGCAGTCGGGACTGCTTCGGTGTCCGCTGCTGGAGACCACGACCGACTTCGACGCCAACCCCGAGCAGGCCGAGTGCGCGCAGCGGCTGGGCCCCCGACGCGACTACTACGAGAGCGTCGATTCCGCGGACGACATCGAGGCGGTCCGGGCGGCTCTGGGCATTCCTCGCCTGTCGATCATCGGCGTCTCCTACGGCACCAAGGTCGCGCTCGATTACGCCCGCCGCTACCCCCAGCGCGTCCAGCGCCTGGTGCTCGACTCGGTGGTGGGACTCGCGAAGGACCCCTTCTCCCGGACGACGCTGAACGCTGTGGCTCGCGTGCTGCGCGATATCTGCCATGGCGCCTGCGCAGCGTTCGAGCCCGACCCGGCAGGCGACTTCCAGGCGCTGGTGGCCAGCCTGCGCGCGGGACCGCTGCTCGGCTACGTGGTGGGGGCCGACGGGCGGCGCCGCGCCGCTCGCGTCGAGCGCCTGCCGCTGCTCAACCTGGTGGTCACCGGCGACCTCGGGCCGCCCACGATCTTCGCCGAGCTGCCCGGGGCCCTGCGGTCGTGGCGCCAGGGAGATCTCGCGCCGCTGCTGCGCCTGTCGCGCATCGCGCAGGCGGTCAACCTGACGGAGAACCCGCGCGAGTTCAGCGCGGCGCTGAACTCGGCCACGCTCTGCGCCGAGGCACCCGAGCCCTGGTCGCCGGCCAGCCCGCCCGGCGCCCGCCTGGCCCAGGCCCGCGCGGCGGCCACGGCGCTCGGCGACGCCGCCTTTGCCCCCTTCGACGCCCAGACCGCGTTCGAGGCGGTGATCTCGGGGTGCCTCACCTGGCCTGCGCCGACCCGTCCTGCGGCGGACGAGTCCGGTCCGCTCCCGCCGGTCTCCGCTCTGCTGCTGGATGGGGTCGACGACCTCCGCACGCCCCTCGAGGACGCGCAGGCCGTCGCCGGTGCGCTTCCGGGCGCCCACCTGGTCCCGATCGCCGCCACCGGGCACAGCACGCTGACCACCGACCTCAGCGGCTGCTCGGCCCGCGCCCTGCTGCGGTTCTTCGCCGGGCGGCCGACGGGAGTCTGTACCCGCGGACGCCGCCTCCTGGGCGCGACGCCCGTCGCCCCGGCGTCGCTGGCCGCGGTGCGGTCGGCTCCCGGAATCTCCGGGCGATCGGGGAGGACGCTGTGCGCGGTGGCGTCGACGCTCGCCGATGCTCGCGTGCACGTGCTCGACCCCATCTACGAGGGACGCTTTCCCCGCGTGCACGTCACGCGGGAGCCCGCCCTGCGCAGTGGCGCCATGACGCTGCGGCTGTTGGGCAGGCGCATCGCGGTGGCGCTCCATCACTTCAGCTACGTGCCCGGCGTGTCGGTCACCGGGTCCCTGCGGGGAGGAGAGCTGCTCGTGCAGGGGTCCGCCGCCGCGCCTGGAATCCTGCGGGTGAGCCGCACGGGAGCCGTATCGGGACGGCTCGGTGGCCGGCCCGTACGCGGCGGCCTGCGCGCCTGCCTGCCGCGCCAGCTGGGGATCATCCTGTTCGGGCCGGCACGCGCCCGGCGGCCGATCGCCTCGGCGGCCCGGCTTCCCATCGCGCGCTGACCGGGCGCTATTCGTCCAGCTGCCGGCGCATCAGCACGTCGCGCCCGCCCGGCGGCTTGCGGCTGATCTCGAACCCCAGCCGCCGGTACAGGGCCAGCGCGGGCGCGTTGCGCTCGTTGACGTCCAGCTCGACGCGGCGGCAGCCGCGCTCTCGCGCCCGCTTCAGCGCAAGGTCGACCACCGCCTCGCCCAGCCCGCGGCCGCGTTCCTCCTCACCGACGAACAGGTCCTCGATCCAGCAGTCGTCGGCCGTCGTCCACACCGAGTGGCGGTAGCGGACCTGGGCCACCGCGGCCGGCGGCGAGCCCTCCTCCGCGCTGGCGAGCAGGAAGTCGGCGTCGGGGTGCGCGATCAGGCGCTCCACCGACTCCAGGAACGCGTCGGCGGGCGGCCACTCACGGCCGTGCCAATCGCGGAACCGGACCAGGAGCTGCGCGACCGGCTCGGCCTCCGCCGGCTCGGCCACCCAGGCGCGAGGCTCCACGGTCGGCGCGCTAGTCGGAGGAGATGACCGCGATGGTGTCGCCCGAGGCGACCGAGGCCCCCACCGCGATCGGAAGCTCGGCCACCTTGCCGGTCTTGTGCGCGGTGATCTCGTTCTCCATCTTCATCGCCTCGATCACGCAGATCAGGGCGCCCTCGTCCACCGCCGCGCCCTGCTCCACCGCCACCTTGAGTACGGTGCCTTGGATGGGGGATACGAGCTGGTCGCCGCCCGCCCCGGCTCCGCCCGCCGTCGCCGATTCGCGGCGCCGCGGCTTGGGCGGCGAAGCCGCCGCTCCCGGCACCGCGCCGTTGACCGCGCCGCCGGCCGGAGGCCCGATCACCTTGACCTCGAAGCGCCGCCCGGAGACCTCGACCGTGTAGTCCTGCTCGACCTTGGGCGGCGCCTCCGGCTCGCGCTCCGCCGCCGGTGGCTTGGGGAAGGCGAGCTGCTTGAGCCAGTTGCGGTCCTCGACGAGGTCTCGGCAGGTCTCCGCCCGCTTCCACTGCTCGGTCGCCAGCAGGGCTTGGTGGAATGGGATGAGCGTCCGCAGCTCGCTGATCTCGTACTCGTCGAGCGCCCGCAGCATGCGCCGGGTGGCGGACCCCCGATCGAGATCCCACACGATCAGCTTGGCCACCAGCGGGTCGTACATCGGAGTGATCTCCGAGCCCGGCCCTACGCCGGAGTCGATCCGCACGCCGGGCCCCGCCGGCTCGCGGTAGTCCCCGATCCGCCCGGGCGCCGGGGCGAAGCCCTTGGCCGCGTCCTCGGCGTTGATCCGGCATTCGATCGCGTGGCCGCGCAGCTCGACGTCCGCCTGGGAGAACGAGAGTGGCTCGCCGGCGGCGATCCGGATCTGCTCGCGCACGATGTCGATGCCGGTGGTCATCTCGGTCACGCAGTGCTCGACCTGCACCCGAGTGTTCATCTCCAGGAAGTAGTACTCGCCACCGGCCAGCAGCCCCTCGACCGTCCCGGCCGAGCGGTAGCCGACGGCGCGCGCCGCCTCGACGGCGATCCGGCCGATGCGCTCGCGCAGGTCATCGTCGACGGTCGGGGCGGGCGACTCCTCGATCAGCTTCTGATGGCGGCGCTGGACCGAGCAGTCGCGCTCGCCGAGGTGCACCACGTTCCCCTGGGAGTCGGCCAGGACCTGGACCTCGACGTGTCGGGGGTCGGGGAGGTAGCGCTCGAGGTAGACGGTCGAGTCCGAGAAGAACTTCTCCCCCTCGCGGGCGGCGCCGTCGAACGCCTCCTCGAGCCGGGACTCGTCGAGAGCGACGCGAAACCCCTTGCCGCCGCCGCCCCCCGCGGCCTTGACCGCCACCGGGAAGCCGATCGTCTCGTCGACCAACCCTCTCGCCTCGTCCACGCTCGACACGGGCTCGGTGGTGCCCGGCACGATCGGCACCCCCGCCTGGTCCATCAGCTCGCGCGCGCGCGTCTTGGAGCCCATCGCCTCGATGGCCTCCGCCGGCGGCCCGATGAACGTCAGCCCGGCCTCGTCGCAGGCGCGCGCGAACGCGGCGTTCTCGGCCAGGAAGCCGTAGCCGGGATGCACCGCCTCGGCGCCGGCCTGCGAGGCCACGTCGAGCAGCGCGTCCACCTTCAGATAGCTCTCGGCCGCCGGCCCCGGCCCGATGAGGTACGCCTCGTCGGCGCGCTGGACGTGAAGGGCGTCGCGGTCGAGCTCGGAGTAGACGGCCACCGCGGTGATCCCCAGCTCCTCCAGAGCGCGAATCACACGGACCGCGATCTCGCCGCGGTTCGCCACCAGGACCTTGGAGAACATGCGGGCGCGAACTCTACCCGCGGCCCGGCACCCCTCACCGGCCCGGGCGCGCATGGGCGAAACTACTCGTCCGCCGGCTCCTCGCCGCCCTCGGCGGGCTCGACGCCGACGATCATCCCGCCGCCCACGGTGTCGTTGGTCGCCTCGTCGATGAGGATGAAGGAGCCCGTCGTACGGTTGCGCCGATACTCGTCGACCAGCAGGGGGGCGCTGGTGCGCAGGTGGACTCGGCCCATCTGGTTGAGCCCGAGCTCGGTCGCCGACTCGTCGCGGTGCAGCGTGTTGACGTCGATCCGGTAGCGGAGCTCGTCCACGATCGCCCTCGCGTTGCGGGTCGTGTGCTTGATCGCGTAACGCCCGCGATGAACCAGCGGGGCGTCGCTCATCCAGCACACCATCGCGTCGAGGTCGCGGGTGGGGACCGGGTGGTTGTGCGCCCGGCAGATCATGTCGCCCCGGGAGACGTCGACCTCATCCTCGAGCAGCAGGGTGACCGACAGCGGCGGGAACGCCTCCTCGATCGCCTTGCCGCCCTCCACCTCGATGCGCTCGATGCGCGTCTGGCGCCCGGACGGCAGGACGATCACCTCGTCGCCGGGCCGCAGCACGCCGGAGGCGACCTGGCCGGCATACCCCCGGTAGTCGTGGTGCTCGTCCGCCATCGGGCGGATCACCCACTGGACGGGAAAGCGAACGTCGATCAGGTTGCGATCCGAGCCGATGTGCACGTGCTCGAGGTGATAGAGCAGTGACGGACCCTCGTACCACGGCATCCGCTCGGAGCGCTCCACCACGTTGTCGCCGTGCAGCGCCGAGATGGGGATGAACGTGATGTCGGTGAAGTCCAGCTTGTTGGCCCAGCCGGAGACTTCCTCGTCGATGGCCTCGAACACCGCCTCGTCGTAGTCGACCAGGTCCATCTTGTTGACCGCGAAGACGACGTGGGGGACGCGCAGCAGCGAGGCGATGAACGCGTGCCGGCGCGACTGCTCGACCACTCCCTTGCGGGCGTCGATGAGGACGATGGCCAGGTCGGCGGTGGAGGCGCCGGTGACCATGTTGCGGGTGTACTGCTCGTGCCCGGGGGTGTCGGCGATGATGAACTTGCGGCGCGGCGTCGTGAAGTAGCGGTAGGCCACGTCGATCGTGATTCCCTGCTCGCGCTCCGCCCGCAGGCCGTCGGTGAGCAGCGCCAGGTCGACGTAGGAGTCGCCGCGCTTGCGGCTGGTCTCCTCGACGTGCTCGAGCTGGTCCTCGAAGATCTGCTTGGTCTCGTAGAGCAGCCGGCCGATCAGCGTGCTCTTGCCGTCGTCCACCGAGCCGGCGGTCGCGAAGCGCAGCAGGTCCAGCGTGCGCTCGGCACCAATCTCCACCTGCCCGTCGCTGGCCGGTCCCGGCGTCATCGCCCTAGAAGTAGCCCTCGCGCTTGCGGTCCTCCATCGCCGCCTCGGTGGCGCGGTCGTCGGCGCGGGTCTCGCCCCGCTCGGTGATCCGCGTGGCGGCGATCTCGGCCACCACCTTCTCCAGCGTGTCGGCGGCGGACTCCACCGCGCCGGTGCAGCTCATGTCGCCCACGGTGCGGTAGCGCACCGAAGCCTCGAACGGGTCCTCGCCGTCCATGAGCTCCAGGAAGGGGCTCACCGCGTAGAGCATCCCGTCGCGCCGGAAGACCTCGCGGCGATGGGCGAAGTAGATCGGCGGCAGCTCGAGCCCCTCGTCGCCGATGTACTGCCACACGTCGAGCTCCGTCCAGTTGGAGATCGGGAACACCCGGACGTGCTCGCCCTTGCGAACCCGGCCGTTGTAGAGGTTCCACAGCTCCGGCCGCTGGCCCTTGGGATCCCACTGGCCGAAGTCGTCGCGGAACGAGAACACACGCTCCTTGGCGCGAGCCCGCTCCTCGTCGCGCCGCGCGCCGCCGAAGGCGGCGTCGAAACCGTGCTCGGCGATCGCGTCGAGCAGCGTGACGGTCTGAAGCCGGTTGCGCGACGCCCGCGGCCCGGTCTCCTCCACGGCCCGGCCCTGCTCGATCGAGTCCTGCACCGAGGCGACGATCAGCCGCTCGCCGAGCCGCTCGATCAGGCGGTCGCGGAACTCGATCACCTCGGGGAAGTTGTGGCCGGTGTCCACGTGCATGACGGGGAACGGGAACCGCCCGGGACGGAAGGCCTTCTCGGCCAGGTGCAGCAGGACCAGCGAGTCCTTGCCGCCGGAGAACAGGAGAACCGGGTTCTCGAACCCGGCGGCCACCTCCCGCATGATGTAGATCGCCTCGGACTCCAGGGCGCGCAGATGGCGGACCTCGTAATGCACGGCGGACACGATCGTCCCTCAGGCTCGCTCGGTGGCCGACACGGGAGGTTCGGTGGCCGCCACCACCGCGGGCGGGTGGTGACCGGGCGCGGCCGGATCGGCGCCCGCGGCCTCGGCGGCGGGGTCGCCCACCAGCGCGGCCGCTGGTCGGTGGCGCAGCCACCACCAGGCGAACAACCCGATCGCCACCGGGACCGCGATGACCGCGACGGCCGGCATCTCGATGCCCGCCTTGGAGGCGACCGCCAGCGACGAGGCCAGCAGCACGCAGCCCAGTGCCGGGCGGAGGCCACCGGACGGGACGCGCGTGATCAGGTTGGTGCCGATCCACACGCCCGGGATCGATCCGACCAGGATGTTGACCATCAAGCCGAGGTCTACGTTGCCGCTGGCGAAGTGCCCCAGTCCGGCCACCCACAGCAGGATCGCGGCCTGGAAGACGTCGGTCCCGACCACCCGATGGGGGGTGAGGCGGAAGACGAGGATCAGCGCGAGGCCGATCAGCGCCCCGCTGCCCACCGAGGTGAACCCGAGCACCAGTCCCAGGACGAAGCCGATGACCAGCGCCAGTACCCTGGCCCGGGTGTCCATCTCCACCCGCTCGCGCTCGCGCGCGACCAATCGGGGCAGGAACAGGGCGCGCACCAGCGTCGCGAGCCCGGCCACCAGCAGGGCGCCGGCGACGGCGATCAGCAGAGGGCTGTCGAACGAGTCGCCGTAGGAGTGGTGCAGCCGGGTGACCAGCACCACTCCGACCAGCGAGCCGGGGGCGCTGGCCAGGCACAGCCAGCCCGCGACCCCGAGATCGACGGTCCCCTTGCGCAGGTGGCGCCAGCCGCCGACGGTCTTGGTGATCGCCCCGTAGGCGAGATCGGTCCCGATGGCGACGACGGGCTTGGTGCCCAGCACCAGTATCAGCAGCGGCGTCATCAGGGAGCCGCCGCCGATTCCCGTCATCCCGACCAGCATGCCCACCCCGAGGCCGAATAGGACGACCAGCGGATCCATGAGCCTGGGAAGGCTAGAGGATGCCTCGGGTGGCCGCGGACGCGCCGGAGGGCACGACGCGGCGGCTCAGCCGTCCCCGTGCAATCCGCACTCGATCCGCTCCTGGCCCGCCCAGCGGCCTTCCCGCCCGGCCCCCGGCCGGGTGCAGGGAGCGCACCCGATCGAGGCGTAGCCGCGGTCGTGCAACGGGTTGTAGGGCAGGTCGTGATCGGCGAGGTAGGCCCACACCTGGTCCTCGGTCCAGTCGGCGAGAGGATTGGCCTTCCACAGCCCGTGGGCGGCGTCCCAGCCGAGCTTGGGGGCGGTGGCCCGGGTGGGGGCCTGCTCGCGACGCAGTCCGGTGACCCACGCGTCCAGCCCCTCCAGGGCGCGCTCTAGCGCCTGGACCTTATGGTCGCTGCAGCAGCGGTCGACCGTCCAGGGCTGTCCGTCCGCGGAGGTGGCGTCGTGGACCTCCACGCGCAGCCCGTACCGGCGCTCGAGCTCCCGCCAGGTGGCGTAGGTCTCGGGAAACAGCGTCCCGGTGTCGATCGTGAACACGCGCGCGTCCGGGCGAAGCCGGATCAGCATGTCGATGACCACCGCCTCCTCCTTCTGGAACGAGCAGGCGAGGGCGAGACTGGGATGGTGGCGCTCGACCACGTAGGCGAGGACGTCCTCGGCGCTGGCCGGCTCGAGGTTCGGGACGGTGACGGCGGAAGCGGTGGCCATCGGTACTCCTATACCGCGCACTCGCCTTCGCCGCGAACCACCTTGAAGGGCTCGCTGCGACTCCAGTCGATGAAGTGGCTCATGTTCTCGAGGCTGAACTCGACCGGCATCGCCAGGTCCTTCACCACCTGCTCGAGCTCCTGTTCGCCGACCCGCTCGACGAACCGGTTGAACTCCTCGCCGTCGTCGCGGCCGGCCTCGTAGTGGCGGATCCAGCGTTCGATCGCCTCCGGCACGCGCTTGGCGGGGAGGCGCACCTTCAGGCGCTTGCCCATCACGACATCGCCGCCCTCGTACTGGCCGCCGACGTGGGCGACGTAGGCGGGAATGGTCTTGTCCCCGACCTTGATCGACGCCCCGTAGAACCCGATGTTGGCGATGTGATGCTGGCTGCAGCCGTTCGGGCAGCCGCTCATCTTGATGTGGATCCGCTTGGTCAGAGGATCGGTTATCCGCATCTGGTGGAGCCGCTCCTCCACCGCCTGGTTGAGCCCCATCGAGCTCGTGATGCCCAGCTTGCAGCTGTCGGTGCCCGGGCACGACACGACATCGGTGACCTCGTGGGCGCCGGGATCCCCCAGCCCGAGCTGGAGCAGACGCTGCCAGACGTCGTAGACCGCCTCGTCCCGGACCCATCGCAGGACGACGTTCTGCTGGATGCTGGTGCGGGCGTAGCCGCCGGTGAAGTCGCGCATGATCGCGGCCAGGCCGCGGAACTGCTCGGGGGTCAGGTCGCCGCGCGGCACCTTGACCTCGACGCTCGAGAAGCCGGCCTGGCGCTGGCGCTGCACGTTGGCCTCGCAGAAGTGGTCGAACTCGCTGCGGTCCCCGTTGGGCGATGACGACCCGGCCGGCGGGCCCGGGGCGGCGGTCTCCTCGTCGTGCTCGAACAGCAGCGGGTCGGGGGTGAAGTCGCGGTCGGCCACCCAATCGCCCTCGAGCTCCTCCTCGACCATCTCGCGGAAGGCGTCGATGCCGACCTTGTCGATCAGGACCTTGATGCGGGCGCGGGCGCGGTTGCGGCGCAGCTCCTCCTGACGGTCGAAGATGCGCAGGACCGCCTCCGACACCTTCAGGTAGTCGCCGTTGTCGACCGGGACGAAGTCATAGAGCGCGCTGCCCACGCGGGGCATGATCGACGTGCCCCCGCCGGTCCGGATCTCGACGCCCCGCACTCCGTCGCGGACCCGGGGCAGGAATCCGAGGTCGTGGATGTTGGTCACCGCGCGGTCCTCGTCGGTGGCGGTCCAGGCGACCTTGAACTTGCGCGGCAGCAGCTGGCAGACCTCGTTGCGCACGAAGTATCGGACGAAGGCGCCGGCATAGGGAGTGGTGTCGAACAGCTCGCCTTCGCAGATCCCGGCCCACGGATCGCCGGTGACGTTGCGAACCGTGTTGCCGCAGGCCTCGCGGCTGGAGAGCCCGACATCGCCCAGCTTGCGGATCACCTGGGCGGCGTCGGGAAGCGGCACGTGGTGGTACTGGATGTTCTGGCGAGTGGTGATATGCCCCTTGCCAAGCGGGGCGAAGTTCTCGGCGATGTCCGCGAACGCCTCCAGCTGCTGCGGGTTGACGCCACCGAACGGCAGCTTCACCCGGATCATCTGGCGGTCCGGCTGACGCTGGCCGTAGACGCCCTGCTTGAGGCGGAAGCCGATGAACTCCGTCTCGTCGGTCTGGCCGGCGAGGAACTTGCCCGCCTCGGTGTCGAAGTCGTCGAACTCGCGCTCGAGGATGGGGATGACGTGGCCGGGGACGCTCTCGTGGATCTCCGGATTCTCCAGCGAACCACGGCGGCCCTTCGGCTTGGCCTCGTCCCGGGCGGGGACGGATACTGGCTCCATGATCCTCCTCGTGCGTGGACGAGCGGGCGAAGGGCGGGACTATACCGAAACGCCGACTGGCTTTTACCTATTTAGCTTTGCCGGTGTGGGATTGAGCCCCATGGATGCGGATCGCCCCACGGCGAGGGCTCGTCCGCCTCCCGTCCGACCGCCTCGCGCAGCGCGGCGCGCTGCCAGGGATTAGGCCTCGGGAACGACGGCATCGGCACCGGCGCGGTGTCGCGCATGAAGCGCTCGAGCGCGGCGGCCACGGCCGCCGCCTCCTCGGGGGACGCGCTGGGCGCGACGATCGCGAGCTCAGGCCTGCGGTTGACCATCGGGCACCGGTGGCCGAAGGCTATCGTGGCCGACCGTGCCGGATCTGCCCGTGCTGGACCACGATGCCGTCCTGGGCGCGGTGTCGCCGGTCGAGGCGATCGAGCGCGTGCGGGAGGCCTTCGTCCGCCACCACCGCGGCGAGTGGGTGATGCCGCCCAAGGTGTATCTCGACAGCCCTCCCGGCGGCGACTTCCGGGCGATGCCGGCCCGCGGCTCGGGGCTGGCCCTGCTCAAGTGGGTCACCTCGTTTCCGGGCAACCCGGACCGCGGGCTGCCGACCGTGACCGGCGTGATCTGCCTCTCCGACGCCGGTGACGGTGAGCCCCTCATGCTGCTCGACGCCCGCTCGGTGACGGCGCTGCGCACGGGCGCGGTCGCGGCTGTGGCGGCGCGGGCCCTGGCCCGGCACGACGCCCGCACGGTCGGGATCGTCGGCTGCGGCCTGCATGGGGCCTGGGCCGCGCGCTGCCTGGGGGCGGCCGGCTACGCCGAGGGCGTCTGCCACGATCCCGATCCGGCGCCGGCGCGCCGGCTGGCCGACGAGCTGCGCTGGCGCCCGGGCTCCCGCGCACAGGCCCTGGCCTGCGATGTGGTCTGCTGCGTCACTCCGGGGGGGAGCCCCGTGGTCGAGGCGGGCGACCTGCGCCCCGGGATGCATCTCGACATGATGGGCGCCGACGGCCCGGGCAAGGCCGAGGCGACGCTCGGCGCAGTCGCCTCGTGCGCGCTCTTCTGCGACGAGTGGGAGCAGGCGGTCCACGGCGGTGAGCTGACCGGTGCGGTGGCGGCCGGCCTGGTCGCCCGTGACCGCGTCACCGAGCTGGGCGCCGTCCTGGCCGGCGACGCGCCGGGCCGCCCCGGCCCCGAGGCGGTCACCCTGTTCGACTCGACCGGCTTGGCCATCCAGGACCTGGCGGTCGCAGCGGGGGCCTATGAGACGTGGACCGCGGGCCGCGTGGAGGCGCAGATGGTCCGGCTGTGACGGGCCGGCCTGAGCCGGCCCGGTCTAGAGCGGGATGTTTCCGTGCTTGCGCTTGGGCCCCGGCTGGCGCTTGGTCTGGAGGGTGTGCAGCGCGGTGACGACCTTGGGACGCGTCTCGTGGGGGACGATCACGTCGTCGATGTAGCCGCGCTCCGCGGCGCTGTAGGGGTTGGCGAAGTGCAGCTTGTAGTCGTCGATGAGCTTCTGACGGCGCTCGTCGGGAGTCGGGCTCTTGGCGATGTCGCGGCGATAGATGATGTTGACCGCACCCTCGGGCCCCATCACCGCCACCTCGGCGGTCGGCCATGCGAAGTTGAAGTCGGCCAGCATGTGCTTGGAGGCCATGACGTCGTAGGCCCCGCCGTACGCCTTGCGGGTGATGATCGTGATCTTGGGGACGGTGGCCTCGGTGTAGGCGTACAGCAGCTTGGCCCCGTGGCGGATGATCCCGCCCCACTCCTGGGAGGTCCCGGGCAGGAACCCGGGGACGTCGCAGAAGGTGAGCAGGGGGATGTTGAAGGCGTCGCACGTGCGCACGAAGCGCCCGCCCTTGCATGCCGCATCGATGTCGAGCACCCCGGCGAGCTGGCGAGGCTGATTGCCCACGACGCCCACCGCGAACCCGTCCACGCGGGCGAACCCGCACACGATGTTGGTGGCGTAGTGCTCGTGCACCTCGAGGAACTCACCGTCGTCCACGATGTGGCGGATGACGTCGCGCATGTCGTAGGGCTTCTGGGGGTCGTCCGGCACGACTTGGTCGAGCTCGGCGTCCATGCGCATCGGGTCGTCGGTGGGCTGCACCCGCGGCGCGGTCTCCAGGTTGTTGGAGGGCAGGAACGACATGAGGTAGCGGGTGTCCTCCAGGCAGGCGTCCTCGTCCGGGGACGCGAAGTGGGCGACGCCGGACTTCGTGTTGTGGGTCATCGCACCGCCGAGCTCCTCGAAGGTGGTCTCCTCCCCGGTGACCGTCTTGATCACGTCGGGGCCGGTGATGAACATGTGGGAGGTCTCGCGGACCATGAAGATGAAGTCGGTCATCGCGGGCGAGTAGACGGCCCCTCCCGCGCACGGCCCCATGATCAGCGAGATCTGCGGGATCACGCCCGAGCACTCGACGTTGCGGACGAACACGTCGCCGTAGGCGCCCAGCGACACGACCCCCTCCTGGATCCGCGCCCCGCCCGAGTCGTTGATCCCGATCACCGGGCAGCCGATCCTGGCGGCCAGGTCCATGATCTTGCACATCTTCTCGGCCATCACCTCCCCCAGCGACCCCCCGAACACCGTGAAGTCCTGCGAGAACACGCACACCCGCCGGCCGTCGATGGTGCCGTGGCCGGTGACCACCGCGTCGCCCCAGGGGCGGTTGCGCTGCATGTCGAACTCGATCGTGCGATGGCGGACGAACGTGTCCAGCTCCTGGAACGAGCCCGGATCGAGCAGCTTTTCGACGCGCTCGCGCGCGGTGTACTTGCCTCGGTCGTGCTGCTTGGCCTCGGCCTCGGGCGCCGAGTGGATGGCCGCTTCGCGCAGCTCCTGAAGCTGGTTGAGCTTCTCCTCGTAGGTCTGCGGCGAGCGCTCCCGCATCGGGCGCCGGAGTCTAACCACGCTCCCCGACCAGGGAATGAGCCTCGAGCGCCCATCCGGCGCCCTCGGCGGCCACCGCGGCCACATAGCCGTGGCCGGCATCGAGGTCGCACGCCTCCCAGCCTGTCTCGGCGCCTGGCTCCACCACCCGCAGGCGGCCCGGGCGCCCGGCCACCGGCTCGGTCTCGATGCGATCCAGACCCAGGGCCAGTCCCTCGCCCCGCCCCTTGGCGTAGGCCTCCTTGCGCGCCCAGGCCGCGAAGAACGCGGCGGCGCGCCCGGCGGCGGGGAGCTGCGTCCAGGCGCGCAGCTCGGCCGGCGACAGCGCCCGCCGGGCGACGGTGTCGACGTCGAGGTCGTCGCGCACCAGCTCGACGTCCACGCCGACCTCGCGCGCGCTCGCCAGTGCGAACGCGGCGCGTTCGCCCGAGCGCGAGGCGTTGAAGCGCAGGTCGCCGGACGCCGATGCCAGCCGCGGCTTGCCCGTCTCGGTCGCCGTCATCTCCACCCGGTCCGGCGGCAGGCCGAGCCGATCCGCCAGCACCTCGCGCAGCAGCCCGCGGGCGGCCACGAACCGGTCGCGGTCCGACTGGCGGCGGAAGCGCGCGGCCCGCGCGCGTTCGTCGGGGCTGAGGTGGCGCTCGAGCTGCTGGCGCCGGCCCCGATCGACTCGCAGATCCGCGACCCAGACGTGCACCTCGCCGGCGGGCAACGGACTCACGACCGATCGCCCTCGAAGGCGGGCCCGGGGTCAGCCGCGCGAGAAGGGGCGGTGGTGGGCGGCCCCGAGGTCGTCGAGCACGGCCGACAGGACCTCGTCGAGCGCCTCGGCGTCCAGGCTGCGGGGGTCGGCCTCCGGCTCGTCGTCAACCGCAGCGGGTTCCGCCTCCGGCTCGTGGTCGACCGCAACGGGGTCGGCCTTGACCTCCGGGCCGAGCGCCTCGGCGCCCGACCGCCGGGCCTCCTCCGGCTCGCCGACCGCCGCGGGCTCGCCGGCGGCCGGATCGAGCGGTGGCCGGGGCTCGGGGGGCTCGCTCGCCGGGGGCTCCGGCGCCGGCATCGGCGCCGGCTCGACGGGCGCGGGCTCCGGCTCCGCAGAGCCGGGTGGCTCGGGCGACTCCGCGAGCGGGGGCTCCGGCTCCGCAGGGCCGGGTGGCTCGGGCGACTCCGCAGGGCCGGTCGGCTCGGGCGACTCCGCCCCCGTCGTCGGCCGTCGGTTGAGGAAGCGGTCCAGCCAGGTACGGCCGAAGGAGCGCCGGGACGGCGGCCGTGGCGCTGGGATCCCGAAGCCGCCGCCTCGGGCCGCGCTGGGCGGCGCCGGCTCGTCCAGCGGCTCCTCGGGCTCCGGCAGCGGGTCCGGACGCGCCGACGCGGCGGCGGACACGACCGCCGGGGCGAGCGCGGGCTCCGGCGACTCGGGCCGGGGTTCCGGCGCCGCGGCAGTCGAGGGCCGCGGCCCGAGCCAGGGCTCCGGCGCCGTCGAGAGGTCGGGCCCGGAGGGCTCCGGCCCGACGGGTGGAGGCGGCGGCTCGCTGGACTCGGCGGTCAGGGTCACGCGCGTGCCGAATCCGGACGGCTCGATCCGGACCGTGCCGCGCGCGCGCTCGCCCTCCCAGGCGACGGTCGTGTGCGGCTCCAGCCGCGTGATGCGGATCTCGCCGAGGGACTCCAGCCGGCGGCCCAGCGCCTCGGCATCGCTGAGCTCCGCCCACAGCTCGGGCGCGGACTTCACGAGGGTACGGCGGGTTTCGGCAGTCGGCATGGGCCACGCATTCGTCCGCACGTGCCGGACTCCTGCCGGCCAACCGCCGCCTGCAAATTCGGGGCCACCCCATCATCTGGGCGGCGCGGCGCCGGGCCTACAGCTGAGCGCGCGCGCCGAGGACCATGACGAAGACCGTCACCAGCACCAGGAGGGCGAGCAGCACCTGCACCCTGAGGACCTGGCGCGCGACGGCCTGGTAGTCGTCGCCCAGCTCGACCTCACCGTCCACGGCGGCCGCGATGTCCCGCTTGGCCAGCTCCGCCAGGCGCCGCTCGCGGGGGGAGAGGAAGGCGCCGCCGACACCGAGGATCACCAGGATGGCGAGGATGCCGAATCCGACCCACCACTCGCGGAAGTGCCACGGTCCGCGGGCGGCGAGGTAGATGCCCGCTATCAGGACGACCGTTCCGGCGGGCGTGACGACCAGCCGGCCGACGCGATCCTGCATGCTGTGGAAGAACGGGAGGCTTCTCCGGTGCGAGCGCCGGGCGACCGGAAGGATCACCGGATAGGTGAAGACGCCGCCGAAGGCGATCACCACCGCCGCGACATGGATGCCCTTGACGATGGAGTAGAAGGTCACGCGCCGGGGGCAGCGGGGTCTAGATGTCGGGCTGGTACTCGCCGAAGACGTCGCGCATGGCGCCGCAGACCTCGCCCATCGAGCAACGGTCCCTGAGCGCCTGGCGAATGTG
>JBJMKZ010000021.1:0-12495 GCA_045805565.1 Solirubrobacteraceae bacterium | reverse complement strand
CCGACCTGCGCGAGGACTTCGCCCGCGACGTGGTGCTGCTCAAGTACGTCGGGATCAACCCGATCATCGTGCACGGGGGCGGGCCCGAGATCACCTTGTACATGGAACGCCTGGGGCTCCCGGTCGAGTTCGTGGAGGGGCTTCGGGTCTCGGACCCCGCCACGGTCGAGGTGGCCAAGATGGTCCTGGTCGGCAAGGTCAACAAGGACATCGTCCTGCGCCTGGGACGCCACGGCCAGCCGGCGGTCGGCCTGTGCGGCGACGACGGGCTGCTGTTCCGGGTCCAGCGCCAGGCGGCGGCGAGCGGGCGCGACATCGGGTTCGTCGGGCGGGTGGAGCGCGTCGACGTCGAGGTGGTCAACCACGTCGCGGAGGACTACATCCCGGTGATCGCCTCGGTGGGCGCGGACCGCGACGGGCACTCCTACAACGTCAACGCCGACGAGGCGGCCGGGGCGGTGGCCGCCGCGCTGGGCGCCCACAAGCTGATCTACCTCACCGACGTGCCGGGCTGGATGCGCGTTTCCGGCGAGCCCGCCAGCCTGATCAGCCAGGCGAGCGCCGACGAGGTCTCGGCGGCGCTGGCCGCGGTCGCCGGCGGGATGCGCCCCAAGCTGGCGGCCTGCGTGGCGGCCATCGAGGCCGGGGTCTCGTCCGCCCACATCATCGATGGGCGGGTGCCGCACTCGCTGCTGCTGGAGCTGTTCACCGACGCGGGGGTGGGCACCAAGGTCCTCCCGGCCGGCGAGCCGGCATGACCCTGGCCGAGCTGCAGGCGATCGAGCGCGAGGCGGTGATCCCGTCCTACGCCCGATTTGCGGTCGAGTTCGTGCGCGGCGAGGGCTGCCGGCTGTGGGACGACGAGGGCAACGAGTACCTGGACTTCCTGGCCGGGATCTCGGTCACCAGCGTCGGCCACTGCCACCCGGCCGTGGTGGCGGCGGTGACCGCGCAGGCGACGCGCCTGACGCACGTGACCAACCTCTTCTACACCGAGCCGGCGATGCGCCTGGCCCAACGGTTGTCCCGCCGCTCGCTCGGCGGCAAGGTGTACTTCTCGAACTCCGGCGCCGAGGCGGTCGAGGCCGCCATCAAGCTGGTGCGAAAGGCACGACCCGGGGGAGACATCGTGGTGGTCGAGGGTGCCTTCCACGGTCGCACCTACGGAGCGCTGTCCGCCACCCCGCAGGAGTCCAAGCAGACGCCCTTCGCGCCGCTCGTGCCCGGGTTCGTCGTCGTGCCCAAGGACCCCGACACGCTCGCGGCCGCGGTCGGCGAGCGCACCGCGGCGGTGCTGCTGGAGCCCGTCCAGGGCGAGACCGGGGTGCACGTGCTCTCCGACCGGCTGCTGGAGGCGGCGCGGGCCGCGTGCGACCGCGCCGGGGCGGCGCTGGTGTTCGACGAGATCCAGTGCGGGATGGGGCGCACCGGCACCCTGTGGGCCTACGAGCAGACCGACGTCGTGCCCGACGCGATGGCGCTGGCCAAGGCGCTGGGCGGTGGGTTGCCGATCGGCGCGCTGGTGACCGGGCCGCGCCTGGCCGACGTCCTGTCGCCGGGCGACCACGGCTCGACGTTCGCCGCAGGCCCGGTGGCGGCGTCGGCGGCGCTCGCGGCGCTGGACGTCATCGACCACCCCGGGCGCCTGGCGCGGGTCATGGAGTTGGGCCAGCGGCTGGCGGAGGGCCTGGGCGCGCTGCCCGGCGTGCGCGAGGTCCGCGGCCGGGGCCTGATGCTGGCGATCGAGGTCGACGGGGCCCAGGACCTGGCGCGCCGCGCGCTGGTCGAGCAGCGGCTGGTGGTCAACGCCACCGGGCCCACGACGGTCCGCTTCCTCCCGCCGCTGATCGTCACCGATGCCGAGATCGACGACGCCCTCGGCCGCCTGTCCGAGCTGCTGGCCTGAGTACGCTGCCCGCCCGATGACCGAACCCGAGCCCGCACCGGCGCCGCGCACCGCGTCCTACCAGGCCGACCCCGGCGACGTGCGCCGGGTCCTGCTGCTGTACTCGGGCGGCCTGGACACCAGCGTGATGCTCAAATGGATCCAGGAGCGCTACGGGGCCGAGGTGGTGGCGCTCACGGTCGACCTCGGCCAGCCCGGGGAGGACTGGGACGTGGTGCGCGACAAGGCGCAGCGGCTGGGGGCGGTCGAGTGCCACGTGCTGGACGCGCGCGAGGAGTTTGCGCGCGACTTCGTGGTCCCCGCGATCAAGGCCAACGCCCTGTACGGCGGGGGCTATCCGCTGTTCACCGCGCTCGGGCGCCCCCTGATCGCCCGGCTGGCGGTGGACCAGGCGCGCGCCAGCGGCTGCGACACGATCGCCCACGGGTGCACCGGCAAGGGCAACGACCAGGTCCGCATCGAGGCCACCGTCGCCACGCTGGCTCCCGAGCTGGCGCTCCTCGCCCCGGTCCGCGACTGGCGGATGGGACGCGAGGAGGAGGTCGCGTACGCGCGCGAGCACGGCATCGCGGTCAAGGGGGGAAGCGAGGTCGCGCCCTACTCGGTCGACGACAACCTCTGGGGCCGCTCGTCCGAGGGCCGCTGGATCGAGGCGCTCGACCACCCTCCCGAGGACGACGTGTTCGAGCTGGTCGCCCGTCCCCAGGACGCACCCGAGGAGCCCCAGGATGTGGCGGTCACGTTCGAGCGGGGCGTCCCCGTCGCGCTCGACGGTGAGGGCCTGGGACTGGTAGAGCTGCTCCAGCGCGCGGCCGAGGTCGCGGCCCGCCACGGCGTGGGAATCGTCGACCACGTCGAGGACCGGATCGTCGGCCTCAAGGTGCGCGACATCTACGAAGTCCCGGCCGCGGCGATCCTCCTGCCCGCCCACCAAGAGCTCGAGCGTCTGGTGTGCACCATCCACCAGAACCAGTTCAAACCGGGCCTCGACCGCCAGTGGGCCTACCTGGTCTACGCGGGGCTGTGGTGGGAGCCGCTGCGCGGGGACCTCGACGCCTACATGGACCGCGTCAACCAGCAGGTGACCGGAACCATCACGGTGCGGCTGTTCAAGGGGTCGGCGCGGGTGGTCGCGCGCGAGTCGCCCAACGCGATCTACGACCCGGCGCTCGCGTCCTTCGGCGAGTCGGGCGGCCTGTTCTCACAGCACGCCGCGCCGGGGTTCATCGAATTGTGGTCGCTGCAGTCGCGCATGGCGCACCGGCTGCGCGCAGACCCGGGGGAGCCGGGCTGAGCGGCCGGCTCGCGCCTGCGCGCGCGAGGTAGGATCGCGCCGTGAACCGCTTCGGCTACCAGGTTCTCGGCTTCGTGGTCTGGAAGGGGGCGAGGTGGTACCTGCGCCGCCGCTACGGGGACGCGCCGCGCAAGGTCGCGGCCGCGACCGCTGTGGTTCTGGTGCTCGTCGCGCTGCTGCTGGGCGGCCGCCGGCTGGCGGCGAGTCCGGACTGAAGCGCCGGCGTCGGCGGCCGGCGAATGCCCGCTGGCAGCGGGAAACCGGCCGGGCGCCATCCGCCTGGACACCTAGCATGGGCGCCTCATGGCCGCCGCGTCCTGCGTGCATCTGCACGTCCACTCCGAGTACTCGCTGCTGGACGGCGCCTGCAAGATCGACGCCCTGGCCGAGCGTGCCGCCGGCTTCGACCAGCCCGCCCTGGCGCTGACCGACCACGGGGTGATGAACGGCGCGGTGGACCTGTACAGGGCCTGCCGGGCCCACGGCATCAAGCCTATCTTCGGCTGCGAGGCGTACCTGGTGGACGACCGCCGACGCCGGGGGCCGGGCCGGCTGGAGCGCAATCACCTCACGCTGCTGGCGGCCACCCCGGCCGGTTACCGCAACCTGGTGAGGCTCTCCTCCGCCGGGTTCCTCGAGGGGCTTCAGCGCGGCAAGCCGGCGGTCGACCTGGAGTCCCTGGCCGACCACGCCGATGGGGTGCTGGCCCTGACCGGGTGCCTGCAGTCGCGCAGCAGCCGGCGCCTGCTCGAAGGCCGCGAGCGCGAGGCGCGAGCCCACTGCGACGACCTGGTCCAGGCGTTCGGCGCCGACCAGGTCTACTTCGAGCTGCAGAGCAACGCGCTGCCGGCGCAGGAGCGGGTCAACGAGGGAATCGCCCGGCTCGCGCAGCAGCTCGGGCGCCCGGTGGTGGGGACCGGCGACGTCCACTACCTGCGCCGCGAGGACCATCGCCATCACTCGGCTCTGCTGTGCGTGCAGACCAAGTCCACGCTGGCCGAGCCCAAGCTGTCATTCGAGACCAACGAGTACTACCTGCGCTCCAACCAGGAGATGGCCGAGGCGTTCGCGGCCTGGCCGCAGGCGCTGCCCACGACGCTGGAGATCGCCGAGCGCTGCGACGTCGAGCTCGAGCTCGGCAAGCAGCTCATCCCACCCTTCCCGACCCCCGAGGGCGAGTCCGAGGCGGCCTACCTGCGATCGCTGGTCCAGCAGGGGCTGCGCCTGCGCTATGGGGACCCGCCGCCCGCCGAGGCGGTGGAGCGCGCCGACTACGAGCTGGGCGTCATCGACGACATGGGCTTCTCCAGCTACTTCCTGATCGTCTGGGACTTCGTCCGCTTCGCCAAGGAGAACGGCATCGCGGTCGGCCCCGGCCGGGGATCGGCCGCGGGGTCGATCGTCTCCTACAGCCTGGCCATCACCGACGTCGACCCGCTGCGCTACGACCTGCTGTTCGAGCGCTTCCTCAACCCCGAGCGGGTGTCGATGCCCGACATCGACATCGACTTCTCCGTGCGCGGCCGGGAGCGCGTGATCCGCTACGTGACCGACAAGTACGGGACGGACCGGGTGGCGCAGATCGTCACCTTCGGCAAGATGCTTCCGCGCGCCGCCACCCGCGACGCCGCGCGCGTGCTGGGCTACGACTACGCCTCCGGCGACCGGCTGGCCAAGTTGATCCCCGATCCGATCATGGGTCGCTCGCCGTCGTTCGAGGACTGCCTCACTCCGGGCGGGCCGCTGCGCCGCGCGGTCGACGAGGACGCGGTCGCCAAGCAGATCATCGACGTCGCCCAGGGCCTTGAGGGCATCGTCCGCAACGCCTCCAATCACGCCGCCGGGGTGGTCATCGCCGACCGGCCGCTGACCGACATCGTTCCCCTCCAGCTGGCCGAGGATCGGGCCGCGGGCCCCGGCGACCCCGCCTACCGGACCGTCACCCAGTTCGCGATGGGTCCGATCGAGGAGATCGGCCTGCTGAAGATGGACTTCCTCGGGCTGCGAAACCTCGACGTGATCGAGGACGCCCTGGACATCGTCGAGCGCTCGACGGGGGAGCGCCCGGACATGACGACGGTGCCGCTCGACGACCCCAAGACGTACGAGATGCTGGCCGGCGGCGACTCGGTGGGTGTTTTCCAGTTCGAGTCCGAGGGAATGCGCGAGGCGCTGCGCAAGGTCCGGCCCACGGAGTTCGACGACCTGGTGGCGCTGAACGCCCTCTATCGCCCTGGCGCGATGGACCAGATCCCCGCCTACGCGCGCGGCAAGCGCGACCCGTCCTCGATCTCGATCCCCGACGAGCGCCTGCGCCCGATCCTGCTACCGACGAAGGGCGTGATCCTCTACCAGGAGCAGGCGATGCAGATCGCCACCGAGATCGCCGGGTTCTCGGGGGCCAAGGCGGACGACCTGCGCAAGGCGATCGGCAAGAAGAAGCACAAGGAGATGGCCCGACTGAAGCCCGAGTTCATCGCCGGCTGCCGGGCATCCGGAACGCCCGCACAGGTGACCGAGTGGCTGTGGGCGACGATCGAACGCGGCAAGGACTACTCGTTCAACAAGTCGCATGCCGCCTGCTACGCGCTGATCGCCTATCGCACTGCGTGGCTGAAGGCCAATCACCCCGCCGAGTACATGGCCGCGCTGATCTCCTCGGTCATGTCCACCAAGGACAAGGTGCCGTTCTTCGTCGCCCGCTGCGAGGAGATGGGCATCGCGATCCTGCCGCCGGACGTCAACGAGTCCGACCACCGGTTCGTGGTCGTGGAAGGGAACATCCGCTTCGGCCTCGACGCGGTGAAGGGGGTCGGGCACCAGGCGGTCGAGGCGATAAAGCGCGCGCGCGACGAGGGCGGGCAGTTCACGTCGGTGTGGGACTTCTGCGCGCGGGTCGATTCGCGGGCGGTCAACAAGAAGGCGATCGAGGCCCTGATCAAGGCCGGGGCGTTCGGGTTCACCGGCGCCTCGCGCAAGGGGATGCTCGCGGTGCTCGAGGCGGCCCAGGCCGCCGGCCAGCGGGCGCAGGAGGACCTCCAGATCGGCCAGGGCTCGATCTTCGATCTCGACGGCGACGGCGCTGGCGGACGCGACAGCGCCGTGCTCGCGCGGCCCAGCCACCCGGCGATCCCGGGCGGCGAGTTCGAGCGCTCCGAGCTGCTGGCGTTCGAGAAGGAGTCGCTGGGGCTGTTCATCTCCGCGCACCCGCTGAAGGCGGTGCGCGAGGCGATGGCCGAGCGCGTGGAGTGCTCGCTGGCCGACCTGGGCATGCGCCGCGACGGCGAATGGGTGCGCGTGGGCGGGATCGTCACCGAGACCAAGCGCATCCGAACCAAGAAGGGCGACCCGATGATGTTCGCGACGCTCGACGACCTCGAGTCCCAGGTCGAGCTGCTGGTGTTCGGCAACGCGCTGGCCGCCACCGAAGCGGCGATCGCGCCCGATCGGATCGTGCTGGTGCGCGGACGGGTGGACCACAAGGACGCCGCGACCACCTGCCTCATCGTCCAGGAGGCCGAGGCCTTCGCGCCGGGCGTCGACGAGGTCGAGGCAGCTCGAGGGCGCGCCGCCCGCCCCGTCGCGGCCCCCGAGCCCGTGCATCTGCGCCTGGACGCCGGCCGCCTGCCGGCCAGCGTGCTGGGGGACCTCAAGCACCTGCTGGAGAACTTCCCCGGGGATTGCGAGGTGGTGCTCGAGATGCAGACCAGCTCCGGGCGGCGCCGGCTGCGTCTCGGTCCCGACTATCGGGTCTCGCCGTCGAGTAGCCTGCGCGCCGAGCTCCATCAGCTTCTGGGCGAGGCGGCGCTGGCGGCCTGAGGGCGGGCGTTAGGGTTGGCGGCCCATGGCCGCCGAGCCGCCAGCGTCCACCACCGAGACAACACCGCAGGAGGCCGACCTGCGGGCCACCGTCGAGGCCCTGGCGGCCGTCGACCGGGCACCGAACTCGCCCGGGGAGCGTGAGGCCGCCGAGTGGATCGCCGCGCGCCTGGAGCGCGCCGGGTGTACCGCGCGCATCGAGGAGGAGCGCTCCTACGAGAGCTATGCGCGACCCCTGGCCGGACTCAGCGCGCTCGGCGCGGCGGCCGGGCTGATCGCGCTGACGCGGCGCGGCAGAGCGGCGGCGGCGGTCGGCGCGGCGGCCATCGCGGCGGCCATGGCCGACGACATCTCCAACGGCCCACGCCTGTTCCGCCGCGTGACGATGCACCAGAAACCGACCTGGAACGTCGTCGCGGAGGCGGGCGACCGGGATGCCGACCGCACGCTGGTGCTGCTCGCCCATCACGACGCGGCGCCCACCGGGCTGGCCTTCGACCAGACCTTCCAGCGCGCGCTCGCCGAGGCGTTCCCCGGCATCGTCGAGCGAATCGACACCGGGATCCCCCAGTGGTGGCCGGTCGTCGCATCCCCGGCGCTGGTGGCGCTCGGCGCGGCGACGGCGAGGCGCGGGTTCGCGCGCGTCGGTCTGGTGGGGTGCCTGCTGGCCACCGCCGCCTTCGCCGACATCGCCAGCAGCCCGGTCAGCCCCGGCGCCAACGACAACCTGACCGGCGTGGCGTCGCTGGCCGCCGTCGCCGAGGCGCTGCGAGACCAGCCGGTGCCGGGGCTGCGCGTGCTGCTGGTGTCGTGTGGCTCCGAGGAGACGCTCCAGGGCGGGATCCGCTCGTTCGCCGCGCGTCACTTTCCCGCGCTCGATCGCGAGCGCACCTGGGTGCTCAACTTCGACACCGTCGGCTCGCCGGAGCTGATCCTGCTCGAGGGCGAGGGGCCGCTGGTCATGGAGGACTACCACGCCCGCAGCTTCCGCGACCAGGTCGCCCGCGTCGCCGAGCGGGCGGGCGTGCCGATGCGCCGCGGCATGCGCGCCCGCTCGAGCACGGACTCGGTGATCCCCAGCCGCGCCGGGTACCCGACGGCGACTCTGGCCTCGATGGATCGCCACAAGGCGCTCAGCAACTACCACCAGATGACCGACACGCCGGAGAACGTGGACTACCGCACGGTGTCGCGCGCGGTGGCGTTGGCACACGCGCTGATCCGGGAGCTGGCGGCGCCGGGCTGAGCGCGGCGGGCGCGGCGGCGGTCAGGCGCCGCGCGCGGCCAGACCCTGCTGGCGCAGGGCGAGCGCCTTGCGCACGTCGGCCACCGCGGGCGCCTTGCCCTCGACCCCGGGCCCCTCGAACACCGCGGGCAGAGCCTCGAAGCGCGGCTCGGAAAGGAACACCGCGCAGCCCTCGGCTCCGAGCTCGCCGTCGCCCAGCGGGGCGTGGCGGTCGACGTTGGAGCCCAGCGGCGACCTTGAGTCGTTGACATGCAGCGAGCCCAGGCGCTCCAGGCCGACCTTGCCGTCGAACTGCGCCAGCACGTCAGCCAGCCCCTCGGCGCTGCGGATGTCGTAGCCCGACGCCAGCAGGTGGCACGAGTCCAGGCACAGCCCGATTCGCTCGCTCGCCCCTGTCGCCTCGATCAGGCGGGCGAGCTCGTCGAACGAACGTCCCAGCGTCCCGCCCGCGCCGGCCGTGTTCTCGAGGTGCAGCGGGCAGCGCTCGGACTCGGCCAGCGCCTCGGCGATCATGTCGCCCGTCCGGGCGATCGCGCGGTCCACGGAGCCGGTCAGCGCCGAGCCGGCGTGAAGGACCACGCCGCGGGCTCCGATCGAGTCGCCGCAGCGCAGCGCGATGGTCAGCGAGGCCAGCGACTTGCGGCAGATCTCCGCGTCCTCGCTGGCGCAGTTGATCAGGTATACCGCGTGGATGAGGGTGGCCTCGACGTCGGCCTGCGCCTGGGCCGCGTGGAACGCCGCGACCTCCTCGTCGGTGTACTCGCGCGCCCGCCACGCGCGCGGGTTCTGATTGAAGAACTGGATGGCCCGTGCGGCCCGCTCGCTGCCACGCTCGACCGCCCTGGCCGGGCCCCCGGCGGGTGACACGTGAGCGCCCACTAGCATCGGCCCCCAGTATGAGCATGAGGCTGCGATTCGCGCCGTCGCCGACCGGCGCGCTGCACATCGGGGGGGCGCGCACCGCCCTGTACAACTGGCTGCTGGCCCGAGGGCCGCAGGGCGGCGAGCTCGTCCTGCGCATGGAGGACACCGACCCGGAGCGCTCGACCCCCGAGAACATCGAGCGGATCCTGGACGCACTGGCCTGGCTGGAGCTCGACTGGGACGAGGGCGCCATCTTCCAATCGGCCCGGGCGCCCCGCCACCAGGAGGTGCTGGTGGAGTTGCTGCACGCCGGGCGCGCCTACCGCTCGACCGCGACCGCGCAGGACGTGGCGGCGTGGAAGGTCGAGCACGGAGCCGATCGCGGCTTCCGCGGCAAGGCCGAGCCTGAAGGCGCGATCCGGCTGCGCGTGCCCGACGAGGGCGCCACCACGTTCGAGGACGTCATCCGCGGCCCGGTGACCTTCGAGCACTGGCATCTCGACGACCCGGTCGTGGCCAGGGCGGACGGCTCGGTGCTCTACAACTTCGCGGTCGCGGTCGACGACCTCGACGCGCGCATCAGCCATGTCGTGCGTGGTGAGGACCACCTCTCCAACACCCCCAAGCAGCTGCTGGTCTTCGAGGCGCTCGGCCAGGCCCCGCCGACCTATGCGCACCTGCCGCTGCTGCTGGGCCCCGACGGCAGGAAGCTGTCCAAGCGTCACGGGGCGACGTCGGTCCAGGATCTGCGCGACCGCGGTTACCTCCCCGAGGCGGTGCGCAACTATCTCGCCCTGCTGGGCTGGGGCCACGGCGACGACACGATCCTGTCCACCGACGAGCTGCGGCGCAGGTTCTCCCTGAGCGGAGTGTCGCGCTCACCGGCCGTGTTCGACGAGCGCAAGCTGCGCTGGATGAACGGCAGATACCTGCGTGAGCTGGCGGCGCCGGAGCTGACCGAGCGGCTGGAGCGCTTCACCGGCCGCGACGGGCTGGGAGCCGGCGCGGCGATCGCCAGGGAGAAGATCCAGACCCTGGCGGAATTCTGGCCCCTGGCGGGGTTCCTCTACGACGGGCCCATCGACGACCCGGACGCGCGCGCCCGGGTGCTGGACGTCGAGGGGGCGGCGGAGGTGCTGGGCGAGGCCCGCGCTGCCCTGGCCGCCGCCGACCCCTTCGACGTGGACACGGTCGAGGCGGCGCTGCGCGGAGTCGTCGAGCGTCGCGGGGTAACGCCCAAGGACGTCTTCCAGCCCCTGCGGGTGGCGATCGCCGGCACCACGGTCTCTCCCGGGATCTTCGAGAGCGTCGCGGTGCTGGGACGCGAGCGCACGCTCGATCGCATCGACGCGGCGCTCGAGCGCAGCGTCCCGGTCCCCGAACCGCCGCCGGACCCCTAAACCGTCCGTCCCTCGCTGCCGATACCGAATAGGCAAGGGCCAGGCGCCCCCCGATCGCGTCGGCCCTCCCATCCCGTGAGCCCAGTGTCCACCGCTCGAGCCGTGTCGAACCCCTCCGCCGCACACGACGCGAGCGTCAGGCACCGCCACAACGAGGGACACGGGCGGCGGCTCACCGCCGCCTTCCAGGCGCTGGAGGCGTTTCCGGCGCTGGCGGAGTCCCGTAACCGGGTCCTGCTTCTGTCCGGGGAGGATAGGACCGCGACCGCCGACCTGGTCAGCGCTGTCGAGTCGGACGTGGCGCTCGTGATCGCCGTCCTGCGCACCGCCAATCAGCTGCCCGGCAAGCAGCGCCGCAGGGTGGAAAGCATCGGCCAGGCCGCGGAACTGCTGTCGCCCGCCGCCGTCCGGGCCCTCGTCAGCCGGGCGCACACCTTCGACTTCTTCGAGCGCGGCGGGCTATGGGACATGGCGCCCGAGCGGTTTCGCCTGCACGCCCTGGCCTGCCAGCGCGCCGCGGACCGTCTGGCCGGCGAGACGGGCTACGCCGACCGTGACCGGCTGATGGTCTCGTCGCTGCTGCATGACATCGGCAAGCTCGTGCTTCTCCACGCGTATCCCGGCTATCCCGACCAGGTCCACGGGACCGCCCGCACCCCCGAGGAGCGCGTCGCGCAGGAGCGGCGGGAGCTGGGCGTCGATCACGCCCTGGTGGGCGGGGTCCTGGCCCGCCGCTGGGGACTGCCCAAGTCGGTCGCCTCGGCGATCGAGCGCCATCACTCCGACGACTGCCTGGACGAGGCGGCGTTCGTGCGCCTCGCCGACATGCTCGCCCACTATGGACAGGGAGCGCCGGTCGCCCCGCGCGAGCTGCTCAAGACGGCCCGGACGATCGGGATGGGGCCCGGCGAGCTGCGCCGCGTGCTCTACGAGCTGCCGCATCCCCAGCAGGGTCGCCAGCGCCCGGTGGGCCCCTGCCCGCTGTCGGACCGCGAGGTCGAGGTGCTCAAGCGCCTCGCGCAGGGCAAGGTCTACAAGCAGATCGCGTCGGAGCTATCGCTCTCGACCAGCACCGTCCGCAGCCATCTTCACAACGTCTACGGGAAGCTGGGCGCGGTCGACCGGGCCCAGGCGGTCCTGGTCGCCACCGAGCGCGGCTGGCTGTGACCGGCGCCTGACCCGCAGCCTGCGGTCCAGGTACCAGGCGATCGCGATACCTAGCCCGTCCACGCCGACGTCCACGGGCGTCCCGTGACGGCCGTGGACGAAGGTCTGGTGGTACTCGTCGGTGCCGGCATAGGCGAGGGCGATGCCCGCCGCCAGCCACGGGTGCCGGAATCCGAGCGCGCGCAGCCACAGCCACCACAGGGCGCCGTACTCGGCGGCGTGCAGCACCTTGCGCCCGACGAAGTCCACGACGCCCAGACCGGAGTTGAGGTCCGGCTGGGCCGAGACGACGAAGATCAGCGCCATCAGGGCCACCGGCGGCAGCAGGCGGCCGGCGCGCGAGCGTCGGCGCTTCGGAGGCACGAGGGCGCCGGGGGGTGCCATACGATCGGACATCGTAGGAGCCGACCGTGATCTCGATCACCACCAAGTCCCCGTATGCGGTCCGCGCGCTGGCCGAGCTCGCCCGGAGCGGGCCGGGCGCGATCGTGCCGCTCGGCGAGCTGGCCCGGCGCCGCGACATCCCGGTCCAGTTCCTGGAGCAGCTGTTCGCGGTCCTGCGGCGGGCCGGCGTGCTGCGCTCCCAGCGCGGCGTGAAGGGCGGCTACTCGTTCGCGCGCGAGCCCGGCTCGATCACCGTGCTCGAAATCGTCGAGCTGCTCGACGGGACGCTGGGAGCCGGCGCGGAGGGGGTGTTCGCGGACGCCGCCGACGCCGCACGAGCGATGCTGGCGCAGACCACGATCGCCGACGTCATCGAGCGCGAGGCCCGCGAGACCCGCGCGCCGATGTACCACAT
>JBJMKZ010000020.1:0-137215 GCA_045805565.1 Solirubrobacteraceae bacterium | reverse complement strand
GAGGGTGGTCAAGCCGCTGGGCTCCCTGGCTCAGGCCAAGCTCGTGCTACGCGGGTTGGCGGACGCGGCTGGAGTGCCCGGCGCACACAGCTGGAGCCTGCTCGACCCTGCGCCCCTGCGCGAGTCGCTGCGCGCCCACCTGGGACTTTCCCGGATTCGGGCCAACGTGGAGAGCGGCGCGATCCGCGCGGCGGCCGTAGTCACGACTCGGGCCTCGACCAGTCTCAGCGTCGTCTTCTGCGTCACCCAGGACGACCCCCCGGAAGATGACGCGCGGCGCGGAATCGAATATGTGGGCGTCGACGAGCTGGAGGTGGAGCACGTGCTCGCCTCGGCCGCGATCCCCAGTGCCTTCCCGGCGGTGGAGCTGAGACCTCCCGGCACCAAGGCGGACTGGTACTCGGACGGCGGCACGCGGCTCAACACGCCGACCAAGCCTGCGCTCAAGCTCGGGGCCGAGCGCTTGATCATCGTGGCGCTCCAGTCCCCCAACCTGGGCCTCGCCGCCGGTGGCGTTGGACGTCCCGAGGTGATAGACGGCGCCGCCCAGTTGTTGCAGGGCGTGTTGGTGGACCCGCTGTTGAACGACCTCCACACGCTGGCCAAGCTGAACACGCTGGTCTCCGCCGACGGCACCCGTACCACCGAACCCCCGCTAAAGCGCATCCCCTACATCCTGATCGCCCCGGAGGGCCCCTACGAGATCGGCCGGCGCGCGACTGCCGTCTACCGGCGCCGCTATACGGGACCGCGAAACCTCGCCCGCCGATGTCATAGCTTGGCGCGTCTGGGGCGTCTTCTCGAGGTCGGGGACAACGAGTTGCGAGGGGAGCTGTTCAGCTACTTTTTCTTCGACCCCGAATTCGCCGAGGAGTTGATCGCGCTGGGCCGCAGCGATGCCAAGCGCTGGCTCGACCAGGCCCAGCGGGATGAGCACGACATAGGGCTCTGGCGCACCAGACCCCTGTTTGCAGACCCGGCGACCCCGTGACCGGCCCTCCCCGCGCGGGTAACGGCGAGAGGCTGTCGGCTCAGACGCTCACCATCGCCAGCCTCGCGTCGGCCACGGCGGCGTTGATCACGTCGCGGCTCTGGGCCGCCGGCACGGCGTTCGCCGCGGCACTTACCCCAGTGATCGTCTCGATCGTCAGCGAGCTCCTGCGCCGTCCCGCCGAGCACGTTTCGCGGGTTCGAGCATCGAGGCGCGCGGCTTCGCCCGCCGGCCCGAAAGCCCCGGAAGGCGAGCGGCCTCGTATGCGCAACGGGGCTGCAGAAACCCCAACCGCGCTTACGACTCGAGGATCGGTCCGTCGGCGCCGTCTCAAGCTCGGGCTCCTGACGGGCGCCATCGCCTTTGCGATTGCCGCTGCCGCCCTAACCCTGCCGGAGCTCATCTTCGGTGGGGCCGTCGCCACCGACCGCCATACCACGATCTTCGGTGGGGGCCCGCCCAAGCAGCAGACTCCGCAGCCGACACCGACCACGCCGCAAACCACACCGACCGCGCCGCCCGAGAAGCCTCCATCCGCGACGACGGGGACGACGCGTCGGCCCTCACCGCCCGCCCGGCCACCCCGGCCGATCGAGACCCCGCCGGCCCAGCAAACCACCCAGGCTCCTTAGCCGCGGCGCCCACCGAGCCAGACCCGCGCCGACTTAGTTGAAGACAGTCCCTGCGCCTGGTCGAAACTGTCCTGCAGATCGAACCTCGACGGGCGCCTACCGACACGATGTGCGCTGGCGCCTGACGGTCGAGCCCCGCGGCGAGCGACCTGCGGCCCCTAGGCCGCGCGATCGCGCGATCGGCGCCCCGGGCGGGCCAGCCACTGCGTGACGGGATCGAGTGCCGCGAACATCGGGGGTAGCGGCCTCGCGGTCGCACGCAGCATCGCGGCGACCGCCCGGCCCCGCCGGCGGCGGGCGAACCGCGCTCCGATTCCCGTCAGGAACGTCGCCAGGCCCGACAGCGGCCGTCCCACGACGGTGATCTCCCGGACCTTGCCGGCGCCGTCCAGCCGCAGGCGGTCCGCGCCCTCGACGAAGCGGCCGTCGATCCGCCCGCGCCAGAAGAAGGCGTGCGTGTCCTCGCTCGAGAACTCGTCGACCACCTCTACCTCCTCGAACGAGTCGATGACGGCGGCGTATACCTCGCCCACGGTCTCGCGGCCATCGAAGGTGGTGCGCGTCACGGCCGAGTGCAGCACCACGTCTGGCGCGAGCGTGTCCACCAAGGCTCGGTGGTCGCGTCCCTGGATGGCGGCGGGGAACGGGTGCCGCGGCGTCGCTGGGCGGGTATCCGGGGTTGCGGACAGTTCGTCGGCCTCCGGACCGAGATGGTATTGGCTGCGGCCAGCGCTAGTGATCCGGAGGTGTGCCCAGGTGGCGTTCGCAGCTCAACTAGCCGAGGGCGCCGGCAGTGCGCGGGCAGCCACGGCGGGCGGCTTTGCCAGCCACTCGCGCAGACGGTCATAGACCGCCGGATGGTTCAGCAGCGCGATGTGGTTGGTGGCCCCCAGATGCATGCCGTCCTCGACGCGAAACGGGATGCGCCGGCTGCGGCTGCGTCCCGAGGCGCTGGGCTCGAGGACCAGCCAGTCGCCCACCAGCCTGCCCAGCGGGTGCTTGGCGCTGCGGGTGACGGTCGCCGCCACGAAGTGGTGGGTCGCGCCATCGAGCAGCGGCACCTCACGGCAGGCGGCGACGCGGAGGGCGTCCGGATCGCAGTCGCGCCAGTCCTCGTCCACCAGCGAGCCGTGGTGGAGGTCGCGGATGCCGCCGCTGCGCCGGCGCAGGAAGTCGCCCAGGGGGCGGGTTTCGGGCAGCCGGCACAGGCCGGCGGTCGCGTAGTGGACACCCTGGGCCAGCGGGGCGCCCATGTGGGGGGTGCCGAGGGAGACGACATGGCGTACTCGTCGCACCCAGTCGGCGCCGTCCTCGACGCCGCGGTAAGCGGCGCTGCGCGACACCAGTCCGCCCATGGAGTGACCGACCAGGGCGATCTGCTCCACCTCCACCGGCCAGGCACCCACCACCTGCTCCAGGAGCTCGCACAGCGAGCGCCCGTTCTGGGAGATGTGGCGGCCGGTGTTGTAGCGGATGGACACCGGCGTAGCGGCGAGGTCGCGGGCCAGGCGGTCACCGTAGCTCTCCTTCGAGGGTCCGCCGAACCACTTCCAGCCCAGCTCGGTGCCCATCAGGCCGTGCACGAAGACCACCAGGCGCGGGGTGGCCTGGGGGAAGGCCTGGGCCAGTGCGTCGGTTTCCGCTTCGACCACCCGGCCATCGACGCGCACTGACATCGGCTCGGCCAGGGCGCTTTGCTGCTCTTCGAGGGCGTCGCCGATGAGCCCGTCCAGCACGGCGATACCGAAGCTGCCAACCGGATTGGCCGACAGACGACGGCCTTCGTCGATGGGACGGCGGCCCAGGGCGCGATCGGCTGCGGCACCGAGGGCAGCGGTGACGCCCCGCAGCCCGGCGTAGACGCCGTTGGTGACCTTGGTGTAGATGAGCTCGGTCGGCTTGGCGCCCCAGCCCACCGCTCGGAAGGCCCGCTCGGCCGGGCCGCGCTGGAAGCCGCCGATACCGCCTATGAACCGTCCCAGCTCGTCGAAGGCCAGCCGGTTGAGGGCCCTGATCTCGTCCGGCGCCTGGGAAGGCGACGACGGCATGCCCGAACTACCGCGCTGTCCGCTGGTGGTTACGCGCACTCATCGGCGCCGACTGACTCCTCACGAGCATGGTGGATCAACCGCCGCAGCCTTGCACGCACCGGCGACGGAACGGCGGGCTGGGCTTCAGCGTCGCCATTGATGCGATCCCGAAGCCGGCGCCTCAAGCCGCGAATTGCGGCTCATCCTCGTGCTCGCGGAAGAACCGGACCATCGCCCCGACATAGTCGGGAAAGCGTGGAGGGCGCAACCCGTGGCCTTCGAGCAGGGCGACCGCACGGCGGGTGTCGTAGTGGACCGGATGGTTCAGATAGCGCAGCGACTGGGCGGGAATGTTGCCGAACGCGCGACGGACGGGCGCCACCCGCAGCGACAGCTCGGCGAACCGAGGTGGGATCTGTCCTCGCGCCGCCCGGTTGGCGTACTCGCGAGCGAGCAGGTCGACCAGCTCGCGGGTCGTCAGCGGGTCGGGATCCACCAGGTGCAGCGTCTCGCCCAGGGCGGCCGGCTCATCGGCCCCGGCGGCAATCGCCGCCACGATGTAGTCCACGGGAACGACGTTGAACGGCGCGTCCGCCCGTCCGAACCGCATGATCGGAAGCCGCGAGCGCGTGGACCGGGCGATCGTGCGCAGCAGGTAATACGGGCCGTCGAACTTCTGGGTCTCACCGCTGACCGAATCCCCCACCACGATCGCCGGCCGCAGGATGACGGTCGGAATCCTGTCCATCAGGCTGCGAACCCAGACCTCGGCCTGGAACTTGGTGGACTCGTAGTGGTTCTTGAAGCCCTGGCCCATGGCGAGTTCATGCTCATAGACGGCCCCCGTGCGCAGGCCGGATACGTAGGCGGTGCTGACATACGCGAGCCGCTCCAGCCGCTCGCACCCCGCGCAGAGCTCGAGGACATTTCCGGTCCCCTCGACATTGACCCGCTGAGCGAGCTCCGCCGGCACCGCCAGGTCGTAGACGGCCGCTAGGTGAAACAGCGTGGTGGTCTCGGCTCGCAGCCGCTCGTAGTCGGCGTCGCTAAGTCCCAGGCGGCGCTCGGTGATGTCGCCTGGCAACACCTCCAAGCGCTGCGGATCGAGCTCGCGCGCCGTGGTTTGGGCGGCCTCCAGGGCGCGCTCCTCGACGAGCGCGGTAACTCGCCGGCCACCGTCCTCATCGAGCAGCCGCTCGACCAGACGCCGACCGATGAACCCCGGAAAGCCGGTCACGACCGACGTGCCCGCACGAGGGCGCCCCGTTCTCGGGCTATCGCTCACTGCGGTGCACGGCCGGGATGTTCAGCCTCCTGAGGGTCGGGACGGCGCGAAGCCTACGGGCGATTGCCATGAGCGCGCGTGACTGCCGTTGGGCGCGGTACCGGGTGAGCGCAGGAAAAAGGGGCGGCCGTGGCCGCCCCTTCTGGCGGGACTGCAGGTCTAGCCGACCCGGGCTTCAGTCGTTGTCGCCCTGGTCGTCGTTGTTGTCGCCCTGGTCGTCGTTGTTGTCGCCCTGGTCGTCGTTGTTGTCGCCCTGGTCGTCGTTGTTGTCGCCCTGGTCGTCGTTGTTGTCGCCCTGGTCGTCGTTGTCGTCGCCCTGGTCGTCGTTGTCGTCGATGCCGTCGTTGTCGGTGTCGACGTCCTCGGGGTCGGTCCCCTTCTGCTGCTCCGCGAGGTTGCTCGCCCCGTCACGGTCGGCGTCCTCGTTGGCGTCGCTGACACCGTTGTGGTTGGTGTCGCTGGAGCGCGGGTTGGTGTGGACCTTGAACTCGCTGGCGTTCTTCAGGCCATCGTGATCCTGGTCGAGGCCGGTCTGGTTGAGGTTGAGCGACAGGTGATGGGCGACTTCCCATCCGTCGGGGAGGCCGTCGGCCACGCCAGCCGAAGCCGCTCCGGGCAGGGCGGCGAGAACGCCGATCAGTGCCCCCGCGCAGCCAACCGCAAAGTACTTCCTCATATGACTCCTCCCTCGCCGCAGCGCGGCCGTCTCGCGGCCACGCGGTCCTCACGCCGTACCTCGACGCTGAGTTTGCCTGTGTGATGCTAGACGACTGGGCGAGCCAAACGTCACGGCTTCCCGCGACCTGGGGCGGCGAGGATCGACACGGCGCTGATACTGCTGGGCCTGGTGACCGGTATCGCCCTGGTCGTGGGCGGCGCCGATCTCCTGGTCGACGGGCTCCTCGCCGTCGGCAGCCGGCTCGGGATCTCGCCGTTCGTGCTGACCGTGGTCCTCTCCGGTTTCGAGCTCGAGAACCTCGCCGCCGGCATCGCCGCAAACGCCAAGGGGTTGCCGGGCGCCGCCGCCGGCACCGTGTTCGGGGGCGTCACCTTCCTGGCCCTCGGCGTGGCCGGCCTTGGGGCGCTCATAGCCCCGATACAGGCCGAGCTGCCTCGAACATTCCTGCTCTGGACGGCGGTCTCCCCCCTGCCGACGGTCGTCTTGAGCCTGGATGGAAAGCTGTCCCGGCTGGACGGGGCCGTGCTGCTCGCCTGGTTCGCGGTCGTGGTGGTTGGCGTGGCGCGCTCGGGTCGCGATGCTCTGCGCGCGGAACCGCGGAGGCGCCAGCGCTTCTCCGGGCTACGGCTGATCGGCGGCCTCGCCGTGCTCACGGTAGGAGGCGACCTCCTCGGCGAGAGCCTGCGTCGCGTGGTCTCCGGTCTGGGGGTCTCAGCCACGCTGCTCGGCAACACCGCCATCGCCGCCGGCGTCGAGGCCGAAGAGCTCGGCCGGGTAGCGGTTCCCACCAGGCGGGGCCAGCCGGAGCTCGCGCTCGGGAACATCGCCGGGACGATCGTGCACTTCATCGCCTTCAACGCCGGTGTCATCGCGCTCGTGAAGCCGGTGCCTCTCGACCATGCCACGCGCGTCCTCCACATGCCCGTGGCGGCGGCGGCGACATTCGTGCTCTGCATCCTGCTCGGGACCCGGTCGCGACTGGGGCGACTCGAGGGCGGCGGGCTCGTCGCGATGTACGCGGTCTACGTGGCCGCGGCGATCAGCCTGAGCTAGCCGGGTCAGGCCGAGCGCCCGAAGCTCGCGCCTATCGGACTGGGGCTAGGGCCGGATGGCCGTCGCGCCGAACCTGGGAGGCCCATCCGTAAAGCCACAGAGCGGCCTTGTGCTCTTCGTCCAGCCCGCTGGGCTCGATGACGTCCTGCTCGATCGCCGTCAGCGGCTCACCGCTGGTTGCGCGCGCTCGCACGATGTCTCGCAGGCTCTCGAATGGCATCTTCTCTCTCCCTCGCCAGGAAGGCGGCAGGATACTCGCGGCGCAGCGACCGGGCGCGAGATTTAAGCCGCCGCTTAGGCTTCTCGCCCCCGGCGGCATCCCAGGTCCATTCGCCCGGCCGCCTGGCTGGCAGGGGTAGCCAGGCTCGCGGCGTCGGCGCGGCCCGGGACCGAGGTGCGGCTAGACTGCCCGGCCGCCCCACCGTTGGTCCCTCTTCGATCGATCGCCCATGCCGGGAGACCTGACGACCGAGACGAGGTCCGTCGGCCACATCACGATGGCCGCCACCCGACCATCCCGTTTGGTGGGCTCGGGGTCCCCGGGACAGCGCGCGATGGGTGGAGTCCGTCGGTGCCGGTAGCGGACGCCTACGCCTCGATGCGTGCGTTGTGGCATGCGCTGAGCGAACACGAGACAGGAGCCAGCCCGGGCTCCATCTGGGACACCTACGAGTCCGGCGAACGACGGCTGCTCGAACGACGCCTCGCCGAGACGTACGGCGCTCCGGCCGCGACCGCGGTATGCACGGGGATGACCGGGGTGATGAACGCGTTGATGGCCGCGTCACTGGCCGTCGGCGGCGCCCTCGAGGAGCCGAGGTACTGCGGTCACTACGAGATCCTGGACCTCTTCGAAGGCGTGCTGGGGCGGCTCGGCTCCCGCGCCGAGGTCGGTGTCCGGGTGGTCGAGCCGGTGACGAACGACCCGACCCTCCGGGTGCACACCCACGCCCTCGGCGAGCCTGCGAGCGCGGTCGTCATCGACAACTCGCTGTTCTCCATCTCCCTGCCCTGGGAGGTGTGGTCGTCGCGCAGCTCCTCGCCGCTCCTGGTTGTGGAGAGCATTCCCAAGTTCCTCTGTCGCGAAGCCAACGGCGGCGTCATCTTCGGCGAAGAGGATCTCGTAGCCGCGGTGCGCGACCTCTCACGCCGCACCGGCACGCTCATGAGCCGCGCCGCGAGCACCGCCGTGCTCGGGGCGTCGATCGAACTGGCGGCCGATCGGGTGCGCCAACATGCCGCCAACGCCGAGCTGTTCGCCGAGGCGCTCGCGCGTCGGCGCCCGGATCTGGAGGTCCGCATCCCCCATCAGGTTGCGCGGTCCGCCGGACTGGAAGGAGCCTGCTCGTCGCTCGTTTTCCTGATCTATCCGCCGGGCGCTTCGGTCCTGGAGCAGTTCGAGGCGTGGGCCGGTCGGGCGGAACGGCTGCTCGGGCGCCCCATGGTGCGCCACGGCTACGGGTGGACCAAGACGTACGGACGCGCGTACGGACCCAACAAGCTCAACGCCCCGGCCGGGACCGAGTACATCCGCTTCTCGGTTGGACTCGAGCCTCCTGACGTGCTCGCCGAGCTGGCCGAGCTCATGACCGCGTGACCTCTCGGCGACGAGGCTGATACCGACGGCGTCATGGTCACTCGCGTCGGGAGCTCGAGTCGATGCGGACGGCCCTGGTGACCGCCGACCTCATCACTCGCCGCCGCGTCGGGCCCTGAGGCGGCGCCTCGGGATCGAGCCCCCGATGGATTAGCCGAACCACCTCGTAGGCGTCTTTCAGCGCTTCGGGAAGGTCGGGGCGCAGGGCCGACAGCTCCGGGTCCGCGCCGTGCTCGCGCACCTGCTCGTATGCGTTGCGCAGGTGGGCGCGGATGATCACCAGACGGATCGCCGCGCCGAGGGCGTGGTCCTCGGGGGTGTCGTCGAGCGCGCATAGGAGGTCGACCCATTGGTGCGGGTGCTTGATCTCCTTGCTCATCGCCGCCACCGCCTGCGGTTCGAGCGGATGCTCGAACAGCCCCCGGGCGCGCTCGAGGGCGCCCACCAGGTGAAGGTGGATCATCGTGCGAAGGCACTTCTCGCACCGGCCGCAGTTGATGTCGCGATCGGCGCGGTTGTACCTGCACACCCGCAGCGTCCGCAACGCGTCGGTCGACCGTGCGACACGCGCGACCTTCTGCATGCGGCTGGCGTTGCCGTAGTGATGGATCTCGGTCCGCTCGCTGGAGAAGAGGGGGTCGAGATCCGGATGGGTCGCCCGGGGTATGAGCTCGCCGAGCATGCCCGAAGACGGGATCAGCATTCGCGAGAAGCCCAGCGCCAGCGCCATCGCGACCAGCTGGTGACCCCGGTAGACCGGCTTCTGGTTGGTCTCCACAATGATGAACTCGCAGCCCGTCGGCGCGGCGGCCTGGCGCGTCTGGGCGGTCTTGAGCTCGACCAGCTCGTCGGACCAGCTGTCCCGTGGCAGGAAGTCGGGGCAGAACACCAGGTGGGTGAGCGGGGGCGTCTGAGGATCGTCCTCCAGCGCGGTGAGGACCGCGAACCAGGAGTCCACGCCCCGGCTGAAGAACGAGCCGGTCAGCTCGGTGGCCGGCGGCGGAGTGCTCGCCGGGGCCTCGACCGAGATCGGCCGCATCTCGCCCGGGAAGAACGAGCTGTACACGGCGAAGATCCGGTCCAGGCTGTCCAGCAGCCTGGGCGAGACCGGCGCGTCGAGCGTGATGTCCTCGCCGGCGCGCATCGCGTACACGAGCAGTCCCGCGAGGAACGGGGATCCGTCCAGCCGAGCCGGCGCGAACTGCTCGGGGAAGCGAAAGTACAGCCGCGGCAGCTCGGACCCGCCCTGGCGCACGCGCGCCGAGATCTCACACTTGCCGTCGGCGAAGGAGCTGCGTAGGTCGTCTACGATCACGTTCGAGTCGATTCTCCCAGCCAATGAGCGGGACCGAGCGCGGCTTGCCAAGCCTCGGTTACCGGGGCCCTTAAGTCGACGTGCCGCTGCCGTCCCGGTGCGCCGGCGGCTCAGGGTTCTGAGGCTCTCGTTCCTCCCCTGCCCTCCAGCGCCCTGTCGACCGAGATCGATCCGGGGCCGGCGAACAGCACCATCAGCAGGCCGCCGATCAGCAGCAGGTTGAGCTCGACCCCGGACTTGCCGGAGGAAGAGAGGAAGCCGATGTCGATGGTCACCAGGAAGATCGCCACCACCATGTCGATCGCCAGCAGCAGCGCGACGAGCCGGGACAGCAGGCCGATGATGAGAAAGGCGCCGCCGACTACCTCGAGGAGCGTGACGCCCCAGGCGAAGAACATCGCAAGCGGAACTCCCTCGGCCGCGAGCGCCTTCCCGAAAGCGGGCACCCCGAAGTCGAACAGCTTCTTCCAGCCGGCGACGACCATCACCAATCCGACTATGAAGCGCAGCAGGAGCAGCCCCCATTGCGGGTGACGGCCCGATGACGAGATCAAAAAGCCCAACGTGACCTCCTTCTCTGCCTGGACGGGACACGAAGCGTCCTTCGGACGTTCGCTTCGGCGTTGTTCATCTGCTAGGACCGCCTGGAGCCGGGGAATTCATCGAGGGGCTAGCGGTTGTCGGGCGCGGCATCATCCGTGAACTCGACCTCGACCAGCGGGCTGCGGGCCAACCAGGCATCGAGATCGCGCTCGCGCCCGAGCTGCCGGAGCAGGCGCGTCAGGATGCCGCGGCGCTCGGCGGCATCGGTGACCGGCCGTCCCCGGGCCCCCAGGTCCGCGGTGGTGCTCTGCTTGAGGTGGAATGTGAGGTCCGGGGTCGCGAGCAGGTTGGCGTACCAGCCGCGGCTGCCCGGGCGGCCGCTCAGGTAGACGGTGCCGTCGACGTTGTAGAACCAGATCTCGATGCGTCGCGGGCGACGGCTCCGTCGGCCCAGGGTCGTGATGTCGATGGTGCGGTCACGTCCCAGCGCCTGGCTGACCCGCTCGTCCATCGCCGAGATCAGCCGGACGCCCCGCTGCGCAGCTCGAAGGCCACGCCGGTGAGCTGTTCGGAGACGTCCCACAGCCGACGGGCGACCGCCTCGTCACGGGCGGCGCGACTGGGTGCGACCAGCGTGGGGTGGCCCCGCTGCTCGCCGATCCCGTCGGGCCCGACGAAGCTGCCGCCCGCAAGCCCCGGATAGGTAGCCGCGTAGAGGACAGACAGGGCTCCCATGTCGGCGCTCTGGGCGAACAGCCGATTGGTCAGCGCCATGACGAGCCGGTCCGATCTGGGCGGCGCGGCCGACTGGAGGTTGGTGGCCGCGTATCCGGGGTGGGCCGCGACGCTGCGGATCCGACACCCGGCGGCGCGCAGCCGGCGGTCGAGCTCCAGAGCGAACAGCAGGTTGGCGAGCTTCGACTGCCCGTAGGCGCGCCAGCGCCTGTAGCGGCGCTCGCCCTGGAGGTCGTCGAACTGCATCCGACCGATGCGATGCGCGCCGCTGCTGACCGTCACCACCCGCGGGTCCTCCCGCCCCTCCATGCTGCCGATCAGCAGGCCGGTGAGCGCGAAGTGCCCGAGGTGGTTGGTCCCGAGCTGCAGCTCGAAGCCGTCGGCGGTCGTCGACCGTGGCGGCGCCATCACGCCGGCGTTGTTGATCAGGAGGTCGAGCCCGTCGTGCCCGGCGCGGAACCGCTCCGCGAACGTCCGGACCGAGTCCAGGCTTCCCAGGTCGAGGGCCTCGACGTCGACCTGGGCGTCCGGCGCCGCCGACTCGACGTCGCGGGCGGCCGAGGCGCCCTTCTCGATATTGCGGCAGGCGAGGACCACCCGAGCGCCTGCCCGCCCGAGCTCCCGCGCCGTCACGAGCCCCAGACCGCTGTTGGCCCCGGTGACCACGGCGATACGGCCACGCTGATCGGGGATCTGATCGGCCGCCCACTTCGCGCTCATCGGCCCTCAGGCTATCCGGCGGCGGCTGTGGCCGAAGGCCGCCACCCTGGAACGCCCCCGAGGAGTCGGCCTAGGATGCATCCGACGCCAACCACCCGGCCGAGGAGGCACTGCGATGAGCGCCACCGACGATCCCACCCGCGTCTTCACCAGCGACGACCTGGAGTGGCTGCCGCTGCCCTCGATCCCCAGGGGGGAGGGCTGGATCAAGGTCATCCACGCGGACGACGAGCTTGGGAACGTGATCTTCAGGTTCCGGTTCTCGCCGGACTGCGAGCTGGCCCCCCACACCCACGACTGCCACGCCACCGCCTACACGATCTCGGGCGAGTGGGCGTACGAGGGGCTCAAGCTGCCGGAGGGGGCGATGGCCTACGAGCCCGTGGGCAGCACCCACACGCCGACCAGCGAGACGGGCGCCGAGATCGTGGTGTTCCTCAGCAGCGACACGGACCAGTTCCTGATCAACCACATGCCCGACGGCACGGACGTCCCCTTCGACATGGCGTTCTTCAAGGCGCTGCAGGGGGCCACCGTCGAGGAGGCCCAGGAGCTCGCCGAGCAGATGGCGGCTCAGAGCGGCTCGACGGCCTGAGCCCCACCGCGAGAGCCGCACCCGCTGCCGGGCTCCGGCTGGAGTGACGCCGACCCGCGTCCCCCTGCCCGCCGATGTTCGATCGAGCTGGTCGCGGCCGCCGGCGGCGCTCAGTGGACGATGACCTTGAGGGCGACGATCGCCAGCCCGAACGCGCCGTTCAAGACCACTGCACCGACCGTGCCGAGGCGCGACAGACCCGAGCGGCGACCGATGACGAACCCCCACCCGGACAGCGCGACGACGCCAACCGCGATGGCGAGGTTGATGGCTGCGCGATCCGACAGGACGCCGACCCAGCCGAGTCCGAGGACCACCAGTGCCGGCACAGCCGCCTGCATGATGGGCCACTCCTGCCTCATGATCGTCCGCACCTCCCGCCAGGTCAGCGGTGCTTGGCGGCCGAGGCGCAGGGCCACCGCCTGGGCATACACGTGGGCCAGCCAGAACACCAGCATGGACAGGGCGACGCTGAAGAGGATCTCGGCGGGGCCGGCGTTGCGGTCCTCGGACAGCGCGGCCACGACCGAGGTCGTCAGGATCTGTCCGTAGACAACGCGAACCGTGCTGGGCATCTGCGTCGGCCGCGCCGCGCTCCTCAAACCGGGGAGCTCACCCCGGCCAGCTGCTCGCTGAGCTCCCACAGCCGGCGGCGCGCGGCCGGGTCCAGCGCCTGCCGGTGCGGGGCCGCCTCCCCGGTGCCCTCGAAGTAACGGCCGGTCGCCCCGTCGAGCTCGGGCGACGTCGCCACGCGGGTGACCGCCTCCACACCCTCCTGCACGGACGAGCGCGCGCGACCGAAGGTCCGGCGCACCATCCGGGTGTCCATGAGGGTGGCGGGATGGACGGCGTTCACGGTCACCCGGTCCTCTCCTGCGGCCGCCAGGCGATGCGCCAGCTCGAGCGTGAACGAGATCTGCGCCAGCTTGCTGCGTGCGTAGGCGGTGAACCCGTCGTAGGCGCGCTCGAGCATGGGGTCCGAGAAGTCGATCGGGCTCTGGCCCACCGACGTGACGTTGACGATCCTGGCCGGGTCAGACCGGGCGAGGATGTCCAGCAGCTCGAGCGTCAGCACGAAGTGGGCGAGGTAGTTCACCGCGAAGGTCAACTCGATCCCGTCGGGACTCTCACGCCGAGGGCCGTCGATGTCGGCGATCCCGGCGTTGTTGATCAGCACGTCGAGGCGCTCTTCGCGCTCGCGCATCCGCGAAGCCAGCCCTCGCACCTCGTCCAGCCGCGCCAGGTCCGCCCAATAGGCCGTCAGCCGCGCCCGCGGGATGTCGGGCTCGAGCTGCTCGATCGCCTCCGCGCACCGCGATTGGTTGCGCCCGTGGACCAGGACGCTCGCGCCCCCCGCTCCCAACCGGCGTGCGGTCTCCAGCCCCAGGCCGTCGGTCGCCCCGGTGATCAGCGCCACTGTCACGGGCACGATCATCCCGGACCGCCGGACACGCCGGCTCGACCGATTACTCGGCTCAGACGAACTTCGGGTAGAGCGTCATGCCGCCGTCGACGAACAGCGTGACGCCGGTGATGTATTCGGCCTCCGGGCCCGAGATCCATGCGATGGCGGCGGCGACCTCCTCGGCTCTTCCCAGGCGCCCCCACGGGATCTGCTCCTCGACCTCCCGGCGCTGGTCGGGATCCTCGAGCATCTCCTCGTTGATGGGAGTGATGATCGCGCCGGGCCCGATGCTCACCACGCGGATCTTGTGCGGGGCGAGCTCGTAGGCGATCGACTGCCCGAACAGCTTCATCCCCCCCTTGCTGGCGCAGTAGTGACTGAACTCGCGCCAGGGAATGAGCTCGTGGACGCTCGAAACGTTCACGATGACACCCGGGTCGCCGCGGTCTATGAGCCCTTTGGCCGTCTCCCGCGCGCAGAGGAACGCGCCGGTGAGGTTGACCGCGATGACCTTGTCCCACTCCTCGAGCGGCATGTCGACCAGCTTGAAGGGCTTCTCGACGCCGGCGTTGTTGACCAGCAGATCCACCGGCCCGCCGAGGTCCTCGGCCAGCCGGCCGAACATCCCGACGACATCCTCCTCCTGCGAGACGTCGGCCTGGATCGCCAACGCATCGCCGCCCTCCTGCGTGATCTCGGCGACGATGCCATGGGCCGCCTCCTCGTCGCTGCGGTAGTTCACCGCCACGCGCGCGCCGTCCATCGCCAGGCGCTTGCAGGTGGCGCGCCCGATCCCGCTGTCCCCGCCGGTGACGAGCGCGCGGCGGTTGCGCAACCGGCCATCGCTCACAGGGCCAACCTCCGAGGTTCCGCGGCCGACACGACCCGCGCAGGCTAGAGGACGCGACGCCCGTGGACCAGCGGCCCGCTATCAACTGCGATATATAAATCCGGCCCAGAGGGAGGGAGGGATCGCGCTCGTCACGGCTTCCACGGTCCCGCGCCACCTTCGCCGGCCCGCGAAATGAGCTCCTCGAACCGCTATCCGCCCATCGGCAGCTACGGGCTGATCAGCGACTGCCACACCGGTGCGCTCGTATCCAGTCGCGGCTCGATCGACTGGTACTGCGTGCCCCACTTCCACTCGGGGAGCTGCTTCGGCCGGCTGCTGGACTGGGACAACGGTGGCTTCTGCTCGATCCAGCCGAGCGACGAGGAGAGATGGACCTCATTCCAGGACTACGTCGACGACACACTCGTGCTCTCCACCACCTTCCGCACCCCGAGCGGCGAGGCGCGGGTGCTGGACTGCTGCCCGGTCCGCGAGGACAGTCCGCTGCATCCGCACCGCCAGCTGCTGAGGGTCATCGAAGGCGGAAGGGGGTTCGTGAACTTCCGGATCCACATCAGCCCTCGCTTCGACTACGGCGCGGTCCCGCCCTGGATACGCCACGAGAACATCAACCTGTTCACCGCGATCGGCGGCGACGACTGTTTGATCATCTCGGGCGACGCCGAGTTCACCCAGATCGGCACCAAGGCGCACCTCGAGGCGCGCTGCAGCGTCCGCTCGGGCGAGCGGGTGCGCCTCTCGCTGGTGTTCATCCGGCCTGACGAGCTCGATCGCGATCCCCCGCGCCGGGTCGCTCCCGAGGAGCTCGACGAGGCCCTCGACCAGACGCTCAGCTTCTGGCGCGGATGGGGGTCGCAGGTGCGTCTGGAGGGGCCCGAGGCGCCGGCGGTCGCGCGCTCGGCCGCGGTGCTCAAGGCGCTCACATACGCGCCCAGCGGCGCGCTGGTCGCCGCCCCGACGACCTCGCTGCCCGAGACCTTCGGCGGCGAGCGCAACTGGGACTATCGCTACAGCTGGATCCGGGACTCGATGTTCAGCGTCCGCTCGCTCGCCGAGCTCGGGTTCGAGCATGAAGCCGAGCACTTCCGACGGTTCATCCACCGCGCCACCGCCGGCAAGGCCGAGGACCTGCGGATGGCCTACGGGATCGCCGGCGAGCGGCGGATCAGGGAAGAGCAGCTGGACAACCTCGAGGGCTACCGCGGAGCGCGGCCGGTGCGGATCGGAAACCGCGCCGCCGAGCAGCTTCAGCTCGACGCCTATGGAGGGCTCGCCGAGCTGACCTGGCGCTGGCACCAGCGGGGGCGCTCCCCGGACGACGACGAGTGGCGCTTCACGGTCAACCTGGTCAACAGCGCCATCGACCACTGGGAGGAGCCCGACCACGGCCTGTGGGAGTGGCGGGGCGAGCCGCAGCACTTCGTGCACTCGAAGGTCATGTGCTGGGTGGCGGCCGATCGCGGGCTGCGCCTGGCCGAGGAGTGCATGCGTCAGGCGCCCAAGCGGCGCTGGAAGAAGGCCACCGAGGAGATCCGGGAGGCGGTCGAGGAGCACGGGTACGACTCGGACCGCGGCGTGTTCGTGCAGGCGTTCGGAAGCCGGGAGCTCGACGCCGCCGTGCTGCTGCTGGCGCCCGTCGACTTCCTCCCGTATCGCGACGAGCGCATGGTGAGAACCGCGGACGCCATCCGCGAGGAGCTGGACTGCAACGGGCTGATCCGCCGCTACAAGTCCGACGACGGGCTCGAGGGCCAGGATGGCGCGTTCATCGCATGCTCGTTCTGGCTCGCGGAGTGCTACGCCCACCAGGACCGTCCCGAGGAGGCGCGCGCGGTGTTCGACCGCGCCCTGGCCACCTCGAACCACCTGGGTCTCTTCTCCGAGGAGTACGACCCCGAACAGGACGAGATGCTGGGCAACTTCCCGCAGGGGCTCAGCCACCTCTCGCACATCACGGCGGCGCTGGCGATCGCCTCGCACCGGCGGGTCGTCACCGACTGAAGCGCGGCAACCGGGACGCCGGGATTCTCGACGCCCCGCCCGGGGTATTGCGGACAAGGCGCTGCTCACGACGATCGCCCTGGGAGGCGACGGAGGAAAGGGAGAGGCAATGGCCGAGACCGTGGCGGACTTCATGCTCAGGCGTCTCTCGGAGTGGGGCGTCAGGCGGATATACGGCTATCCGGGCGACGGCATCAACGGGTTCCTCGGCGCGCTCTCACGCGCCACCGAGCGCATCGAGTTCGTGCAGGCACGCCACGAGGAGATGTCGGCGTTCATGGCCTGCGGCCATGCCAAGTGGACCGGCGAGGCCGGCGTGTGCATGGCGACCTCGGGCCCCGGAGCGATCCACCTCCTGAACGGCCTCTACGACGCCAAGCTCGACCACCAGCCGGTGGTGGCGATCGTCGGGCAGCAGGACCGGATGGCGCTGGGCGGCAACTATCAGCAGGAGGTCGACCTGATCACGCTGTTCAAGGACGTGGCGCATGAGTACGTGCACATGGCCACCGATCCCGCCCAGTCTCGCCATCTCATCGACCGCGCCATGCGAATCGCGCTGGCCGAGCGGACCGTGACGTGCGTGATCGTGCCCAACGACGTCCAACAGGAGGACGTCGTCGACCCGCCGCCGTCGGCGCACGGCAGCGTCCACTCCGGCATCGGCTACTCGCCCCCGAGGACGGTTCCCGCGGACGACGAGCTGCGACGCGCGGCCGAGATCCTCAACGCGGGCCAGCGGGTGGCCATCCTCGCCGGCCAGGGCGCCCTGCATGCCTCCCGTGAGCTGGTCGAGGTGGCCGACCTGCTCGGGGCGGGGGTGGCCAAGGCCCTTCTGGGGAAGGCGGCGCTGCCCGACGAGCTTCCGTTCGTGACCGGGGCGATCGGGCTGCTGGGGACACGGCCCAGCTGGGAGCTCATGGACGAGTGCGACACGCTGCTGATCGTCGGCTCGAGCTTCCCCTACTCCGAGTTCCTGCCCGACGAGGGCCAGGCGCGCGCCGTGCAGATCGACATCGACGCCCGCATGGTCGGGATCCGCTATCCGACCGAGGTCAACCTCGTGGGCGACAGCGCCGAGACGCTCCGCGCGCTGATCCCGCAGCTCGAACGCAAGACCGACCGCTCGTGGCGCGAGCAGATCGAGCAGGGGGTCGCCGACTGGTGGAGCGTGATCGAAGCCCGGGCGATGCAGGACGCCGATCCGCTCAATCCCCAGCGTGTCTTCTCGGAGCTCTCCTCGAGGCTTCCGGACCGCTGCATCCTGACCTCGGACTCGGGCTCGGCGGCGAACTGGTACGCCCGCAACCTGAAGATCCGCGAGGGGATGATGGGGTCGCTCTCGGGGACGCTGGCCACGATGGGGCCGGGGGTCCCGTACGCCATCGCCGCCAAGTTCACCCATCCCGACCGGGTGGCGATCGCCCTCGTCGGCGACGGCGCGATGCAGATGAACGGCATCAACGAGCTGATCACGGTGGCCAAGTACTGGCGGCGCTGGAGCGATCCGCGCCTGATCGTGCTGGTGCTCAACAACCGCGACCTGAATCAGGTCACCTGGGAGCAGCGGGCGCTCGCCGGTGACCCGAAGTTCGAGGCCTCGCAGGAGATCCCCGACTTCTCCTACGCGCGGTACGGGGAGATGCTCGGGTTCAAGGGGATACGAGTGGACTCTCCCGACCAGGTGGGGCCGGCGTGGGACGAGGCGCTCGCCGCGGATACCCCGGTCGTCTACGAGGCGGTGACCGACCCCGAGGTCCCGCCGCTCCCGCCGCACATAACGCTCGAGCATGCCAAGGCGATGGTCTCCGCGCTCATCAAGCGCGACCCGAACACGCGCCGGCTGATCCGCCAGACGATCAAGGACAAGCTGCAAGAGGTGACTCCTGGCCGCTGAGCGCAAATGACGACTGCCACCCAGCGGGCCGAGGCGACCGTCGAGCGGCTGGATGTCTCCGCCTACACGGTTCCCACCGAGGGCCCGGAGTCGGACGGCACGCTCGAATGGGACGCCACCACCCTGGTCGTGGTCGAGGCCCGCGCCGGCGGAGAGGTCGGCATCGGCTTCACCTACGCGGACGCGGCGTCGGCGCGCCTCATCGAGTCGAAACTGGTCGGCGCCGTCGAGGGCTGCGACGCGATGTCGGTGCCGGCCGCCTGGGGGGCGATGGCCCGCGCGGTGCGCAATCTCGGCCGCCCGGGGATCGCGTCGACTGCGATCGCCGCGGTCGACGTCTGCCTGTGGGACCTCAAGGCCAAGCTGGTCGGCCTCTCGCTGGCCGATCTACTCGGCCGCGTTCGCGACGGGGTGGCGCTGTACGGCAGCGGCGGGTTCACGTCCTACACCGTCGATGAGCTGCAGCGCCAGCTCGCGGGCTGGGTCGAGGCGGGCATCGCCAGCGTGAAGATGAAGGTGGGGCGGGCCCCGGAGGACGACGCGCAGCGAGTGCGCGCCGCCCGGGAGGCGATCGGCCCCGGCGCCGAGCTGCTGGTAGACGCCAACGGCGCCTACACCCGCAAGCAGGCGCTCGCCCAAGCCGAGGCGTTCGCCGATCAGGGCGTGACCTGGTTCGAGGAGCCCGTCTCGTCGGACGACCTCGAGGGGCTGCGCCTCCTGCGCGACCGGGCGCCGGCCGGCATGGCGATCACCGCCGGGGAGTACGGCTTCGACCTGGTCTACTTCCGGCGGATGCTCGAGGCGGGCGCGGTCGACGTCCTCCAGCCCGACGTGACCCGCTGCGGGGGAATCACCGAGCTGCTGCGCGTGGCTGCCCTCTCCCGGGCGCACGAGATCCCGATCTCGGCGCACACCGCGCCCTCGATTCACGCGCACGCCTGCTGCGCCCTGGAACCGCTCGCCCACGTCGAGTACTTCCACGACCACGTGCGGATCGAGAACATGCTCTTCGACGGCGTCCTGCAGCCCGTGGAGGGGACCCTGCGGCCCGACCCCTCGCGCCCGGGCCTGGGGCTGGAGCTGAGGCGCTCCGACGCCGCCGAGTACGCGATCTGAGCCGCGATGAGCGCTCCTGCCCGTCACCGCCCGCTCCGCGCCCCCGCCTCGCCGTCGCGCCCGACGAGCCTCGGCACGAGCCGCGTGGACACCGCGCGGCTGGAGGCCGAGCTGCGATCGGAGCTTCGCGGTGAGGTGCTATTCGACGCCGGCTGGCGCTCCGTCTACACGCACGACAGCGGCAACTACCGGCACGTGCCCCTCGGCGCCGTGGCGCCCCAGGACGCCGACGACGTCGTCGCCGCCATCGCGGTCTGCCGCCGCCAGGGGGTGCCGGTCGTCCCGCGCGGCTGCGGGACGAGCATCCCGGGGACGGTGCTGGCAGCTGACGCGCTGGTGCTGGACACCTCAAAGCACATGCGCAACATCGTCGAGATCGATACCGAGGGCAGGATCGCGCGGGTGCAGCCCGGGGTCATCCGGGACGACCTGACCCGTCGCACCGAGCGCGACGACCTGACCTTCGCGCCCGACACCTCCACCCACGAGTTCGCGACCTTCGGCGGCATGATCGGCAGCAACTCGTGCGGAGTCCACTCGGTGATGGGCGGGCGCACCTCCGACAACGTGCAGGAACTCGAGGTCCTCACCTACAACGGGCTGCGCATGCGCGTCGGCGCCACCGGCGAGCAGGAGCTGGAGCGGATCATCGCCGATGGCGGCCAGCGGGGCGAGATCTACCGCCGGATGCGAGATCTGCGCGACCGGTATGCCGATCTCATCCGCCAGCGCTACCCGGACATACCGCGCCGGGTGTCCGGATACAACCTCGACGACCTGCTGCCGGAGAAGGGCTTCCACGTGGCGCGGGCGCTCACCGGCAGCGAGGGCACGCTGGTGACGGTGCTCGAGGCGACTGTCCGCCTGCTGCCCAATCCCCCGGCCCGCGCCCTGGTGGCGCTCGGGTTCCCCGATGTCTTCACCGCCGCCGACCACGTAGCCGGGATCCGCGAGCGAGGACCGATCGGCATCGAGGGAATGGACCGCCGGCTGATCACCGACATGGAGCTTCGGGGCATGCACCCTCGCGACATCCCCTTGCTCCCGGACGGCGATGGGTGGTTGCTGGTCGAGTTCGGGGGAGACACACCGGACGAGGCGGCAACCCACGCGAGGGAGCTCACGCAGTGGCTGGAGGAGCTGGAGAGCCCGCCCGCGATCAAGCTGATCGAAGACGCGGCGCAGGCGCGTCGGCTGTGGAAGGTGCGCGAGGACGCGCTGGCGGCGACCGCCTACCGGCTCGGCGAGCGCGACCACTGGGAGGGATGGGAGGACGCGGCCGTGCCTCCCGATCGCCTCGGCGAATACCTGCGCGACTTCCGCGCGCTGATGGACCGCTACGACTACAAGGCTGCGCTCTACGGTCACTTCGGTGACGGCTGCGTTCACTGCCGCATCGATTTCGACCCGCTGAGCGCGGGCGGCGTGGAGCGGTGGCGTTCCTTCCTGGAGGAGGCCTCGGACCTCGTCGTGCACTACGGCGGGTCGTTCTCGGGCGAGCACGGCGACGGCCAGGCCCGCGCCGAGCTGCTGCCCAAGCTCTACGGCGACGAGCTGATCCAGGCGTTCCGCGAGCTGAAGTCGATCTGGGACCCGGACTGGGGCATGAATCCCGGCAAGATCGTCGAGCCCGAGCCGATCGTGGCGGGTCTCAAGCTCGGCGTGGACTACAACCCGCCCCAGCCGCGCACCTACTTCGCCTACCCGGAGGACGGCGGGAGCTTCGCCCACGCCGCCGCCCGGTGCGTGGGCGCCGGCAAATGCCGCGACATCGAGACCGGCACGATGTGCCCGAGCTACATGGTGACCCTCGATGAGAAGCACACCACCCGGGGGCGCGCGCGGATCCTGTTCGAGATGCTGCGGGGGGAGACCATCGAGGACGGCTTCCGTAGCGAGGAGGTCGACGAGGCCCTCGACCTGTGCCTCTCGTGCAAGGGCTGCAAGGGCGACTGCCCGGTCAACGTCGACATGGCCACCTACAAGGCCGAGTTCCTCGCCAAGCACTACAAGCGGCGCCTGCGCCCGGCGGCCGCCTACTCGATGGGGCTGATCATGCTGCACGCCCGCGCGGCCCAGCGCGCGCCGCGCCTGGCCAACGCCGTGCCTCGCGTGCCGGTGGTCGGCGGGCTGCTGAGGCGCGCCGCGGGCGTCACCCCGCAGCGCGAGCTTCCGAGGTTCGCCCGGCAGACGTTCAAGGCCTGGTTCGAACGCCGGGAGCCGGTCAACGTCGGCGCGGCGCCGGTGGTGCTGTTCCCGGACACGTTCGTGAACTTCCTGGACCCCGCGCCCGCGCGGGCGACGGTCGAGGTCCTGGAAGCCGCCGGGTACCGCGTGGTGGTGCCGCAGGCGGCGCTGTGCTGCGGACGCCCCCTCTACGACTACGGGATGCTGCCCACCGCCCGGCACTTCCTCCGGCGCCTGGTGCGGGTGCTGCGTCCGCACGTCCGTGCCGGCGTCCACGTGGTGGGAGTCGAGCCGAGCTGCGTGTCGGTGTTCCGCGACGAGCTGGTCAACCTGCTTCCCCACGACGAGGACGCCAAGCGGCTCAGCCTCCAGACCCTGACCCTCGCCGAGTTCCTCGACGCCCATGCCGGCGACTGGCGGTGGCCGCAGCTGGCGCGCAAGGCGGTGGTTCACGGTCACTGCCACCACAAGGCGGTGATGGGCATGGCGAAGGAGGAGGCGGCGCTGGAGAGACTCGGCCTCGACTTCGAGCTGCTCGACTCGGGCTGCTGCGGCATGGCCGGTTCCTTCGGCTACGAGGCCGGGCACTACGACCTGTCGGTGAAGATCGGCGAGCGCAGGCTGCTTCCGGCGGTGCGAGCGGTGTCGCAGGACACGCTCGTGATCGCCGACGGGTTCAGCTGCAAGAGCCAGATCGAGCAGCTCACCGACCGCCGCGCCCTGCACCTGGCCGAGGTGATCAAGATGGCGCTCGACCAGGGCGATGGAGGCTCCGCGCGATGAAGGTCAAGCTTCTCGCGTCCGGGGCCCAGCGCAGCCACGCGCTGGTCTTCGACCGCGGTGAGGAGGTGATGGAGGGGATGCGCGCCTTCGCCCGGGAGCACGGGATCACCGCCGCCCGCTTCACGGCGATCGGCGCCTTCAGCGACCTGACGCTGGGCTACTTCGACTGGCAGCGCAAGGAGTACGAGCAGATCAAGCTCGATGAGCAGGTCGAGGTGCTCACCCTCGCCGGCGACGTGGCCCTCACCGACGAGGGACCGGACGTCCACGCGCACGTCGTCGTCGGCAAGCGCGACGCCACCGCCCACGGGGGGCACCTCATGGAGGCCCACGTCCGCCCCACGCTCGAGGTGATCCTCGACGAGTCGCCGGGGCATCTGCGCAAGCGCAGCGACCCCGAGTCCGGACTCGCCCTGATCGACCCGGAAGCCTGAGCGTCGCCTGCGCGGGGGGATGATGTCGTCGGCGTCCGTCCCGGGTCGAACACTCGAACCGCAAAGGAGATCGCGATGGCCGGCCCTTACACGCTCAAGAAGCTCACCGAGGTCGAGGACTCAGCCCCCAGGTTCGGGCTGGCTGAGGTCCAGGAGACACGGTTCGCCAACGACGACCTCGAGGTCGAGCGAACCGGGCTGAGCTACCACCGCCTGAACCCCGGCAAGCGTCAGGGGTTCGGGCACAGGCACGAGGAGGCGGAGGAGGTCTACGTCGTGCTCTCCGGCTCCGCTCGCGTCAAGCTCGACGAGGAGATCCTGGAGGTCGAGGCGCTCGATGCCATTCGCGTCGCACCCCCGGTGATCCGTGCGTTCGAGGCCGGGCCCGACGGACTCGAGCTCCTCGCCTTCGGCCCGCGTCATACCGGTGACGGTGAGGTGATCCGGGACTGGTGGACGGATTGAGCGCGGTCGCCGACGCTTGGGCCGAGCGCCACTGAGCCTCCAGGCTGATTCGACCAGCGGCGGCTGAGGCGTTGCCGGCGCCTCAGCTCGCGCCCTCGTAGGAGAACAGCCTCACCCGCCGGTCGACACCCTTCAGGGTCCGTTTGCGCCTGCGTTTCCAGTTGCCGTCGGCGGCTTGGCACATCCCCTCCTCGGCCAGCAGCTGTCCCGGCTTGGCGGCTTCGGTTATCCGGCTCGCGAGGTTGACGGTTGCGCCGAACCAATCGCCGGCACGCGGGGTGGCGGGCCCGTGGGCGGCCCCGATGTGAAGGTCGGGAAGCGGAGGGTCGGCATCCTTTGCGCCCTCGCGAAGCTCGGCGAGGGTCTCGACCATGGCCGGCACGTCGGGCGAGACGAACATGGCCGCGTCCCCGATCATCTTCACCAGGTGCACCGGCGGACGGACCGCAGCGGCCGCGAGCTCGCCGAACCGGCCGGCGATCGAGCCCAGCTCGGCCGCGGCGAGGTCGCTGCCCAGGTCGGTGTAGCCGACCAGGTCGGCGAAGGCGACGGCGACCTCGCGGGTATCCGAGAGGTGGCCGGCTTCCCGCTCGGCCTCGGTGATCAGCTCGCGGCGAATGCCCTCGCGCAGATGGGCGCGAAGATTGAGGTCGAGCAGGGCCGGAAGGAGCGGACCGAGCTCGTCGGTGGCCCCGGCGTAGCGGGTGCCGAGCGTGTACTCCGAGTCGCCTGGCTCGATCAGCGCGTCGCCCACCAGTCGGCGCAGGGCCTCGGCGATCTGAGCGGTGTTCTGCCCGATCACCCGCGCCGCCTCGACGATCCCCTCGCGCGGCAGCCCGGCCTTCAGCAGACGGCGAGCGATTCGCGCGAGCTCGATGTCCTCGTCCGTCAACGAGCGCTCGCCGCGCCCGGGGTTGGGTCGGCCTATCGCCTGAAGCAGCTGGCGCAGATGATCCGGCGACATCCGAGCGGCCCGGGCGACGGCGGTGAGGCTGTGCCGGCCACGCCCGCCAAGGGCCACCTCGACCGCCAGTGTGGCGAGCCGCCCATCGCGGGAGGCCTGTTCGATGACGTCCTCGCCGACTTCTTCGTCGCGGAGTCGCTGTAGGAGTCGTTCCCTGTCATCCATGCGGCCTGCCCGGACGCGAGCCTCCCTGATGATCGCTCAAACGCCGGCGAGCGTGCCGCCGGGTGGGCGCCGGCGGCGCAGCCGCGAACCGCGGGACCCACGAGCGCACGAATCGGCAGCGACCTCAGATGCGGATGGACGCGCCGCGCGGACGCGCGCTCGATTTGGCTTGCGCCCAACCGGGAATACCCTTGCCTGTGTCCGGGCCGGACCAGCCGCTGCTGCTCATCCAGGCGCGCAACCTGATCACCAATCTCGCCCTGCCGGCGTTCCTCACCGATCCCGATGGCCAGCTGCTGTTCTTCAATGACGCGGCGGGGGTGCTGCTCGGGCGCAGCTTCGAGGAGGTCGGTCCGCTGGGACGCGAGGAGTGGGCGCAACGGTTCGGGCCCTTCGACGACCGCGGACGTCCGCTGGCGGCCGACGATCTGCCGCTGGCGAGGGCGCTCCAGGAGGGACACCCGGCGCAGGGTCGCTTCCACGCCCGGATCGACGGCGATGATCTGCGGGAGGTCGAGGTGAGCGCTCTGCCGCTGCTCGAGCCCGGTCACTTCGAGGGCGCACTCGTGGCCTTCTGGCCCGCCGAGGAAGCGGCGCCCGGCACGCGCTAGGTCCGTGCGGCTCAGATTCTGGGGGGTGCGCGGCTCCGTGCCGGTCCCGAGCCGTCGGATGCTGCGCTACGGCGGCAACACCGCGTGCGTCGAGGTCACCCTGTCCGACGGGACGGAGATCATCCTCGACGCCGGAACCGGGATCCGGGTGCTGGGAGCCGCTCGCACCTCCGACGCCGAGCGCGTGCAGGTCCTGCTCACCCACCTGCACCTCGACCACATACAGGGATTGCTCTTCTTCCCACCCCTGTTCGACCCGTCCAAGGCCATCACCGTCTACGGCCCTCCGGCCCCGGGTCCCAACCTGGACCAGCGGCTCGCCCGCTACCTGTCGGCGCCGCTGGCACCGGTCGACCTGCACGAGCTCCCCGCGCAGGTCGAGTTCGCCGCCTGTCCCCAGGAGGAATGGACCGTTGGCAGCGCCCGGATCCGGGCCGCGATCGTCGCCCACCGCGGCGTGACGGTCGGCTACCGGATAACCGAGGGGGATACCTCGCTCTGCTACCTGCCAGACCATGAGCCCGCGCTCGGCGCCGTGCTGACGGAGGCCGAGCCGGGATGGATCTCCGGCATGCGCCTGGCCGGCGGCGCCTCCCTTGTCATACACGACGGCCAGTACGACGATCAGGGGTATGCGGCCCATGTCGGGTGGGGACACAGCAGCATCTCGGATGCCCTCACCTTCGCCCGGCGCGCCGAGGTCGAGCGGATGGTGCTGTTCCATCACGATCCCACCCACGACGACCGCGATCTCGATCGTCTCGCGGAGGTCGCTCGCCGTGAATGGGAGCTCGCCGGCCGTGATCCCGACACCGTCTCGCTGGCCGCCGAGGGCGTGACCGTCGATCTGTGAGCAGTATGTAGGTCAGCCAAGCGATCCCAGAACCAACCATGGCCGAGGAAACCGAGCACGACGCGCCGCCAGACCAGACGGGCGGCGAGACGGCTGACCAGGAGCAAGGCTCCGGCGTCTCGCTTCCAGATGAAGCGTGTCGAACGCTCCCGCTGCGGGTGGGGGTGCAGGCGACCGACGAGATCCTGGCAGTGCTCAGCACGGCCGGGATGAACGCGCTACCCGACCCGGGCGGGGAATCGCCGCAGCGAGTCATCGTCGAGGTGGACGCAGACAGCCCGGAAGAGGCGATCCAGAAGATCAGGGACCTCCTGGGCGACGTCTCCGTCGAAGCGGCCGACTAGAGGGGCTTGCCGGCGTGACCGCCGGACCTCGGGGGGCAGCGCCGTCGCGGTGGCGGCTTCCCATCGAGCGGCCGCTGCCGACCCTTCGGCGGGCCAGTAGCGTGACCGGCGTGAGGCTGTTCTCCCAGGACGCCAAGGTGCAGGCCCTGAGGCGTGCCCCCCTCTTCGAGGACCTCTCGGGCGCGGAGCTCGCGCAGCTCGCCCGGGTAACCGAGGACGTCGAGGTTCCCGCCGGCCAGGTCCTGTGCAGGGAGGGTGAGATCGGCCGGGAGTTCTTCGTCATCATCGACGGAGAAGCCGCGGTCAGCAGGAGGGGTCGGCACCTCGCCACCCAGCGCGGCGGCGACTTCTTCGGCGAGATCTCGCTGCTGGAGAACATTCCGCGGACTGCGACGGTGACCGCCAGGACCCCGCTGCGGTTCTTCGTGCTGACCGGACGGGACTTTCGGCGCCTGCTCGACCAGACCCGCACGGTCGAGCGCAAGGTGCTGCGCGCGCTGGCAAGGCGCGTTCTCGCCATCTCCCGGGACCCGACGCTCGCCTGAGGCTGCCCCGCGGCCGCGGGGGGGCGAGTCCGCCTGGGCGTCAGCGGGCCGACGGCGGGAGATTCCCGACCGACAGGATGCCGCTCATTCCGGCCTCGCGGTGGCCGTCGACCGGGCAGTAGAACTCGTAGTCGCCGGCAGGGAGGCTGACGGTGACGCTCGCCTTGCCTCCCTTGCCGACCGCCTTGGACTCGGTGTTGACGCCGTTGGCGCCTGCGACCGCGATCCCGTGCAGGACCGACGAGGGATTGGTGAGCGTGATCGTGACGCGCCCGGGCGGCGCCCACAGGTCGCTGGTGCTGAACTGAAGCTTGCCGCTGGCGTCGGCCCTGATGTTCCGCGTGGTCTTGGGGCCGCGGACCTCGACGGCGGCACCCCCGCCGCCTCCGTTATTTCCACCGCCGTTGCCCCCGCCGTTGCCGCCCCCGCCGTTGCCGCCGCCCTTGCCGCCGTGGCCCCCGCCGCCTCCGGAGCCGTTGCCGCCGTGGTTCGAGTTGTTTCCATGCTGGCCCTTGCCCTTGCCCTTGCCCTTGCCGCCGAGCGCGATGCCGGGCAGCTGCGCCCGTGCCTTAGACCCGGGGACCTTCGCGACCTCCTGGGGGGTCGGGTCCTTGACCTTGGGAAGGGGATCGTCCGCGACCCCGCACCCGCCGATGGCCCACGCCACCAGGGCGAAGGCTGCGCAGCGGACCACAAGCGTCTTCGGCATCGACGGGCTGGGCATCTGACCGTTCCAGGGATCGACAGCGGGGCTGGACGCGCATGCCGGCGCGTCGCTGCGCCCGCGGATCGCACGTCAAGGTAGCAAGCCCCAATGCCCGGCGGTCGAGGGGTCAACCCGCCGCCGCGCCCGAGCGCCGTCGTCCGACGATGCGGGCGGAGGGACTCGAACCCCCAAGGGCCGTCAGGCCCACCGGCTCCTAAGGCCGGCGTGTCTACCGGTTCCACCACGCCCGCGGGCGAAAACTGCTGCGCGCGACCGCGTGAGATTGTATGTTCGTAACACGATGGCCGAGACCGACGAGGTCCGCGAGGGCTACCACCTCGAGCGGCCCAACCGCGAGAAGGCCTCATCCCGGCTGACGAAGCTGGTGGTGATCCTCCTGTTGCTGGCCTCGGCAGGGCTGATCCTCATCGTCACCATCGGGGGCTGGGCCAAGCTGACGGGCGGCAAGCCAATGGCGATCGCCTATATCGCCGTCTACCTGCTGATGGCGTTCTTCGTGCTTCGCTGGAACCGCGGAGTGCTCCCGCTGGCCGCCGCCCTGGCCATCATCCTCGGGATCTTCGCGGGGATCGGCGGGCCCGAGTGGTTCAACCGCACCGGCCCCGGCTATGAGGCACCGGCGCTCCCCGAGCAGTCGATCGGCTTCCTCACGCTGATCATCGTGCCGGTGCAGGTGCTGTTGATCATCTTCGCCATCCGCGGGTTCGCCCAGGACTGGAACACCGAGGTCGAGGTGGCCGACGGCGAGCAATACCGGCCAGACGAGCAGGGCCAGCCCGCCTAGGGACACTCCCTCCAAACGCCCGCCGTCCCGGCGGCGGTGCCCTATATTCGCAGTGGGCCGCGGCGGTGGCGGAACTGGCAGACGCGCCGGATTCAAGTCCCGGTGCCCGTGAGGGCGTGTGGGTTCGAGTCCCACCCGCCGCATGAGCCTCGTCGATCCGCCGCCTAGCCGGCGACCAGCGCCTCCAGGTCCTCGACCAGCGCCGCCGGGGCGACCAGCAGACCTGCGGGCACTGCGTCCGCCGCGCCGAGCTCGCGCAACGTGAGGCCGGCCCGGGCGCAGATGAGCGCGCCGGCGACGCGATCCCAGCGCTCGAGCCCTCGCTCGTAGAAGGCGTCATAGCGCCCGCACGCCGTCCACGCGAGGTCCAGCGCCGCGCTGCCGAACCGGCGCAGGTCGCGCACCGCGGGCAGAAGCCGGGACGCGACCTCGGCCTGCCGGGCCCGGACCGCCGCGTCGTAGGAGAACCCGGTCGCCACCAGGGAGGTGTCGAGGTCGGTGCTGTCGGAGCCGGCGATCGGCTTGCCGTTGCGCATCGCCGCCCCCTCCCGGCAGGCGGCGAAGGTCTCGTCGCGCAGCGGATCGCAGACCACCCCGGCCAGGGTGCCGACGGCATCCTCGCAGGCCACGCTGACCGCCCAGTGAGGGATGCCGAAGAGGAAGTTCACCGTTCCGTCCAGTGGGTCGATCACCCAGCGAAGGTCGCTGTCGCCGGGGTGGTCTCCGGTCTCCTCGGCCAGCACGCCGTCGCGCGGCCGGCGCTCGGCGAGCAGGCCGCGAATCACGTCCTCGGCGGCGTGGTCGGCGTCGGAGACCAGATCGGTCGGAGTGGTCTTGGCCTGCACTCCCGCGGCGGGGTCGCCGAAGCGATCGCGCAGCAGGGCGCCGGCCGCCTGCGCCACGTCGGCGGCGATCCCCAGCAGCTCGTCCGGCCGGGCCACGGTCAAGCGATCGGCGGGCGCAGCTCGGTCCACCCGCGCTCGGCCTCGAGCTGGGCGGCGACCGAGAACAGCGTCGGCTCGTCGTTCGGACGGGCGACCAGCTGCGCCGCCCTCGGGAGGCCCTCGGCGCCGATGCCGGCCGGGACCACCGCGGCGGGCTGCCCGGTGGTGTTCCACGGCGCGCCGAACGGACACCGGGCGGCGACCCCGTTGAGGGTCCACAGCGCTCCCCGTCCCTCCCACCGGCCCACCTCCGGCGCGGGTGCCGTGGTCATGGGCGTGACCAGGACGTCGTGGTCCGCGAACAGCGCGTTGATCCGCGAGGCGAGCGCCGGCTCGGCGGCTCGTGCGCGCGCCACCAGCGCCGGCGAGATGAGCGACCCCATGCGGATCACGCCGCGGGTACGGCGCTCGAGTCGCTCGGGATGAGGCAGCGTGACGCCCTCGTCGTGAATGCCGCGCAGGAAACGGGTGAGCGTGTTCAGGAAGATCACGCCGTAATCGGGATCGCGCTCACGCACGTCGTGTCCCAGGGCGCGCAGCGCGTCGGCCGTCGCCTCCACTCCTTCGCGGACGTCGGCATCCAGGCGCGCGGCGACTCCGGGCGGCACCGCGTACGAGACCGCAATCCGCAGCTTCCCCGGCGGGGTCTGTGCGGCCTGCGTGTAGGGCCGCGTCGGCGGCGGGGGCGAGTCGGCGTCGCCGGGCGCCGGCCCCATCGTGGCGTCCAACAGCAGGGCCGTGTCCCTGACCCGGCGCGCCAGCCACCCGTAGACCGACAGCCCGTGCCAGTGCTCGGACAGCGGCGCCAGCGAGATCCGCCCGCGCTGGGGCTTGAGGCCGAACAGGCCGCAGAACGCCGACGGATAGCGGATCGAGCCCGCGCCGTCCGATCCCAGCGCGCCCGGGGCCAGGCCGGCCGCCACCGCGGCGCCCGAGCCGCCGCTGGAGCCGCCCGGCGCGCGCGCGGGGTTCCACGGGTTACGGGTGACCCCCCAGGTCGCCGACTCCGTGAACGGCCAGATGCACAGCTCCGGCACGTGGGTCTTGCCCAGCACGATCGCGCCCGCGGCGCGAACCCGCCTGACCACTTCGGCGTCGTCGCGGGCCGGCTCGCCATGGGCGCCGGTGCCGTGGGTGGTGACGTCCCCGCCCACGTCGGTGTTGTCCTTGATCGCGATCGGCACGCCCAGCAGCGGCCGCTCGTCGCCGGCCTTGAGGCGCGCCTCGGCCTGGTCGGCCTCCGCCATGGCGCGCTCGGCGTAGACCACGCGAAACGCGTTGAGCTGGGGATCCAGGCGCTCGACGCGCCCGAGGTAGAGCTCGACCAGCTCCCGCGGCGAGACCTCACGGGCGCGGAGCAGCTCGGCCTGGCGCGCGACCCCCGCGAAAGCGAGGTCCGAGGCGTCCATGGCGCGCCAGCCTAGCCGCCTGGGATCATGCCCGCCCCGCCATGGACCCGATGGAGATCGCCGCCGGCCTGGCGGAATTCGATGACCGCGCGCCCGGCAGCGACGCCGAGCGCCGAGCGGCGCTGTGGCTGCGACGCAGGCTGCACGCCATCGGCCGCGAAGCCGTCCTCGAACCGGCGTGGGTGAGGCCTCAGTGGCCGTGGGCGCATGCCATCCACGCCGCGCTCGGCGTGGCCGGCGCGGTGGTCGCGACGTCCCAGCTGGTCGCCGGCGCCGTCATCCTGGCGCTGGTCACCGCGTCGGCGACGCTCGACCTGCTTGGCGTCGCGCATCTGGGCCGGCGACTGACGCCCGAGCGCTGCACCCAGAACCTGGTCTCAGCGCCCACCGAGGCGACGCGATCGGGTGCCCGGCGCATCGTGCGGCTGATGATCGTCGCCCAGTACGACGCCCCGCGGGGCGGACTTGCGCTTCGCGACCGCCCGCGCCGCTTTGCGGCGACCCTGCAGCGGCTGGCCCGCGGGTACCTCCCGGGCCCCCTGAGCGTGGTCGCGATCGGGCCGGGGCTCCTGCTGGCGGCCTCGGTGGCCCGGCTGGCCGGCGTGGACGATCTGTGGCCGGAGCTCGTCGGGGTGGCGTTCACGGTCGCCCTGGTTGTGGCGCTCGCGCTCCTGGTCGAGCTGGCGCTCTCGCCACGCGGGCCCGGCGCGGGCGAGCCCGCCAGCGGCGCGGGAGTCGCGATCGCGCTGGCCGCGGCGCTCGACCGCTCGCCTCCTCGCCACCTCGCCGTCGAGCTCGTGCTCGCCGGCGCCGGCGACGGCCCCTCGCTGGGCATGCGCTCCTTCGTGCGGCGCCGTCGCGCCAGCTACGCCCCCGAGGCCACCGCGGTGCTGCACCTGGCGGCGTGCGGCCGCGGGCGGCCGCGTTGGTGGACGGTCGACGGCCCGCTGGTGCCGCTGCGCCTGCATCCGCGGCTGGTCGCGCACTGCGCGCAGGCCGCGCGCGACCGCCGGGGCCTGGGCGCCGCGCCCCGCCGCGGACACGGCGCCGGCGCGGCCTGGCGGGCGCGGCTCGCGCGATGGCCGGCGATCACGGTGGGGTGCCTGGAGCCCGACGGGCTGGTGCCGGACGTCGGGCGCGCCGCCGACTCGGCCGGGCGGCTCGACGCGGGGGCGATGGGCGCGGCGCTGTCCTTCTGCCTCGAGGTGGTGAAGCGCCTCGACGCGGAGCTCGCCGGCTCACGGCCGCCGCCTCGATCCGGCTAGGCGCGGTCGAGCCGGCCCGCCAGCTCGACGAAGTAGTCGAGCGACCGCGGGTTGGCCAGCGAGTCGCGGCTGGCCGCCTGCTCGGGCGCCGCGCCCGTCAGGATCTTCTTGACGGGCACCTCGAGCACCTTGCCGGACAGCGTGCGCGGCACCTCGGCGATCGCGTAGACCCGGTTGGGCACGTGGCGCGGCGAGCAGTCGGCGCGCACGCGGCGCTTGATCTCGGTCTCGAGGTCGTCGTCGAGCTCGACGCCCTCGCCCAGGACCACGAACAGCGGCATGAACGACTCGCCCGTCGGGCGGGGGATGTCGACCACCAGGGCATCCACGACCTCCGGAACCGCCAGCACCGCCCGGTAGATCTCGCTCGTGCCCATTCGGACGCCCTGGCGGTTGATGGTGGAGTCGGAACGGCCGTAGATGACGGCGGTCCCCCGCGAGGTGATCTCGATCCAGTCGCCGTGGCGCCAGACGCCGGGGAACATGTCGAAGTAGCTGGCGCGGTAGCGCTCGCCGACCGAGCCCCTCGAGTCCGGTGCCGGGTCGTTCCAGAAGAACAGCGGCATGGAGGGCATCGGCTCGGTGATGACGAGCTCGCCCACCTGGTCGACGACCGGCTGCCCGCGCTCGTCGAACGCCGCCACCGCGGCTCCCAGCGACCGGCACTGCAGCTCTCCCAGGTACACCGGGAGCAGCGGGCATCCGCCGACGAAGGCGGTGCACACGTCGGTCCCGCCGCTGGTCGAGAACAGCCACACGTCCGGCTTGACGCTGTCGTAGACCCACCGGAAGCCCTCCGGGGAGAGGGGCGACCCGGTGGAGCCGACGCTGCGCAGGGCCGAGAGGTCGTGGCTGGCGACCGGCGCGATGCCGGCCTTCATGCACGAGGCGATGTAGCTGGCGCTGGTTCCGAAGCACGTCATCCCGGTGTCCCGGGCGAAGTCCCACAGCACGTCGGGCCCTGGATGGTCGGGGCTGCCGTCGTAGAGGAGGATGGTGGCGCCGGTCAGCAAGGTCCCCACCAGGAAGTTCCACATCATCCAGCCGGTCGTGGTGAACCAGAACATGCGGTCCCCCGGCCCGCAGTCCAGGTGGAGGAAGCCCTTCTTGAGCTGCTCGACCAGGATGCCCCCGTGGCCCTGGACGATCGCCTTGGGCAGGCCGGTGGTCCCCGACGAGTAGAGGACCCAGAGCGGGTGGTCGAACGGCAGCGCCTCGAAGCGCAGGCCGTCCGGGGCCGGGCCGCCGAGCAGCTCGTCCCAGGTCATCGGATCCCGCAGCGCCGCGGTCGCCGGAGAGGCGTCGAGGTAGGGCAGCACCACCGTGCGCTCGAGGGTGGGCATGTGACGTTGCAGCTCGGCGACCGTGTCGAGTCGGTCGAAGTCGCGCCCGCCGTAGCGGTAGCCGTCCACCGCGAACAGGACCTTCGGCTCGATCTGGCTGAAGCGGTCGATCACGCTGCTGGCGCCGAAGTCCGGCGAGCAGCTCGACCAGATCGCCCCCAGGCTCGCACAGGCCAGGAACGCCACCACGGTCTCCGGGACGTTGGGCATGTAGGCGACGACCCGGTCGCCGGGGGTGACCCCCAGGGCGCGCAGCCCGGCGGCCGCCCGGGCCACCTGCCGGCTCAGCTCGTCCCATGAAATCTCGACGTCCGCGCGCGTCTGCGACCGGGACACGATCGCCGGCTCCGCGCCGCGGGCGCCCGCGAAGATGTGCTCGGCGTAGTTGAGCTCGGCGCCTGTGAACCAGCGCGCCCCCGGCATGCGCCGCTCGGCCAGGACCTGGTCGTAGGGCTTTCGGGCGCGCACCTCGCAGAACTCCCAGACCGAGGCCCAGAAGTCCTCGAGGCTCTCGACCGACCAGCGCCAGAGGGAGGGATAGTCCTCGAAGCTCAGGCCGCGGCGTTCGGCCAGCCAACGCATGTAGCGCGTCATCGTCGCGCGCTCGACCTGATCGGACGAGGGAGCCCACAGCACCGTTCCCCGCTCGGCGACGGCCATGGCCGGGCAGGCTACCGCTGCCCGGGGCTAGGGTTGACGGTCCTCGAACCCGCCGGGTGCCGCGAGCCGCGCCCGCCGCCGCTGTCCCAGCCGCCGGCGCAGCAGGAGGGACGCGACGACGAGCGCCGCCGCCACCCCGATGGCCACTCCCAGCCCCGCCTTCGCCACCAGGCGAGCCGCGGCCGCCCCCCCGAAGTAGCCCAGCACGCCGAAGCACAGCGCCCACCCGATGCCGCCCAGCGCGTTCCAGAGCAGGAACGAGCGCCAAGGCATCGTGGTCATCCCGGCCAGCCACGACGCCCACACGCGCAGGCCGCCGATCCACCGCCCGAGGAACACCGCCTTGGCGCCGTGGCGCTCGAACAGCGCGTCGCCGCGCCGCAGCAGCTCGAGGCGCCGAGCCTGGCCGCGCCCGGGCCGGGTCAGCAGCCGGCGCCCGACGCGATTGCCGATGACGTAGCCGATGTTGTCGCCGATGATCGCCGCGGCCGCCGCCACCGGGATCACCACCTCGATCGAGAGGTCCCCCTGGGAGGCCAGCACCGACGCGGCGATCAGCGCCGTCTCCCCCGGCACCGGCACCCCGCTCGCCTCGGCTCCCACCAGAAGGGCCAGGACCGGGTAGCCGACGTTGCGGGGAATCGCCAGCAGGGCGAGCATCGCGCTCAGATGGCCTCTCCAGGCCGGCCTCGGCCGCGCCGCGCGCTCAGACCGGCGTCACCGGATTGCGCTTGGCCGGCCATTCGCGGCGCTTGCCGGCGTAGACCGCGAAGCGGCGGACCAGCTCCGCGCGCAGGTCCTCGGGCTGGACCACCGCGTCGACGATGAGCTCTGAGGCGAGGTGCAGGATGTCGATCTCGGCGCCGTACTCGTCGCGCAGCTGGGCGGTCCGGCGCTCGCGCTCGTCGGGGTCCTCGATCGCCTGGAGCTGGTTGTAGAAGACCGCGTTGATCGCCGCCTGAGGGCCCATCACCGCGATCGACGCGGTGGGCAGCGCCAGGCAGCAATCGGGCTCGTACGCCGGGCCCGCCATCGCGTACAGGCCGGCGCCGTAGGCCTTGCGGACGATCACCGAGATCTTGGGGACCGTCGCCTCGGCCACCGCGCTGATCATCTTGGCGCCGTGGCGGATGATCCCCTCGCGCTCGACCGCCGTCCCGATCATGAAGCCGGGCACGTCGGCCAGGAACAGGAGCGGCACGTTGAACGCGTTGCAGCTCCAGATGAAGCGGGCCGCCTTGTCGGCCGAGTCCACGAACAGGACGCCGCCCTTGACCTTGGGTTGGTTGGCCACCACTCCGATCACCCGGCCGTTGAGCCTTCCGTAGCCGACGATCACCTCCCGGGCCCAGCGATCGTGGATCTCGAAGAAGGAATCCGCGTCGAGCAGCGCGTCGAGCAGCAGGCGCATGTCGAACGGCTTGTTCTCGTCGGCCGGGACGAGGTCGCCGATCGCCGCGTCCGATGCCGGGCCCTGCGGCCGGGCCACCGGCGGCAGCCACTCCCAGTGGCTGGGGAGGTAGGACAGGTAGCGCCGGGCCGCGTCGATGCCCTCCTCGTCGGAGGACACCAGCATGTGTCCGCAGCCGGAGACGCCGGTGTGCATCCTCGCCCCGCCCATCTCCTCCAGCGACACGTCCTCGCCGATCACCATCTGCGCCATCCGCGGCGACCCGAGGTACATCGAGGCGTTGCCGTCGCGCATCACGACCACGTCGCAGAACGCCGGGATGTAGGCGCCGCCGGCGGCGCTGGGTCCGAAGAGAACGCACACCTGGGGGACCACCCCCGACAGCTGCACCTGGTTGAAGAAGATTCGCCCGGCGTGGCGGCGCCCCGGGAACATCTGCACCTGCTCGGTGATGCGGGCGCCCGCCGAATCGACCAGATAGACCATCGGGATCCGCTGGCGCAGGGACTGCTCCTGGATGCGGACGATCTTCTCGACCGTCTTGGGCCCCCAGGAGCCGGCCTTCACCGTGGGGTCGTTGGCCATGACCGCGATCGGGCGGCCCTCGAGCGTCGCCGTCCCGGTGATCACTCCGTCGGCGCCCAGGCCGTCGTGCGGCCAGTTGGCGAGCATCGCCTCCTCGGAGAACGAGCCTTCGTCCACCAGCCGCGCCACGCGCTCGCGCACCGGGAGCTTGCCCTGCTGCAGCGCCTTCTCGCGGTGGCGCTGAGGACCGCCGGCATGGGCGCGCTCGATCGCGTCGCGCAGGTCGGTCATGGGCGGCGGAGTCTACGGACGGGTCGCTCCGCGGCGTTACCCGGGCCGAGCACTAGCATGGCCGCGTCTTGCTGGCCGGCATCGACCTCCAGACCGACTTCTTCACCACCAGGGCCGGGACCGGCCATCGCACCGGCTTCGTCCTGCTCGCCGCCTTCCTGCTCTCGTTCGCGTTCATCCGGACCAGCGCACGGATGATCCGGGCGCAGGTCAGATGGTGGCCGGGCAACGTGCAGACGGGCAGCGGCCTGCACATCCACCATCTGGTGTGGGGCATCTGCCTGCTGATGATCACCGGCTTCCTCGAGTTCGCGGTGAGTCCCCAGACGCCCTGGAAGGAGATCCTGGCCGCCCTGTTCGGCGTCGGGGCGGGGCTGACGCTGGACGAATTCGCGCTGTGGCTGCGCCTGCAGGACGTCTACTGGAGCGACCAGGGACGCGAGTCGCTCGACGCCGTCGTCCTGGCGGTCCTGTTCGCGCTGCTGGTGCTGGTGGGCCTCTCCCCGCTGGACGTGGACGGCGCCCCTTCAACGGCCGGCCTGGTGCTGACCGCGACCGTGGACCTCCTGCTGGTCGCCACCTGCATGCTCAAGGGAAAGGTCGCCACCGGCCTGGTGGGCATGTTCGTCGCTCCCGTCGCGCTGGTCGGCGCGATCCGGCTGGCCAAGCCCGGCACCGCCTGGGCGCACCGGCGTTACCGCGACAACCCGCGCAAGCAGGCGGAGGCCGCCGCCCGGCACGCCAAGCGCCAGGCGCTGCGCGACCGCCTGCGCAATCTCCTCGGCGGGGCGCCCAGCCCGCAGTAGCGCTCAGCGGATCAAGCCCCGGTTCTCGGCCGGCTGCTCGCCCGAGTAGTCGTAGAAGCCCATGCCCGACTTGCGCCCGTACCAGCCGGCGGCCAGCATCTTGCGCAGGATGGGAGGGCGTGCGAAGCGCTTCTCGCGGAACTCGTCGAACATCACGTCGCAGATCGACCCCAGCGTGTCGAGGCCGACGAAGTCGGACAGGGTGAGGGGGCCCATCGGATGCCCGGCGCCCGCCTTCATGGCCTCGTCGATCTCGGTGATCGAGCCCACGCCCTCCTCGTAGGCGCGCATCCCGTCGAGCAGGTAGGGCACCAGCAGGCGGTTGACGATGAAGCCGGCGGTGTCGCGCGTCTGAACGCCGAGCTTGCCGATCGACTTCGTGAACTCGAGGCCGGTCGCGAAGGCGTCGTCCGAGGTGGTCACTCCGCGCACCACCTCGACCAGCTTCATCACCTGCGCGGGATTGAAGAAGTGCAGGCCGAGGAAGCGGTCGGGTCGGGCGGTGGCCGCGGCCTGGGCGATGACCGGCAGCGACGAGGTGTTGGTGGCGAAGTAGGCATCCCGCTTGACGATGCCGTCCACCTCCCTCCACATGTCGAGCTTTAGCTGGAGATCCTCAGTGATCGCCTCGATCACCAGGTCGCAGTCGGCGAGCTCGCCGTAATCGGTCGTCCCGTGGATGCGACCCAGGAGGGCGTCGGCATCGGCCTGCTGCGCCTTGCCCTTCTCGACCGCCCGCGCGAGCTGCTTCTCGATCCGGCCGATCCCGCCGCGCAGCTTCTCGTCGTCGACCTCCCGCACCACGACCTCGTACGCCGCCTGGGCCGCCACCTGCGCGATGCCGTGGCCCATCAGCCCACAGCCGAGCACCCCGATCCGCTTGATCTCCGCCATAAGCCCTCCGGTGATCGCCATCGCGAGAGCGGGCAGCCTACGCCTCCAGCACGTCCGGCGACACCCGCCGCCAGTGCGCACTCGCCGCGCCGCGGCGCGCTAGCGCTAGGGTCCAGGCGGCCGAAAGGAGACCGCATGGCCAACGTGATCAGCGAGGACCGCGGCGAAGTCCGTCACGTCGTCCTCAACCGGCCGGAAAAGCGCAACGCCATCAACGGAGAGCTCATCCAGGAGCTCGGAGTGGCGCTTAAGGCGGCGGCCAACCAGCCCGAGGTGCGCTGCGTGGTGATCCGCGGCGAGGGCCCGATGTTCTCGGCGGGCATGGACGTCGAAGGGCTGGTCGGCCTGTCGGAGGCACCCGACAACCTGCGCGCGTTCCGCCATCCGATCCTGGAGACCTGGAACCTGTGCGAGGAGATGGCCAAGCCGACCATCTGCCAGATCCACGGCGGCTGCATCGGCGGCGCCCTGGAGCTGGCGCTGGCCTGCGACCTGCGGGTGGCGGCGCAGGACGCGCTGCTCGGCTTGGTGGAGACGCGGGTGGGCCTGATCCCCGACGTCGGGGGCTGCTCGCGACTGCCGGCGGTGGTCGGCGTCGGTCGCGCCAAGGAGCTGATCATGACCTCCCGCCTGATCGACGGAAGCGAGGCCGAGCGCATCGGCCTGGTCAACCGGGTCGCGCCCGCCGCCGAGCTCGACACGGTCACCGAGAAGCTGGCGGGTGAGCTGGCCGCCTGCGCACCGCAGGCGGTCGGTCACGCCAAGCGGGTGATGGACGCCGCCGCCAAGCCGGCGCTGGCGGCGACCCTCGAGCAGGAGGTCACCGCGCAGGAGCTGTGCGCCCGCACCGCCGACTACGCCGAGGGCGCCCGCGCGCTCAGGGAGAAGCGCCAGCCGGAGTTCTCGGGCCGCTGAACTGGATGACCGGCCCCGCGGCTTCGCGGCCGCCGGGGCCATTCATCTAGCCCTTCACCAGCCCGATCGTGTGCCCCTCGGGGTCGTCGAGCAGGGCGATCGTCGTCTGGTCGCCCACCTCGGTGGGCGGCATCCGGGTACTGCCTCCCAGCGACTCGGCCTGGTCGAGCGCGGCCTGGAGATCCGGGACCTGGACGTAGAACGTGACATGGCCCTCGCCCTCCTGGGTGGCGCCGATCCCGCCGGCGATGCCCGCGTCGGAGGGCTCCACCATCCCGTAGTCCATCGGCGGACCGACCTCCGTGGCGTTCCAGCCGAACAGGTCGCCGTAGAAGCTGCGCAGCGCCGGCCCGTCCCTGCCGATCACCTCGAAGTGCACGACCGGATGCCCCATCGTGGTTCCTCCTTGTCGGTTTCGCTCGCCAGCCTAGCCGCCCGGCGCCCGGCGCCCGCGTCAGCCGTCGCGCCATTCGACGGGACCGGCGGTCAGCACGTGGCTGCCCAGCGGCCGGCCGAGCTTCTCCTGGGCCATCCTGGCGGCGTCCAGCATCCGCTCGAGCGAGATGCCGGTGTGGACGCCCATCTCGTGCAGCATCGAGATCACGTCTTCGGTGGCGACGTTCCCGGTCGCCCCCTTGGGCACCGGGCAGCCGCCGAGCTCCCCGAACGAAGACTCGAAGGACTCGACCCCCGACTCCAGCGCCGCCAGGACGTTGGCCAATCCCTGGCCGCGGGTGTTGTGGAAGTGGGCGGTCAGCTCGACGCCGGGCAGAGCCTCGCGCGCGGCGGCGAAGAATTCGCGCACCTGACGGGGGTTCGCCATGCCCGTCGTGTCCCCGAAGGCGATCTCCCGGGCCCCCGCCTCGACCAGCTCGGTCGCGATCGAGAACACGCGCTCGGGCGGGACGTGGCCCTCGTAGGGACAGCCGAACGAGACGGAGATGACCCCCTCGCAGTGCAGCCCGGTCTGGCGGGCGCCGCCCAGGACGCGCCGCAGCCCCGCGAGCGACTCCTCGATCGAGCGGTTGACGTTGCGCCGGTTGTGCGTCTCGGAGGCGCTCAGGAAGCAGTTGACCTCATGGAAGCGCCCGCGATGCTCGAGCGCCCGTTCCAGACCGCGCTCGTTGGGGACGAGGACGCCGAGCGAGACCTCCGGTGGAACCTGGATCGCCTCCAGGACCTGCGCCGCGTCCGCGAGCTGGGGGATGACGTCGGGGCGCGCGAAGCTCGTCACCTCGATCCGGCGCACGCCGGTGCGCGCCAGCGCCTCGACCAAACGGACCTTGTCGGCGGTGGCGATCACCTCCGGCTCGTTCTGAAACCCGTCGCGCGGGCCGACCTCCCGGATGCGCACGCTGGCCGGCATCTCCACGCCCGTGAGTCTAGGCGGGGCTGCTTGGGGTCCGGCACCGCAGCAGGGTGAGGCTGACCACCAGCACCCACAGGTAGTAGAGCGTGGGCACGACCACGGCGACCGCCCCCTCGGGGGCGAGGAAGCCCCCGCGAGCGAACGCGCCCGAGACCACCAGGTGGGCCGCCGCGACCAGGAGGCCGAAGCCGACCACCCAGCGGGGCAGCAGGCCGGTGCGCAGGACCACGAGCGAGAAGGCCGCCACCGACATCGTGGTCGGCAGCCCCGCCCCGAGATTGATCACCACCCAGCCGGCGTCGGTGAGCGCCCTGATCGTCGCCGCCGGCTGGCCGGGGCGGTAGGCGGTGGCCGCCAGGATCGACACCCCGACCGCCACCGCGGTGAACTGGACGACGCCGGCGACCAGGCCGGTGGTGGCCAGCGTGCCGTCGCCGGCCTCGTGGCGGCGCAGCACGTCGCGCAGGCCGGCGAGGAAGGCGACGACGACCGCCGCGCCCAGCACCGCCACATAGGCGACGACCAGCACCGCCGCGCGGTGCACGGCGTAGTAGCCCGCGAAGGCGGCCGCGGGGGCGTCGGCAGCCGGGACCGGCGGGAGCGTGAGGTTGACCAGGGACAGCGCCACCACGACCAGCCCGGCGATCGCGGTCAACCTCTCGACCCGAGCCGTTTGCATACGTCCTCCTCTCCTCGCCGCTCGGGCGGATCCTATGCCGCTTAGGATCCACAGCCATGAGCGAATACGAGCTGGACCACGCGTACGACACCGTCAACCTCTACCGTCGCGGCGGCGCCGCCAAGATCGAGCTCAACCGGCCCGAGCGGCTGAACGCCTGGGACCAGCAGTTCGGTCTCGACCTGCGCGCGGCGGTCGAGTCGACCGCCGAGGACGAGGAGGTGCGCGCGGTGGTCGTCACCGGCGCCGGCCGCGGGTTCTCGTCGGGCGCCGACCTCAAGGAGATGGGCGAGGAGCATCCCCGCACCGCCGACGGGCGGCCGGACGTCTACCAGGTCCTGACCGAGCGCTACCACCCGATCATCACCGGCATCCGGCGCATGCCCAAGCCGGTCGTCGCCGCGGTCAACGGGGCCGCGGTGGGGATCGGGTGCTCACTGGCCATCTGCGCCGACCTGGTGGTGGCCAAGGAGTCGGCCTACCTGCTGCTGGCGTTCGTGAACGTCGGGCTGGTGCCCGACGGAGGATCGTCGGTGTTCATCCCGACGCGCGCCGGCCATGCCCGCGCATTCGAGATGGCGATGCTGGGGGAGCGGATCCCGGCCCGACGGGCGATGGAGTGGGGCCTGGTCAACCGGGTGTGGCCCGACGGCGAGTTCGAGGCCAAAGTCGACGAGCTGGTCGACCGGCTGGCCGCCGGCCCCACCCGCTCCTACGCCGGCACCAAGCGCCAGCTAAACCAGTGGCTCTACGCGCGCATGGACGAGCAACTCGAGCTGGAAGCCCAGATCCAGCGTGAGATGGCCGCTTCGCAGGACTTCCTGGAGGGCGTGACGGCGTTCGTGGAGAAGCGCGACGCGCGCTTCGCCGGGTCGTAGTCGAGCGCCGGCTCGCGACGCGCGCCACGATGTGGAGCGCCCAGTCGGCGAACGATAGGATCGCGCGGCTTTGCCTCCGTGGCCATCCACCCGGGTGCGCCGGCTCGCGCTGGCTCTGCTGGCCGCCCTGGCCGCCTCACTCGTCCTGACCGCCGGCGCGTTCGCCGGCGCGATCACCCCCGAGTCGGGCGGCTCGCCCAACGCCAACGACATCGCCTCCCTCTACCGGCTCGCCGGCTACATCGCGATCTTCGTCTTTCTGGCGGTGGAGATCGCGCTCGTGTACTCGCTGTTCCGCTTCGCCCACCGCCGGGGGAGGATCGCCGCCCAGATACGCGGCAACACCAACCTGGAGATCGGCTGGACGGTGGCTGCCGCCCTGATCCTGGTGGTGTTGACGATCGTCACCTTCTCCAAGCTCTCGGCGATCAAGACCCCGGTGACGTCGGGGCCGGGTGGGCTCGCCGCCGCCGCGGCAGCCAGCCCGCCGACCGGGCGGGCCGCCGCCCCCCCCGGGCAGCGCCTCCACATCGACGTGAACGGGCAGCAGTACGTGTGGCGCTACACGTATCCGAACGGCGCCTTCGCCTACGACGAGATGGTGGTCCCGATCAACACCACCGTCATGCTGGCGATCCGGGCCCAGGACGTGATCCACTCGTGGTGGATCCCCGAGCTGGGCGGCAAGTTCGATGCGGTCCCGGGGCCCTACGTCAACCGCACCTGGTTCAAGATCAGCCGTCCCGGCGTCTATCGCGGCCAGTGCGCCGAGCTCTGCGGCCGCAACCACGCCAACATGGTCGCCCACGTGAAGGCGGTCCCGGTCGCCGAGTACCAGCGCTGGGTGCAGCGGCAGAAGCAGGCGATCGACGCCGCGAACCGGGCGGTGGCCGCGCAGCGTCAGCCGTCGGCGTCCACGCCGGCCGGCGGAGGCTAATACCGATGTCGGTGGCGACCAGCCCGCGAAGCCTCAGCGCCATCCCACGGCCCCAGGTGATCGCCCGCCGGGTGACTCCCGAGCCGCGTGGATGGACGAGCTGGATCACCACCACCGACCACAAGCGGATCGGGATCCTCTACCTCTTCACCACCTTCGTGTTCTTCATCCTGGGCGGCGTCGAGGCGCTGCTCCTGCGCATCCAGCTGGGCGTCCCCGAGAACACGTTCCTCGACCCGGCGACCTACAACCAGCTGTTCACGATGCACGGGACGACGATGGTCTTCCTGTTCGTCGTCCCCATTCTGGCGGGGTTCGCGAACTACGTCCTGCCGCTGATGATCGGCGCGCGGGACATGGCGTTCCCCCGGCTCAACGCGCTCTCGTACTGGCTGCTGCTGTTCGGGGGCGTCGTCTTCTACGCGTCCCTGTTCTTCAGCCCGCCCGAGGCGGGTTGGACGAGCTACACGCCGCTGTCGTCGGCCGCGTACCTGCCCAACGGAGGCATCGACGCGTGGATCTTCCTCATCCACCTCACCGGCCTGTCGTCGATCCTCGGCTCGATCAACTTCATCGCCACGCTGTTCAACATGCGGGCCCCCGGAATGGGCTGGAGCCGGATCCCGCTGTTCTGCTGGACGATCCTGGTGTACGCGATCATGATCGTCACCGCGCTGCCGGTGGTGGCCGGCGCGGTCACCCTCCTGCTGCTCGACCGCCACTTCGGCACCGGCTTCTACGACCCGGCGCTAGGGGGCTCGCCGATGCTGTGGCAGCACCTGTTCTGGTTCTTCGGCCACCCCGAGGTCTACATCATGGCGCTGCCGGCGTTCGGGATCGTCTCGGAGGTGCTCCCGGTGTTCGCCCGCAAGCCCATCTTCGGCTACAAGGCGATCGCCGCCTCCACCGTGGGGATCGCCTTCCTCAGCATGCTGGTGTGGGCCCACCACATGTTCGCCACTCCCACCTCGACCGTGGTCCTGTCCTTCTTCATGCTCGCCTCGTTCCTGATCGCCGTGCCCACCGGGGTGAAGATCCTCAACTGGGTGGCGACGCTGTGGCGCGGGACGATCCACATGCGCACCGCGCTGTTCTTCGCCGCCGGCCTGATCGGGGTGTTCGTGATCGGCGGCATCTCGGGGATCTTCCTGGCCATCTTCCCGGTCGACTGGCAGCTCACCGACACCTACTTCGTGGTCGCCCACCTGCACTACGTGCTGTTCGGCGGATCGGTGTTCGGGATCTTCGCCGGGATCTACTACTGGTTCCCGAAGATGTCGGGCCGGATGCTCTCGGAGGGGCTGGGCAAGCTGTCGTTCTGGCTGATCCTGGTCGGCTTCAACGCGACCTTCCTGGTCCAGCACTCGCTCGGATTGTCGGGGATGCCGCGCCGGATCTACGAGTACCCGGCCAACGAGGGATGGTCGACCTACAACCTGATCTCGTCGATCGGCTCCTTCGTGCTCGCGCTCGGCGTCCTGGTGACCGCTATCAACGTGGTTCGATCGCTGCGGCGCGGCACCATCGCCGGCCCCGACCCGTGGAAGGGCAACACGTTGGAGTGGTTCACGTCCTCGCCTCCGCCGCCCAACAACTTCGACGTCGTCCCGCGAGTCCGGTCGGTCGAGCCGATGAAGGACATCCGCCGGCAGGTCGAGCGCGCGACCGAGGCCGCGTACGCGGGGACGCCCACCGCGCCGGAACGGGCGCCCGTGTGATGGACGCCCCCGCCACCACCACGGCGGCCAGACCGGCCCTCGCGGCGTCCGGCGGCGCGATCCGCCAGCTGGCCGCCGACTACGCCAGCCTGACCAAGCCCAAGGTCCAGACCCTGCTGCTCACCACTACGGTGGCCACCATGTACGTCGCGGGCCGCCCGTCGCTTCAGACCGTGGCCCTGACCTGTCTGGGCGGGTACCTGTCCGCCGGCGGTGCGGGGGCGGTCAACCACTACTGGGACCGTGACATCGACGCGCGCATGGCCCGGACGGCCAACCGTCCGGTGCCAGCCGGGCGCATCTCGCCCCGCGCCGCGCTGTGGTTCGGGCTCGTCCTGGCGGCGGCGGCGTTCGCCGAGCTGACGCTGGCGGTCAACCTGCTCGCCGGCTGCCTGGCGCTGTCGGGCTTCCTCGGCTACGTGGTCGTCTACACGATGTGGCTGAAGCGCGCGACCCCTCAGAACATCGTGATCGGCGGCGCCGCCGGCGCGGTCCCGCCCCTCGTGGGCTGGGCGGCCACCCGGGGATCGCTCGCCCCCACCGCCCTCTACCTGTTCGCGATCGTCTTCTACTGGACGCCACCCCACTTCTGGGCGCTGTCGCTGCTGATGCGCGATGACTATGCGAAGGTCGGCGTCCCGATGATGCCGGTGGCCCGGGGGGAGCGGGAGACCCGGCGTCAGATCCTGCTCTACACGCTGCTGCTGTACGCGGTCAGCCAGCTGCCGTTCTGCGTCGGCTTCTTCGGCGGCGTGTACTTGATCGCATCGGTGGTCCTCGGCGGCGCGTTCATAGCGGGCAGCGTGAGCCTCTACCGCCGCGCGGACCGTCGCTGCGCCCTGCGGCTGTACCTGTTCTCGCTGCTGTACCTGGCGCTGCTGTTCGCCGCCATGGTGGTCGACGTCAAGGCATAGGAGGCTCGATGGACCGCAGGCTGGCCCGACGCAACATCCGCACCGGACTGATCGTCGCGGCGGTCGCCCTGTTCATGTTCGGCGCCAGCTTCCTGGCCGCCGCGATCTACAACGCGGGATGACCCCGTCTCAGGACAAAGGCGCTCCGTCCGCGCCCGGCGTCCCGCCGGTCGGCGAGGAGATCCACCTCCCGGAGCCCAGCCTCATCCCGGTGCTCAGCGCCCTGGGCGTGACGCTCGCTGTGGTGGGGCTGGTGATCAGCTGGCTGATCACCGCCGCCGGCTTGGCCATCGTCGTGCTCACCACCGTCCGCTGGATCCGCGACACGCGGCGCGATATCGACGAGCTGCCACTCGAGCACTGAGTCGGACTGGTGCGAGCGGCGATCCTGCGCGAGTACGGCGCCTCGCCCGAGCCGGGCGACTTCGACGATCCCGAATCCGGCGAGGGGCGGGAGGTGGTCGACGTGCTCGCGGCGGGGCTCAACCCGGTGGACATCTCGATCGCGTCGGGGACCTTCTACGGCGGCCGGCCGCCGCTGCCGTACGTGGTGGGCCGCGAGGGCGTCGGGCGCCGCGGCGAAGGTGAGCGCGTCTACTTCGACGGTCCGGCGGCGCCCTTCGGATCGTTCGCGCAGCGGGCGCCGATCGATCCCGACGACGCCATCCCGCTGCCCGACGGCCTCGACGAGACGCTCGCCACCTGCTTCGGGATCGCGGGCCTGGCCGCCTGGCTGGGGCTCGAGTGGCGCGCGCGACTGCGCGAGGGCGAGACCGTCCTGGTCCTGGGCGCCAGCGGAGTGGTCGGCCAGATCGCCCTCCAGGCGGCGCGGCTGCTGGGGGCGGCCCGCGTGGTGGCGGCCGCCCGCAGCGAGGACGGCCTCGCCCGCGCCAGCCAGCTGGGCGCCGACGCGACAGTGCCTCTGGACGGGACCCGGGACCTGGCCGCCGCCTTCCGCGAGGCGGCGGGAGGCGGCGTCGACGTGATCGTCGACCCGGTGTGGGGCGAGCCGGCGGCGGCGGCGATCGAGGCCGCCAACCGCGGTGCCCGGCTGGTCCAGATCGGGCAGTCGGCCGGGTCACACGCCCGTATCGCCTCCGCCGCGGTGCGCGGCCGGATGTTGGCGATCCTCGGCCATACCAACTTCGCCGCGCCTCCCGAGGTCAAGCGCGCCGCGTACACACGGATGGCCGGGCACGGGGCGGCCGGGGAGCTGGCGGTCGAGGTCGAGCGCGTCGCGCTCGAGGAAGTCGCGGACGCGTGGGCGCGCCAGCAGGCGTCGCCCCACCACAAGCTCGTCATCGTCCCCTGAGCGCCGGCGCGCGCTCGGCCGCCGGGTGGGTCTCCGCGGCCGCGGTCAGGGCGACCTGTCGGGGCGGCAGCCCCGCCGGCTATCCGGCCGCCGCCGGATGCGGCATCTCCGACGTGGCGCCGTCCTGCGTCCAGCAGCGGATGATGTCGCGCACGGAGAGCACGCCGGTGACCTCGCCGTGCTCGACCACGATCAGGTGGCGGAAGCCGCCCCTGACCATCGCCGCGGCGGCCTCCTCGAGCGACCAGTCCGGGGAGGCGAACACCAGGTCTGCGGTGAGGTGCTGGGCGACTCGCTCGCTGTCGGGGTCCTGGCCCGAGCCGACCGAGTTGAGCACATCGCGCTCGGTGACGATGCCGGGCCCCGGCGCCTCGGGGTCCATCACCACGGCGGCGCCCACGTTGCGCTCGCTCATCAACGTTGCGGCCTCTCGCAGGGTGTGCCCGGGGCCGACCGTGAGAACCGTCTCGCTCATGCCGTCTCGGACCTGCATGCAGCCTCCCTCTCTATTGCAACGTTTGACGCAATCCTAACGCGAAGAAGGACGGCGGGCGGGCGCTAGGATGCCGCTCGGTCATGCGACTGCCCGCTTCGAGCCTTGCGTAGACACCAGCTCGCCCAGATGTTGATCATCGGGGCGATCGCCTCCGCGATCGGGATCGCCGTCGCCCTGGCGATCAACTGGTTCCCGGTGGCAGCCGACAGCCAGGCACACCAGATCGACGACCTCTACGACGTGCTGCTGGTCGCCTCGGTGCCGATCTTCGTGCTCGTCGAGGTGGTCGTCCTGTTCTCGGTCTGGAAGTTCCGCATGAGGCCGGGCGAGGAGCTCAAGGACGGTCCGCCGATCCACGGCAACACCGCGCTGGAGGTGATCTGGACGGCGGTCCCCGCCATTCTGCTGGTCGGACTGTGCTCGTACGCCTATGTGGTCCTCACCCAGATCGAGCGCAAGCCGGCCAACGAGATGGTGGTCAATGTCACCGGGCAGCAGTTCACCTGGACCTTCGAGTACCCGGGCGCCGGCCCGGGCGGGAAGTCGATCAGCTCCGACCAGCTGTACCTGGCCAAGGGCCGCCCGGTCGAGTTTCACGTCCGGTCCAAGGACGTGATCCACGACTTCTGGGTGCCCGCGTTCCGGCTCAAGATCGACGCCGTCCCGGGCATCACGACCAAGTACCGGGTCAACCCAACCCGCATCGGCGACTACAGTGTCGTCTGCGCCGAGCTGTGCGGACTTGGCCACGCGGCGATGCGCCAGACTGCGCACGTGCTGCCGGCCGCGAGCTTCCAGGCCTGGGCGAGCCGCCAGGGATCGGCGACGACCGCCTCGGCGAGAGTCGGCGGTCAGCCGTCATGAGCCAGAAGGAGGACAGGTAGATGGTTGCCAGGCTGCGCGCTCCGGGACTCCTGCGCGGGGGCCTCGGCTTCTTCGTGGGCGTCGTCTTCTGCTTCGGACTCACGACGCTGGTCCGCGCGCTGTACGGCTTCCAGCCCCTCGTCGACGGCAACGCGATCACCATCGTCGCCCTGATCGGGGCGCCGCTGTTCTTCCTGATCGGGCTGGGCGCGTTCGACTACTGGTTCTACTGGGCTGCCGGCCGCCCGACCCGGCCGGAGGACCACTCGGGCCATGGCGCCCGCTCGTGGCGCGACTACTTCCGGGTCAACACCGACCACAAGGTGATCGGGATCCAGTACACGGTCACCTCGTTCTTCTTCCTGCTCGTCGGCGGCGTGCTGGCCATGCTCATGCGGGCCGAGCTGGCGCGGCCGGGAATGCAGTTCGTGGACTCGGACACCTTCAACGGGCTGTTCTCGGTCCACGCCTCGCTGCTGATCTTCCTGTTCGTCATCCCGGTGTTCGCCGGCCTGGCCAACTTCGTGCTGCCCCTGATGATCGGGGCGCCCGACATGGCGTTCCCGCGCCTGAACGCCCTCTCGTACTGGCTGCTGCCCATCGCCGGGATCATGATGGTGGCCTCGTTCCTGGTGCCCGGCGGTTCGTTCGCCACCGGCTGGACCGCCTATGCGCCGCTGTCGACCGAGGCCCCGCTGGGCCAGCTGTTCTTCACCGTCGCGGTGCAGTTCGCGGGCGCGTCGTCGGTCGCCACGGCGCTGAACTTCCTGGTCACGATCATCACCATGCGCGCGCCGGGCATGTCCTTCTGGCGCATGCCGCTGCTGGTGTGGGCGAACTTCTCGACCTCCCTGCTGGTCGTCATCGCCACGCCGTTCATCGCCGCCTCACAGTTCCTGGTCCTGCTCGACCGCGCCCTCGGGTTCGACTTCTTCCAGGCCGGACACGGCGGCGACGTGCTCAGCTACCAGCACATCTTCTGGTTCTACTCCCACCCGGCGGTCTACATCATGATGCTGCCGGGATTCGGGATCATCAGCGAGATCCTCGCGGTGAAGGCACGCAAGCCGATCTTCGGCTACCGCATGATGGCCTTCTCGCTGCTGGCGATCGTGCTGCTGGGATTCACCGTGTGGGCCCACCACATGTTCGTGTCGGGGATGCAGCCGTGGATCCGGGTCCCGATGATGATCACCACCGCGATCATCGCCGTCCCGACCGGGATCAAGGTCTTCTCCTGGCTGGCGACGCTGTGGCGCGGCGTGCTCCACCTCGACACGCCGATGCTGTTCGCGCTGGGCTTCCTGACCATGTTCGTGCTGGGTGGGATCAGCGGCGTGATGCTGGCCATGATCCCGATCGTCATCCATGTCTCGGACAGTTACTTCGTGGTGGCCCACATCCACTACGTCCTGTTCGGCGGGTCGCTGTTCACCATCTTCGCGGGCGTCTACTACTGGTTCCCGAAGATGACGGGCCGGATGTACGACGAGACGCTCGGGAAGATCCACTTCTGGATGACGTTCATCGGGTTCAACCTGACGTTCGGACCGATGCACGTGATCGGGCTGGAGGGAATGCCGCGCCGGGTGGCCGATTACGCCGAGAAATTCGCGGGCTGGAACCTGTTCATCTCGATCGCCTCGTTCTTCGTCGGGCTGAGCACGCTGGTGTTCGTCTACAACATGGTCGCCTCATGGCGCCACGGGCCCCGGGCCGAGGCGAACCCGTGGCGGGGGCTGACCCTGGAGTGGCAGGTCTCCTCCCCGCCGCCGATCTTCAACTTCGACACGGTGCCCACGGTGGTCGGCGGACCGTACGAGTACGGCGTGCCCGGCGCGGTGCACGGCGTGTTCAAGAAGGCGCCCGAGCCCAAGCCGGCGGCGGCCGGGAGCGTCGCTTCCGCGAGCCATCCCGGAGTTGAGTGACCGGATGACCGATTCCACGACCCCGCACATCTGGCGGCACCGGCGGCAAAGCCGGTGGCACTACCTTCCGCGCCCCCGCACGCACGCGGCCGCGGAATCGATCGCCTGATGGCCAACGTCCTGGTCGTCGCCAACGAGACGATCGGCGGACGGGCCCTGCTCGAGGCCGTCCGCGAGCGCGCGGCTCGCGGCGACGCCCGGTTCTTCCTGGTCGTTCCCCAGAGCCGCCCGCGCCACGGCGCCGTGATCTACGACGAGGCGGTCCGCGACGCCGCCGAGGTGCGGGTGGAGCTCGCGCGCCAGTTCATGGCGGCGGAGGGAATCGACGTGGTGGGCGACATCGGCGACCCCGACCCGTTCGCGGCGACCATGGACGCCGTCGACCAGTACCGCGCGGACGAGGTGATCGTCTCCACCCATCCGGCCAGCCGGTCGGGATGGCTGCGGCGCGACCTGGTCGATCGAATCGCCGACGCCTCGGGCCTTCCCGTGCAGCACATCGTCACCGACATCCGCGAGGACGGCTTGACGTCCCGGGTCACCCTGGTGGTGGCCAACCAGACCGCCGAGAGCCAACAGCTGATCTCGCGGCTGAGGGAGAAAGCCGAGGAGTCGGAGGATCCTGACCTGTTCATCGTGGTCATGCCCCAGTCCAGCGGGGCCGGCGAGGCGGCCCTCGAGGCGCGTCGCCACCTCGATCACACGCTGGCCTCCATGCGCTCCGCCGGCGTGTTGTGCGCCGGGATGATCGGTGACCCAGATCCCTATACCGCCACGATGAACGCGCTGCAGGCCTTCCACGTCGACGAGGTCGTGGTGTCCACCTTCGCGCCAGCGCGGTCGGCGTGGCTGCGCGGCGACCTGCTCGAGCGCCTGCGCGAATCGACACCGATTCCCGTCGAGCACGTGATGGCGGGCGACCGCGCCGAGGTGGCCGGCTGATGGAAGCCGCCGCCGTCGCCCACGCCCACGCCGAGCATCCCCCCGAGCCGCACCGCTCGTCTCGGGTGGAGCCGCAGCTGCTCGGGATGCTCCTTTTCATCATCAGCGAGGTGATGATCTTCGGCGCCTTCTTCACCGCCTACTTCTTCATCCGGGTGGTGCAGGGAGACCCGTGGCCCGCGCCGGGACAGGAGATCCCGACGGGTCCGGTGGCGGTCAACACCGCGGTGCTGATCTCCTCATCGTTCACCATGCACTGGGCCCAGACGTCGATCCGCAACGGCAACCGCTTCGGGTTGAAGGCGGGGATCCTCTCCACCCTGCTGCTGGGCATCACCTTCCTGTTCCTCCAGGTCAACGAGTACGTCAATCTCGGCTACGCCCCCCATGACAGCGCCCAGGGCTCGATCTTCTACGGGCTGACCGGACTGCACGGCGCCCACGTGTGCATCGGCCTACTGCTGCTGTCGATGGTCACGATGCGGGCTTTCCGGGGGCACTACTCGTCGGGGGAGCACCGGGGCGTCGAGGTCCCGGGCATCTACTGGCACTTCGTGGACGTGATGTGGATCATCGTCTACACCACGATCTACATCCTGTAGTCGCTCCCCCGCTCGCCATGCTCAATCCCCTGCGCTCGGAGGCCGAGGCCTTCCGGTTCCTGATCTACGTGGCCGTCACCGCGGCCGTGGTCGTGGTGCTCGTGCTGGTGGGGCGGGCGATCCTCTGAGCCGCCCGCCGCGCCATCTGCGGCTGATCTCGGCCCCCTCCCGCAGCGCCGGCACCACGGGGCCGGTTCCGCTGCGGCGACCGGTCCGGCGCTCGCTGCTGGCCCGCCTGGACGATGTGCCGACGCCCCTGCGCGCGCTGCTGGGCGCCGTGCTGGTGACCGGCGTGGCATGGGCACTGCTGGTGCCGCCCGCCGAGACGCCGGACGAGCCGGTCCACGTCGCCTACGTCCAGACGCTCGCGGAGACCGGTCACAAGGCCATCCGGGAGGCGCGTCGCGGCCACGACGTGTTCTCCACCGAGCAGAAGCTCGCGCGCAGGCTGTCCAACTACGAGGCGCCGATCTACCAGCCGTCCGTCCGGCCGGAGTGGCGAGCGGCGGCCTTCGCACGCTGGCGCGAGCGCCAGCGCCGGCTGCCGGCGAGCGCCCGCCGCGACGGCGGCGTCTCCAACTCCGCGGGCGGGAATCCGCCGCTCTACTACGCCTGGGAGGCGATCGCCTACCGCGCCACCGCGGGCGCCGGGCTGTTCACGCGGTGGTATGCGATGCGGCTCTGGTCGGTGGTCCTGCTGGCCATCGCGGTCGTGGCCAGCTGGCTGATGGTCGGCGAGCTGACCGGCGGCGACCGCCTGGCCCAGCTTCCGGCGGCCGCCTTCGTGGGGCTGCACCCGGGCGCCACCGCGATCAGCGCCGCCGTCAACCCCGACGCGGGGATGATCGCGGTCTGGGCGCTCGCCCTGTGGCTCGGCGTGCGGCTGGCGACCCGCGGACCGACCCTGGGCGGCGTGCTGGCCCTGCTGGCGGCGACCCTGGCGGCGCTGCTGATCAAGGCCAGCTCGTTCGGGCTCCTGCCGGCGGTCGCGGTGGTGCTGGCGCTCGGCGCCCGGCGGGTCCTGCGTCGGGGGTCGCCGAGCCTGGGCCGCGTGGCCGCGCTCGTCACGCTGGTGGGGGTGGCGGTGGCGGCGGTGGTGGTCAGCGGGGCCGGCGACCGCCTCGCGCGCGGCCTGTCGGGCGGCGGGCATTCCAGCCTGCGTGGCTTCGCGTCCTATCTGTGGCAGGCCTATCTCCCCAACCTGCCGTTCCAGACGCCGGTCCGCAACCTGGCCGCCTTCTGGGGCTACGACGTCTGGATCAAGAGCGGCTGGGGGAACTTCGGCTGGGCGGAGCTGCTGCTCCCGTCGGCGGCTTACGCTTCCATCGCCGTGGGATGCGCGGTCATCGCGGCGGGCGCCGCGGTGGCGCTGGTGCGCCGGCGCTTCCGGGTCGGACTTGGCGTCCTGGCGTTCCTGGGCACGGCGGCCGGGGCGCTGGTAGTGGGTCTCCACTGGGCGGAGTACCGCCAGTTCCTCGACATCCACCTCTCGCTGCTGCAGGGCCGCTACCTGCTCCCGCTGCTGCCGATCGGCGGCCTGGCGGTCGCCGCGGCTCTCGCCAACCTGCCCCGCGCTCGCCGGCCCATGGCGGTGAGCGCCCTGCTGGTCGCGCTGTTCGCCCTGCAGGTGTTCTCGCTGGGGATCGTGGTCGGCAGGTTCTATGCCTAGGGGCGCCAGGGCTCTGCTGCTCGGCGGCGCCGCGGCGGTGGTGATCGCCGCGGTGATCGTGCTGGCCACCGACCAGCGCCGGCTGGCCTTCACCAACGGGGTGGCGCCGCGTCAGGCGGTGGCCACCCTGACGCCCGGTCAGCGGGCCTGCCAGCGCCGGATCCCGGTGATCGAGCGCTTCGGGCTGGTGGCCCCCGCCACCGACACCGGCGGGCGTCCGGGACCGGCGCTGGGCGTCTCGGTGCTCGAACACCGCAGCGGCGGCGTGATCAGGGTCGGGCGCGTCCCCGCCGGATACCGGACGCGGATCGACGCGCCGGGGGCCCCCGCGACGGCGGAGGTCGGGCGGGTGCGCAGCGGTCGGGACATCGACGTCTGCCTGGACAACGCCGGCGCTGCGCCGGTGCAGCTGGTGGGGACCTCGGTCACCAAGTCGTCGCAGAGCGATCTCGAGGCCGGCGGGCGCGGGCAGCGCCCGGCGGGCGGCAACCTCCAGCTCATATTCCTGCGCGAGCGGCCGATCTCGCTGCTGGAGGAGCTGCCCGCCGCCTTTGCGCGGGCGGCCCTGTTTCACCCGCCGGTGGTGGGGGCGTGGACGTTCTGGCTGCTGGCGGCGCTGGTGGCGGTCGGCGTCCCGCTGCTCCTGGCCCGGGCGCTGCGCTCGGCCTGGTCCGCTGAGCCGGGTGACGGCCGGGGCCGGGCCAGTGGCGCGCCGTACCCTTGAGTGCGTGATCGCAGCGCCTTCCCTCGCCAGCGTCGAGCTGACCTCGCACCTGGGCGAGGCGCTTCCTCCCTTCCTCGTGGCCCTGGTCTGTGCGTGGGGCTACCGGCGGCGCGCCCGCAGGCTGGCCGCCCAGGGCCGCCCGGTGGCGCGCTGGCGCATCGCCTGCTTCGCGGCGGGGCTGGTCATGGCCGTCGTCGCGGTGAGCCCTCCGCTCGACGAGCTCAGCGAACAGCTGCTGCTCGCCCACATGGTCCAGCACCTGCTGCTGGCCGACGTCGGCGCTCTGCTGCTGGTGCTCGGCCTGAGCGGTCCGATGCTGGCGCCGCTGCTCTCGCTGCCGGTCCTGGGACGGTTGCGGGCGCTCGCCCACCCGCTGGTCGCCCTGCCCCTGTGGGCGGTGGATCTCTACCTATGGCACCTGCCGGCGCTCTACCAGGCGGCGTTGCGTCACTCCACCGTCCACGCCCTCGAGCACGCGATGTTCCTCGCCTTCGGGGTCAACATGTGGATGGCGCTGCTGGGCCCGCTGCCGAAGCCGGACTGGTTCGGCAACCTCGGACGCCTCGGCTATATCATCGGCGTGCGCATGGCGGGCGCGGTGCTGGCCAACGTCCTGCTGTGGTCGGCCACCGTCTTCTATCCCTACTACCACGCCGGCGCCGCGGGCTGGGGCATCACGGCGCTGGACGACCAGGCCGCGGCCGGCGGGATCATGATGGTCGAGGGCAGCTTCCTGACCCTCGGGCTCTTCGCGTGGCTTTTCCTGCGCAGTGCCCGCGAGAGCCAGGAGCGTCAGGAGCTGCTGGAGCTGGCCGCCGCGCGCCGCGTGCCGCTGGACGAGCGGCGGGCGGCTCGCGCGGTGGCCGCCGGGCGCGGCGCCGAGCTGCGCGCCCGGCTCGAGGGGCACGGCGCTACTTGACGGTCAGCTTGCCCATCATGCCGCCCTGGCGGTGGGCGTCGACACTGCAGTAGAAGGTGTAGCTCCCGGGCTTGAGCGTGACCCGGATGGTGGACACATGGCCGCCCTGCCCTATGGGCCCCACCTGATTGGCGCCGGGGCCCTGGATGGCGATGTTGTGGGCGACCGACGACTTGTTGGGTGAGCTGATCGACACCGAGCCGGGCTTGGCCTGCGCGTCCTTGAACGTGAACAGCAGCTGGCCATTGGGGTCGGCGGGGATATCGAGCTTTCCGCCCTTCGCCACCGCCAGCGGCTTCTGGCCGCCGCCCACCGCGGTGGCCAGGGCGCCGGTGTCCTTGCCGGGCCTGGCCACCACCGCCGCGACATACGCGGCCACGTCCTGGGCGTTGCGTCCCGTCACCAGCTTGGCCGGCATCTGGCCGGTGCGCGCCGGATACAGGATCTGCTTGTCGACGATCCCCCGCACCGAGCTGCGTCCGAAGCCGCTGCCCAGGGCCGCCTGGAACGCGTGGTCGAGGTTGGGTCCCACCTGACCCTTGGTGCCGGCCCGGCCGAGGACGTGGCACGAGCCGCACTTGGAGACGAACAGCCGCTTGCCGTTCACCAGGTCGGGCTGCCCCTGCTTGACCTGGCAGCCGCCGAGCGCGACCAGCACGGCGGCACCGAGGCCCAGGCCGGCGGGCCGGCTGAGGCGGGATGCCGATCCGGTCGCGACCAGCCGCATGGGCGCGGAACTCTATCCCAGCGTCCGCGGCCCACGCGCGACCGCCGCCGGGTTCGCCTCAGGGCGCCGGCAGGGCGTCCAACCGGCCCTGCGCGGCGGCGATCACCCCGTTGGCGACGCCCTCCCAGGAATACCGCTCGCGGGCGGTGGCGACCAGGGCCCGTGTGGTCTGGCGGCGGATCGAGGCGGGAGCCTGCAACCAGCCCGAGATGCGCGCCGCCAAGTCCTCCACCGCCCGCGGACCGAGCCCGAAGGACAGCAGCTGTCGTGCCGGCTCGGGCACCGCGGCGGCCAGCGTGCGGCTCACCTCGGCCAGGCCCGAGTGGTCGGCGCTGATCGGCAGCGCCCCGCAGGCCGCGGCCTCCGCGGCCACCATCCCGAACGCCTCGGGAAAGGTGCTGGGCACGACCAGCGCGTCGCATGCCGGGAGCAGCTGCGTCAGCTCGGTGTGCTCGAGGCGGCCGGTGAACACCACGCGGTCGGGAAGCGCCCGCGCGGCGGCGAGGTAGGCCGACCGCCGGCCGGGATCGTCCGCCAGCGCCTCCAGGAAAGCCTCCAGGTAGCGGAAGCGGCCGGACGGCCCGTCCTCGGCGGCGCGCCCCTGGGCGGCGAGCTCACGGACCGCCCCGAGGTCGCCTGCTCCCAGGTCGCCCACCAGCCTCTCGGCGCTGGCGCGGAAGGCGCCGAAGCCGACCACCACCAGCCGGGTGCCGCAAACCCGATCCAGCACCAGCGGCCACGCCGCGAGCAGCAGGTCGATCCCCTTGGCGGCGATCAGCTTGCCCACGAAGGCGACCAGTCGTCCGTCCCGGGGCTCGAGGCGGCGCAGCGCGCGCGCCGCCTCGGCGCGGTCGCGAGCGAAGGCCGGCTCAGCCTCGCGGCCGCCATCCGCGCCGTCCTGCGCCTCCAACCGCTCGGCGAGCTCGTGCAAGGCGGCGGCCGCCTCCTCGCCGCTGCGGGGCGCGAAGGCCGCGACGTCCACCCCGGGCGGGCCGAGCCGCGTTCGGCTCGGGAGCTCGGGATCCTCCATCGCCTCCCACAGGCTGTCGGCCGTATGACGCGACCCGACCAGGACCCCCCGGGCGGCAGCGATCCCCTCGCGCGCGTAGGGCAGGAAGCGGGGATGGGGCTTCACCGTGTACTCCAGCGCGCTGCCGTGGATCTTGACCGCGTAGGGAACGCCCTGGGAGCCGGCGGCGAGCGCGCGCGCGAGGATCACCGGCCCCATCACCAGGTGGTTGGCCAGCGCGACCTGCGGCCGCGCCCGTCCCGCGACCTCCGCGACCGCCTCCACGTTGGCGGCCAGGTAGCGCTCCAGCTCGGCGTCGCTGAGCTCCGGGAACGGACGTGCCTCCACGCCCGCGTAGCGGTCGGCCACGTAGACCGGAAGCAGCCCTCCGACGTCGGGACGGTAGACCGTGCAGCGCACGACCTCGCGGCGTGGCTCCACCTGGAGAGAGCCGTCCCGCCAGGTCGCCGCCGCATCCACGAAGTCGTACTCGAACGGCTCCGGCTCCTGGCAGAGCAGGTGGACCTCGTGGCCGAGCCGCACGAGCGCCGCGGCGAGGCCGGCGTTGTACACGTTGGAGCCGGTCCCGCCCAGGAGGTATCCGTGGAAGATGAGGAGCCGCACCGGCGCGCCAGCTTAGAGCCCAAGGGGGCGCCGGATTCGCCCTCGGACCCGGGTCGGAAGCCCGCCAGCGAGGCTCGCCGCCGACCCGCAAGCCGCTGCCCGGGGCCGGCTGGGGCCGCTGGTACAGTGTCGCGCCTCGTGCCCCAGCGCCAGCGATACCGGCTCCGCGCGCCGTCGAGCGGGCGCGAGGTGATCCTCGAAGCCGAGCCCGACCGCGACTACGTCGACCGCGAGGACGGCGAGCGCCTCGAGGTGGTGGGCAAGCTGATCCCGCTGGCGCCATCGCCCTCCGAGCTCCCCTGGGCGGTGGAGCACCTGCGTTTCTGCAACTGGTGCGACCAGCTCGTGCAGAAGGACCTCAACGACTGTCCCCATTGCGGCCGTCGGATGGCCGCGCTGGAGCGCTAGACCGCCCGCACCGATGCATCCGCGCGCAACGGTCTCGATCATCGCCGCCACCGCCCTGCTCGGCGCGGCCGGATGCGGCGGCGCCGGCTCCGACCAGGAGCAGCTGTCCACCCCGGAGCTGACCGTTCCCAACGGCCCGATACCCGCGGCCGCAACCACCGCGACCACCGCGACGACCGCCACCACGCCGACCGACACGAGCGGCGCCAGCACCGGCGACAGCGGCAGCACCGGCAACAGCGGGACCTCGGGAGACACCGGTCAGGGCACCGGCGGCGGGGGCGGCGGCAACTCAGGCGGCGGGGGCTCGGGGTCGGGTGGCACCGGTGCCGGTGGCGGCCAGGGCGGCGGGACCGGCGGGACCGGCGGGACGAGTGCCGGATCCGGAGGGACCGGGGCCAGCCAGCTCAAGCAGTTCTGCCGCGAGAACGCGGGCGCCTGCTAGTCCCTTCCGCCCAGCCCGCCGAGGGCTGGGCGGCCGCAGGCGGTCGCCCGCGGCTCAGCGCGACGGCGAGGGGCGCGTCGGAGCTGTCGCCGCGGGGCTGGTCACGAGCGTGACCGAGTAGGTCAACTGGGCCGGGCGGTACAGGCAGAAGTACGACCTGAGGGAACCGGCCTGCGTCTGGGGAGGCTGGCGCTCGGGATTCGTCGAGCACGGCGCCACGCGGCTGGACCGCCACGCGTACGTGCTGTTGAGGTTGGACACCGCCAGCACGGGGGCCCAGGTCGCGACGCTGAGCGCCACCACGTAGCCCCGGCGCACCAGCAGCGAGGTGTAGAGCGGAAACTGGACCGTCTGTCCGAAGTAGGGCTCGACCGTGAAGTCGTCGCTCTGGGCGTTGAGCCTGTACTGGGGAGCGCCGGCGCGCGCCCCCGCCGGGCGCAGGACGGCAATGCGCACCTTGGCAGCGCCGCCCGCCTGGCGATTGAAGAACCCGATCTGCGTGGCGCTCGGCTTGCCCAGCTTGACCGTGAACGCCACCACGCGCCCGGTGCCCGGGGCGGTGTACAGATTGCGCCGCTCGCGCGCGCTGGTCTGAAATCCGGTCGTCCGGGTGACGGCCAGGCATGGGCTGCCGGGACAGCTCGGCGTGGCGCTGGCACCACCGCCGGCGCCGCCGCCCAGCTCGAGGATCCGGGCTCCGGCGGGCGGGGGGGCCGCCAGCGCGAGCGCCGCGACTGCGATCAGGATCGGCGAGTGGCGTCTCATGCCGTCATTGAACACGGCGCGGCGGTCAACGATGCGTCGCGCCCTGCCGGCCCGAAGCCGGCGGCTGGCTACAGGATCGCGACGTTGACCGCCTTGGGGCCCTTGTCCCCGGCCTCCTCGTCGTAGGAGACCTTGGCTCCTTCGGTCAGCGAGCGGAAGCCGTCGCCGCTGATCCCGCTGAAGTGCACGAACAGGTCGCGGCCTCCTTCATCGGGCGTGATGAAGCCGTAGCCCTTGTCGTCACTGAACCACTTCACTGTGCCAGTTGCCATGTGAACTCCCCCACGAATGGGCTGTGCTGCGTACCGGGAGGCCTCGACTGAGAACGACCTGCGACCGCCTGCACTTCATTTCGCCGGGGCGGACCCCGGCCTCGACGCGCGGAACCGTAGCACGCACACCCGCGGGACCGAGTCAGCCCCGCAGGTCGTCGGCCGCGGCCGCGATCTGCTCCTCGTCACCCGGCTCCGGGGTCCATGGAAGCCTGAGCGGGTCGTCCTCGTAGCGCGGGATGACGTGAACGTGGAAGTGGAAGACGGTCTGCCAGGCGGCCTCCCCGGTCGAGTTGAGCAGGTTGACCCCGTCGGCGCCGAGGCGGTCGCGGGCGCGCGCCGCGATGCGCCGGGCGGCGGACATGCACGCGCCGAGATCGGCGTCGTCCACCTCGTGGAGATCGCGCGAGTGACGCCTGGGAATCACCAGGACGTGTCCCCTGGTGGCGGGCCGGATGTCCATGAAGGTGACCGTCCGCTCGTCGGAATCGACGACGTTGGCCGGCACCTCGCCGGCCACGATCTGGCAGAAGATGCACTCGTCGGACGCCACCGCCCGCCAGCTTAGCCGTCTCCCGGCCGGCCGAGCAGGCGGCGCGCGAGCGCCACGGCGTCGTCGCGGGTGCGGACCTCGCCGGCGAACTGGGCCTCCTCCAGGTCAGCGAGCAGCCGCCCGAGCTCGGGACCGGGCCGGATCCCCAGCGTCGCCGCGAGCTCCTCTCCGTGCACGAGGGGGGCGGGCGGTCCCTGCGAGCGCCATCTCAGGGCCTCGCCGATCACCTCGTGCGCCAGCTCGAGGTGGGCGGCGATGGCCTGGTCGGCCTGGCGGCCCCGAGTCGCCAGCCGGTCCGCCACCGACAGGACCGTGACATCGACCTCGACGGGCTCGCAGGCGCGCAGGTAGCCGTGCACGGCGCGTCGCGAGACCGGGCGCTCGTGGACCAGGAAGCCCAGCCGTAGGTGATGCCGGGTCAGAGCCGCAACGTGGGCGCGCAGGCGCCCCGATGCGCGAAGCCGCTGCAGCGCAGCGCCGGCCAGCTCCGAGCCCAGCTCGTCGTGCCCGATGAACGTGACCCGACCCTCCCGCGTGTAGGCACGCGTGTGGGGCTTGGCGATGTCGTGCAGCAGGGCGCCGAAGCGCAGCGCTGCGCCGCGGGTGAGCTCGTCGGCCAGCGGCTCGGCCAGCAGCGACGCGACCGCCGCGGCATGAGGGCCGGCCGCCGGCTCGGGGTCCCGTTCCAGCTCGGCCACCTCGCCGAGCACCGCCAGCGTGTGGTCGTAGACGTCGAGATGGTGGTAGTCGCTCTGCTCGACGCCGCGCGTCCCGTCGAGCTCGGGCAGCACGACCGGCAGCGCCCCCACCCCATCCGTCAGCTCGAGGCCGCGCAGCGGATCCGGGCAGCAGACGATGTGGCGCAGCTCGGCGAACACCCGCTCCGGCGCCACGCGGGCAAGCCCCGGCGCGTGGGCGCGCGCGGCTGCCGCCGTTCCCGGCTCGATCTCGAGCCCGAGCTCGCAGGCCAGGCGAGCGGCGCGCAGGACGCGCAGCGGATCGGCGGCGAAGCCCTCCGCCGACACCATTCGCAGCCGGCCCGCCTGCAGATCGGCCTGGCCGCCGTGAGGGTCCAGCCGCGCCCCGCCCGCGAGCGGCTCGGCGATGGCGTTGATCGTGAAGTCGCGACGGGCGAGGTCCTCCTCGATTCCGGCCTCCAGCGGCATGAAGTCGACGTGCCAGGCGCCACCCGGGGCAAGCACCCGCCATGCCGCATGCTGCTCGGAGAGGCGGAACGCGGTTCCCCCGCAGGCGCTGGCGAGAGCGCGCGCGTGAGCGGCACAGTCGCCGGCCACGGCGAGGTCGAGGTCCACGGTCGGGCGGCCCAGCAGCCGGTCGCGAACCGCTCCACCCACCACCCAGGCGGGCGTTCCCGCCAGGGCGGCGCGCGCCGCGCGGGCGGCCTCGCTCATGCCGCCTCCCCGTCGCGGTGGTAGACACGCGGAACCCGCGGGGTCAGCGCGCAGGTGATCTCGTAGTTGATCGTCCCCAGCCGCCGCGCCAGCTCCTCGGCGGTTATGCGCTCCCCGCCCTCGGCGCCGATCAGCACCGCCGGTGCGCCGGCGGCGGCCTCCGGGCGGGGCCCCAGATCGACGGTCAGGTTGTCCATCGAGATGGTGCCCACCAGCGGGTGCCGGCGCCCCCCCACCAGGATGTCGGCGTTGTCGCTCAGAGCGCGCCGGACGCCATCGCCGTACCCGATGGGAAGCACCCCCAGCACGGTCTCGTGCCGCGCCACGAACCGCCGACCGTAGCCGGCGCTCTCCCCGGGGGCGCACGGCTTGAGGTCCGCCACGTAGGAGCGCAGCTCCAGGGCGGGCTCGAGGTCCTGGAGCGCCGGGTCCTGCTGGAACGGGTCCATGCCGTAGATCGCGATGCCGCAGCGGACCATGTCGAGGTGTGACTGCGGGTCGCGCAGGGTCGCGGCGCTGTTGGCGCCGTGGATCACGATGCCGGGGTGGTCGCCGGCCAGCGCGGACGCCCAGGCCTCGAACCGGGCCAGCTGGGCGGAGAAGAACCCCCCGTCGTACCTGTCGTCGGCGGTGGCGAAGTGGGTCATGGCGCCGGCCAGCTCCAGGCCCGGCGCGGCGGCCACCGCCTCCGCGACCCTGCGGGCCTCGTCCTCTTCGCGGGTCCCCAGCCGCCCCATCCCGGTGTCGAGCTTCACGTGCACGCGCACCGGTCGCTCGGCGCTGGACCGGGCCGCCAGGGCGCCGATGAACGGCTCCCGCCAGGCGACCAGGTCGGCCCCCGTCGAGAGCGCGGGCTCGAGCTCCTGCGGGCTGAGCGCTCCCATCACCAACAGGCGGTCGTCGATGCCCTCCCGGCGCAGCGCCTCGGCCTCGCGGGCGGTGGCCACGGCGAGCCACGTGGCTCCGCCCGCCAGCGCCGCCCGGGCGCTGGGAGTCGCGCCGTGGCCGTAGGCGTCCGCCTTGACCACCGCCCCCAGCGCGGCGCCGGCGCGCAGCTCACGCGCGAGCCGCGCGCAGTTGCGCTCGATCGCCGCCAGGTTGACCCTGGCCAGCGCCCGGAGCGGCACGGCTACCGGGCGGTGAGCGCCTCGAGCACGTCGAGGCGGGTGACGACGCCGACCAGGCGCCCGTGGTCGACCACCGGCAGCCGGTTGTGCCGGTGCTCGGCGATCAGGCGGGCCGCCTCCTCCACCGGCGCGTCGGGAGGGACGGTCACCGGGTCCGCGGTCATCATGTCGGACACCTTCGATGCGAACGCCTTGCGGATGCGGTCCTCGAACCGCTTGAGCGGCTCCAGGAAGATGACCCCGCCCAGCAGGTCGACGTAGTGCGGGAGGTGGAAGTCGGCCTCCTCCTCGCTGATGACCAGGTCCGCCTCGGTGACGATCCCCACGCAGCGCCCGCCGTCGTTGACCACCGGGACGCCCGGAAGCTCGTGCTCGCGCAGCAGGCGGATCACCTTCTCGACGTCGTCGTGGGGCGACACGGCGACTACGTCCCGCTCCATGATGTCCGCGACCTCGGAGATGGCGGCAGGTTAGCGGGGGGCCGGGCCGGCCTCGGCGCGCGCGAGCGGGAGCGCCTCGATCACGTCCCGGGCGATGACCCCCTCGGCGCCGCGCCGGTCGGCGGCGCGCCGCCCGGCCCGGCCATGCAGGTGCACGCCGGCGCAGGCGGCCGCGAACGGGTCCACGCCCTTGGCCAGCATCGCCCCGATGACCCCCGAGAGCACGTCGCCGGTGCCGGCCGTCGCCAGCCCCGGACTTCCGCCGGCGCTGACCGCGACACGGCCGTCGGGCTCGGCCACCAGGGTGTCGTCGCCCTTGAGGACCATGATGGCGTCGGCCGCCTGCGCCGCCTCGCGGACGCGCGCCAGCCGATCGGACTCCACGGCGCTGGACTCGATGCCCAGCAGCCGACCCAGCTCCCCGGCATGGGGGGTGAGCACCGCGGGGCCGTCGCGGGCCGCCAGATCGCCCAGCCGACCGGCATGGGCGTTGAGGCCGTCGGCGTCGAGCAGGAGCGGCGCAGGCAGCCGGGAGGCCAGGTCCCGAGCGAGCTCGAGCGTCTCCTCGGCGCGCCCGATGCCCGGCCCCAGCACGACCGCGTCCGCGCGCTGGGCGGCCTCGAGCGCCGGGTCGCGCGCGTCGGCGCCGAGGGCCCCGTCGCGGTCGGGCATTGGCCGGGTCATCGCCTCCCACAGCCGCAGCTCGAAGACGAGGTTGAGCGACTCCGGGACGAGCGCGGTGACGTAGCCGGCTCCCGCGCGGGCGGCGGCCTCGGAGGCCAGGCACGGGGCCCCGGTGAGCCCCCGCGATCCACCGACCACCATCACCGCGCCCTCGCTGAACTTCGTCGAGGCGGGATGCCGGCGCGGCACCTCGGCGAGCACCGATGCAAGCAGGAGGCCCACGTCCGCCTGCATCGGAGCCCCGCGCGGGATGCCGATGTCGATCACCCGCACGTCGCCGGCGCACGCCTTTCCGGGCGCGACATAGAGGCCGGGCTTGCCGGCGTGGAAGGTGGCGGTCGCGTCGGCGCGCACCGCCGCGCCCTCGACCCGGCCGCTGGAGGCATCGACCCCGCTCGGGACGTCGATCGCCACCACCCGGGCTCCCGATCGGTTGATCGCCTCGATGGCGCCGGCGACCGGCTCGCGCGCAGCCCCGGAGAAGCCGGTTCCCAGCAGCGCGTCCACCGCCGCTGCCGCGCCCTCCAGGGCGGCCGGGTCGAACATCGCGGGGGGCTCCCCCGGCAGGCGCTCCAGGTTGGCGCGCGGGTCGCCCTGGAAGTCGTCCGGCGGCGCCACGCACAGGACGACCACCTCGCGACCCTCCTCGCGCAGCACCCGTGCCGCCACCAGGCCGTCGCCGGCGTTGTTGCCCTTCCCGCAGACCACCGCCACGCGACCGTCCGGGGCCCGTTCGGCGACCAGCCGGGCCACACCGGTGCCGGCCCGTTCCATGAGGTCCAGGGACGCCACCCCCTGGTCCTCGATCGCCCAGGTGTCCACGGCGCGCATCTGCTCGGCGGCCGGAAGGGGCTCCAGCCAGGCGGGCAGATCGCCAGGCGCGCGGGTCATCGCCCGGATGCTAGGTGAACCGCTCCCGGCTCAGCCGCGAGTCGGGCGCGGGGAGCGGGTCACTCGACGGTGACGGTCTTGGCCAGGTTGCGGGGCTGGTCTACGTTGAGCCCGCGGCGACGCGCGATGTAGTAGGCCAGCAACTGCAGCGGGATGACCGCCAGCATCGGCTGGAGCATCCAGTCAGTGCGCGGCACCCAGATCGTCTGATCGCTGTGGGCGGAGATGTCGAGGTTGCCCTCGGTGGCCACCGAGAGGACGTGCGCCCGGCGGGCGCGGACCTCCTGGATGTTCGATATCACCTTGTCCAGCACCGGCGAGTCGGTCGCGACGCACACCACCGGCGTGGAGTCGTCGAGCAGTGCGATCGGGCCGTGCTTCATCTCGCCCGCCGCGTAGGCGTCGGCGGCGATGTACGAGATCTCCTTGAGCTTGAGCGCGCCCTCGAGAGCGACCGGCAGCCCGACGTGGCGACCGAGGTAGAGGAAGAACTCGGACCCGAAGTGCTGCTCGGCGATCTCACGCACCTGGCCCTCGACGCCCTCGATCAGGACGTCCACGCAGTGGGGCAGGTGCTTGAGATCGCTCACCAGGGCGGTCAGCCTCGGCGCAGGCAGCGTCCCCCGAAGCTCCGCCATCCGCAGCCCCAGCAGGTACATCACCGCCACCTGGCAGACGAACGTCTTGGTGGCCGCGACGCCGATCTCCAGGCCGGCGCGCGTGAAGAGCGTGCCGTCGGCGTCCCGGGTGGCCTGCGAGCCCATCACGTTGGTAACCGCCAGCACGGTGGCGCCGCGCCTCTGCGCCAGGCGCATCGCCGCCAGGGTGTCGGCCGTCTCCCCCGACTGGGAGATCCCCACCACCAGGTCTCCCGGTCCCACCACCGGATTGCGGTAGCGGTACTCGGAGGCGATGTCCATCTCGACCGGGACACGGGCCCATTCCTCGATCGCGTACCGGCCGATCAGGCCCGCGTGGTACGAGGTGCCGCAGGCGACGATCACCACGCGGCGCACCGTCGTCAGAAGCTCGTCGTCGACCGCTCCGAGATCGCCCAGGTCAACTCCGACGCCCCGCGCGCCCCGGTCGAAGATGGTCTCCGCCAGGCCGTCGGCCTGCTCGTGGATCTCCTTGAGCATGAACGTCTCGTAGCCGCCCTTCTCGGCGGTGTCGGCGTCCCAGTCGATCTCCACGATCTCGCGCTCGAGCGGCTCGCCGGCGGCGGTCTCGAAGGAGGCGTCCTCCCTGCGCAGCGAGACGATCTCGTCGTCGTTGATGTACTGCACGCGGCGCGTCTCGCGCAGGAAGGCGGGGATGGCGGAGGCGAGGAACTGCTCGCCGTCGCCGCGGCCCACGATCAGCGGACACTCCTTGCGGGCGCCGACGAGGAGGTCGGGCTGGTCGCCTGACAGCGCGACGAACGCGTAGTGACCCCGCAGCTCCCGGTAGGCGGCCCGTACCGCGGCGGCGAGGTCGCCGTCGTAGCTGACCGAGATGAGGTGGGCGACGACCTCCGCGTCGGTATCCGACGTGAACACGCATCCCTGCTCGATCAGCCGGTTGCGCAGGGACACGTAGTTCTCGACGATCCCGTTGAGGACGATGTGTATCTGGTTGGCGGTGTCGTAGTGCGGGTGAGCGTTCTCCTCGCACACACGGCCGTGGGTCGCCCACCGGGTGTGGCCGATTCCCGTGGTGGCGGTTCGCGAGGCCACCGCCACCGAGCCGTTGCCGGTCGGCACGCCGACCGCCTCGCGCAGCGCCGACAGGTTGCCGACCGCGCGCACCGACTCGACCTGGCCGTCCGAGATCATCGAGATCCCGGCGCTGTCGTAGCCCCGGTACTCCAGCTTCTCCAGCCCCGCCAGGAGCAGCTCCTGGACGGGCCGGTGACCGATATAGCCGACGATGCCGCACATGGATGGGTCCCGGAATTGCGAGAGCCGCGGTCCGCGGCTCGTCACCCGTCAGACGGGCGATCGGGATGATAGTCGCGAACCGGTGCGGCGCCTAGCTGCGCGGCCCGCCGCCGGCGCTAGCCCCCGGCGGCCTCGACGGCCGCCGCCAGCCGCCGACAGGCCGCTTCCGCCTCCTCGCCGGTCGGCGCCTCGGCCATCACCCGTACCACCGGCTCGGTCCCGCTGGCGCGGACCAATACCCGGCCGCGACCGCGAAGCGCAGCCGACTCCCGCTCCACTGCCTCCTCCACGGCGGGGGCCTCGAGCACCCCCTCGCGTCGGCCGACCCGAACGTTGACCAGCCGCTGGGGCAGCTTGGTCATGGGGACGCGCTGGCTGAGATCGCCGCCTCCGAGGGCCTCCAGGGCCAGCAGCGCGGCGGCGATCCCGTCGCCCGACGGGACGAAGCCGAGCTCGATGATGTGGCCGGACTGTTCGCCGCCCAGCGCCCAGCCGCGGGCGATGAGCTCCTCCAGCACGTAGCGGTCACCCACCGGGGTGGTGGCCACCTCGATCCCGGCTTCGGCCATCGCGGCGTGGAAGCCGTAGTTGGTCATCACGGTGACCACCACCCCAGCCCCCGGGAGCCGCTGCGCCGCCTGCAGGTGACGAGCGGCGAGTGCCAGCAACTCGTCTCCGTCGACCACGGCCCGGGTGCGGTCCACCGCCAGGACGCGGTCGGCGTCGCCGTCGAAGGCAAAGCCGACGTCGTGGCCGCCGGCCGCCATCGCGGCAAGCAGCGTCTCGACGTGGGTCGACCCGCAGCCGGCATTGATGTTGCGCCCGTCGGGTTGCGCCGCGAGGGCCGTAACCGTCGCCCCCAGCCGCTGGAAGATCTCGGGCGCGGCTCGGTAGGCGGCGCCGTTCGCGCAGTCGAGCACCACATCGAGGCGGCTGAGGTCGAGGGCGCCGAAGCGACCCTGCAGCGCGCGAAGGTAGTCATCCCGGCACCCGTGAAGGTCGCGGACCTGCCCCGGACGGCCGACGGGTGGATCGGCCGCCCCGAGCTCGGACTCGATCTCCGCCTCGGCCTCGTCGGAAAGCTTCAGCCCGTCACCGCCGAAGAACTTGATCCCGTTGTCGCGGTAGGGGTTGTGCGAGGCGGAGATCACCGCGGCAAGGTCGAATCCGTGGTGGCGGATGAGCAGCGGCGCGGCCGCCGTGGGGACGACGCCCCCCAGCAGCGTGTCGCCGCCGGCGGCGGCGACCCCGGCGGCGAGCGCCGCCTCGAGCATGCCGCCGGACTCTCGCGTGTCGCGGACGACCAGCATCTGGGGCCGCTCGACGCCGCCGGCGACCGCGCGGCGCGTCGCCGCGGTGCCCAGGGCGAGCGCGAGCTGCGGGGTCACGATTTCCCCGACGGGTCCGCGGACGCCGTCGGTCCCGAACAGCTTGCGCACGGGGGCGGGCTTGGCGGCGGTCGACAAGAGGTGGGGCCCGGGCCGGGCTAGCGCTTCGAGAACTGGGGCCGCTTGCGGGCCTTCTTGAGCCCGGCCTTCTTGCGCTCCTTGACGCGGGGGTCACGGGTGAGGAACCCCCGGCGCTTGAGCTCTCCGCGCAGGTTCGGATCCGCCTCGATGAGCGCGCGCGAGATGCCGTGTCGAAGCGCGCCCGCCTGCGCCATCGTCCCGCCGCCGTGCAGGGTCGCCACCACGTCCATGCGCGCGTCGTAGCCCACCGTCTCCAGCGGCTGGCGGATGTTGCGCTGCAGCGTGGGCCGCGGGAAGTGCTCCTCGAGCGACCGGCCATTGACCGCGTACTTGCCCTCCCCCGGCCGCAGGATGACCCGGGCCACGGCGGTCTTGCGCTTGCCGGTCGCCCGGTAGCGGGCTCCGGCCGCCAGGTCGATGACCGCGCGCGGCGCGCGCTCGGGCGCCACCTCCGGCTCGGGCTCGGGCTCCTCGACCGGGGCGGCGGCCTCCGCCGGCGCCTCCAGGTCCTCCACCTCGGTCTCGGCGGCTTCGCCCGCCAGCGGGTCATAGCCCTCCGGAACGATGTCGACCTCGAGGTCCGCGCCGGGGATCTCCGGCTTGGCGCGGGGCGACTCCTCCACGAACTCCGGGGCCTGATCCCGGGGCGCCTCCTCGGCCGCCGCCGGACCCGCGGGCTCCTGGCCGGTGTCCGGTGCCGGCTCGGGGGCCTCGCTGCGCCCGCTCTCGTCGGCCTCGCTGCGCCCGGTCTCGTCGGGCTGGCTGCGCCCGGTCTCGTCGGGCTCGCTGCGCCCGGCCTCGTCGGGCGCGATCGGCTCCTCCGCGGGCGCCTGCTCGGGCGGCTCGCCGGACGGCTCCTGGTCCGGGCGCTCGCTGTCGGGGGCCATCAGGCGTCGATCTCCATCGGCTCGGGCCGCTGGGCGGCGTGGGGGTGGTCGGGACCCGCGTAGACCCTGAGCTTCGTGAGCTGCTTACGGGCGAGCCGGTTTCGCGGCATCATCCCCCGCACCGCCTTGCGGATGACCTCCTCGGGCCGACGATCGAGCATTTCGCGCAGCGTGCGGGAACGCAGGCCGCCGGGATAGCCCGAGTGGCGGTAGTAGCGCTTCTGGGCGAGCTTGTCCCCGGTCACCGAGATCTTCTCGGCGTTGACCACGATCACGAAGTCGCCGGTGTCGACGTGCGGGGTGTACTCGGGCTTGCGCTTGCCGCGCAGCGCGTCGGCGATCTGGGTGGCCAGACGCCCGAGGGTCCTGCCCGCGGCGTCGATCACATACCAGTTGCGCTCGCGGTTGGCGGGGGTGGCGACGTAGGTCTTCATGGAACGAAAACGGCCGCGCGCCTCGGCGCGGCCGAGGCCGAATGATAGGGAAAACCCGCCCTCGTCCTGGCGTGGCGTGCTCCGCACGCGAGCGACCGAGGACGCCGCAGCCGGCGGCGGGACGCCGCCCGGGTCATTCCCATTCGATGGTGCCGGGAGGCTTGGACGTTATGTCCAGCACGACCCGGTTTACCTCGCGGATCTCGTTGATCATGCGCGAGGCGATCTGCTCGAGCAGGTCGTAGGGCAGGCGGGCCCAGTCGGCGGTCATGGCATCGTCGGAGGTGACGGCCCGGATGGCGACGACGCTGCCGTAGGTGCGCTCGTCGCCCTGAACCCCGACCGTGCGAATGTCGGGCAGCACGCAGAACGACTGCCACAGCTCACGGTAGAGGCCGGCCCTGCGGATCTCGTCCTGGAGGATGAAATCGGCGTCGCGCAGGACGTTGAGGCGCTCGCGGGTGGCCTCCCCGCCGACGATGCGTATGGCCAGGCCAGGCCCGGGAAACGGCTGGCGCCACACGAGCCGCTCGGGAAGGCCGAGCTCGGCGCCCACCGCGCGGACCTCGTCCTTGAACAGCGCCCGCAGCGGCTCGATCAGCTCGAACTCGATGTCCTCGGGCAGGCCGCCGACGTTGTGGTGCGACTTGATCGTGGCCGCGCCCGTGCCGCCACCGGACTCGATGACGTCGGAGTACAGCGTGCCCTGGACCAGGTAGCGAACCCCCTCGAGCCTGGCCGCCTGCTCGTCGAACACGCGGATGAACTCGCGTCCGATGATCTTGCGCTTGGTCTCGGGGTCGGTCACCCCGCGCAGCGCGGCGAGGAACCGCTGCTCGGCGTCGACCGCCACGAGCGGCACCTGGAAGGTGTCGCGGAAGGCGGAGATCACCTGCTCGCCCTCGTTTCGGCGCATCAGCCCGTGGTCCACGAACACGCACGTGAGCTGGTCGCCGATCGCCCGGTGGACCAGGAGGGCCGCAACCGACGAATCGACGCCGCCGGACAGCCCGCAGATCACCCTTGCGTCGCCGACCTGCGCGCGGATGCGCTCGACCTGCTCGCCGGCGATCGAAGCCGCGCTCCAGTCCCGAGCGCAGCCGCAGATGTCGCCGAGGAAGCGCTCGAGAATCGCCTGGCCGTAGGGCGTGTGGGCCACCTCGGGGTGGAACTGGATGCCGTAGATACCGCGGGCGCGGTTCTCGATCGCCGCCACCGGCGAAGCACTCGAAGAGGCCAGGGCCGTGAAGCCCGGAGGGGCCTCGAAAACCGTGTCCCGGTGCGACATCCAGCACGTCTGCTCGGTGGGCAGGCCCGCCAGCAGCCGCCCCGGCTCCGACACGTGCAGATCGCTGCGGCCGAACTCCCCCACCTCGGCGGCGCTGACGCGCCCTCCGAGCTCGCGCGTGAGCAGCTGCATTCCGTAGCAGATGCCCAGCACCGGCACGTCGAGCTCCAGCAGGCGGCGATCGAGCGGCGGGGCGGCCTCTCCGTAGACCGACGCCGGGCCCCCGGAGAGGATCACGCCGCGCGGTCGGCGGCGCGCGACCTCGTCGGCTCCGACGTGGTACGGGAGCAGCTCGGAGAACACGCCGCACTCGCGGACCCGCCGGGCGATCAGCTGCGAGTACTGACCCCCGTAGTCGAGGACCACGACCTCCTCGGTCGCGACCGGAGCGCCGACCTCGGCCCCCCGCGACGAGGCGACCGGCGGCGGGGCGGCCTCAGCGGTTGCGGTGGTGGGCCTGGCGGTCATCGGACGAGGGCCGCGACCGCCTACTCATTGACCAGCGCGACCGCCTTGCCATTGGCCCCCATCCCGACGGACTGATCGCGCTGCAGCTGCTTGCCCTCGGTCTGGAGCGCCGGCGCCACCATCAGCTCGGCACGGTTGAACTCGGCGATGTCCCGGTAGCCGCAGGTCGCCATCGAGGTGCGCAGGCCACCCATCAGGTTGAACGCGCCGTCGTTCTCGTGAGCCGGGCCGACCAGGATCTCCTCCAGCGTGCCGTTCTGTTGGGTGTGGACGCGAGCGCCCCGCGGGAGGGTGGGGTGGAAGGTCGCCATGCCCCAGTGGAAGCCGCGGCCCGGCGCCTCGTGGGCGCGGGCGAGCGGTGAGCCGATCATCGCTGCGTCGGCTCCGCAGGCGATCGCCTTGGCCACGTCGCCGCCGTTGCGCATTCCGCCGTCGGCGATCACCTTCACGTAGTCGCCGGTCTCCAGCATGTGCTGCGAGCGCGCGGCGGCGACGTCGGCGATCGCGGTGGCCTGCGGCACCCCGATGCCCAGCACTCCCCGCGTGGTGCAGGCGGCGCCCGGGCCGACGCCGACCAGCACGCCGGCGGCGCCCGTACGCATCAGATGCAGCCCGGTGTGGTACGAGGCGCAGCCGCCGACCACCACCGGCACCGGCATCTCGGCGATGAACTCCTTCAGGTTGAGCGGCTCGCTGGCCGCCGAGACGTGCTCGGCCGAGACCACGGTCCCCTGGATGACCAGGACGTCCAGCCCGGCGTCGAGCGCCAGCTCGTAGTACGCACGCACCCGCTGGGGAGTCAGCGAGGCGGCCACCACGACACGCTGCTCCTTGATCTCCTCGATGCGCTGGGTGATGAGCTCCGGCCTGATCGGCTCGCTGTAGATCTCCTGCATCTGGCGCGTGGCGAGCTCCTTGGGCAGCTCGGCGATCCGCCGCAGCTGCTCCTCGGCGTCCTCGTAGCGGGTGAAGATGCCCTCGAGGTTGAGCACACCGAGGCCGCCGAGCTTGCCGATGATTCCCGCGGTGGTGGGCGACACGACGCCGTCCATCGCCGAGGCGAGGAGGGGAAGCTGGAACGTGTAGTCCCCGAGCTTCCAGGAAATGTCGACGTCGTCGGGATCCCGCGTGCGCCGTGAGGGCACGATCGCGATGTCGTCGAAGCCGTAGGCTCGCCGCGCCTTCTTGCCGCGCCCGATCTCTACTTCCATCGCTCGATACTAGGGTCGACGGCGGACGAAGAGACCCCGCAGATGCGGGGTCCGAAGGCGAGTGCGGCGTGGCTGTCGGCGGGGAGGACCAACGCCCTCGCGATGGTATCAGCGGCCGCTGCGCGGACCGCCTCGAAACGCCCGCAACGAGCGCCTCCGGCGTCCGCGGCCGGGCCGTCGGTCAGCTCACCTCGGCCGGCAGCTGCATCGGCTCGATCTCGATCTCGCCGGCCAGCCGCTCGGCCGCGCGCGGCTCGATCAGCCCGGCGCCCAGGTGCTGGGTGGACTCGGCGCCGCAGGCCACCGCGAAGCGCAGGCACTCCGCGGGCGGGCGGGCGGTGTAGCGGGCCGCCACGTAGCCGGCCAGGAAGGCGTCGCCCGAACCCACCGCCGCCCGTGGCTCGAGCGGCTCCACCCGCACTCGGTACAGCCGCGTGCCGCCCTCCTCGGCCACCTGTGCGAAGCAGCCGTCGCCGGTGGTCATGATGGCCTCGCCAGCGCCCAGCTCGACCATCTCGCGCACGGCGATGACCCGGTCCTCGTCGTCGTTGAACTCGTGGCCGACCAGCGCCTCGGCCTCCAGCACGTTGGGCGAGATCACGGCCGGCTCCGCCCGCACGCCGTGGCGCAGAGGCTCGCCGTCGGTGTCGAGCACGGTGGTGACCCCCAGCTTGCCCACGTCGCGCACCAGCCGCGCGTAGAGGTCGGGCTCGACCCCGCGCGGCAGGCTGCCCGCGAAGACGCAGATCTGGGCGCCCTTGGCCAGGTAGAGCAGCTTGTCGCAGAACTGCTCGACCTCCTGCGGCGAGACCTCGGGCCCCGGCTCGTTGACCTCGGTGACCTGCCCGGGGGTCTCGGCGCCGTCGGCCGTGTTGGTGGGGTCGAGCACCGCGGTGTTCATGCGCGACTCCTGGCGGATGTTCACGAAGTCGTTGAGGATCGACTCCTCGGTGAGCTGGTCGACGATCCGGCTGCCCGTGGGGCCGCCGGCGAAGCCGGTGGCTACCACGGGCTGCCCGACCCGCTTGATCGCGCGGGCCACGTTCACGCCCTTCCCGCCGGCGAGGCTGCGCTGCTCGACGCTGCGGTGTCGGCGACCGAGCTGGAAGTTGGGAACCTCGAGCGTCTTGTCGATCGCCGCGTTGAGGGTGACGGTGATGATCACGCGGTATCTGCCTTGCCTGCGGCGGCGCGGGCGCGCCGGCGCCGAACGGTCCCCGCGAGCGCCAGACCGGCGGCGGCCGCGGCGACCAGCGCGAGCGTACCCGGTTTGAGCGCGGCATCGGCGGCGCGCTCGAGCAGGCTGACCCCCGGCACCGCTGTGGCGGTGATCAGCGCAACCCTGGCGATGACACGCCCGCGCACGCGCACGATCGCGGTCCCGGCGCGCGCGCTTCGGGGCAGGGGGCCCTCGAGGACTCGCTGGGCCCGCACGCTCACCGACGCGTGCTCGCCGCGCCGCATCACCCGCGTGACCGCCCGGGCGGGGACGAGCCTCACGCGAGCCTGTTCGCGATGGCGCACACGCGCCACCGCGACCGGCCGGCCCGGCTGCAGGACCCTCACTCTCCGCAGCAGGCCCAGCCCGTAGTCCAGCAGCGCCAGCGTGTCGGCGTCGCGCGCGGCCTCGCCCGGCTCCCCCAGCACGACGCTCACGACGGTCACGCCAGCGCGGGTGGCGGAGCCGACCAGGACGTACCCGGCGCCGAGGGTGTGGCCGGTCTTGACGCCGTTCACGAAGCGATGGGTGCCGACGAGGTCGTTGCGGTTCTCGACCATCCGCGGCCGGCGGCCGCTGGACAGGCCCACCCGTGGCAACGCCACGGTGCGGGCAAAGAACCGGATGCGCCGCAGCCGCGCGGTGAGCCTGGCCAGGTCGCCCGCGGACGAGTAGTTGGCGGGATCGTCGAGGCCGATCGGGTTGGAGTAGTGAGTGTGGGTCAGCCGCAGCTGGTGCGCGCGCCGGTTCATCAGCGCCACGAATGCGTCCGTGGACCCGGCCGTCCGCCGAGCCAGGGTCTGGGCGGCGTCGTTGGCGCTGGCCAGCAGCAGCGATCGCAGGAGGTCGCGCACCTTCATGCGCTCCCCGGGCCGCAGGCCAACGCGGGTCTCCGCCGACGACACGGCCCGGTACTCACCGGCGGTGAAGACGTCGTCCAGCGACGCCCGCTCGAGCACGAGCAGGGCGGTCATCAGCTTGGTGGTGCTGGCCACCGGGCGCGAGGCATCCGGGCGGCGCGCGAACAGAACCTCCCCGGTGACCGGCTCGATCAGGATCGCCTCCGGCGCGACGATGGCGGGCGGAGTGGAGCCGCGGGCCTGCGGGGCCCAGGCCATCGCCGGCCCCACGGCGGCGGCCAGCGCGGCCAGCGCCGCCGGCCGCCACCGCCGGGCGGGTCTCACCGCCTCAGCTTCACGCGCTGGCCGGGCCTGATCGCCTGCGGGTCGAGGGCGGGGTTGAGCTCCTGCAGGCGCTCGATCGGGACATGAGTGCTGGCCGCTATCGAGGACAGGGTCTCCCCCGGCCTCACGGTGTGAAACCGCCGGGGACGATGCGCGCGCGCGGAATGGCGGGCGGAGGGCGTCGATGCGGCGGGGCGGCTGTCCGACCCGAGCAGCGAGGCGGCGACCATGAGCGCGACCACGATGGTGAAGGCCGCCAGCGCGGCCGGCGCCAGAAGGTGCGCTGGACTGCGCTGGCCCATCGCGAAGGCGATGATACGCCCGCCCGGGAGCACGGATCCGCTCCGAACCAGAGCGCCCGGCGGCCCGGCGCCGGCGCGTCACGCGGCGGCTCCCGACCGCTCCCAGGTGGCCGCCGCAAGTCGTCGCGCGGCGTCTCGGGCGGCTGTCCTCGGATCGCCGCCCTTCTCCTCGTGGGCGTCCGCGATGGCGCGCGAGACGGCCACGAGGCCTGCGGCCCGGCCCGGCGCGAAGGCGGGTGCCAGGTCGGCCACCCGCCCGCCCTGCGCCCCGACACCCGGAAGCAGGAAGACGGCTCGCGGCATCAGCTCGCGCATCCGCTCCAGATGCCCGGCTGCGGTCGCGCCCACCACCGCGCCGACGTCGGCGAGTCCGGGACCGGGAGCCGCCTCGCCGAGCCGGTCGACCAGCCGGGCGAGCAGCTCCCACAGCGGCGCGGGAGAGCCCTCGCGGGCGTCGGTGACCTCGAGGTCCTGGAAGTCGGCGGCCCCGGGATTGGACGTTCGCACCAGCACGAACGTCCCGGCGCCGGTCGCCCGCGCCGCCTCCACCAGGGGAGCCAGCGCGTCCCGCCCGAGAAGCGGGTTGGCGGTGAACGCGTCGACCCCCAGCCCCGGCACGTCGCCGAGCGGGCCGGATGCCGATCCGACGAGCGCCTGGGCGTAGGCGGCCGCCGTCACCGGAACATCGCCCCGCTTGCCATCGGCGATGACCAGCAGCCCGGCGGCGCGCACCAGCTCCACGACCTCGGTGAGCGCCCGCCAGCCGGGCGCGCCGAGCCGCTCGAAGCAGGCGAGCTGGAGCTTGGCCGCCACGCAAGCCGGCCCGGCGGCCTCCACCAGCGCCGCGCAGTGGGCGAGGACCGCCGCCGCCGTCCGCTCGGCGGGCGTGCCATCGGATGGGGCCGCGGCGATCGCCTCGGGCCAGAGCCGGCCGGGGTCGGGGTCGAGCCCCAAGACCAGCTGCGATCGGCGCGCCTGGACGCTGGAGCCAAGCCGCTCGCCAAAGCTCATGGAGCGGCCTGTACGTGGCGAGCCGGCCGCCCGGCCGGCACTAGGCCCTGACGGCCTGCTTGAGCTTCGCGCCTGCGGTGAAGCGCGGCACCTGGGAAGCGGCGATATGGATCGCCTCGCCGGTGCGGGGATGCTTGCCCTCGCGCGCCCCGCGCTCGGCGACGTGGAACTTCCCGAAGCCGGTCAGGCTGACCTCGTCGCCTTGGGCCAGCGCGTCCTGGATTCCGTCGATGACCGCGTCCACCGCGGCTTCGGCGTCTTTCTTCGAGAGCCGTTGCTTCGACGCGACGCGATCGACGAACTCGGACTTCGTCACCGTGGGTCCTCCCTTCGCTCTGCGAGCGCCCGAAGCTAGCAACGCGCGGCGCAGCCATGCGTTGGCGGCCTGGCTCGATTCACCGCAGTTTGCGGGTTTTCATCGGCCGGCATCTTGATCTTGGGCGGCGTCGACCGCGTCGACCAGCGCCTCGCCGGCGGCGATCAGCGCTCGCGCCGAGGGGGAGTCGGGCGCCAGCACCTGCGCCGCCCCGTCTTCGTCGTAGACCTTGGCATAGGGTCGGCGGCCCTCCCGGCGCCGGCGGAGGGCGACCGCGGCCTCACCGACCGCGGCGGTCACCGAGTCGATCCGGCCCCGGGGCCTCAGGAGCGCACCTCCATCTCGCCCAGCACCACGCGAAGGTCGTAGAGCATGAGGGCTGGCAGGGTCGACCGCTGCGTCACCACCACGATCGAGGCTCCGCCCGAGCGCACGGCGAACACGGCTCCCCGCCCGGTTCCAACCTCGATCTCCGGAGCCTCGACGGCGTCCAGCAGCTCGCCCGCCGGACCGGCCAGGGCCCGGCTCCCCGCCAGGTGACGGCCGCGGTCATCGAGGACGACGCCCCGGCGGATGTCCGCCGACATCTCGAGCAAACGCTCCAGCGCCTGCTCGGGCGAAAGAGCGCCCGTCATCTCGGTGACCGAGAATACGCAACCGTGCCGTTTGGCAAGCTCGCCTGGCTGACCACCGTGATCGTGTGCGTGATCGCCGCCGCCCTGCTCCTCATCTTCGGATATGACGGGTACGGCGCGACCGTGTTCGTGGTGGCGCTGTCGGCGGCGATCAACCTGCGCTGAGCGGGGGCGGGGGCGGGGCCATGAGGTCTGCTGGGGCGCGGCGGGTGGCGCGATCTGCGATTGGCTGGCTGACGGCGGATGCGGGTGGTTCCGTCGAGCCGGATGAGGGTGGCCCCGTCGCAGCCGGTTGCATCGGTTGGCTGAAATCGGATGGGGGTGGCCCCGTCGCAGCCGCATGCCCTTGGCTGAAATCGGATGGGGGTGGCCCCGTCGCAGCACCTTCAATCGCCTTTGGGATGCATGGAGACCGGTGGCTGCGCCGGGGCAGTCAGTACCGCTTCGCGGTACGAGTTGGCGACCGGGCGTTGGCTCAGGTTTCGGAGTTCGGTTTTATCTCTGTGCCGGGGCGGACGCGGTCCTCGGGCTCGAGGTGGATCAGCACGTCGGCGCCCCCGAGGCGCTCGCCGATCGCGTCCTTGAGCTCCGACGCGATCTGATGAGCATCCTCGAGCGTCGTACCAGAGCGGAATTGGACGTGCAGGTCGACGTGGCGGCTCGCCCCGGCGCGGCGGGTGCGCAGCTGGTGGAACCCTGCCACGCCCCGGGAACCGAAGGACCGGACGGTGTCGGCGATCGCCTCGAGCTCGGACTCGGGCAGCGCCTCGTCGACCAGGACGCGCGCCGAGCGAAACAGGATCCGCAGCCCCGACCACACGATGGCCGCGGCGACCGCCAGGGCGACCGCGGGGTCCAGCCAGCGCGCTCCCGTCACTTCCACCGCCACCAGCCCCGCCAGGACGCCGGCCGAGGTCAGCGCATCGGTCCGGAGGTGGACCGCATCGCCCTCCAGAGCGGCGGAGCCGGTGATCTGGGCCCGGCGCCCGACGAAGCTCGACACCGCGAGGTTGGCCACCACCGAAAGCGCGATGACGCCTATCCCGAAGCCGAGCCGCTCGACCGCAGCGCCCTCCACCAGCCGGCGGATCGACTCGATCACGATCACGCCCGACCCGACCAGGATCAGCATTCCCTCGATCCCGGCGGCGACGTTCTCGATCTTCTCGTGGCCGTAACGGTGGTCCTCGTCCGCGGGTTCCTCGGCCTTGCGCACCGAGAAGAACGCCACCACCGAGGCGATGAGATCGATCGACGAGTGCAGCGCCTCGGTGAGGATCGCCACCGATCCGGTTACCGACCCGGCGAAGAACTTGAGCAGGATCAGCACGGTGTTGGAGATCACCGACAGCCCGGCCGCCGGGGTACGTCCGGGCATGGCCGCCTCCGAGATCACCGACCCCGGTCGCCTCAGCCGCGCAGCCATGCCAGCAGCTGCCGCGCCGCCCGTCCGCGGTGGCTAATCGCGTCCTTCTCGGCGTCGCTGAGCTCGGCCATCGTCCGTCCGTCCTGCCGATCGTCGGGCACGAACACCGGGTCGTAGCCGAAGCCTCGCTCACCGCGCGCCTCGGCCGCCATCGCTCCGGCGCAGCGGCCCTCGAACAGGCGCTCCCCCCGCGGTCCCGTGTCCGCGTAGGCGAGCGCGCACACGTAGATGAGCGGGCTCCCCGGCGGCGCCAACCGCCGAAGCTTGGCCAGGTTCACGGCGTCGTCGGCGCCCTCGCCCGCGAAGCGGGCGGAGTAGATCCCCGGGGCGCCCCCCAGAGCGGCCGCCTCGATCCCCGAGTCGTCGGCGATCGCCGGTTGGCCGGTGGCGATGGCGACCGCGCGTGCCTTGGCCAGCGCGTTGTCGGAGAACGAGCGACCGGTCTCCGGGGGCAGCGATACCGCCTCCGGCAGAGCCACCACCTCGTGCGCCGGCAGCAGCCGGGCGAACTCGCGTCGCTTGTGGGGATTGCCGGTGGCGAGCACGAGCCTCACCGAGCGGCGTCGCCCAACGCGCGCTGCTGGGCCTCGCGGAGCGTCGGGATCCCCCGGCCGGCGAGTGCGAGCAGCTCGTCGAGGTGGGCGCGCGAGAGCGGGGTGCGCTCGGCCGTCGCCTGTACCTCGACCAGCCCGCCGTCGCCCGTCATCACCACGTTGGCGTCCACCTCGGCCGCGGAGTCCTCGTGGTAGTCGAGGTCGAGCAGCGGCTCGCCGTCGACGATCCCGCATGAGACCGCCGCCACCGACCCGGTGACCGGCGAGCGCTCGAGGGTTCCCTCGGCCACCAGCCGCGCGCAGGCAAGCCCCAGCGCCACCTGTCCGCCGGTGATCGCCGCGCAGCGGGTACCGCCGTCGGCCTGCAGCACGTCGCAGTCCACGTAGAGGGTCCGCTCACCCAGGGTGGCGAAGTCGACGATCCCGCGCAGGGAGCGCCCGATCAGGCGCTGGATCTCGACAGTCCGCCCGTCGGCACGCCCCCGGCTCACGTCGCGCTGCCGGCGCTCGCCGGTGGAGGCCGGGAGCATCCCGTACTCGGCGGTGACCCATCCGCGCTGCTGGCCGACCAGCCAGCGCGGGACGCCGGCTTGCACCGAGGCGGTGCAGATGACCCGGGTCTCACCGGCCGAGATCAGCGCCGAGCCGGTCGCGGTGCGCACGAACCCCGGCTCGATCGTGAGCGGCCGCAGCTCGTCGACCGCCCGCCCGCCGGCGCGCTCGCGGGTCACGCAGCCACCTCGGCTGCCAGATCGACGTGCACCACCTCCCCGAGCGGCATCTGCAGGAAGCGGGCTCCCAGCGCTCGGAAGGCTTCGACGTCCCCGGTGCAGAGAAAGCGGTAATCACCCTCCCCCGTGCGCGGGCTGTCGAGCCCGCGTACCGCCAGGGCGTGCTCGACCCGGCGCGCCATCGCCGCCCCGGAGCTGACCAGCTCGACGCCCCGCCCCAGCGTGCGCTGGAGCATCGGGGCAACCAGCGGGTAGTGGGTGCAGCCGAGGATCACGGTGTCCACGCCGGCGGCCCGGAGTGGCTCGCAGTAGGAGCGAACCACGTCGACCATCCCCTGGTCGAACAGCAGGCCGGTCTGGATCGCCGGGGCCAGGTCGGGACAGGCGACGCTCACCAGCTCGACATGGGGATCGGCCGCCGTCACCGCGCGGACATACGCGCCACTCGCCACCGTGGTCGGCGTCGCCAGCAGGCCGATCCGGCCGTTGTGGGTTGTCTCGACCGCCTGCTGGGACTCGGGGATGACCACCCCGACGACGTCGACCGGCTGCTCGCTTCGCGCCACGAACTCCTCCAGCGCCACAAGAGCGGTGGAGGTGGCCGCGTTGCAGGCGACCACGAGCAGCTTGGCGCCGCCCGCCAGCAGCAGCTCGGCGATCTCGATCGCGAAGCGACGCAGCTCCACCGGGCTGCGCCTGCCGTAGGGGAACCGCGCCGTATCGCCGAGGTAGACGAAGTCCTCGTGCGGCAACGAGACCAGCAGCTCGTGGAGTACGGTCAGTCCGCCGACGCCTGAGTCGAAGACGGCGATCGGACTGGAGGGAGAGGGCGCGGCCGGCACGCGCCGCATGTTCTCAGACCGGCGCGCCCGCTCCCCGGCCCTGACCCGCCTCGACAGCGGGTCAGGTCACTTCACGCTCTCCAGGGCCGCCTTGAGCTTGGCGACGATCGTCTCGCCGATCTCGCCTCCGCCGATGCTGGTCTTGCGGGTGGCGGCGACGACCCCAGTGAGGACGATCGCCACGAGCAGGATCAGCGCGACGTATTCGACGGTGCCTTGGCCGGCCATCGGCCGGCAGGCGGCGGCGTGCAGCCGACCCATCAGACGGTAAGCCATGCAACCTCCAAAGTCGGGGACTCGGCGGCCCCGATGCGGGGCCGACGAGCGAGTCTCCGGACGCGGCGTCAACCGCGCCAGCGGGCAACCGCGCCAAAGCTGCGCAGTGGCAGGTCCCCAACGGTCGCGAACCTGTGGCGCCGCCTCGGCATCCGATCATCCCGCCGCTGGGACGAGCCCCGGCCAGAAGCGCGCCGCCCGGCTGGCCGCCTCGCGCACCAGGGGGCTGACCTCGGGCGACGCCGCCGGCGGCGGCGTCGCGACCAGGGCCTCCAGGGTGGCGGCCACCGAGCGCGCCAGCGCGCCCAGGGCGTAGCCCCCCTCGAGCACCAGCCCCAACGGGACGTCGCCGAGCGCCGAGCACTCGCGCCGCAGCGCGGCGGTCATCGCGGCGTAGCCTTGTTCGGACACCGCACAGTCGGCCAGCGGATCCTGTCGATGGGCGTCGTAGCCGGCCGAGACCAGTACCAGCTGCGGGCGGTACTCGCGCGCCAGCGGGAGCACCACATGCTCGACCAGCGAGACGAAGGTCTCGTCGCCGGAGCCGGGCGGAACCGGGAGGTTGATCGTGTAACCCAGGCCAGCTGCGTCGCCGGCCTCGTCGGGCCCGCCCGTCCCGGGGTACAGCGGCCACTGGTGGATCGAGACGTAGAGCACGTCGTCGTCGGGCCAGAAGATGTCACTGGTCCCGTTCCCGTGGTGGACATCCCAGTCCAGGATCAACACGCGGGCGCAGCCGTGCGCATCGCGCGCCCGCCGGGCCGCCACCGCGATGTTGTTGAACAGGCAGAAGCCCATCGCGCGCCGCGCCTCGGCGTGGTGGCCAGGCGGTCGCAGCCCGCAGAAGGCCGCGCGCGTGGCGCCGTCGGCCAGCAGGAGGTCGACCATCCTCATCGCGCCTCCGGCCGCGTGGAGGGCGGCCTGGTAGGAGCCGGGGCTGGTCACGGTGTCGGGGTCGATCGCCCCGCCGCCGCGCTCGGAGAGCTCCTCGATCCAGCTGACGTACTCGTCCGGGTGGACTGCGCGCAGCGCCTCGGGCTCGACGGCCGGCGCCTCCACCCGGCGCAGGCCCGGCCATCCCCGCCGCTCGAGCTCCGCCTCGACGGCCGGGATCCGGTCCGCCCGCTCCGGGTGCATCCCGGTGTCGTGCTCCAGCGAGGATGGGTGGCGCAGATAGACGACCGGATCGGGCGCGGCTTCGGGCTCCGGCGGCATCGCAGTACCGTAGACCCTGGCCGGCCGCCCGGCCGCCCGCCGGCACATGGAGCGCTCACCGATCATCGAGGCCGAGATGGCGGTGGTGGGGGCCGGCGCCGCCGGGCTGTTCACCGCGCTGTGCGCGTCGCGCGAGAACGCGCGGGTCGCGCTGGTGTCGGCCACGCCGCTGGCCGAGTCGGCCAGCTACTGGGCGCAGGGCGGGCTGGCGGCGGCGCTCGACTTCGACGACTCGCCCCAGCGCCACCTGGAGGACACGCTGGCGGCGGGCCGCGGCGCCGCGCGTCCGTCGGCGGCCGAGGTGCTGTGCGCGGAGGCACCCGCCCGGGTTCGAGACCTCGAGCGCCTGGGCGTCCGCTTCGACGCCGACCGCGAGGGGCGGCTCGCGCTGGGGCTCGAGGGCGGGCATGCGGTGCGCCGGATCGCCCACGCGGGCGGCAGCGCCACCGGACGGCGTATCACCCGCCAGCTCTCGGCTCTGGTTGCCGAAGACCCACGTATAACCGTGCTCGAGCGTCGCCGGGCGAGCGCGCTGTGGACGGCCGACCGGCGGTGCGTCGGACTGGTCTGCGACGCCGGCCCGGCGGTGGCCACCCGCGCCACGGTGCTGGCGACCGGGGGCGCGGCGGCGCTGTGGGCGCGGACGACCAACCCTCCCGGAGCGGTCGGCGGTGGGCTACTGGCCGCCCACGCGGCCGGCGCTGCGCTGGCCGACCTGGAGCTGATGCAGTTCCATCCCACCGCGGTCGTCGGCTCCGGCCACGACAGCGCCGACGGGTTCCTGATCACCGAGGCGATCCGCGGAGAGGGCGCCACCTTGCACGACGCAGATGGCGAGCGGTTCGTCGACGAGCTCGCGCCGCGTGACGAGGTCGCCCGCGCCATCGAGTCGAGGCTGCGCTCCAGCGGCGCCAGCGCGGTCCTGCTCGACATGCGCGCGGTGGACCCGGGCCGGTTCCCGAACGTGTTCGCCACCCTGCGACGAGCTCGGATCGATCCGCTCCGGCAGTCGGTGCCGGTGGCTCCCGCCGCCCACTACCTGATGGGCGGCATCGCCACCGGCCTGGACGCCCGCTCGAGCGTGCCCGGCCTGTACGCGGTGGGCGAGTGCGCCTGCACCGGGCTGCACGGCGCCAACCGGCTGGCCTCCAACTCGCTGAGCGAGTGCTTCGTGTTCGGGCGCCGGGCGGCTCTGGCCGGACTCGACGAGCCACCCGCTCCCCGCGGCGGGCCGCCTCCGGCCGCCCGGCGCGTCACCCCACCGTCAGCCGAGACCCGGGCCGCCGTATGGCGCCACGCGGGCCTCGAGCGCAGCGCGAACGGGCTGGCCCAGCTGCTCCGAGACGATCACCCGCTCGCCCGGATGGTGGCCGCCTGCGCGCTCGCGCGCGAGGAGAGCCGGGGCGCCCATCAGCGCCGCGACCGCCCCGAGACCGACCCCACCCTGGATCTGCACCACGCCGTCCTGGCGCCCGAGCGCGAGCCTCGCTTCGAGCGCTGGACCTGAGCCGCGCTACGCGAGGCACAAACAGCGCGACAAGAGGGGTGGGTCAGTTTGAATCGAGCAGGCCGGCGATCTCGCGGAGGGACCAGAACGATGCTCGCCGCCAGCCGGTTCAGGTCACGCGGCTTGCGGGACCGCTTCATGGGCCGGATGGCGCCGGCGGAGAGTCTGCGAGGCATCGACGCACTTTGTCGTTTCGCGCCCTAGGTGTCGGGTAGCGCCAAGGTGGGCGATGGACCCTGTGAACTGGCCTGCGGGCACGCTCTCATCGGACGTCGCCCGCTTGCTGCTAGCGGGAGCGCCAAGCGCACCCCAGCAGCACCCCCACCGGGGGCTGACCTGCCAAGGCCTCGCCGCGTGGTCCGGTCGCGCGTCTAGGGGATTACGCCGGACCTAGTCAACCCAGCGCCGTAGCACAGCGCCGACGTCCGGCTCAAATCCCAAACTGACCCACTGCCTAAAGGCCGCTATCTGCGACTTAACGTCCACTTAACAAATCGAACGTCCTCGCTTCACAGGGCAGTCCGATACTCGCGGACTCGGGAAGCGGCCGATCGACGATTCAGAGGGAGAGATGTATCGCTTCAGCCGTGCTATCTATCGCGAGCTCGCGCCGGAGATCGCCAGATCCGAGTGTCGAGCGCATCCCGCAGAGCACCACGCCCGGGTGCTGCGCGCCTGCGAGTCGGCGATCGAGCGCCTGGCCACCGACCGCCACTACTTCGCCCGGCCGGCGCGAACGCTGTTCAACGACATTCGCGTGTATTTCCCCATGTCGGCCCAGCGGCGAGTCTGGCGGGTGGTGGAGCAGTACGTGCGGTTCGCGGAGGACTTCCTGTCCCGGCAACCGCTTCGGGGCTATGACATCAACGGCAATCCGCTCCAGTGCCGCGCCACGACGCGGAAGGGCACGTCGTGCCAGCGGATGCCGCTGGCCCACAACGGCTACTGCCCCTCCCATCAGCACCTCGCCGAGACCGAGGACGTCGTCGCTGCACGCCAGCGCGAGCTGACCACGCTCGCCGCCTGAACCGCCCGGACGCGCGCCGGGGCCGGCGCGGCCGGCGCCGCCACGGTTAGAGTCGCCGGCCGTGAGCGGCGGGAGCCCGCAAGTGCTGCTGGGCGTCGACGTCGGGGGCACCTTCACCGACGTGGTGATCGCGGCGGGCGAGCAGCTCCACACCGCCAAGGCACCGACCACTCCCGCCGATCAGTCCGAGGGCGTGATGAGCGCGATCCGCACGGCGCTGCACCGAGCCGACCGGCGGGCGGAGGACGTCGACGCGTTCGCGCACGGCATGACCGTGGCCACCAACGCGCTGCTGGAAGGCAGCGGCGCACGCACGGCGCTGGTGGCCACCGAGGGGTTCACCGACCTCGTCGAGCTCGGGCGCCAGGCCCGGGCGGATCTGTACCGGCTGTGCGTCGACCATCCCGCCCCGCTGGTCGGCCCCGAGTTGCGCTTCGGCGCCCCCGAGCGCGTCGGGCCCGAGGGCGCTCTGCGGCCCCTGGAGGCGCCGGCTGCCGAGCGCCTGTGCGACGAGCTCGAGCGCGCGTCGCCGGAATCGGTGGCGATCGTGCTGCTGCACTCCTACCGCCACCCCGACCACGAGCGCCGACTCGGCGAGGCGATCGCCCGGCGCCTTCCCCGCGCCCACGTCTCACTCTCGCACGAGGTGGTGGGCACCTTCCGCGAGTACGAGCGGGCCGCAACCACCGAGGTCGACGCCGCCTTGTCGCCCCTGCTGGCAGGGTACCTGCGCGGCCTGGCGGCGCGAGCGCGGGAGGCGGGGCTGCCCGACCCGGCGATCATGCAGTCCAGCGGTGGCCTGGCCGACGCCGAGCTCGCGGCCGGGCACGCCGCGCTGACCGTGCTGTCGGGTCCCGCCGCGGGCGCCGCGGGCGCGGCCTACGTGGCGGCGGCGGCCGGACACCCCGACGCGCTCTGTTTCGACATGGGCGGGACCTCGTGCGACGTGTGCGTGATCGACGGCGGCCGCGTGCGCGAGACGGCGGGCCGTAAGGTGGGCGACCGCCCGCTGGCGCTCCCCATGCTCGATGTGCACACCGTCGGTGCCGGCGGCGGGTCGGTGGCATGGCGGGACCCGGGCGGGGCGCTTCGAGTCGGTCCGCGGTCGGCGGGAGCGGAGCCGGGGCCTGCCTGCTACGGCCGTGGGGGCAGCGACGCCACGGTGACCGACGCCAACCTCCTGCTCGGATATCTCGACGAGGGCAGCGCGCTCGCCGGCGAGGTGCACCTGCAACGCGCGCCCGCGGCAGCTGCGGTCGGCGAGCTGGCGCAGGCGCTCGGGATCGGCGAGCTCGAGTGCGCGCAGGGCATCGTGCGGGTGGCGAGCGCCGAGATGGCTCGCGCGCTGCGGGTCGTGAGCGTGCAGCGCGGGGTCGACCCGCGGCGCTACGCGCTGCTGGCATTCGGCGGCGCGGGACCCATGCACGCCGGCGCGGTGGCCGACGAGCTGGGGATGGACAGGATCCTCTGCCCCCCCGCCTCCGGCGTGCTGGCCGCGCTCGGGCTGGTTGTCTCCGAGCGCAGGCGCGACGCGCAGCGCAGCGTGTTGCGTGCGGGGGACGCCCTCACGGCCGACGCGGTGAGCGCCGACTGGGAGGCGCTGGCCGCCCGCGCCCGCGAGGCACTGGGGGCGCCGGACGCGCCCGTGCGGGCAACCTACGAGCTGCGCTATCGCGGGCAGGCGTTCGAGCTCCCCGTCGAGGTGCCCGACGAGCCGGCCGGCCCCGACCGACTGCGCGAGGCGTTCGAGGCGAGGCACGAGGAGCGCTACGGCTATCGCGACGACCAGGCGGAGGTCGAGCTGGTGACCATCCGGGTCACCGCGGCGCTCGCGGGGCCGGAGCTCGACCTCGAGGCCGCCGGAGCCGGGATGCCGGACCGGGCGCGCGAGCCGGCGGGCGTGCGCAGCGCGGTATTCGAGGACGGCGAGTGCGATGCCGCCCTGTGGCGGGGGGTGCCGGCGCAGGGAAGCGAGCTACCGGGGCCTGCGATCTGCGAGCTGGCGGAGGCGACGCTGGTGGTGGCGCCCGGTTGGCGCGGCGCGGCCGGGCCGACGGGAACCATCGTGGTCGAGCGCGAGCGGTGAGCGCCGGGCTGGATCCGATAACGCTGCAGGTCCTGACCGGAGCCCTGCGCGCGGCCTGCGAGGAGATGGGCGCGGTCCTGGTCCGGTCCGCGCACTCGGCGAACATCAAGGAGCGCCGCGACGCGTCCACCGCCCTGTTCGACCCGAGCGGCGAGATGGTCATGCAGGCCGAGCACATCCCGGTCCACCTGGGGGCGATGCCGGCCGCGGTGGCCGCGGTCCTGGAGCGCGAGCACGAGCCGGACCGGGCATGGGTCCTCAACGACCCGTACCGCGGCGGGACCCACCTGCCGGACATCACGGTGGTCACCCCAGTATTCGACCCCGACGACGAGCTGATGGCGTTCGCGGCCTCCCGGGCCCACCACGCGGACGTCGGCGGCAAGGTTGCGGGGTCGATGCCCGCCGACTCCCGGCGCCTCGAGGAAGAGGGGGTGGTGATCGAGCCCCAGCCACTGGACGAGGAGTCGATCGACGCGCTAGCCGCCCGGATGCGCCAGCCGGATCAGCGCCGCGCCGACCTGCGTGCGCAGCTGGCGGCAAACGCCGCCGGGGCACGCCGGCTGCGAGAGCTCGCGTCGCGCGAGGGCGTCGAGACCGTGCGGGCCGCGATGACCGAGGTGCTCGACTACGCCGAGCGGCGCACGCGGGCGTGCCTCGCCGACCTGCCCGACGGTATCCGGCGGGCCCGCGATCTCCTGGAGGCGCCCGAGGCCGACCTCGAGCTGGCGCTGACCGCCACCGTCGACGGCGACTCGCTGGTGCTCGACTTCGCCGGCAGCGCCGACGAGCACGAGGGCAACCTCAACTGCCCGCTGGCGGTCACCCGCTCGGCCGCGTACTTCGCAGTCCGGGTCCTGACGGACCCCGACATCCCTCCCAGCGCCGGCGCCTACCGTCCGATCGAGGTGCGCGCGCCGGAGGGGTGCCTGCTCAACGCGCGCCCGCCCCACGCCGTGGTGGCCGGCAACGTGGAGACCTCCTCGCGGGTGGCGGATCTGATCCTGGCGGCGTTCGGCCGCGCGCTCGGCCAGGGCACGATGAACAACCTGACCCTGGGCAGCGACGACTTCACCTATTACGAGACGATCGGCGGCGGCCAGGGGGCGTGCCCGGACGCCGACGCGCCGAGCGCCGTCCACGTGGCGATGAGCAACACCCTCAACACTCCGGTCGAGGCGCTCGAGCTCGAGTTCCCCCTGCGGGTGGTCGAGTATGCGGTCCGCCGCGGCTCGGGCGGTGCCGGGCGCTTCCGGGGCGGCGACGGGGCCGTGCGCGAGCTGGAGGCTCTGGCACAGATGGACTTCTCGCTGCTCACCGAGCGTCGCCGCCACGCGCCGCCCGGCGCCGACGGCGGTGAGCCGGGGGCGCTCGGCCGCAACCTGCTCGACGGCCGCGAGCTGCCACCCAAGGCCGGCGGGCACCTGGAGGCCGGAGCCCGGCTGCGAATCGAGACCCCCGGCGGCGGCGGCCACGGAACCCCGAGGTCCGATCAACAGGCCGCCGCTGCGCGATGATCGGCCCATGAGCGAGCGCGTCGGCTTCCTGGGGCTCGGGATCATGGGCTCGCGCATGGCGGCCAACCTGCGGCGCGCCGGCTTCGAGCTGACGGTGTTCAACCGCACGCGCCGGATCGCCGAGGCGTGGGCGGCCGAGCACGGCGCGCGCGTCGCCTCCAGCCCCGCGCAGGTCGCGGCCGAGTGCGACGAGCTGATCACGATGGTCGTGGACGGCGCGCAGGTGGAGGGCCTGCTGCTGGGCACCGCAGACGCGGACACGCCCGGGCCCCCGGTGGTGGATGCGGCGAGGGATGGGCTGCTCTGCGTCGACATGTCGACGATCGCTCCCAGCCAGACCCGTGCGATCGGGGCCACGCTGGCCGAGGGCGGGGCGAGGATGGTCGACGCGCCGGTCACCGGCTCGGCGCCCCGGGCACAGGACGGCACCCTGACCATCATGGCCGGCGGCGCCCCGGAGGACTTCGAGCGGGCCCGACCGCTGTTCATGGCGATGGGCGAGCTGGTCGTGCACGCCGGCCCGCTCGGCGACGGACAGATGGTCAAGCTCATCAACAACGCGGTGGCCGCCGTGAACGCGGCCACGGTCGGTCAGGCCCTGCTGGTCGGGCGACGTACCGGCGTCGACCTGGATGTCCTGGCGCAGGTGATGGAGGCGGGCTCGGGGGGCTCGGCCATGCTCGAGCTCAAGGCGGCCGCGATGCGTTCGCACGACTACACGACCCTGTTCAAGCTCGACCACATGCTCAAGGACGTCAGGCTGTGCCTGGAGGAGGGCCAGGGGGCCGGCGCTCCCTTCCCGTTCGCCGCGCTGGCACGGGAGATCCTCACCGCGGCCGCCGGGCGCGGGCTCGGCGAGGACGACTTCGCAGCGGTGATCGAGGTCCTGGAGGGCGAGGCCGGAGTACGGCTATGAGCCGCGAGTCTCCAAAAATCGCCTGGTTCTAGGCGCAGGTTTGGCCATCGCGAGGCGATTGCGTAAAATGCCCGCTTCCCGTGGCGGATCACCTTTCCTGGCGCCTCGGGGCTGCGTCGTAGTAGGCAGGACCCTCGGACTTGGCCATGCCGATCGCTTTCAAAGAATGGGCTGTCACTGTGCGCGCGCTCGCCGAGGGCGAGCAGCTGGTGACTTTGCGCAAGGGCGGGATCCGCGAAACCGACAAGCACTTCCAGCTCGAGCACGAGCGCTTCTTCCTGTATCCCACCTTCGACCACCAGCGGGTGGATCTGGTGCGCGAGTCCCACCGGCCGGAGCTGCGGCGCGCGCTCGAGGAGGGCGTGTGGGCCGACGGTGAGCCCGCCGCCCAGGCCTGGACGGCCGATGGCGGCATCGAGCAGCCCGACCGGGTGCGAATCCGCGCCTGGGCGGAGGTGGCGGCTGACTACACGGTGACCGACCCGCGGTGCGTTGACGCCCTCTCGCCGTTCTACGTCTGGACCCCCGACTACGCCGAGAAGCGGCTGGCATGGAAGCGGCGCCATCCACTCCACGTCCTGCTGCTGCGCACCTACCGCATTCCCCGGCCGGTGACCGTCAAGGTGCGCGACGAGTACGGCGGCTGCCGCTCCTGGCTCGAGCTCCAGCGCGAGCTGCCGTTCGAGGGCACCCCGGTCCTCTCCGACGAGGAGTTCGAGCGCGCAGCCGAGGAGATCGAGGCGATCGCCTCGGACGCGATGCCGGTGATGGCTTAGCCGGCCCGTGCTCCGCTGATCCAGAGCATCGACTCGCTCCTGCGCACCGCCCGCCGCGTCCTCTGCCTGGGGATCGGCGGCGGAGGCGACGTCGTGGGGGCGCTGGCGACCGCCGAGTTCGCCCGCGCCATGGGTACCGCGGCGACGGTCGGCGGCGTGACCTGGGAGCGGCCGATCGTCGACCCGCTGCCCGGCCCCCGCCGGCTGGACGAGGTCAGCGCTGCCGAGCCGCTCAACCCCGCCGTTGCGCTGGCGGGGCCGGACACCCGGGGGCCGGGGGGGTTCAGATTCGCCGAATCGCACATGTCCCGGGTGCTCGGCGAGCGCACGGTGCTGGTCGATCCCAACCCGGGCCCCGTCGCGGTCGGCGCCGCGCTGGCTGACGCCGCCCCGCGGCTGGAGTGCGACGCCGTCGCGCTCGTGGATGTTGGGGGCGACGTACTGGCCCACGGCAACGAGCCGGGACTGGCGAGCCCGCTGTGCGACGCGGTCATGCTGGCGGCGGCCGAGCCGCTGTCGCAAGCCGGTGTGGCGGTGGTGGGCGCCGTGTTCGGTCCCGGTTGCGACGGCGAGCTGACGCCCGACGAGGTGCTGGAACGGGTGAGCGAGCTGGCCGCCGCGGCTGGGCTGGCGGGCGCCTGGGGAATAACGCCGGCGGCGGCCGCGCGGCTGGGCGAGGCGGCCGCGGCCATACCAACCGAGGCCAGCGCACAGGCGCTGCGCTGCTTCGCCGGAGAGCGAGGGCAGACGGCGATCCGCGCCGACAAGCGCCCGGTCACGCTGTCGGCGATCGGCGCCGTCACCTTCTTCTTCGACCCGCTCGTGGCGATCGGCACCGCCGCCCGGCTGGCGCGGGCGGTGTTGCAGGCCGCCAGCCTGACCGAGGCCAACCGGCGCCTCAACGAGCTCGGCATCCAGACCGAGCTCGACCGCGAGACCGCCGCGGCCCGGCGGGCGGCCGCGTCGTAGACCCGTGGGCGCGGGCGTGCGGGAGCTCGCGCCCGCACGCGTAAGCTCACCGGGGTGGCCTGGGTCGAGTCGGTCTCTCCCTACTTCTGCGCGCGTCACGAGTCGGAGGACGCCGAGGACGCCCAGCGGCTGCTGGGGCAGCTCGAGCGCGTGCGCGAGGCGCTGTCCGAGCTGTTCCCCCGCGCTCCCGGCGAGCTGACGCTGGTCATCCACGGGTCCGGGTTCACCCTTCACATGGCCCAGCCGTACCTGGTCCTGGCTCGCTCGCTCACCGCGCCCGCGGGACGCCGCTACCTCGTCGGCTGGTTCGGCAGGCGCGAGCTGCACGTCCTGGCGCCACGCCTCCTGGAGCAACGCGCCTCGACCGTGCCCGGATCGCGTGAGCTGCTGATGCTGGCGCCGGCCACGCTCTACGCCAGCGTCCTGGTGGGCACCAACAACCCCGAGCTGCCGCCCCCGTTCAACTTCGCCAGCTTCATGCGCTACATGCGCTGGGCATGGCTGGCCCAGGGCGCGGCCCAGTACTTCGCGGGGCAGGTCGAGTACCTGCGTCCCGCGATCCAGCGGCGGCTGCACGAAGGGCCGCGCCCGACGTTCCCGCCAGGAGTCCGCGACGCGCCCCTCCTGGGCGGAACCGTCCTCGACCTCCTGGCTCGCGAGGAGGGCCGTCCCGCTGCGGTCCGGCTCGCCTCCCGCCTGCATCCCGGCGGCGGCGAGGCGGCGCTGGTCAAGGCGTTCGGCGGACGCGACCTGCGCCACACCGAGAGCAGCTGGCGCGCCCACCTGGTCCGGCTGGCCGGCGGGTGACCGCCGGGGCGTCGTAGGCTCGCGGGGCTGGATCCGACCGCTTCCCGACGAGTCAGCCGATCACCTCGGTCCCCAGCCACAGAACGACCGCCACCACCGCCACCGCGAGCAGAAGCCCGATCAGGATTCGAACCGGCGAGTGGATGCCGGAAGCCCCGTCGCCGGGCAGCAACTCGGCCTGCAGGAGCACGTCCCGCGCGGTCGGCGCCCCGGAGGCCGGCACCAGCACGTCACGGGGGCCGGCGGCCAGGTAGTCGGGGACGTCGAATCCGCGCGAGCGGCGCAGGAGGCTGGGCACCCCCTCCTCCAGCAGCAGCCCCTGGATGAACTCCGCCTCGGCCTGATGGCGGCCGCGGGCGACGTGCACCAGGTCCCCCTCGGCGTACTGGGGGCGGATCTTGCGGGCCCGTTCGTGACGCTCGGTCGCCGCGCCCTGCGCAGGCCCGGCTCCGGCGTAGATGAGCGGCATCTGGCAGCGAGCGCAGAAGCGGGCCTCGAGCGGGTAGGTCGAGGCGCAGCCGGGGCACACCAGCGGCTCGGACGCCATCGGCTCCACTGTAGATCACGCCCGCGCCGGCGCAGCGCCGGCTTAGTCCTCGATCGTAAGCTCGGCGTCCGCGACGCGTCCGTCGACGATCCGGTAGGCGCGCAGCTCGGGCGTTTGCGCCCCGAGGCCGACGATCACGTACAGCGCGTCGGGATGGAACGCCAGGTTGATGTCGGTCTGCGACGGGTACGGGGCGCTGCGGGTGTGGGAGTGGTAGATGGCGCCCAGCTCCAGCCCGGCGTCGTCGATGGCCATCTCGATGCGGTACTGGTCGTGGGGCTCGACCTGGTAGCGCAGCGGGCTCGCCGCCGCGTTGGTCGCCGGGTACACCCGCACCGCCCGTCCGTCCTGGGAGGCCACCATCCCGCAGCACTCGTTGGGCGCCTCGCGGCGCGCGTGCGCCACGATCTCCTCCACCAGTTCGCGCGAGATGCGCACCCGCGCGAGGCTAGCAACCGGCCGGTGCCCGGCGGCGGGGGTCCCCCGCGCGTCAGGAGTCGTGCTTGGCGTCCAGCTTGCCGACGTCCTGGTCGTCGTCGTCGCCGGCGCCCGACAGGGAGTCCTTGAACTCCCGCAGGCCCCGCCCGACCGCGCGCCCGGCCTCGGGAAGCTTCTTGGGGCCGAGCACGATCAGGGCGATCGCGAGGACGAGCACCAGCTCCATCGGTCCGATGTTGCCGATCATCTCAGCGCCTACTCTACGACTCTCGCCGCCGGTTGCCGGCGGACTACCACCAGACCGTCGACTCGAGCGCCTCGATTTCGTCGACGGGGCGGTTGTAGATCCCCGACGAGAGGTACTTCCATCCGTCGTCGGCCACCACGAACACCACGTTGCCCTCGTCCAGCTCGCCGGCGATCCGCACCGCGATCGCCGCGATGGCGCCCGATGACACTCCCGCGAAGATCCCCTCCTCCTCCAACAGGCGTCGCGTCCACACGATCGCGTCGCGATTGGTGACGAAGATCTTGCGGTCCAGCAGCGAGAGGTCGATGATCGGCGGGATGAAGCCGTCGTCCAGCGAGCGCAGTCCCTGGACCGGCTCGCCCTGCATCGGCTCGGCGGCCACCACCTTCACCGAGTCGCCGAGCTCTTCCTTCAGGCGCCGACCGACACCCATGAGCGTCCCGCCGGTGCCGAGCCCGGCGACGAAGGCCGCCACCTCGTCGAGCTCCTCGAGGATCTCCGGCGCGGTGCCGCCGTAGTGCGCGAGCGGGTTGGCCTGGTTCCCGTACTGGTAGGGCATGTAGTACGCGGCGTCGCCCTCCGCCATCTCGAGCGCGAGCTCGACCGCCCCGTTGGACCCCTTCGGGCCTTCCGAGTAGACGATCCGGGCGCCGTACATCTCCAGCAGCTGGGTGCGTTCCGGAGTGACGTTCTCGGGCATCACCACCTTGAGCGGATAGCCCTTGCGCAGGCAGATCATCGCCAGCGATATGCCGGTGTTGCCGGAGGTAGGCTCGAGGATGGTCTGGCCGGGCGAGATCGCACCGCGCTCCTCGGCGTCCTCGATCAGCGCCCGCGCCACGCGGTCCTTGACCGAGCCGGTGGGATTGTGCGATTCGAGCTTGGCCCACAGCCGCACCCCGGGCTTGGGTGACAGGCGCCGCAGCTCGACCAGCGGGGTGTTGCCGATGGCCTGGACGATGTCGCCATAACGACCGCCGCAGGGCCGGTTCTCGAGCTCGGGGCCGGCCATTACTTCACGAAGTGTAGCGAGAGACCTGCGGTCAGCGAGACCGAGATCGGGCGCAACCGCGGCGGTCTCCGACCAGCTGGCCGCCCGCCATCGCCGGCAGGATCACCAGCGTGTCGCCGTCGCCGACCGGCGTGTCGAGCCCGTCGAGCACCCGCACGTCCTCGTCGTTGACATAGACGTTGACGTAGCGGTTGAGCCCCCCCTCGGGGGAGAAGATCTGCGACTCGGTCTGCGGATGCTCCACGGTCAGCGCTCGCAGCACCTCGCCCACCGAGGATCCGGCGGCGTCCAGCTCCTTCTCGCCGCCGACCGAGGGGCGCAGCACCGGCGGTATTCGGACCGTCGCCATCTCGAGTCAGCGAGCCGCCGTCACCGGGCCGGCATCCGTGAGATCGGTCGACTCCATCCCGGGGTCGGCGACCAGGCTAGCCGGCCCCGGCGCAGAACGCCTCGTAGTCTGGGAAGGCCCCCATCTCCTCGTCGGAGATCGAGTCGGGATCGCGCGAGCAGATCGGGCACTCGGGGTCGCGGTTGACCTTCACGGTGGTGAACGTCGCGCCGAGCGCGTCGTAGAGCAGCAGGCGCCCGATCAGCGGGTCCCCCTGGCCGATGATCAGCTTGATGGCTTCGGTCGCCTGCAACAGGCCCATGACTCCCGGGAGCACTCCCAGCACGCCGTTGGCGCCGCACGACGGCGCCAGCTCGGCCGGCGGCGGCTCACGGAACAGGCAGCGGTAGCACGGGCCCTCGTAGGGCGAGAAGACCGAGAGCTGCCCGTCGAAGCCCAGGATGGCGGCGGACACCACGGGGATCCTCAGCCGGACCGACGCGTCGTTGAGGAGGTAACGGGTGGGGAAGTTGTCCAGGCCGTCGACGATCACGTCGTAGCCCTCGATGATCTCCATGATGTTGGAGGCGTCGAGGCGGACTGGGTACTTGACCACCTTCACGTCCGGGTTGATCGACCCGATCGTCTCCTCGGCCGAGTCCACCTTGGGGACGCCGATCCGGTCGGTGGTATGGAGGACCTGGCGCTGGAGGTTGGACAGGTCGACGGCGTCGTTGTCCACGACCCCCAGGGTTCCCACCCCCGCCGCCGCCAGGTAGAGGCCCGCGGGAGACCCCAGCCCGCCCGCGCCCAGGAGCAGGACCTTGGCATCGAGCAGCTTCTGCTGTCCCTCGACCCCCACCTCGGGAATGAGCAGGTGGCGCGAATAGCGCTCCCGCTGCTCGCTTGACAGGGTCTTGGGCACGTCGACCTCGTAACCGCGGTCCTTCCAGAGCGTGATGCCGCCGGTCATCGATTCGACGTTCTGGTAGCCCAGCAGCTGCTTGAGGGTGTGAGCGGCAAGGGCCGAGCGCTGACCCGATGCGCAGTACAGGATCAGGTGGGCGTCGCGGTCGGGGACGGCGGCCTCGATGCGCGACTCGAGATAGCCCCGCGGTACGTGCTTGGCGCCGGGGATGTGGCCGGCGTCGAACTCCTCGGTCTCCCGCACGTCGACCAGCACGGCGCCGTTGCTGCGCTGCCGGCTGACCTCGGCCGGGTCGACCTCGTCCACCTGGCTGCGAATCTGATTGATGACCTCGGGCCCCGACGGGCTCATCTGGAACTCCCAAGTCGCGGTCGGCTACTCGCTTCAGAAAGTATAGCGTGGCACGGGCGCGCGCCGGCAGAGCTTACGCCGCGGGGCCGGGACTACGCTTGGCGCCATGTGCGGGATCGCCGGCATCCACGCTCCGGGGGACGAGCCCGACCGCCGCCTGGTGGCCGCGATGGTGGCGCGGCTGATCCATCGCGGGCCGGATGGTGACGGGTTCCACGATGCGCCGGGCATCGCGCTGGGCATGCGCAGGCTGGCGATCATCGACCCCGCGCGCGGGCATCAGCCGCTGCGCAACGAGGCCGGCGACGTGGTCGCCGTGTTCAATGGCGAGCTCTACAACCACGGCGAGCTGCGGACCGGCCTGGAGCGGCGTGGCCACCGCCTGCGGTCGGGATCCGACGGCGAGGTCATCCCTCATCTCTACGAGGAGCTCGGCCCGGCATTCGTGGAGCAGTTGAACGGGATCTTCGCGATCGCCGTCTGGGACGCGCGCTCGGAGACGCTGCACCTGGGGCGTGACCGCTTCGGCGTCAAGCCGCTCTACTACAGCCGGGCGGCCGGGCGGCTCGCCTTCGCGTCGGAGGTGCGCGCGCTGCTGGTCGACGAGTCGATCTCGCGCGAGCTGGATCCGACGGCCATCGACCACTTCCTCACCTTCCGCTTCGTCCCTTCGCCCCGGACCGCGCTGGCGGCGGTTCGCAAGCTGCCGCCGGCCACGCTGCTCAGCTCCGGCCCGAGCGGAATCTCCCAGATGGAGTACGCCACCGACGTCCCGGCCGCCGATCGCCGCGATCGCGCCGAGCTGGTCGAGGCGTACCGCGAGGCGTTCGAACGCGCGGTCGCCCGGCAGATGATGAGCGACAGGCCGATCGGCGTGATGCTCAGCGGCGGGGTCGACTCGGGCGCGATCTGCGCCGCGATGGCCCGCCACAGCTCGCGGGTGCGGGCCTATACCGTGGGTTTCGCGGGGGGCGGCGCCCGGACCGACGAGATTCCCGAGGCGGCGCAGACCGCGCGCCGGTTCGGAGCCGAGCACGAGCACGCGCTGGTGGGCGAGCACGAATACCTCGACGCGCTGCCGGCCGCGATGGCGGGCATCGAGGAGCCCGTGGGCACCACCAGCGCGCTGGCGGTGAACTTCGTCGCTTCGCTGATGCGTCCGGCGGTGCCCGTCGCGCTGTGCGGCCAGGGAGCCGACGAGCCGCTCGGGGGCTACGGCCGTCACCGGGGCGCCCGGCTGGCGAGCGCGCTGCGCCGGCTCCCCGGAGCCCGGGCGGCGGCGGGGAGGCTGCCCCGTCCCGGCCGCGCGGTGACGCTCGCGCGCGGCCTCGATGCCCTGTCGGCACGAGACGACCTCGAGCTGCTGATGAACGCCTACCGGCTCCTGCGCGACTCCGAGAAGGCGGCGCTCTACCGGCCCGAGTTCGCCGCTTGCGTCCGGGAGGCCGCGGCCCCACCCGAGGTCGTGGTCGAGCGGCTGCGCGGACGGGTGGCCGGCCGCGACCCGCTCGGCCAGATGCTGTACGTGGACACCCGCCTATGGCTGCCGGACGAGCTGCTGCTGATCGCCGACAAGATGTCGATGGCGGCGTCGGTCGAGCTGCGCGTGCCGATGCTCGACCAGGACCTGGTGGGGCTCGCCGAGTCGGCCCATCCATCGCAGCACGTGCGCCGGCTGCGGGGCAAATCGCTGCACAAGGAGGCGATGCTCGCGCTGCTGCCGCCGCAGGTCGTCCACCGGCCCAAGCTGGGGTGGGTGACACCGGTGGACAGGTGGCTGCGCTCCGAGCTTCGTCCCATGGCCGAGCAGGTCCTGCTGGGCGAGGGCGAGCTGTGCCGGTCGCTGTTCGAGGAGGCCGAGCTGCGTCGCCTGCTGGAGCGGCACTCGACCGGACGCGCGGATCACACCCGCGAGCTGTTCTGCCTGCTCTCCCTGGGCCTCTGGCATCGGGGCATGGTCGCGAGCCCGACGCCGGTCGGCGTGGGCTAGGCCAGCGACTCCAGCTCGGCCCACAGGGCCTCGCGGCGCTTGGAGACCGGGAACTCCGTGAGGATGCGCGCGCGGGCTCGCGCGCGCGCGTGCGCGTCCATGTCGAGCGCACGCCGCACCGCGGCCGCAACCGTGGCCGGCTCGTCGTCAGGTATCTGGATCCCGGCGTCGCCGACGACCTCGGGCAGCGCTCCCGCCACGGTCACCACCGGCACGCATCCGGCCAGCATCGCCTCGGCCACGGCCAGCCCGAACCCCTCGTGGTGGGACGGCTGGACGTAGGCCGCGGCGCTGCGAAACAGGGCGTCGAGGTCGTCCCGCTCCAGCCATCCGGTGAACGAGACGTTCGGCGCCGCCCGCCGGCGCAGCCCCTCGATCGCGTCGTCCTTCCACGGCCCGGCGAGCACGAAGCGGACGTCCGGCGCGTGGGAGGCGGCCTCCACGAACGCGCGCTGCCCCTTGATCTCGAGGTTGTCGCGGGTCACGAGGCCTACGCTCAGCGCGATGCGGTCCCGCGCGCCCTGCGGCAGCTCCCCGTAGGGGTCCGGGACGCCGTGGTGGATGACGCCGACCCGGGTTGACGGGAAGCCGATGTTGCGCTCGATCTCCTCCTGCGAGTAGTGCGAGTTGGTGACCAAGCGGGTGGCGCGGCCCATGACCCAGCGGCTCAGCCACCGGCGCGCCCCGCCCTGCTGGAAGCCGTAGCCGATCTCGGGCATGTTCGCGGTGTCGAATCCGCCGATGATCAGCAGCGAAGGCTTGCGCAGCAGCCAGGCCAGCGTGATCGGCCAGAACGTGTGCCAGGACGCCCACCATCCGACCACCACGTCGCTGCGCACCACCATCGGGACGAGACGGAAGAGGTTGGTGAAGCGGCCCGGCTGGCGCCACTCCCGCAGCGGCCAGCGCTCGGCGAGCAGCTCGCGATCGATCCTGATGAACGACGCGTCGCTGGGGCAGGCGAAGAGGATCCTCGGCACGCGCGGAGTCTAGGAGCGAGCGGCCGGCCGGCTCGCGGGGCGCCGCAGCGCCTCCGCCAGGACCGCCCGGCCCTCGGGCAGCGGGCTGGAGGGCAGCCGTGCCAGCAACAGCGACATCATCGCCACGCCCGCGACCGCGCCCGCGACCCCGGCCAGGGCCGCGGACGTCCCGGCCGCCCGCAGCGCCACCACCGTGGCCGCGGTGACGAGCGCCTCGACGCCGACCGGCAACGCGACGGGTCGCAGCGCGCTAGCCACGCTTCGCGCGTCGATCCCCAGCCGGCGTGTCCCGAAGACGGCGTAGGCGATGCCGAACGGCACGAACAGCGCGAGGTGTGCCAGCGCCGCGCCGCGAATGCCGTCCACCGAGACCAGCACGACCAGGGCGGCGACCATGGCGATCGCCCACACGAGGTTGACCCGTGCCCTGAACCACACGTTGCCGGTGCCCGACAGGGACTCGCCGATCACCGACACGAGCGCCTGCCCCACCCCCGCCGCCAGCAGCAGCTGGAAGGGCACCACCATCGGCGCCCACCTGCTCCCCAGCACCTCGGGCAGAACCGGCGCCAGGGCCAACACGGGCGGCACCGCGGGCGCCAACAGCAGCGCCATCAGGCGCAGCGAGACCAGCGTGCGCCGGCCGACGTCCTGCAGGCGCCGCGTCGCCGCGGCGGCCGGGAACAGCACCCGGCCGATCTGCCAGGCGATCTGGGTCAGGGGCGCGAAGGCCAGGGTGAACGCCAGCGAGTAGAGGCCGAGCCCGCGCGCGCGGGTGAGGTTGCCGACCACGAACACGTCGGCGTTGAGCACCGCGAAGTCCGCCGCCGCGAGCAGGAAGAATCCCGTCCACTGCGGCTGTCGCAGCTGCAGCGCGGGCAGGCGTCTGGCCCTTTCGGCCGCCGTCCGGGGCGGGATCAGTCGGCGCGCGCCGATCCAGGCGAAGGCGCTGAGCAGCCCCATCGAGAGCAGCTGGCGCACGACCAGCGCCCAGACGCCGGCGCCCAGCACTCCCGCCGCCACGGCGATCAGCGAGGAGATCACCGCCGAGCCGATGTTGGCGGCTGCGTAGTCCTTCAGGCGCAGATTCTTCTGCAACAGGGCGAAGGCGCAGATGCCCAGGGCGTAGAGGAAGACGCCGGCCGAGAGCGCCCTCACCGCCGCGATGTCGCCTCCGCCGGCGAAGGTTTCGACGGCGGGCCCCGCGAGCGCCGCGATCAGCAGCGTCGCGCCCAGCCCGATGGCCCCATTGAGGACCACCGCGCCGCCGATGTCCGCCCGCGTGAGGCGCGGCTTGGCGATCAGGCTGCCGCGGGTGCCGGCATCGACCAGCAGCCCGGCGAGCGTGACCAGCACCAGGGCGCTCGCCAGCGTGCCGAAGTCGCGCGGCGACAGCAGGGCGGCCAGCACCAGCAGTGACGCCAGCCACATTCCCTGGCTGACCAGATGACCGATGCCGATCCACGACACGGCGCGGGCAACCGACTGCCGGGTGGGAGCGTCGGCCGCGGTCATGGCCACCCGGCGCTCCACGGCCCTCGCCGGTGCGATGGGCGCCGGTGGGCCCGGCCGCGGCCGGCGCGCCGGGCCGGGCGCGGCGCGGCGCGCAGCGCGTAGAAGCGGGTCCGCCCGCCCAGCCATGCCTCGTCGTCGTCGGCGATGACCGGCGAGAACTGTCCGTCGCGGAAGCGCCACACCACTCGGCCGGTGTCGGGGTCCAGGCCGACGGTGCGCGACGGACGCAGCGACGACACGTACACGACGTTGCGGATCACGGTGGCCGAGCCGAGGATCGGGCCCATCTGGTGGCGCCAGATCTCACGTCCGGTCTTGATCGACAACGCATGGAAGCCGCCGCCGAAGTCGCCGATGTAGAGCCTCCCGCCCCGGATCGCCGCACTCGCGTAGACGTAGCCCTCGGCGTCGAACCGCCACTTCTGCGCCCCGGTGCGGGCGTCCAGCGCATAGACCGAGCCGTCGTTGCCGCCCAGCAGCACCCGTCCGCGGGCCAGCGCCGGGGTGGAGTAGAACGGGACCAGGTTGTCGCGGGCGCCGCGGACGACGGTCTTCCAGCGCAGCCTCCCCGTGAACCGGTTGAGCCCGTACACGCCCCCTCCGTACGACGCGAAATAGGCGGTCGTCGCGGTCAGCGCCACCCCGCTGGCAACGTTGCCGCCGGTCGGGCCGAAGCGCCAGATTAGTCGCCGGCGACGCACGTCGAACGCGTACATGTATCCGTTGGCCCGCCCGAAGTACACCAGCCCGCGCGACACGATCGGCGTCGACTCGGTGGCGTCGCCGCGGAGCACCTTCTGCCACCGGAGACGGCCGCTGCGCAGGTCGAAGACGCGCAGGTGCCCGTCCTTGGAGGTGACGTAGACCTCTGCCCCGGCGATGGCGGGCGTGGACGCGAAGATCTCGCCCTGGCGGTAGTGCCGGTGCCAGAGCGTCCTGCCGGTCTGCGCGTTGACGGCCACGATGTCGGAGCCCCGGTACCTGGTGTACGAGACCGCGACCAGGACGCCGCGCGCCACCACCGGCGGCGCCTCGAGGTAGCTGTGGTTGGGAGCATCCCGCAGCCACCTGATCCGCAGGGGGGGCCGAAGGTTCGCCGCGGGGTTGTTGCCGGTGCGGCGCTCGTCGAAGCGGAAGATCGGCCAGGCGGGCGGGCCATGCCGGCGCTGCGAGCCGCCCGGTTCCGCCTCGTTGGTGGACGCCACCTCCCCACGCTGGGTCGAGCTGCGGTTGAACAGGTGAAGCTTGTAGGCGCCGTAGCCGGCCGCCACCACGAGAACGGCGGCAACCACCGCCATGCTGCCGACGACCGCGGGCCGCTTCATCGAGCCACCAGCACCGCGACGAAGATAGGGGGAGTCATGGATGGAGGTGCCGCCTTCTCCGCCCGACCGCCCGGCTGCTCGACCCGCGCTGATATCCTACCTGCGAGGTAGGTTTTTCCGCGATGATGTTCTCCACCAGGACCGAGTACGGCGTGCGGGTGATGGTCGAGCTCGCGCGCCGCAACGGCGACGAGCCGGTCTCCCTGGCCGACATCGCCGCCGCCGACGAGCTGCCGCTCGCCTACCTGGAGCATCTGGTGGCGCGGCTGCGCAAGGCCGGCCTGGTCGAGGGCCGGCGCGGGGCGCGGGGAGGCTACCTGCTGGCGCGCCCGGCGCCGGACATCACGATGGCCGAGGTGGTGGAGGCACTGGAGGGATCGATCGCTCCGATCGAGTGCATCTCCCAGGCACCCGACGGCGACCTCGTGTGCGCGCGAGAGACCGACGCCGCTCATGTCTGCCCCACCAAGCTGCTGTGGACGCGGGTGCAGGGCTCGATCGTCGGCACCCTTGAGCAGACGCGTCTGTCCGACCTGGTCCAGGACCGGTCCGCCCCGGTGCCGGCGTAGACCGGGCGCCTTCCCGGAGAGAGCCATGGCCGATCTCGAGATCCGAAACCTCCACGTCCGCGCCGACGAGCGCGAGATCCTCCGGGGCGTGGATCTGTCCGTGTCCAAGGGCGAGATCCATGCGCTCATGGGCCCCAACGGCTCGGGCAAGTCGACGCTGGCGAACACGATCCTCGGCCATCCCGGCTATGAGATCACCGGGGGCGAGATCCGCTTCCGCGGCGAGGACCTCACGGAGGCCGACCCCGAGGACCGGGCCCAGGCCGGCCTGTTCCTCGCCTTCCAGTACCCGACGGCGATCCCCGGCGTGTCGGTCGCGAACTTCCTGCGCATGGCGATCAACACCAGGCGGGAGGAGCCGGTCGGGGTCAAGGAGTTCGGAGCCGATCTGCGCCGCGTGACCGAGCTGCTGCGGGTGGATCGCGACTTCACCTCCCGCCACCTCAACGACGGCTTCTCGGGAGGCGAGAAGAAGCGCTGCGAGATCCTCCAGATGGCGATGCTGGCCCCCGAGGTCGCGGTGCTGGACGAGACCGACTCGGGGCTGGACATCGACGCGCTGCGCACCGTGGCCGAGGGCGTCAACACCCTCCACGCCGAGACCGGGATGGGCGCGTTGATCATCACGCACTACCAACGCATCCTCCACCACATCACGCCCGACTTCGTTCACATCATGCTCGACGGTCGGATCGTGCGCGAGGGCGGCCCGGAGCTGGTGGATCAGCTCGAGCGCGAGGGCTACGACTGGTTGCGCGACCAGCTGGAGGTCGTCACCGGAGCGCCCGAGGAGGACGATGTCTGAGGGCGACGGCAGGAGTGTCCAGGGGGCGGCGCGCTCCACCAAGCGCGGGGCCGCCCGGCAGGCCACCCTTTACCGGCCGCTGGCGGGCGCCGGAGCCGGCAACGGCCGCGCCCCCGACGAGCTGCGGGCCGCCGCGCTCTCGGCGTTCGAGGCCGCCGACCTGCCTGCCTGGCGTCGCTCGGGATTCTGGACGACCAACCTACGCGAGCTCGACCTCGACGAGCTGGCGGTGCGTCACCCGGGCGCCGACGCCGGGGTGCCGGAGGTGGTCACGCGGGCGCTGGGGGACGAGCCGCTGGCCGGCCGTCTCGTCCAGCGGGCCGGCGACGTGGTCGACGTCCGGCTCGACCCCGAGCTGGCCGCCCGCGGCGTGATCCTGTGCTCGCTGGAGGAGGCGCTCGAGCGCCACGGCGACCTGGCGCGGCGGTACTTCATGCGGCGGCTCACCTACGAGCGCGACAAGTTCGAGGCCGCCGCGACCGCGTTCTGGACCGGAGGGGCCTTCCTCTACGTGCCGCCCGGACTGGCGGTGGACCGGCCATTCCAGATCGTCTACGCGATCGACGATGCCGGCACCGCCCAGTACGCCCACACACTGGCGATCGGCGACCGCGGCTCGGAGTTCCGGCTGCGCGAGTACGACCTGGCCGCGCCGTTCGACGGCCAGGCGCTGCATGCCGGCCACTTCGAGCTGTACCTGGAGCCCGGCGCACGCTGCCGGCTCTCGCACCTGCAGGACTGGGGCGCCGGAGACGGTGCGGTCTACGACCTCTCGACCCATTTCGTCCGCGTGGGACGCGACGCGCACTGCACCTGGATCCCGATCCATCTCGGTGGTCGTCTCACGCGCCAGCACCTCGAGCTGTCGACCGCCGAGCCCGGCGCCGAAATGCGCCACCGCGGCATCTACTTCACCGAGGGATCCGAGCATCTCGACCTCTACACGGTCGACCTGCACGAGAGCGGCCATACGACCGGCGACACGGTGTGGAAGGGCGCGGCGACGGGATCCAGCCGGGCCTCCTACGAGGGCCTGATCAAGATCGAACCGGGCGCCCAGGAGTCGCACACCTACCTGCAGACCCACTCGATGATGCTCTCGCCCAAGGCCAAGGTGGACGCGATCCCGTCGCTGATCGTGGAGACCGACAGCGTCTCGGCCTCGCACGGCGGGACCGTCGGCGAGGTGGACGAGACCCAGGTCTTCTACATGCGCACGCGCGGGCTTTCCCGCCAGGAGGCGGTAAGGGTGATCGTGGAGGGCTACTTCGAGCCGGTGGTCGTGCAGCTCGACGACCCGGGGCTGGAGGAGCTGGTGCGCGAACGGATAGCGGCCAAGCTGGCCGCCGCCGCGCAGGACATCGACGCCTACGCCGCCGCCAAGTGACGATGGAAGCGATCACGACCCCCGTCGACCTCCCGCTGGACGTCCGCTCGGACTTCCCGATCTTCGAGCGCGAGATAGACGGACGCCCGCTGGTCTACCTGGACTCGGCCGCCACCTCGCAGAAGCCGACCGCCGTGATCGAGGCGATCGACGGCTACTACCGGCGCCACAACGCCAACATCCACCGCGGCGTGTACACGCTCGCCCAGGAGGCGACCGAGATGTTCGAGGGCGCGCGGGCGCGCGTGGCCGCGTTCTGCGGCGGCGATGCGGCCACGACCATCTTCACGCGCAACGCGACCGAGGCGATCAACCTGGTCGCGTACGCCTGGGGACGCGAGCACCTCGGCCCGGGCGACGTGGTGCTGATCACCCAGATGGAGCATCACTCGAACATCGTTCCCTGGCAGCTGCTGACCGCCGAGACGGGAGCGCAGCTGCGTTACCTCGACGTCTCCGACGAGGGAACGCTGTCGCTCGATCAGCTCGACTCCGAGCTCGCGGGCGGCCGGGTGAGGCTGGCCGCCTTCGCTCACATCTCCAACGTGCTGGGCACGCTGAACCCGGTGGCCGAGATGGCCGCACGGGCACGGAGCGCGGGCGCGGTGTCGCTGGTCGACGGATCGCAGGGCGTCCCCCAGCTGCCCGTCGACGTTTCCGCCATCGGGGCGGATTTCTACGTCTGGACCGGCCACAAGGCGCTGGGGCCGACGGGAATCGGCGTGCTGCATGGCCGGCGCGAGCTGCTGGAGCGGATGCGCCCCTTCCTGGGCGGCGGGGACATGATCCGCACCGTCGACTTCCAGCGCTCGACCTGGAACGAGCTGCCGTGGAAGTTCGAGGCCGGCACGTCGATGATCGCCGAGGGCGTCGGCCTGGGCGTCGCCGTGGACTACCTCTCGAAGCTGGGAATGGACAGGGTGCGAGCCCATGAGCGCGAGCTCACGCGCTACGCGCTCGAGCGCCTCCGGGATGTGGGCGGCGTCCGGGTGATCGGGCCGCGCAGCACGGAGGGTCGGGGCGGCGTGATCTCGTTCGAGCTGCGGGGGGTTCACCCTCACGACGTCGCCGACCTCATCAACCGCGAGAACGTATGCGTGAGGGCCGGACATCACTGCGCGATGCCACTGATGCGCCGACTCGGCGTGCCCGCCACCGCGCGCGCCAGCTTCGGGCCGTACAACACCCGGCAGGACGTCGACGCGCTGATCACCGCGCTCGCCCGCGTGCGCGACGTGTTCGACGTCGGTTGACGAGGGCGGTGCCGTGGACGACCTCTACCGCGATTACATCCTCGACCACTACAAGCGGCCCCGCAACTTCGGCGAGCTGCGGCCGCACGATCTCGACGCCCACGATCACAATCCACTCTGTGGGGACGAAATGGGCGTGCACATCCGCGTGCAGGGGGACACGATCGCCGACCTGCGCTTCCACGGCCAGGGCTGTGCGATCTCACAGGCCGCCGCGTCGATCGCCTCCGAGGAGTACATCGGCATGCCGCTCGGCGACGTGGGCGAGCTCGACGGCGACTGGCTGATCGAGCTCCTCGGGATACCGATCTCGGCCACCCGGCGCAAGTGCGCGCTGCTGAACCTCAAGGTGATGCGCGGCGCCGTGACCGGCGACGCGAGCTGGCCCGACTAGGCCGGCGCGCCGGCCGTCAGTCGATCCGGCGGCGAGAGCGCGATCCGCGAAGCAGGCGCCCGGCGCGGCGTCGCAGGCCGCGACGAGCGGGACGCTGGCTCTGGCGCCGGTAGTCCGCCAGGGTCATCCCCGGGGGCACGTCAGGCGGATCGACATAGCTGACCGGGGACGTCACATTCATGCGGTCGGCTCCCCGGGGCGAGGAGTCAAGGCCGCGGGCAGATTCCGGACGGGTGTCCGATGCCCGGGCTGGAGGCACGCGGCCGCCAGCGCATCCTCGGCGGCGTCGGCGCGATCCTCGGCGGCGCGGTAGGCGGCGTACGCGTCGTCGCCGCCGGCCGTGCGCCACGCGTCATAGGCGAGATTGGCCTCGGCCCGGGCGGCGCTCCACACGGTCTGCAGCTCGGCCACCCCTCGTCGATCTGCGATCGCGGCGCGATCGGCGAGGACGATCTCCCTGGTGTCCTCGACGTCCTCGAGCAGTTGCCTGAGCTCTCGGGTGTTCATCTCTGACGAAGTGGCGCAGTCGTCGACCTGGGTGATTCGCCGGCGTGGACGATTTGCCTGCCTGCCGGACAGAAAACCCGGGCCCGCACGAGGAGTTGCGAGTGGTGCTGGCCGCTCACGGCCACCCCAGTAGGGCGCTCACCGCGCGCATCAGTGCACCGGCCTGACAACAAACCGCGCAGGTGCGCCGCCCGATGACCACCTGATGCCGGCTGACCTGCCCTCGGGGCGGATGTCGCGTCGGTGGTTTGATCGGGAGGAGGGGGGTTATGCTCCCCTGGGCGGGCGACCGAGGTTGTCCGCGGCTGCGCCCGCTAGAATTCCGACTCCCGAGCACGGATATCCCCCGAATGGCAGCTGCCGACAAGACGCGCCTCGCCAAGCCCGCTCCGATCGTCGAGGACGAGCAGGGGCAGCTGCGCGCGCGCACCGGCATCTCCCGCGAGGTCGTGGAGGAGATGTCCCGGGTTAAGGGCGAGCCCGACTGGATGCGCGAGCGCCGCCTGAAGTCGTTCGAGATCTTCGCCCGCAAGCCGATTCCCACCTGGGGCGTGGACCTGTCGGGCCTGAACTTCGACGACCTGGTCCTCTATTCGCCGCCCACCGCCGGCCGCTACAACAGCTGGGACGACGTTCCCGAGAATATGAAGCGCACCTACGAGGATCTGGGCATCCCCCAGGCCGAGCGCGAGCATCTCGCCGGGGTGGTCGGAGTCTGGGACAACGAGCCGGTCTACGAGGGGCTCAAGAAGGAGTACGAGGATCTCGGGATCCTGTTCTGCTCGACCGACACCGCGGTGCGCGAGTACCCCGAGCTCGTCGAGCAGTACTTCATGACCAAGTGCGTCCCGCCGCAGGACAACAAGTTCTCCGCCCTGCACGGCGCGATCTGGTCCGGCGGCTCGTTCCTGTACGTGCCTGCCGGGGTGAAGGTGGACCTCCCGCTACAGGCCTACTTCCGGATGGAGGGGCAGGGGGAGGGCACCTTCGAGCACACCCTGATCATCGCCGAGGAAGGCTCGGACGTGAACTACATCGAGGGATGCACGGCCCAGACCTACAGCGTCAACTCGATGCACTCGGCGGTGGTGGAGATCTTCGTCAAGCCCGGCGCCAAGGCCCGCTACACGACGGTGCAGAACTGGTCCAAGGACGTCTACAACCTCAACACCAAGCGCGCCGTGGTCGAGGCGGAGGGGACGGTCGAGTGGGTCGGCGGATCGATGGGCGCCAAGTACGTGATGCTTTACCCCGGCTCGTTCCTGATGGGTGACGGGGCCCGGGCCGACCACCTCAACGTCGGGGTGGCCGGCGAGGGCGTGTGGAAGGACACCGGGGCCAAGGTCGTCCACCTGGCGCCCAACACGACTTCGAACGTCCTGGCCAAGTCGATCTCCAAGGACGGCGGCATCATGGGCTACCGCGGCCTGGTGCGAATGGGGCACAACTCGCGTGGTTCCAAGGCCCGCGTCCAGTGCGACGGCCTGATGATGGACGATCGCTCGCGCTCCGACACCTGGCCTGACATCCAGATCCAGAACCCGCACGTCACCGTCGCCCACGAGGCGGTGGTCGGGAAGATCTCCGACGAGCAGCTCTTCTACATGCAGTCGCGCGGCTTCTCCGAGGACGAGGCCGCGGCGATGATCGTCAACGGCTTCATCGAGCCGGTGACCAAGGAGCTGCCGATGGAGTATGCGGTGGAGCTCAACCGGCTCATCCAGCTCGAGATGGCCGGCTCCATCGGCTAAGCGCTGGCGCGACGCTTCCGATTCTCGCCGGCTTGGGCGCGGTAGCGGCACGCTTCGTCCTGGGCTCGCGCACTCTCGCCTGGTGCTCCTCAACCTCCCCCCTCGGCGCCGGTGATCAGGTCTCGCTTGGCGGCGGAGGTGTCCGGCTCGGTCCAGGTGACGCCGGCCGGGAGCTCCATGTGCAGGTCGGAGGTGTGGTCGATGCGGATCTCGCCCTCCAGGATCCGGCAGTCGAGCACGTGGCCGCCGCTGGACCGGTCGTCGGAGATCACGTGCAGGTGATAGCCGGGAACGTTGAGGCCCTGCGCGTAGTCGGGGAAGCGGAAGCCGAGTAGCGTGCCCGTCAGGTCTGCCAGGTCGAACTCGACCTGGTGCGAGACCACCTCCGAGAGGGGCGGATAAGGCCGGCGCTGGCGCGGAACCGAGCGCGCGTGCACACGCCGGAAGCGACCGTCGACCCGGACCGCGTAGCAGAGGGCCGGGTCGGCGCCCAGTGCCTCGATCCGGTCGAGGAGCTGGGCATGATCGACCGGGACGTCGATCGGCGCGCCCACGTCGGGCGCAAATCGGGTGACGACCGCGAACGGCGTGCGCTCCTCCGGCGCGATCGCCCGGACGCGGCCATCGGTCCCGGCGCGATAGAAGGCGCCGTCCAGGGCGATCATCTCCCCGTCGAGCCCGTTCAGGGTCCCGAGGCCGAGATCGCCCCGCTCCGCCAGCTCTCCGAAGGTGACGTCGCCGTCGTACAGGCCCGCCAGGAGCGCGTCGAGCGTGGAGGTCTGGAAGATCGAATGCGCGTCGCGGACCTCCGCCCCGAGGTCGTCCCGGCGCAGGCGCTCCACGTGCAGGGCGTGAACGAGGCGGTGGTCGATCATCTCCGGGGAGCGGGCGATGCTACCTTGGCCGGCCGGTGCGTCCCCCGGTGGACACCATCCCGGCGCCGCCGTTCCCGCGCGGGCTGCCGTGGATCGGCTCGGCGCCCCAGCGTCTGGAAGACCAGATAGGCCGTCCGGTCCTGGTCGAGTTCTGGGACTTCTGCCGGGTCAACTCGCTGCGCACCCTGCCCTACCTCGGGGAGTGGCACCGCCGCTACCGAGAAGACGGGCTGCGCGTCATCGGCGTGCACGCCTCGGGCTTCGATCCCTCGGCCACCGAGGAGCCGGTACGCGAGGCCGTGGCCCGGCTCGAGGTCCCCTATCCGGTGGTGGTCGATCTCGACCTCGAGGTGTGGCGCCTGTACGGCAACCGCGGGTGGCCGGCGCGCTACCTGTGGAACCGCCGCGGGACGCTGCACGACTACCACTACGGCGAGGGGGCGTACGCGGACACCGAGCGCGCCATCCAGGAGCTTCTCGGAGTCGAGCGCGAACCCGTCGCACCGCAGCGGCCCGAGGACGATCCCGAGGCGGTCGTGGCCGCGCAGACCGCGGACCGCGCCGGCGCCTACAGCGGGCCGTATGCCGCCGGCGGCGTATGGGCGGTCCTGGACGGGCGGGGCCGGGTGGTGGCAAACGGGAGGTCGGTCCAGGTGGAACACCCCGGGGTCTACCCGCTGATCGAGCATTCCCGGCACACCGAGGGGAGGCTCGAGCTCGAGGTCGGCGAGGGCGTGACCTGCCACGCCGTCTGCTTCACGCCGGGCGTGGTGGATCAGGCGCGGGCGGCGTAGGCGCGGCCGTCGAGCAGGTGGCGGACCGGCGTGGGCCGCCCGGACTCGACGCGTATGGCAGCGCCGGCGCGATACGGGCTGCGCTCGGGGGTGCGCCCACCGAGGAAGCGCTCGACGACCCAGCTGCCGCAGTTGTGAAGCCGCGTGGCGCCCGGCGCCAGCCATTCGGCGGAGTCGTCGCCGGGCAGGGGGCCGGCGCGATGGGTGTGGCCGAAGATCACGTGCTGGGCGTCGATCGCGAGCCGGTCCAGCACCTCGGCCATCGCCCGCAGCGAGGAACGACGCAGCTCGGGGCCCGTGAGGTCCGCCCGCAGCGGTCCCAGACCGGCCGCGTTGAGGGCCCCGACCACGGTGGGGAATGCGATCCCGCTCACCAGCCGGTGGTGGAGGGGGCGGGGGCCGCTGCCGTCGCCGGCCAGCAACCGGTAGGCGCGCGACGACAGGGTCGCGGTAGGACGGCTGCGGCCGCGCGGCGCCGGCGCGCTCTGGGCCACCTCGTGGAGCGCCGCATACAGCGGGGCCAGCACCGCCTCGTAGCCCTCGACCCCTTCCAGGCGATCGCCACGCGCCCGCAGCACCCGCTCCACCGAGCGCACCGCCAGCGGCTCGAAGGCGGGCACGGTGATGTGACGGTCCAGGTAATGCCCGTGGATGGCGTAGACCCCGTCGGCGAGCCAGAGACCCGGATAGGCGATCTGAAGGCGGGCCGGCGACAGCCAGCCGGCGATCGTCGTCGCGATGTCCGACGCCTGGGCCGGATCGATGAGCTGTTCGAGGCCGAGCGGCCCATCGCCGGCGGCGCTCACACGCTCGCGCCAGCGCTCCAGCAGCCGATGGTCGTGGTTGCCCGGCGTGATAACCACCCGCCGCTCTCCGAGCACCGAGCCGAGGGCCTCGAACCAGGGGCGCGCGATGTCCATCGCCTCGGCCATCGGCCCCTCGCGAAGCTCGACGACGTCGCCGAGCAGGATCACCTCGTCGGCCCGTCCGGCCTCCTCGAGCAGACGCCCGCGCGCCGGCTCACCCCGCAGCAGGTCGATCCCCGAGCGCGCGCCGAGGTGCAGATCGGAGACGACGAGGGTGATCACGCGGTCGCGCCGAAGCGGGACCGCAGCGACTTCTTGTCGAACTTGCCGACCGACGTCTTGGGCACCTCGTCGATGAACTCGACGCGGTCGGGCAGCCACCACTTCGCCACCTTCCTGGCCAGGAAGGAGCGCAGCGCGTCGGCGTCCAGCTCGGTCCCGTCGCGGCGCACCACGCAGGCGCACGGCCGCTCGCTCCAGCGCTCGTCGGGCACCGCGATCACCGCCGCCTCCAGCACGTCCGGGTGCGCCATGATCGCGTTCTCGAGGTCGACCGAGGAGATCCACTCTCCGCCCGACTTGACCAGGTCCTTGGTGCGGTCCACCAGCCGGATGTAGGACCCCCGTCGCAGCTCCGCGACGTCACCGGTGCGCAGCCAACCGTCGGCCGTGAACTTGTCGGCGCCCTCGGGATCGTTGTAGTAGGCGCGCGCGATCGCCGGGCCGCGCACCTGCAGCTCTCCTCCCTGGTCTTCGTCGACGCGGAACTCGACCAGCGGCAGCACCCGGCCCTGGCAGGCGCGAAGCTCGTACGCCTCGTCCTCGGGGAGCTCGACGTCTCCGGGCAGGCGGGAGGTCGCCGCCAGGGGGCTGGTCTCGGTCATGCCCCACCCCTGGGTGATCGTGACCCCGAAGCGCTCGTCGAAGGCCCGCATCAGCGCCTCGGGCACCGCCGAGCCCCCGCACTTGATCTCGACCAGGCTGGAGAGGTCGGGCGGAGGCTCGAGCTGGAGCATCCCCTGCCAGATGGTGGGAACCCCGGCGGTGCGGGTGACCCGCTCGGCGGCGATCAGCTCGGCCAGCTCCGCCGGGGACATCCGGGGTCCCGGAAACACCTGACGCGCGCCCGCCAGGGCCGCCGCATACGGGAGGCCCCAGGCGTTGGCGTGGAACATCGGCACCACCGGCATCACGGAGTCGCGCTCGCGCACCCCGACCCCGTCGGCGCTCAGCACACCCAGCGAATGCAGCAGGGTCGAGCGGTGCGAGTAGACGACCCCCTTGGGGCGCCCGGTCGTCCCACTCGTGTAGCACATCGCCGCCGCCGCGTTCTCGTCGAGGTCGGGGAAGCGGAAGCCCGGATCGCCGCCGGACACCAGCTCCTCATAGTCGAGCGCGCCATCCCGCTCGCCCGGGCCATCGGGCATCAGCACCTCGTGCTCGACGCCGTCCAAGCGCGGCATGGCCCCGGCCAGAGAGGCGTCGAGGAAGACCACCCGGTCCTCGGCGTGGCCGGCGATGTAGCGCAGGTCGTCGGCGTGCAGGCGGATGTTGAGCGTGTGCAGCACGGCTCCCATGCTCGGCACCGCGAGGTAGAGCTCGAGGTGGCGGGCCGAGTTCCAGGCGAAGGTGGCGACGCGGTCGCCGGGACGGATTCCCAGCTCCCGCAGCGCGGAGGCGAGCCTGCGGGCACGCTCGACCACCACCGCGTAGGTGGTGCGCTCGACCGTCTCCTGCGTGCGTGAGACGATCTCCCGGTCGCCGAACACGGCGGCCGCACGCTCGGCGATGTGGCGGACCAGCAGGGGATAGTCCATCATCAGCCCTTCCATGGCCTGAGCGTAGTCGTTTTGGGCCGGGATCCGCGACGGCGTCCTGCGGTGTCATCCTTTCCCGGACCGGCGCTCGCGCCGGATGAACCGATGGAACCCACCCGCACCCTCGAACCGCTCAGAGACGAGACCGAAGGCCCCGTTACCCGAGGCGCCCCGGCCGGCGTCGCGGCGGCCACGAGCGCCCCGGTGGCGATCACCGAGGTCCATACCGGCGTGTGGGAGAGCATCCGCGATGCCTGGGCGGAGCGCCGGCTGCTGAAGCCGATGATGGCCCGCTTTCTGGCCAAGCGCATCCGGGGCACGAAGCTGGGCCGCCTGTGGCTGCTGATCCGTCCGTTCATGGACGCCCTGGGCAAGACCCTGCTGTTCGGCGGCGTCCTGAAGCTCTCGTCGGGAACTGGTACGCCGTACTTCCTGTTCCTGCTGGCCGGCCTCGTCGGCTGGCGCCTGTTCGAGAGGACGCTGATGTACGGCATGCGTTCGATCCGCATGTACCGCAAGCTGATCCGCGGCTTCCGCTTCCCGCTGATGTTCGTGGCGATCTCCAGCCTGGCCTATCCGCTGGTCGAGGCCGCCGTCTACATGCTCGTCCTCTTCGGGACGGTGATCTTCTTCTGGGCGACCACCGGCCACTTCTACCTCGCCCCCCCACCGCAACTGCTCCTGGTCGTGCCGGGCTTCGTGCTATTGCTGATCCTCACCGTCGGGGCGACGCTCTGGCTGGCGGTCGCGAACGCCAAGGCGCGCGATTGGCGTTACGCGCTGCGCTACGTGCTCCCGATCGGGCTGTTCGTCACCCCAATCCTGTATCCCATCGACAAGCTGCCCCACCAGTGGCACTGGCTGGCGGTCGTCAACCCCCTCACGGCCCCGATCGAGATGATCAAGTACGGGTTGATCGGCGCCGGGTTCATTGAGCTGCGGGCGCTCGTCGTGAGCTTCGTCGTGGGAAGCATCATCACGGTGTCGGGCCTGTGGTACTACTCGCGCGAGGCGGTTCGGTCCCTCGAGTACGCCACCGGCGGCGACGATGACGACGACGACGAGGACGGGTTCTGATGGCGACCGAGCCGGTCGCGGTATCCGCCGACCCTCCGGCCGCGGACGGCCGGGCCGCCTGGCGGCTGCCCTGGAACGAGCTGCTGGACGGCCGCCTGCACTGGTTCGCCCGGGGGGTGCACTACTCCGGCCCGGCTGAGGCGGTCGAGCAGGAGGCCCGGGACGCCGCCACCGAGCTGGGCAAGACCGCCATCACGTTCCGCGACGATATGGAGGTCTTCGAGTACGTCTGGGTCCAGTTCGTCGACGGCAGGGTGGAGGAGGGCCAGCCGTGCCCGCACTGCGGCTACACCTCGTTCGACAAGGTGCAGGAGTTCTTCCTGCGCTGCCAGTCATGCCGCTACTTCTACGCGATCGCGCAGCCCAAGCCGGTCATCCCGGAGCCCGAGAGGCCGCCGATCGCCGAGTTCCTCGACCTCAAGCTGCTGTCTGCCGAGGGTGACGAGATCAAGGAGGTCAGCGCGCTCGAGGAGCTGGTCCTCGAGGCGACGTGCTCCTTCTTCCGACCCATCTGGGCGTTCCACGCCGGCTTCATCTTCTACGCCGGGGGCAAGAAGATGCTCCACGCCGCGTCGCCGGACGTGGTCACGGTGCCCGAGCCCGAGACCGTCCGCTTCCGGCTGCACGTCGCGCCGAGGGTGCTCACTCCGGGTGAGTACAGCGTCTCGGCGCTGGCGAAGCTGGTCCTCGACGAGGACGCCGATGAGGTCGAGAAGGTGGCGGCGCGCACGCTCTCGCGCGGGCTTCGCGTCTTCGACCCGCACGCCGAGGTGCCCCCAGAGCATCGGGGCGAACGCGCGACCCTGCACTGGAGCTCCGCCGAGGCCGCCAGCGGGGCGGCGCTGCCGGTCATCGACGAGTGGGTCGCCGACGACGACGAGGACGGCGACGGCTGACGTATCTCGGTCGGACGCCGGTGACTATCCGGCGGCCAGCGCCTCGCGGATCGTCTTGGGCAGCATGAAGCGGACGTCCTCCTGGATGACGTCGAACTCGCGGACGTCGTCGGTGCCCCGTTCCCGGAAGAAGCGCACCAGCCGCTGTACCAGCTCCTCGGGAGCGCTCGCCCCGGACGAGATCCCCACCACGCGCGCGCCGTCCAGCCAGTCCTCCTGCACCTGGCCCTCGTGGTCGATCAGGTGGGCCTCGGCTCCGTAGTCGCGGGCGACCTCGACCAGCCGCTTGGAGTTCGAGGAGTTCTGGGAGCCGATGACCAGTACCAGGTCGCATTCGGCGGCCATCTGCTTGACGGCGGCCTGGCGGTTGGTGGTGGCGTAGCAGATGTCGTCGGTCCGGGGGCCCACGATCTTCGGGAACCTCGCCCGCAGCCGGTTGATGACATTGCGAGTCTCGTCGACCGAGAGCGTGGTCTGGGAGATGTACGCGACGCGGTCGGGATCGGGGACCTCCAGCTGGTCCACCTGCTCCTCCGTCTGGATGAGCACGATCGAGTCCGGCGCCTCGCCCATGGTCCCCTCGACCTCCTCGTGGCCGGCGTGGCCGATCAGGATGATCGTGTAGCCCTCCGCGGCGAACTTCTTGGCCTCCACGTGCACCTTGGTGACCAGCGGGCACGTGGCGTCGATGGCGTGCAGGCGACGGGCCCTGGCGTTGCGGTGCACGGTCGGAGCGACCCCGTGGGCCGAGAAGACCGCCGTGGCGCCCTCGGGCACCTCGGTCTCCTGGTCGACGAAGATCGCCCCGCGCTCGCGCAGCTTCTCGACCACGTGCTTGTTGTGGACGATCTCCTTGCGCACGTAGACGGGCGCCCCGTAGAGGTCCAGCGCGTGCTCGACCGTCTGGACCGCTCGATCGACGCCGGCGCAGTACCCGCGGGGAGCGGCGAGCAGCAGCTTGTCGGGCGCGTGGCGCCCGTTGTCGGAGCCCGGCATCCCGGAAAGTGTAGGCGCCGCCCGCCGGGCGGCCGGCTCAGCCAGGCGCCGGCTCCCGGGGCGCCGGCCACACGAACAGGCCGCCCTGGACCTCGCCTTCTAGCCCGAGGTCGGCCACCGCCTGGTGGACGCCCGGGAAGCCGGGATGCCCGTAGTCGTGGAAGGCGACGACCGCGCCCGGCCTCAGGCGCGCCCGCCAGGCGCGAAACTCGGCGACGGTGCCCTCGCGCTCGTGGGTTGAGTCGATGAACAGCATTTCGACCGGCCCGAGCCTCGCGGCCGCCTCGCTTCCCGGCTCCCGCACGAACTCGATCCTCTCGCGGACCGCGGGGGGCACCAACCCGAGATAGCGGTCACGGTGCAGATGGACGACCGGGTCGCAGGAGACGACTCGGCGGGCGGGGTCGGCGAGCGCCAGCGAGATGGATGTCCAGCCCGTGGCGGTGCCCAGCTCGGCGATTCGCTCCCGGCCGCGAGCCAGGCGCAGGAGCGTGGCGAGGTCCTCGGGGTTGGTGGCGGCCTCCAGCGCCCAGTCGTCGTCCAACCGCTCCGCCAGCCGATGCGCCCGCCATCGAAATCGGCCGACCCGCCACCCCAGCCCGCGCAGCCCCCAGGCCTCCCGGCCGCGGGCCGCGAGCGCGCGCGCCCTCACAGCCGGCGCACGAGCTCGAGGACCGCCTCGCCGGCCATGTCGAGCGAGGCGGCGGAGATCTTGTCGAGCGTGTCGGCGTCCGTGTGGAATGGCGGGTAGTCGAAGTCGATCAGGTCGATCGCCGGGATCCCCGCCGCCGCGAACGGAGTGTGGTCGTCGTAGATCTGGCTCCGCGAGCCCGGCGGGAAGGCCCCGAGCAGGCCCACCCGCGCCGCCGCCGCCCGCAGGCCCGCCCACAGTTCCGGGTCCGAGCCCCGTTCGCGAGGCAGGGAAAGGCGGCGCTGGCCGATGAAGTCGAGCACGATCGCTCGGCCGATCTCGCGCCGGTGGGCGCGCGCGTACGCGCGGCTGCCGCGCAGCCCACCGCTCGGGAACGCGATCGCGGGCGTCCCGGCGGGGCTCTCCTCGCCGTCGAAGAGGACGAAGCGGATCTCCGGGGCTCCGGGACGGCGATGGCGCGGCAGCGTCCGGGCCAGCTCGACGACCGCCGCGGCGCCCGCCGCGCCGTCGTTGGCGCCGACGAACCCGGGCAGATCCTTGGTGTCGTAGTGCGCGCCGATCAACACCGCCGGGCGGCGGCCCGGCAGATGACCGACCACGTTGCGCAGGCCGCCGTTCAGCGGCTCGTAGCCGCCGTCGGGCAGGAGCCGGCGCAGGTGGGCGGCGAGCCGGCGCGAGACGGCCGACCCCGCCGGCCGCGGACCCAGCGAGACCTCGTAGCGGACCTCGGCGTAGGCCCGCCCGGCCAGGAACCGGTTGACCTTTGGAACGGCCGACGCGGGCGGCCGCGACGCTGGCGACCGGCGTGCGGATCGCGGCCCGGTGAACGGCAGGCCCCACACGGCGAGGGCGACCAGCGTCGCGCCGAGGGCCAGCTGGAGGATCAGCGCCGCCACCAGCGCGCGCACCGAGCGCGCGCGCCTGCCGGTCGGCGGATCAGTCGTTGGAGGTCACCGCCTCGAGCAGGTGGGCGAACTTGGCTCGCGCCGCCTCGCGTCGAGTCGGCACGTGCTCGGACGGGACACCGTCCGCCGGCGCCTCATAGCCGCGCAGGATGGACCTCGCGACCGACTGGCGATGGACCTCGTCGGGCCCGTCGTAGAGGCGCGCGGCCCGCGCGAACCGGTACATCGCCTCCAGCGGCAGGTCCGTCGAATAGCCCAGGGCCCCGTGCAGCTGCAGGGCGCGGTCCACCACGTCGTGCAGCACCTGCGCGCCGTAGAACTTGATCAGGGCGATCTCCTGGCGAGCGGCGGACGATCCCTCGGTGTCCATCTTCCACGCCGCGTGCAGGGTCATCAGCCGCGCGGACTGCATCTGCGCCGCGGAGTCCGCGATCCAGTTCTGTACGGTCTGCTTCTCGCCCAGAACCGAGCCGTGCGCCTCGCGGTAGAGGGCCCGCTCGCACAGCATGTCGAAGGCGCGCTTGGAGACGCCGAGCCACCGCATGCAGTGATGGATGCGGCCCGGGCCCAGGCGCTGCTGGGCGATGAGGAAGCCGGCGCCCTCCGGCCCGAGCAGGTTCTCGACCGGGACGCGCACGTCGCGGTAGTAGATCTCGGCGTGCCCGCCGTAGTGACCGTGGGCGCCCCCGGGATGCTCCATCGTCGCCACGTCGCGCACGATCTCGACCCCGGGGGTGTCCACCGGCACGATCAGCATCGACGCGCGCTGGTAGCGCCGGGCCTCCGGGTCGGTGACCGCCATGACGATCAGGAAGTCGGCGATCGATGCGTTGGACGAGAACCACTTGTGGCCGTTGATGACGTACGAGTCGCCTTCCTTGACCGCGCGCGTGCGAAGCAGCGTCGGATCGGAGCCGGCGGTCTCCGGCTCGGTCATCGAGAATGCGGACTTCAGGTCGCCGGCCAGCAGCGGGTACAGCCAGCGCTCCTTCTGCTCGGGCGTCCCGGCCAGCGCCAGGATCTCGGAGTTGCCCGAATCCGGCGCCTGGTTGCCGAACGCCAGGGGCGCGTAGGGCGAGGTGCCGAGGATCTCGTGCATGAGTCCGAGCTTGACCTGGCCGAAGCCCTGGCCGCCCAGCTCCGGATCGAGGTGCGCCGCCCACAGCCCGCGCTCCTTGACGCGCTCCTGGAGAGGCGCCACCGCCCGGTCGAGCTGCTCGACGTCGAGATCGAGCGTCTCCAGCGGCCAGATCTCCTCGCGCACGAAGGCGCGCATCCAGTCCAGCTGCTCCTGGAAATCCGGCTCGGTGGAGAAATCCCACGCCATGGCTCGTTCCTCGCTCTCGGTCTAGGTTGTCCTGGGCCCGCCGTCGTCGGCGAAGTCGTCGTATCCCGGGTGCGCCACCGCTAGCTTGGCACGAACCGAGTCTCGCACGACGCGGACCGCGTCGTCCCAGCGCTCGTCGAGCTGGCCGGCCCGGATGCGGCGGGCGAGCTCGGATCGCAGGCTCCACGCCAACCGTCGCTGGGAAGCCGCGATGTCGTCCTCCGCCGGCGGCACCTCGGCGCCCGCACCGGCATCGGCGCCGGTCGCGAGGGCGAGCAGCCGGCGCGCCTCGGCCGCCTCCTCGGCGGACATGCCCTGGATCTCGCGGGCCAGGATCGCGCACGCGTTCGCCGCCACCAGGACCAGGAAGCGCAGCTCGGCGGGGACCGCGGGCCGCACCTGCTCGGCGAGGAACTGCGAGACCGCGGCGGCCAGCTCGGGCGCATCCGGACGATCCTGCATGGCCCAGATTATCCGTCTCGCGGGGCGACATCGACGCGCGGTGGCGGCGCGCGGATCAACCGATCATGGCCAGAAGGTCCCACTCCGGCTCGCAGGTGCGCCGACCGATGGCCGCGCGCTCCAGGGACCGCTGGGCCCCGGACCGGTCCAGCTCGGCCTGGAGCATGCAGATGACCCCCCAGCGGACGTTGCCCAGGACCTCCCAGAAATGCAGCTCCTGCCGGGTGACCTCCCGCTCGGCGGCGGCCGTGTAGGCCTCCAGGAGCGCTTCACGCGAGCCGACGCCCGCCGCGGGGCGCTCGTCGTTTCCGAACCGCCACGAGCGGATGCACAGCCAGCCGAGGTCCTCGACCGGGTCGCCGGCATGGACGAGCTCCCAGTCCAGCACGGCGATCAGCCCCTCCTCGCCGACCATGAAGTTCCCGAGCCTGAAGTCGCCGTGCACGAGGCACGGGCGCCGGGGCTCGGGCAGGTGCCCGCGCAGCCACCGGAGACCGAGCTCCAGCGCCGGGTGCGACTCGCCGAGGCGATCGAGGTGCGACTCCAGCTCGAGGATCGCCGCCTCGGCCGGCGGGTCGCTCGCCGGCTCCAGTGAGGGAAGCTCGTCGAGCGGGACGGCGTGCAGCGCCGCGGACGCGGCGGCCAGCTGGCGCGTCAGCCCGGCCCGGGCCCGCGCGTAGCGCTCCTCCCGCAGCAGTCGTCTGGGGATCGCCTCGCCGGCCACCCGCGCCATCACCAGGCCCCTGCCGTCGTCGTGCAGCCAGAACGGCTCCGGGACCGGGACGCCGTGGCGGTGGGCGGCGATCAGCGCCTCCAGCTCGCGGCGGCGACCGGGCGGGTCCTCGACTCCCTCCGGGTCGCGGCGCAGTACCAGCTCCTGACGCTGGTGGTCGAACTGCGCGGCGAACCCCCACAGCTCTCGCGACGCTCCGCCCGACAGCGGCTCGGGCCCGTCGATCTCCACCGGCCGCCGGAAGCGCTGGGCGGCCTCGGCCTGCAACGCCTCCCGTATCTCCTCGCGGTCGGCCAAGTCGGCGCAAGCGTATTCGGCCCGCCGCCGAGACCGGCGTCCTTCGCCCACGCTCGGGCGGGATAGGCTTGGGACAAGACGGCTCGGACAACGGAGGCACAGATGGCGCAGCACCTGGATCGGCTCACCGCGGTGGACGCCTCCTTCCTGCACAACGAGGGCGACGCCTCCCACATGCACGTCGGGGGCATCACAGTGTTCGAGGGGCCGCCGCCGGCCGTCGACGACTTCCTCGACCACATCCGCAGCCGACTGCACCTGGTGCCGCGCTACCGCCAGAAGCTGGCGGTTCCGCCGCTGGAGACCGGACGTCCGCTGTGGATCGACGACCCGACCTTCAACCTCGAGTACCACGTCCGCCACACCGCGCTTCCCGAGCCGGGCGACGAAGCCAAGCTGCTGGCGCTGACCGCCCGGATCTTCTCCCAGCGGCTCGACCGGTCCAAGCCGCTGTGGGAGACCTGGTTCGTGGAGGGGCTGGCGGACAACCGCTTCGCGCTCATCACCAAGACCCACCACGCGCTGATCGACGGCATCGCGGGGGTCGACCTCGCCACCGTGCTGTTCGACCTGTCGCCGGTGCCCCAGCCGGTCGAGGGCGGCGGTCGGGAGTGGCAGCCGCACCGCGAGCCTTCGGGCCCGGAGCTGGTGGTCGGCGGCGTCCGCGGCCTGATCGGGCAGACCGCGGGCCTGGCCGGCCGGGCGGTCCGGGCGATCACGCGTCCGGAGGCGGCGGTCGGAGCGGCGCGCGAGGCGGTGGAGGGAATCAGCGAGGTGGTGTGGGCGGGCCTCAACCCCGCCCCGCCGACGCCGCTGAACGTGGACATCGGGTCCCACCGTCGGATCGCGGTGGTCCGCAACCAGCTCGAGGACTTCAAGTCGATCAAGGACGCCCTGGGCGGGACGGTCAACGACGTGGTGCTCACGGTGGTCGCCGGCGGGCTCGCTCGATGGCTGCGCTCGCGGGGCGTGCGCACCGAGGGGCTCGAGCTGCGAGCCCTGGTGCCGGTGTCGATCCGGGGAGAGTCCGAGCGCGGAGAGCTCGGCAATCGCATAGCCGCGATGCGCGGCCCGCTGCCCGTCTACATCACGGATCCGGTGGCGCGGCTTCGCTTCGTGAAGGAGGCGATGGACGGTCTCAAGGAGTCCAAGCAGGCGGTCGGAGCCGAGGTGCTGGCCAGCGTCCAGAACTTCGCCCCACCCACCATCCTGGCCCAGGCCTCGCGGCTCAACTTCTCGACCCGGCTGTTCAACCTGATCGTGACCAACGTCCCGGGACCCCAGTTCCCGCTCTACCTGCTGGGGCGCGAGCTCCAGGACATGTTCCCGGTCGCGTTCCTGCCCGAGAACCATGCCCTGGCGATCGCGATCATGTCCTACAACGGCCGGCTCAACTTCGGGCTGCTGGCCGACTACGACGCCCTTCCGGACCTCGACTTCATCGTCGCGGCGATCGAGGAGGCCCGCGACGAGCTGCTGGCGACAGCTCGTAAGCAGAGCGGCGTGTCCGACCGCGGCCGTCCGCCGGCCGAGTCGAGCCGCACCCCGGCAGGACGCAGCGGCCAGCCGGCCTAGGCGTCCGGCTCAGAAGCCGAGCGCGAACTTCGCGTCGTCGCTCATGCGGTCGGGCGTCCAGGGGGGCGTGAACACCATCCTGGGCTCGACCCGCTCGACGGTGTCGAGCTCGCCCACGAACTCCTTCATCTGCTCGCTGACCTGCGGCCCGATCGGGCATCCCGGGCTGGTGAGCGTGAACGTGATCGCGACCGTGCCGTCCTCGATCTCGATGTCGTAGACGAGGCCCAGCTCGACGAAGTCGAGGCCGAGCTCGGGATCTATGACGTTGGCCAGCGCCTCGGTGACCTGCTCGATGGTGGGCATGGACGGAGTGTAGAGCCGCCCGGTCGGAGTACCTTGCGCAGCATCGTCGCCTTCGACGAACAGCCGCCGGTGCTCCGCTGCTGCGGTGCGGAGGACCTCGCCACCCAGGGCGTCCGGCGGACGGCGCTGGCTAGAGCGCTGAGGGTGCGCGCCGACGTGGTCGTCGACCTCACCGATCTGAGCTTCGCCGACGCCTCGCTGATGGTGGACCTGGCCACGCTGGCGCTGACGCTGCGCCAGGACGGCCGCCGGCTGCTGCTCTGCGGCGCCCGGCCCGACATCCACCGGCTGATCGAGATGGTCGGGCTGCACCGCCAGCCCGGCGTCGCCTACGCCTAGCCCCGGCCGCGAGCGCGGCCTGGCGTAGCCTTTAGCGCAGATGCTCCTCGCCCTGCTGGTCGTCGTGTTCGTGGTGGTGCCGCTCGCCGAGCTGTACGTGATCATCGAGGTCGGACGGGCAATCGGCGCGTTTCCCACCATCGCCATCCTGGTCGTCGACTCGGTCGTCGGCTCACTGCTGCTGCGCTCGCAGGGCCGGGGCGCGTGGCGGCGCCTGAACGAGGCGCTGGCCGCCCGCCGCCCTCCCGCGCGGGAGGCGCTCGACGGCACGCTGATCGTCTTCGGCGGCGCCTTCCTGATCACGCCGGGGTTCGTGACCGACGTCGCGGGCCTGATCCTGCTCGTGCCGGCCACCCGCGCGCTGGTGCGCCGCGCGCTGGTGGCGCGTCTGTCTCGCCGCTTCGTGGTGACGGTCGCCGGCCGTCCGCTGCGCGGCGCCGGCCGGCGCCGGCCGGGTCCCCCCGACGCCTACGACGTGGAAGGCACCGCGGTCGAGGTCGACTCCCCGCCGCTGGAGCGGTGATCACGCCGGAGCACGAGACGCCCCGCCCGCCGGCTGGCGACGGGTTCGGGGACGCGGTCTCGTTCGCGTTCGGCGACCTGGAGGCGAAGCTGTACGGGATAGCCCGCGTGGGGCTCTCGCCCCAGGACCGGCGGGCGAGCGCGTTCGCCGTCGCGTTCGACGGAACCGAGCCGGCGGTGGCCAGCGTGCAGGGCGGGGTCGAGGTGTCGCAGGCGCAGTGGGACGACATCTCGGTTGGCGAGGTCCGCGCGTATGTCGTCGAGCCGCTCGCCCGGTGGCGCGTCGAGCTGAAGGACGACGCCGGCGGCTTCTGGCTCGAGTTCCGCGCCGAGTCCGAGCCGCTCGAACTCGGCGTCGACAGCGCGGCTGCCTCGGCGAGCGGCCTGCAGGGCTACGAGCAGCTCTGCCGCGTCGAGGGGGAGGTGGAGCTCAATGGCCTCCGGCGGACGCTGAGCTGCCTCGGCCAGCGCGGTCACGGGTGGGGTCCGGCGCCGTGGGGGCGCATCGAGCTGGCCCGCACGGTGTCCGCCTGGATGGAGGGGCCCCGCGGGCTCGCCCTCAGCGCCGTGCGGCCGGCGGGTGCCGCCGCCCACGACGATGAGGCGATCACCGCGTTCCTGGTCGAGCCGACGGATGGGATGGCCGCGCCGCTCCCGGTGGCCGAGCCCCGGCTCTCCACCACCTACGACGCCGAGGGCCGGCAGCGACGAGCCGGGCTCGAGCTCTGGATCCGCGAGGACGACGAGCTGCCGCGCCGGCTATCCGGCGAGGCGGCGTGCGGGACCTCCGTGGCGCTGGGAGACCTGCGGCTCGCCTGCGCTTTCTTCCACTGGCGGATGGAGGGACGCGCCGGAGTTGGCCGATACGACGTCCTGCGGCGCGTGTGACCCCGATTCGCGGCGTCATCTCCGACTTCGGCGGCGTCCTGACCACGCCGCTGGTGGAGGCGTTCGCCGCGGTCCAGGAGCAGTCCGGGATCCCGGTCGAGGCGCTGGGGCGGGCGATGAGTCGGGTGGCGGCGCGCGACGGTGCCAACCCGCTGTTCGAGCTCGAGACCGGACGTGTGAGCGAGGCGGACTTCCTGTCTGCGGTCGGCGATGCGCTCAGCGAGGAGCTCGGACGGGAGGTGCAGCTTCGGGGCTTCAGCGAGTCCTACTTCGCCAACCTCCACGCCAACTCCGAGCTGATCGGGTACATGCGCTCGCTGCGTGGGCGCGGCCTGCGCCTGGCGATCCTCACCAACAACGTTCGCGAGTGGGAGCCGATGTGGCGAAGCAAGCTCCCGGTCGACGAGATCTTCGACGTCGTGGTCGACTCGGCGTTCGTCGGCATGCGCAAGCCGGACCGGGAAATCTACGAGCTGACGCTAGACCGCCTCGGCCTGTCCGCCGGCGAGTGCGTCTTCGTGGACGACACCGAGTCCAACTGCCAGGCGGCGCGGGAGCTGGGGATGACCGCCGTCTGGTTTCGCTCCAGCGAGCAGGCGATCGCCGAGCTGGAGGCGGCGCTCGAGGGCCGGGGCGATCCGGGCTAGTTCTCGGAGCCGAGCCGGTCCCAGCAGTACAGCTGAAGGCAGTCGGCGGCGAGTTCGCCGGCCCGGGCGCGGCTGAGCCAGGGCAGCACGGTCTCCAGCGCCTGATCCTCGGCCACGCCCGCCTCGAAGGCCTCCTCCCCGCGGAAGCCGGCGGCGATCTTGAGGGCCTCGCGCCGGTTGTCGCCGAGGCTGGAGAACACGTTGACCAGGAACTCCTTGTTGGGGACCGGGTGGCCGACCTCGAGGGAGGCGTGCCAGGCGGCGAGCAGCGAAAGATCGTGCTCGTCCAGGTCCGCCACCGCCTTCGCGTAGTGAGAGCCGAGCTCGGCCTCGGGGATCTCGTCCACCCACGCCCGGACGAGCTCTCCCAGGAGCTGGCGCCGAGCCTCGCGGCCCACCGACTCGACGATGACCCGGATCGCGTCCTTGGGTTCGATGAAGCACAGAGGCATGGCGGCTCGCGGCGGTGGGGGTCTGGTGGGCCGGAAGGTACGAGGTGGTACGGACGGCAAGCGTCGGGCGGCGGTGCACCGCAGGCTCGAGCGACGGACGCGCCGAGGGCACGCCCAGGCCGCCGCGGCGCGGATCGCCCGGGCCGGCCGGCCGGGATCAGCGGCGGGTACCGGCGTCGCCGGGATCAGTAACGCGGACCGGCGCCACCGCCCCAGCGGCTCCCGAAGCCGTAGCCACCGGTGGGGATTCCGGCCAGCAGCACGAGGATGGCGGCGATCACGGCCACGATCGAGGGCAGGCCGACCGCCACGCAGATCCAGTAGACGAGTGCCGCGACGAGGATGGCGATCAAGATGCCGATCACGGATTTCTCCTTCCTGAAGCCCGAATCTGGAAGGGAGTGTTCCCTGCGAGCGCAGCGTCTAACCCGTGCGCCCCGTGTCGCCTGACCCGAAGACCGGACGGAGGGTTAAACACTGAGACGCCCCCTTGGGGGCGCCCCAGCGCTGGAACGGGAAGTACGCCAAGCAGGCCGAGGACGGGTTCGGCATTTGTATGCCTGGCGCAGGCCGAGGATACCCCGCCTGGGGCGGGCCAAACTCCGCCGGCATCCCCCATTGGTCGGGGGTCGCAGGCGGGTTGCACCGTCCGCGGGGGGAGCCCCGGATCGCGCGGTGTTTCGCCGCGCTCGGCCCCGGGGTAGGGCGCCGAGATGATCGGCGCATCCTCAGGGGACGGGCGCCCCTCGGTCGCGATCGTGGACGTCGACGGGACGCTGGTCGACTCGGTGTACGAGCACACCATGGCCTGGTACCGGGCGTTTCTGCGCTCGGGAGTCGTGCTGCCGGTGTGGCGCATCCACCGGCACATCGGGATGGGCGGAGACCAGATGGTGGAGGCCCTCTGCGGCGAGAGCTTCGAGGCGGAAAGCGGCGACGCCGTCAGAGAGGCCGAGGCGGAGTGCTTCAAGCCGATGCTCGAGGAGGTGCGTCCGCTCGACGGGGCACGCGAGCTGCTCGCGGAGCTCAAACGTCGCGGCCACCGGCTGGTGCTGGCCTCTTCGGCCAAGGAGTGGGAGCTCGAGCACTATCTGGACCTGCTCGACGCGCGGGAGCTGGCGGACGCCTGGACGTCGTCCGCCGACGTAGACACCACCAAGCCCGATCCCGACCTGGTCCATACCGCACTGGAGCTCGCGGGGGGCGGCGACGCGGTGGTGATCGGGGATTCGCCCTACGACTGCCAGGCCGCCGAACGCGCCGGTCTGCCCGCCGTGGGCTTGCTCACCGGCGGCTTCGCGGAGGCGGAGCTGCGCGAGGCCGGAGCCGACCCGGTGTTCGAGTCGTTGCCGTCGCTGCGCGAGGGCCTCGACAAGACCGCTCTGTGACCTGAGGGCGGAGGGTCGACGGATGCTTGGTAACGTGGCAATCGAGAGAGGGTCCGCCCAATCGCCGGTCGTGCGGCACCGCAGTTCGCCCGCGCGTCGGCGTCCGCACGACCGAGCCGATTCCGAGCTGGGGAAGGCGTGAGAGGGTGAAGCGAGCAGCTGCCGGGGAGAGAGTGGCGGAGGAAGTCCACCCGGATGGTCCGGAGGGCGAGTCGGCCGAGCACGCGCCGGCGGCCGGCGAGCGCGGCGGGGATGCGCGACGGCTGTTCCTGCGCTACCGCCAACACGGGGACCGGGGCGCCCGCGAGGAGCTGATCGAGCGGTTCATGCCGTTGGCGCGCCAGCTCGCGCGTCGATACCAGCGGGTCAACGAGCCACTCGACGACCTGGTGCAGGTCGCGAGCCTGGGGCTGGTCAAAGCAGTCGACCGCTTCGACGTCCGCCGCGGCGTCGCCTTCTCGTCCTATGCGGTGCCCACCATCCTCGGGGAGCTGAAGCGCCACTTCCGGGACGCAGGCTGGGCGGTCCACGTCCCGCGCGGGATCCAGGAGCGCGCCATGCAGGTCGATCGGGCGATCAAGGAGCTCAGCGGGCGGCTGGGTCGCTCCCCCTCGGTGAGCGAGGTGGCCCAGAACCTGGAGGTCTCGGTCGAGGACATTCTGTCCGCGATGGAGGCGGGGCAGGCCTATGAGGCGGTGTCGCTCGACGCGCAGCGCTCCACCGACGAGGAGAGCGACACCTTCGCCGACTCGATCGGGGTGGAGGACGAGCGCTTCGAGCTGGTCGAGTACGAGGCGGCGATCGCCCCGACCCTGCGAGCGCTGCCCAAGCGCGACCAGCTCGTATTGCAGCTGCGGTTCGTGGATGACCTGACCCAGTCGCAGATAGCCGAGCGCATTGGCGTCTCCCAGATGCAGGTCTCGCGGCTGATCCGCCGCGCGCTGGCCCGCCTGCGCACGGTGGCCGAGTCGAGTTAGCCAGCATCGCTCGCGGGGACGATCTCCTGCGCCGCCCTGAGCCGATGGCGCTCGAGGCGGCGCCGCTGGGAGGCGGCTCGCTGGATGAGCCCGTCCAGGTCGACTCCGCGCAGCCTCGGATCTGCTCCGAGGCCATGACGAAGCATCCGCCAGAGCGCGAGCTTGCCCTGGACGCCGAGTAGCAGCATCTCGATCTCCTCCAAGCGGCTGAGCGGGGAGTAGCCCAGGAGCTCGCCATTGAGCTTGAGACGCCCGAACTTCTCCGCCCCCCACGACACCAGGAGCTTCAGCCGGTCCTTGCCGACATCCAGCCGGTGCATCACATCCTCGAGCGCCAGCCGGTCCTCGTCGATCTCCTGCGCGAGCCGGGCGAGAGCGCGCCCGAGCGGGGTCGAGCGGTTGTTGGCGGCGGTTCGGCGCGCCAGCTCGAGCGCCGCGCTGGCGCCTGCCAGGTGGTCGTTGAGGTAGATCCCCAGATAGGACGGAGACCGGGCGGCCGACCCGCTGGCGCTCCACAGTGACTGCCGACTACCGGGCACGTTGGCGGCTGCCTACCCGTTCGCCGCCCCTCTAGCCCTGTCCCCGCCCGCCCGACGACGCGTTTGGCAGAGGACATCCGGCGGTAGGCGGCGTCCCGCTCGGGGTAGCCAGGTCGAGACGGCGCAGACACGATGCCCGACGCCGACATCCAGGGCCAGCCCGACGGCTCCAACGAACGCGACCCCCTCGGCTAGGCGGCGTGGACGAGGTCGTCATCACCCCCTACCGTGACGGACCGCTGCTGGTGCGCGGCCCGTTCCGCCTCACCGACCAGGACGGGCGGGAGATAGCGCTGCGGCGGGAGACGATCGCCCTGTGCCGCTGCGGCAAGTCGCGCATCCGACCCTTCTGCGACGGAAGCCATCAGCTGACGCGCTTTCGCGCGCCCAGCGGCGTCGAGGACCGGCAGCGCCCGACGGGGGGAGGCAGCTAGCCGGGGCGGGTGGCGGCGGCGGACGCGCCGAGCGGCTGGCGCAGAGAACTGGTGCCGCGCGACCAGCAGCCGAGAAGGTGGGCGGCGAAGCGCTCCTCCAGCTGCGCCAGCGCGGTCGCCCCCCAGAGGACGTCCCTGGCCAGCGGCGGCTCCTGGCGCACCAGCCCGCCCGCCAGGTCGTGCGCGGCGACGCTCTCGTGCACCGCGTCGGCCTCCACGTGCTCGTCGTAGAAGCGGGTCGCCCGGTCGAAGCCGAGGCGGCGCAGCGCGTTCCCGTAACGTCGGTTGGGAACCGGCGAGGTGATCTCGAACAGCGCCAGGTGCCCGACGATGGCGCCGCGCCAGCGACGGTGCAGCCCCAGCAGCGACATCAGGTTCACCGTGGCCAGCGTCACCGCCGGGATCTGCTCGAGGTAGGCGCCGTAACGCGAGTCCAGCCCGAGCGCGTCCATCGTGTCGGCGAACAGCCGCGCGTGGAGGCGGGAGGGCCGTCCGCCCCCATACTCGTCGGCCTGGATCTCGACCAGCGCCGCCTTGGGCGGGCCGCTCAGCCGCGGGATCGCCCACGAATGCGGATCGGCCTCCTTGAGGTTGTAGGCCGACCGGTGGACGACGAACTCGAGGAACTGCTGTGCGGTGCCGTCACGTTCCAGATAGGCGGAGAGCGAGACGCCGTCGTCGGACTCGGCGATCGCCCGCAGGGCCACGCCCATCGTCTCGGCTGGCGGGGCCACGTCCGGCGGAGTGACCGCCGCCCGCAGTCCGCGCTCGAACTCGCGCTCGAGGTCCCGTCGCAGGGCCAGGAGCGAGGGCTCCCATTCCCAACCCTCCTCCACGCCCGGAATCCCGCGGTAGTGCAGCTCGTAGCAGAGGTAGAGCGAGAGGTGGAGGTCCTCGTCCGCGAGCGGGTTCGCGCAGATCGGGAGCGCCGGCACCGGAAGGCGGTGGACCTCGCGGCCCAGCTCGCGGATCAGCAGCTCGCTCACGTTCCCCCGCGGGGCCGGCAGCCGCAACACAGAAATTGCCCTACCCCAACCTGAATGGCCGCAACCTCACCGCCCCACCCCGTCGAGGAACCGTTCGGCCAGCCACGCGGCCACTCCACGCACTCCCTCCTTCGCGGCCACCTCGCGCTGGCGTGCGGGGGCGCCCCTTTCCAGGAGGCGGCGGGCCTCCGCCAGCTGCGGGACGCAGCCGAGCCGCTCGGCGGTCGACGACAGCTTCCCGAGCAGCGCGTCGAGGCGCTCGCGAGCCGGCTGGGGGCGTCCGGTGGTCAGGTCCATCAGGCGCGCATCGAGGCCGCCCCGCAGGGCCGCCGAGCGATTCTCGGCGATCCGCCACGTCGGGGCGGCGGGCAGCGGCTCGCCGGCGTCGTGACGCTCCGCCAGATCCACGGCCAGGCATTGCACGACGGCGGTCACGCCCGCCGCCTCGGACACCGTCGACTGCGCGTCCGGAACGCGCACCTCGAGCGTCCCGAAACTGGGATTGGGTCGCAGCTCCCACCACCAGCGGCGCGGCTCGGGCACCGCCGCGGCCCGAGCTCCCCACCTCAGCTGGTCCGCCAAGGCCTCCCAGCTGGCTAGCGCCGGCGGGACGCCCTGGCGGGGCAGCAGCTGGGCGATCAGCGGCCGTACCGACGCCAGGCCGGTGTCCCGCCCGGCATGGAACGGCGCGTTGGCGGCGATCGCGGCGATGTCGGGCAGGTGGCAGCGCAGGGCGTTGTAGACGGCCAGCGCGCGATCCGGACCGCGGATCGCGACGTGCACCTGCAGGGCGCAGACCAGCTGGCGCCGCGCCAGGGTGCCGTAGTCCGCCACCAGCCTGTCGTAGCGCTCGCCGCGGTTGACCTCTCCGTCGACCGCGGCGAACGGGTGGGCCCCGGCGACGCCGAGCCGGACGACGTCGCCGAGCGTGTCCGCCAGCTGCAGACGGGCGGCGGCCAGGCCGCGCGCGATCTCACCGGCCCGCGCCGCGGGGGGCAGGACGATCTCGAGCTGCGAGGCGGGCAGCTCGAGCTTGAAGCGGGGATCGCCGGCGAGGCGGCCGAGCAGCTCCGCCGCGCGCGGCGCGAGGTCCAGCGTCCCGGGGTCCAGCAGCATCACCTCCTCCTCCACGCCGACGGTGGGCGGCGAGGGCTCGGCGAACGCCTCGCGCAGAGCCGCGGCGCTGGACGGGGTGGTCACGGTTTGCGTCGGGCCGGAGCGGGATACACCGCACGTGCCTTGAAGCTGATCACGCCGCCCGGCGTCTTCAGGCCCCGCTCGGACACGTGGCTGCTGGCGGACGTGCTCACGCAGACCCTTCCCCGCGGCGCTCGGGTGCTGGACGTCTGCACCGGGAGCGGCGCCCTCGCGGTGGCCGCCGCCCTCGCCGGCGCCGGCGAGGTGACCGCCGTCGACGTCTCGAGGCGGGCCCTCCTCGCCACCCGAATCAACGCCCGGCGCAACGGCGTGGCGCTCCGAACGCTGCGGGGCGACCTGTTCGAGCCGGTCGGGGACCGGCGCTTCGACCTGGTCGTGTCCAACCCGCCGTACCTCCCGTCGGTCGGGGACCGCCTTCCGCGCCGGGGTCGCGCCCGCGCCTGGGAGGGCGGCCGGGACGGACGAGCGCTGCTGGATCGGATCTGCACGGCGGCCCCGCGACACCTGCGGCGAGGAGGATCGCTGCTGCTCGTGCACTCATCGGTGTGCGATCCGCAGGAGACGGTGCGCCGGCTGCGCATGGAGGGGTTGGCGGCACGGCCGGTGGCGCGCCGGCGGGGTCCGCTCGGCCCACTGCTGGCCGCCCGCGCCGATCGGCTCGCGGCGCGTGGCCTCCCGCTCCCCGGCGGCCACGAGGAGCTGGTGGTGATCCGCGCGGTCCGGGCCGCCGGGGCCGACGGCGCGGCCGCCGCGTAACCGTCTACGCGAGGCCCTCCGCCTCGTACTCGCGCAGGAACCCCTCGAACAGGCGCCGGTGCTTCTCCTCGTCGTGGAGGATCTCGATGACCATGTCATTGGTCACCGGATCGGTCTGGTCGGTGAACTCCACGATCCGGTTGTAGTGCTCGATGGCGCCGGTCTCGGCCTCGATCACGCCCTTGATCACGTGCACGATGTCGGTCTGGTGCTCGGGCGGCTGCAGGTAGCTCTGCTCGGCCGAGAACTCGAGCGACCCGGGCACGACCCCGTAGAGCTCCTTGATCCGGTTGGCGAACTGCTGGGCATGGCCGAGCTCCTCCTGGATGTCCTCCTTCAGGGACTCGGTGATCTCCTGGGCGCGAACGCCGTCCGGGTTGACCGAGTTGGTCAGGTAGCTCATCACCGTCTCGATCTCCATCCAGTAGGCCTTCTTGAGCATCTCGATGATCTCGTCGCGGTTGTCGGATTGCTCGTCGGCGAGGATGCCCTGGGAGCTGGAGCGAACCGCCATGGTGTTCTCCTTTCGGGGCGCGTCGGAGCCGTACCCGTGCCCCGCGGGGGCGAAACGAGCCCGCAAGCTTTCGTCCCGGGGTCGTGGCCGGCGCGCAGATGGGGTAAGAAGTGAACCATGCGCCACCTACCTTCGAGGGCCCGCTGATGCCACGCTCGATCTGGAGCGGGGCGATCTCGTTCGGCCTGGTCAACGTCCCGGTGAAGCTGTACAGCGCGGTCTCGCGCAAGACCGTGCGCTTCCACCAGCTCCACGACGAGACCGGCGTGCGCATCCAGCAGAAGCGGGTCGATCCCTCGACCGGCGACGAGGTGCCCTACGAGCACGTGGTCAAGGGGTACGAGCTGGCGCCCGACCGCTACGTCGTGGTCACCCCGGAGGAGCTCGAGGCGCTCGACCCGGAGAAGACGCGCACGATCGACATCGAGGACTTCGTCGAGCTCGACCAGATCGACCCCATCTACTACGACCACCCCTACTACCTGGTCCCGGGCGCCGGCGCCGAGAAGGCGTTCGCGCTCCTGCGCGAGGCGATGGCGCAGTCGGGCAAAGTGGCGATCGCCAGGGTGGTGATCCGCTCCAAGGAGAGCCTGGTCGCGATACGGCCCAAGGAGCGCGTGATGGCGATGTCGACCATGCTGTTCGACGACGAGGTGGTCCACCCCGATTCGCTCGACGAGGCGCCGGAGAACGGGGCCAAGACCACCAAGCGAGAACTCGAGATGGCGCAGCAGCTGATCGAGTCGCTGACCGGCGAGTTCCGCCCGCAGAAGTACCGCGACACCTACCGTGAGCGAGTGCTGGACCTGGTGGACCGCAAGGCCGCGGGCGAGGAGATCGCGGTGCAGCCGGCAGCCGAGGAGCCGGCCCAGGTGCCCGATCTGATGGCCGCCCTGGAGGCGAGCGTGAACGCGGTCAAGGAACGCGGCGACGCCGACGGCGACGGGCGGTCAAGGCGGCCGGCCGCGCGCCGGCGAACCAAGGCCCCGGCGGGGGGCTCGCGCGGCGGATCCGGCGGCAAGGGCACCTCGCGCTCCAAAGCCCGCAAGTAGAGCGCGGGCGGCGCCACTGGCGCCGCCCGCTCAGACCCTCGCCAGGGTGACGCGGCTAACCGCCGGCGGCGGTCCCGGTGACGCTCTCGGCCTGGCGGTCGTGGCGTCCCTCAGCGATCTCCTCCACGACCTTCGCGCAGAACGCCGGCAGGTCGTCGGGCTTGCGGCTGGTGACCAGGCCGCCGTCGACATGGACCTCCTCGTCCACCCACTCGCCGCCCGCGTTGCGGATGTCGGTCTTCAGACTTGGCCAGGAGGTCAGCGTGCGGCCGTGCACGACGTCGGCCTCGACCAGCGTCCAGGGGCCATGGCAGATCGCGGCCACCGGCTTGCCCTGCTCGAAGAACCCGCGCACGAACTCCACCACGTTCTCGTCGCTGCGCAGGAAGTCCGGGTTGGCCACGCCACCCGGCAGCACGAGCCCGTCGTAGTCGTCCACCCCGGCTTCCGACGCCGCCCGCTCGGCCTGGAACGTGTCGGCCTTGTCGAGGTGCTCGAAGCCCTGGATCTCGCGCTCCTCGATAGAGATCAGCTCCGGGCTGCCGCCGGCCTCCTCGACCGCCTTCCAGGGCTCGGTGAGCTCGACCTGCTCCACGCCGTCGGTGGCCACGAACGCGACCTTCTTGCCTTCCAGCGATGGCATCTGTGTTCCTTTCGTCGCTCTCCTGTGCGCATACCACCGAGCCAACGGGCAAAACACGTCGGGCTCGGCGAGGTTTGGCTGGAGGCCGGGCGGCGGTGCTAGCGTCCGCGGCCGATGCCGCGCGCGGTCATGGGCCTGCTGTTCTATCCGCGCGGTGGATCGGCTCAGGTGACACGGTCACTGGCCCGCCAGCTGCCCTCCTGCGGCTGGGAGGTGACGGTGGTCTCGGGATCGCTCGGTGAGGGCGGCCGCACCGACGCCAGGCAGTTCTTCGACGGGCTCGACGTGCGGGCCGTCGACTACACCGCGGCCGCCGAGGCGGCCGACCCGCTGGCGGCGGATCCACCGATGCACCCCTCCTACGAGGACCGCTCCGACGCCCCGGACCGGGTGTTCGCCCGGGTCGACGACTCCGGCTACGAACGGCTGGTCGGGGCCTGGGCGCGCGAGCTCGAGGCGGCCGGCGCCGCTGACGCCGACGTGCTGCACCTCAACCACCTGACCCCCCTCAACGAGGCGGCGTCGCGGATCGCCGCCGGGACGCCGGTGGTCGGCCACATCCACGGCACCGAGCTGCTGATGCTCGAGGAGATCGCCGACGGCCCTCCGGAGGGTTGGGATCACGCGCAGGCGTGGGTGGAGCGGATGAGGCGGTGGATGGACGCCTGCGCCGGGATCGTGGTGCTGTCGCCGACCCAGCTGGAGCGCCTCGAGGAACTGCTCGGGGTGGGCGCCGACCGGTGCACCGTGGTCCCCAACGGCTTCGATCCCGACACCTTCCGCCCTCGGGACGTCGACCGGTTGGCGCACTGGCGGCGGCACCTCGTCGAGTGCCCGCAGGGCTGGCGCCCCGGCGGCGAGCCGGGGAGCGTCCGCTACGGCGAAGACGACCTCGAGCCGTTCGCCGACGGGCCGGTGCTGCTCTACGTCGGCCGCTACACCTCGGTCAAGCGGGTCGGCCTCCTCATCCGGGCCCACGCGCGGGCGCAGGAGCGCTTCGCCAAGCGCGCCCCGCTGGTGCTCCTGGGAGGCTTTCCGGGCGAGTGGGAGGGCGAGCACCCGCTGGAGACGGTCGAGGCGACCGGCGCCCGCGACGTGTTCCTCGCCGGCTGGCACGAGCACGCCGATCTCCCGGAGTTCCTGGCCACCTCCGACGTGGTGGTGCTCCCGTCGGTGCGCGAGCAGTTCGGTCAGGTGATCGTCGAGGGGATGGCGTGCGGGCTGCCCCCCATCGCCGTCGACGCCTACGGCCCCGCCGAGATCGTGGACGACGGCGAGACCGGGTGGCTGGTGCCTCCGGATGACGAGGCCGTGCTCGCCGACGCTCTGGTCGAGGCGGTCAACGACCGCGGCGAGCGCCGGCGGCGCGGTGAGGCCGCCCGTACGGTCGCCGCCGACCGCTATTCGTGGCCTGAACTGGCGCACCGGGTCGCCTCGTTGTACGACGCCGTCATGCGCTGATCGGACGCCGTCGCGCACCTGTTTATGAATCGTCTGCGCTGGTAGTCTCTCCCGCGACCTCACGCGTGCTCGCAGGCCCGCCCGAGCGCCCCATGAACCATCGTCCCCAGCCGCCGCCGGCCGCGCCCCTCTACGACCCCGCGAACGAGCATGCCTCGTGCGGCGTCGCGTTCGTCGCCCGCCTGGGTGGCGGTCCCTCACGCGAGGTGGTGGAGCGCGGCCTGCTGGCCAACGAGAATCTCTTCCACCGCGGAGCGCAGGGTTCGGACCCGGACACCGGCGACGGCGCCGGAATGCTGCTGGAGATCCCCGACGCCTTCCTGCGCGCGGTTCTCCCCTTCGAGCTGCCGGCGCCGTTCCACTACGGCGTGGCGGTCTGCTTCCTGCCGCATGACGACGCGGAACGCGAGCGGGTGCAGCGCCTCCTGACCGACGCGGTCGAGGCGGAGGGGCAGCACGTGCTCGGCTGGCGCGACGTGCCGGTGCGCCCGAGCCAATGCGGCGCGACCGCCCGGGCGGTGATGCCTCGAATCCGCCAGCTGTTCGTGGCCGCGGCTCCCGAGCTGACCCACGATCACGACGGCTTCGAGCGCAAGCTGTACGTCATTCGCCGCCTGGCCGTCCGGGCCGCGGGCGAGGGCCTCTACGTGGCCTCGTTCTCGTCGCGGACGATCGTCTACAAGGGCATGCTGACCTCGCTGCAACTGCCGCAGTTCTATGCCGACCTGGGCGAGGAGGGCGTGACCAGCCGCGTGGCGCTCGTCCACTCGCGGTTCTCGACCAACACCTTCCCGTCCTGGCCGCTCGCCCACCCGTACCGGCTGCTCGCCCACAACGGCGAGATCAACACGCTGATGGGCAATGTCAACTGGATGCGCGCCCGCGAGTCGGAGCTGACCTCGGACCGGTTCGGCGACGACTTGCGCAAGGTGCTGCCGGTGGTCCGCCCCGGCGGCTCGGACTCCGCCACGCTCGACAACGTCCTGGAATTCCTCACCCTGGCCGGGCGGTCTTTCCCGCACGCGCTGATGATGCTGATACCCGAAGCCTGGGAGCAGCGTGACGACATCTCCGAAGAGCTGCGGGGCTTCTACGCGTTTCACTCCTGCCTGATGGAGCCCTGGGACGGCCCCGCCGCGGTCGCGTTCAGTGACGGCCGCCTGGTGGGCGCCACGCTCGACCGCAACGGGCTGCGTCCCGGACGCTGGGTGCAGACCCGTGACGGATACGTCGTGATGGCGTCGGAGACCGGCGTGCTGCCGATACCCGAGGAGCTCGTCGTCCGCAAGGGTCGCCTGCACCCGGGCAAGCTGTTCCTGGTCGACCTCGACCAGGGCCGCATCGTCGAGGACGACGAGATCAAGCAGCAGGTTGCCACCCGACGCCCGTACCGCGAGTGGTTCGAGCGCTCCTCGGTCCACTTCGACGACCTGCCCGAGCCTCCGCGTGCGCCGGCTCCCCCCCAGCCCCGTCACCAGCTCCAGCTCGCCTTCGGCTACTCGCAGGAGGACCTCAAGGTGCTGCTGGCGCCGATGGCGACGACCGGACAGGAGCCCGTGGGCTCGATGGGCAACGACATAGCGCTGGCGGTGCTCTCCGACCGCCAGCCGCCGCTGTTCGCCTATTTCAAGCAGCTCTTCGCCCAGGTCACGAACCCGGCCATCGACCCGATCCGGGAGTCGGTGGTTATGAGCCTGGGCACCGGTGTGGGCTCGGAGCGCAACCTCCTCGACGAGACGCCCGAGCACGCCCGTCAGCTGGTCATGCGCCAGCCGATCCTGCGCTCGCACGAGCTGGAGAAGCTGGCGCAGGTGTCGGGCGCCGCCGGCGAAGCCGGTGGTCAGGTGTTCCGGGCGCACACGATCGACGTCACCTGGCCGGTCGACGAGGGACCGGCCGGCATGGAGCGCGCGGTGGAGCGCATCTGCTGCGAGGCCCACCACCGGGTGGCGGAGGGCGTCAACATCCTGATCCTCTCCGACCGCGCGGTGGGCCCCGAGCGGGCCGCCATCCCGTCGCTCCTGGCTACCGCCGCGGTGCACCACCACCTCGTCCGTGAGGGGACCCGTCTGCGCGCCGGGCTGGTGGTCGAATCGGGGGAGCCGCGCGAGATCCACCACATATGCACCCTGATCGGCTACGGCGCGAGCGCGGTGAATCCGTACCTGATGCTCGACTCGCTCGACGACCTGCTCGAGCGCGGCATGCTGCCCGACGGCATGGACCGAGACCAGGCGGAGTGCCAGGTGGTCAAGGCGATCGGCAAGGGGCTTTTGAAGGTGCTCTCCAAGATGGGCATCTCGACCGTCCACTCCTACTGCGGCGCTCAGATCTTCGAAGCGGTCGGGCTCGAGCCGGAGCTGATCGACCGCTACTTCACGGGAACCGCGTCGCGAATCGGCGGGGTGGGCATCGACGTCCTGGCCCGCGAGGCGCTGGAACGCCACGCCCGCGGCTACCCCGAGGCGCGGTCCGAGCTGCTGCCCTCGGGAGGGCTGTACATGTGGCGCCGCGACGGCGAGCGACGGATGTGGGACCCCGAGACGATCGCCCTCCTCCAGCACTCCGTGCGTCGAAACGGCGAGTCGGAACCCGCCGACGAGACCTACGAGCGCTTCTCAGGCCTGGTCAACGAGGAGAACGCGCGCCACGGCATGCTGCGCGGACTGCTGCGCTTCCGCGAGGACACCGCCCCGATTCCGGTGGAGGAGGTGGAGCCCGCGCAGGAGATCGTCAAGCGCTTCTCGACCGGCGGGATGAGCCTCGGCGCGCTCTCACCCGAGGCCCACGAGACGCTGGCCATCGCCATGAACCGGATCGGCGGCATGTCGAACACCGGCGAGGGCGGCGAGGACGAGCGCCGCTACACGCCCGATCCCAACGGGGACTTCCGCCGCTCGGCGATCAAGCAGGTCGCCTCAGGGCGCTTCGGGGTGACGATCAACTACCTGGTCAACGCCGACCAGATCCAGATCAAGATCGCCCAGGGCGCCAAGCCCGGCGAGGGCGGTCAGCTGCCCGGGCACAAGGTAGACCGCTACATCGCCAGGCTGCGCCATTCGACGCCCGGCGTGGGCCTGATCTCGCCGCCGCCCCACCACGACATCTACTCGATCGAGGACCTCAAGCAGCTGATCTTCGACCTGCGCTGCGCGAACCCGGGCGCGCGGATCAGCGTGAAGCTGGTGTCGGAGGTGGGCGTGGGCACGGTTGCCGCGGGCGTGGCGAAGGCGAACTCCGACCACGTCGTCATCGCGGGCCACGACGGCGGCACCGGCGCATCGCCGGTCAGCTCGATCCAGTCCGCGGGCGTGCCGTGGGAGATCGGCCTCGCCGAGACCCAGCAGACGCTGGCGCGCAACGGCCTTCGCGGCCGGGTCTGCGTCCAGGCCGATGGCGGGCTGCGCACCGGCCGCGACGTGACGATCGCCGCGCTGCTCGGCGCCGAGGAGTTTGGTTTCTCGACCGCGCCGCTCATCACGATGGGCTGCATCTACATGCGCGCGTGCCACCTGAACACCTGCCCGGTCGGCATCGCG